>JAYWAL010000139.1:0-24524 GCA_043782485.1 Acidobacteriaceae bacterium | reverse complement strand
AGAGTCTGGCCATGCGCGTTTGCGAGACAGTGGCAACAATGCGGGCCGAGTGCGCGGCTTTACGCTACGGCGGGCGGCGCCTGGGGCTGGTCCCGACGATGGGTGCTTTGCATGAGGGCCACTTGTCCTTGTTGCGGGCGGCGCGCGCACAGTGCGATGTGGTGGCGGCATCGATTTTTGTGAACCCCACGCAGTTTGGTCCTCAGGAGGATTTGGCGAAGTATCCGCGTCCTTTCGCGCGGGATAGCGAGTTGCTGCGGGCGGAGAGTGTGGATTTGTTGTTCGCGCCTTCGGTGGAGGAGATGTACCCGGCGGGCGCAGTGACGTACGTGAACGTGGAAGGGCTGAGTGAGAGGCTTTGCGGGCGTTCGCGGCCAGGGCACTTCCGCGGCGTTGCGACCGTTGTCAGCAAGCTGTTTCACGTGGTTCAGCCCGACGTTGCGTTCTTTGGCCAGAAAGACGCGGCCCAGGTGGCGGTGATCCGGGCGATGGTGCGCGATTTGCTCTTGCCGGTGGAGGTTGTGGCGTGTCCGATTGTGCGCGAGGCGGACGGGTTGGCGTTGAGTTCGCGGAATGTTTATCTGAATTCGGAACAGAGACAGCAGGCTTTGGTGTTATCGCGGGCGTTGTTGCGGGTGCGGGAGTTGTATGAGGGTGGGGAACAGGACGCAGCCCGGTTGATTGCGGCGGGCAGAGAAGAGTTTTCATCGCAGAATGGTGTGCGGTTGGATTTTCTCGAGATTGTGAACGCGGAGAGCCTGGAAACTTTGGAATTCGCTGAGCCTGGGGCACTGGTGGCGGTGGCTGCTTTCCTGGGCAGCACGCGCTTGATTGACAATCTTCTATTGCTTGAGCGAGATGCGGATTGAGCACGGGTTTAAGGGCCATTCACCACGGAGACACGGAGACAAGACAAAGACAAAGAAACAAAATAAGTAACCCAAAATAAGTTACCCAAAAAGAGCATCCAGCTTTCGCTCCCCAGCCAGCCTCCAATGATCCAGCGCGAATCGTCCAGCCCGAATGTAAGCGCCACCCGCAATCTCTCCGTGTCTCCGTGGTGAAAGCAAAAGTTTCCTGAACAGGAACGCCATGAAAGTCTCCGATTTCCGCCGCATCGCACTGAGCTTCGACGGCGCCGAAGAAAGCTCCCACATGGGTTCTCCAGATTTTCGCGTGGGCGGCAAAATCTTCGCCACACTAGCCTCGCAGAAGCACGGCTACGGCAACCTAAAACTCACTCCGGAACAGCAGGCGGAACTGGTCAGCGAACTCCCGGAAGTCTTTTTCCCCATAGCAGGCGGCTGGGGACGAATGGGCATGACCCACGTTTCGCTGGCCGACGTCAACGAAGACCTGCTCACAGGCGCTCTACGAATGGCCTGGACGCTGCGAACGGAAAGCAATGCGGGAACAAAAAAGAAGCGCCCCGTACCCAAACGATGACCGGGCAGGCGACCCGACCCCTTCGCGCAAGCCAACTCTCTCAGCACACAAACCCCCAATGGAGGCGCGGGCGTCCCCGGCCGTGCCAGCGACTGTGCGCAGCCTCCATGTTGAATCTTCCACCCGCCCAGACGACAAGCCTCGTATCAGGGCATGCCTTCAGGCGTGCCGAATCATCCCACTCCAACTCGCCTTCAGGCGCTGCGTATTCGTAAGCGGCGTACCGGTCGCCCACGGCCCCCCAATGGAGGCGCGGGCGTCTTCGCCCGTGCAAGACGGGTAGCGGACCTCTTCGCGCTTTCGATAGCTATTCCATATAGAGAACATAAGTGAGGCGTGCTCAATATCCCGCGAGGGGTGGCACTATTTTCCCGCTGAGATTGTCATATTCTCCAAGTCTTACGCTGGTCAACAATCCTGTGGAGTCGGTGACCTCTGCAGATACTCGACGCCTGCCAGCAACTGGCAATCGCACATCACAGGAGCGGCCTGTGGCGAGAATCGTGCCGTCGTCCGCTCGCCATTGCACCGGTAGCGCTCCTTCTTGCTTCGAGTAGCCTTGCCCGTACAGAATTGGACCGTGTGTCTCTCCCATCAACACGCTTGGAACCTTGGGAGGTACATCGAACCATCGCGTCCGCGCATACGACGTCCGGTAGCCATTCGTTGCCAGCACCTCGGCCCTGCACCTTTGGCCGCCGGGCATTTCGCGAAGATCAAGATAGAAGTCGGTGGACTCTAGGTCGACGCCGGGCCGGAGCCACGTGTGGCCTCCATCGGCGGTATAGCGAACGAAATAGGTCAATGGATTTTCGGAGCTGTGAGCCGCCCAGTGCAGGTGCAGGATACCGTCGCGATCAATATAGTCATCTTCGTCGGGATGCAGCAGCGTAAAGTAGGGCCGCTCGGTCGGAACTTTCAGAGTTGAGAGCACACGCTCTCCTATGCGTAACTGCAGCTGTTCGCCGTTCGGGTCAAAGGGCAGGCGCGTGGAAAAGGTTGCAAACTCCTGATCGTTCGAAAAGAAGTTAAGTCGCACAGGCCGGCTGACAAGCGCTGTTCCTTCATAATCGAGAATCTCCACAATGTGGGGATTTCCGGTTGTGGCGAGGGCGTGTTTGCTGTCGATAGAGGCTGGAGCGATGCGTCGTTGATTCGTGGACTCCTTGTCGCGTCCGCGAAACGTTCTGATCGCTGGGGACCAGGTGACATTGCCTTTGCGCCACACTCGTCCACGCACCCGCACCATCGGTCCGGGAAAGGGCTTGCTCTCGTTCAGGTCGTCATCTGCCATGGCACATCACCTCATGCAAAACGATTGAAAAGCTTGACATAGTCGTAGGAACTGATCCAGCAGCCCTCGGTGGCGGTGGCCCCTTGATCGCCGCAGTAGCTCATCAAGTCTGCGGACGCTATGGGGAATGCGGTCAGCGTGACTGGGTCGACCCCAACTTCGCCCACGAGTCCGCTTGCCGGGACAAAGTCTGGGTCTGGATCTGCGGGACCGCCGCAGGGGGCATGGTCAAGCCCGTAGACATGGCCGAGCTCATGGCCAACCGACTCCATGATGAAGGACCAGCCCAGCGCGACGTTGTCACCGGGACGCGAAATGCCGAACCTCGCCATACTGATGCCGCTGCCAGGACCGCCAGGCACAAGCGCATACACCTTCTTATTATCGTCGTCGCTGTCTTCCTGAATGTCCTCCAGCGTATCCAGCAAATCTTCCATGCCGCTTTGCGTCGAGAGTTGATTCACTCCGACCGTTACAGTCTCTGATCCGTCCACGATCTGAAATTGAAGCGCGACCGCGGGATCGGTCGGGATGGGATAGACGAGAGGGAGTTGATTCAGAGCGCTAAAGTACTGTTGACGAGTCGGCGCAGTGACCGCCGAACTCTGCACCCGAACCATCAGAATCTGCAACTGCCCAACAGGGCGAAACGTAACGGTCACCGAGAATGGGTTGCTGACGTTGGTCCCAACGGTAGCTTCGACAGTGAACGTCAACGTGCCGTGGGCCTGAGCTGCGGGAATCAGGAAGTTCAAGGTGTCGGTGAAAGTGGCACGGTTCACATTGGCCGCTGGCTGTGCGGTCATCGATGCGATGGGTGCCACTGCAAAGACAGCATCTCCGGTTGCGTTCAGGGTCCCAGTGACGTTGGCGACTGTGCCGCCATTGATCGACGGATCAATGCCCGAATCCAGATAACAGCGGACCAGAGTTAATTTAGAATCGACCAGCGGTATCGTATTATCCGCTCCCAGCGCCGACTGGAAATGCTGTATGGCTTGCGTGACCTCGACGCCAACAATGGAGAGATCCGGAGTGGGATTCGCGGGCAAGTAATCGACGCTAAGGTTGACTAGATATCCCTCATCCCCGCTATCCGTCGTGGTGGGTCCGATCTGGATCTGGCCTTCGGTTTCCGGGTCTGCTGGGTCAATGATGATGGATGCGGCACCAAGCCAATTCTCGTTATCGCCTGGGTTAGGCCAGTCGCTTCCATCCTGAGCGTAGCCGTCGATGTGAATCATCGTCGGGCCGGTAAGCATCAAGTCCATGGTTACCGGCGTCGGAGCATTGTCGAGGCCGTACGAAGCTACTTCGTCCACTTGGTTGCCGGCATTGTTCCAACGAAACAGTTCCTGGTCGATTCCTGGTCCCTGGGCGCGAACATAAATAGCCATGTTCGTGCTTCCGCCCTCTTCATCCTCAAACAACACAAGGTTCTTGAACTCAAGACGGGCGCGTTGCACGGGTACGTCCGGGACAACAAAGACGCGAAGTTGGACCAGGTATCCGGCATTTCCACCATCCGTCGAAGAGGGTCCAAGTACGAACGAACCAAGGCTGGCGGGCACGCGTGGATCAAATGTAAGCGTCACCGTGCCAAGATCATTTTCCTTGTTGCCATCATCGGGCCATGTGTCGTCACTGGCGAAGGCGCGAATCGTGAGCAAGGCAAACGTGTTGAGATCTACGTCAAGGAAGGGCGGGTTTCCCAGATCCGAGGTCAGCGGAAAACCGCGTACTTCATCCACCTGGACCCCGCGATTATTCCACCGGAAGGAGCCGATCACGTTGGCGGCAGGATCGGTCAGAGTGGCGTAGATCGCCATGTTGGTACTTCCAGCGTCCTCGTCCTCAAGTAGTGTCAGAGACTCAAATGAAATGCGTGTCTTAGGCATAGCTACCTCTTCTCATTGAGGAATAGCAGTCGAGATGCCAAACTGGAAAACTGCTTGGTGTTCGTCCAGGGTTGTTCTGAATTTGTTCTAAAGCATTGCCGCGATTGGGGCTGCACTCATTTCGACGGTGCAAACAGAGGCCATCTTCCCGCCCGTTACGCGTGCCTAGCTATCCAATTGGACGACCGGCTATCCTTTGAGATAGAGGAGATCCCAGGAAACCCGGACGGGAGTAGAGGGGACAGGAGTAGAGGGGACAGACGGAAGTGACCTCATTTACATCCCCGGCGGGGAGTAGAGGGGACAGACGGAAGTGACCTCATTTACATCCCCGGCGGGTGGCCCAGGCTTTTGACCTCTCTATGCCCATCCCGTACAAGATGGGTGCCCCATCCTTCGCGTTCTTTGCGAAGGGTGGGTGGCGATAACTGCCGATACGGAGCAGGGTCTGGCGCAGATAGCACAACCAGATGATAAAGTGCAGGTGATGCGCGCTGTAGCATCCATGCTAGACCAACCGTCATTCTTCGCAGGATATAAGCAGTGTGGCTACCCAGCCTTGCAAAAAGCGCAAGGGTGGGGCACCCGAGGTTCCGTTATGGGAAGAGAGATCCAGATCGCTAAAGCCTGGGCCGCCCGCCTAATGGACTCGATCCAAACATGTACCAAACTGCCGCGAAGATTGGAGTAATCAGCGCGATTGGAGCTGCGGTTGCTTATGCGATATCCACAGCCCCCGAATGGGCACCGTTTTTAATCCTTGCTTTCTAACAGGCCACGCGGTCATGACTCCAAGTGGCGAAAGAGACCTGTATGACAAATACGAAACGCGACACAGCGCAAGATACTGAAAGCCTGTTTAACGAGGCTGACGAATGCGAAGAAATGGGTGATCTTAGGGGTGCGTTCAAGCGTTTCTTGATCGCCGCACAATTAGGCCATGCCATGAGTCAGGTCAGCCTCGGCAACTTCTACGCGTCAGGAAAAGCGGTAAAAAGGGATTTAGAGGAAGCTGCTCATTGGTATAAGAAAGCCTACAAGAATGGGTACAGGGATGGCGCACTGAATCTAGCGATTGACAGGAGAAACCAGGGCAACTCTAGGTCTGCGATGGTCTGGTTCAAGAAGGCGATTGCGATGGACAGCGGAGACGCTTGCATTGAGTTGGCAAAGATATACGGCGCTAGAAAGAGGGGGCAAAAGGCCGCAGCCAACCTGCTAAAGCGAGCGTTGCGAATGAGCAAAGATGACATAAGTGAGGACACAAAGGAGAAAGCTGAGTTCTTACTGAAAGCGATGCCGAAGGGCCGCCGATCCGCGCCGTGATCCGGGTCCGATTGGCCGCGCTTTCCGGTTCCCGATTCCTGAGGCGGGTGGCCCACGCTTTTGATCTCGCTGAAACAAACAGGACAGAGGGTGGCCCATCCTTGGCTTTTTCAAGGGTGGGAGTAGATGACGCAGGTGTCAAATGAGATTGGGCCGTTAGCGCCCCTCAGATTGTTCTTTATTTAGAACCTACGTCGGCCTCGTCTACTCCCGCCCTTGTTAAAAGCGGAGAGAATGCGGAAACAGACGGAAGTGACCCCATTCTCATTTCAGCACCCGCTAATTTGATGCTGAAGCAGTCGACGCACCGCACTCGCTACGACCGTTTGCAACAAAACACTTCAAGGTTTCTGCCGAAGCCGCTTTTCGGATTCTGCAATTGCTTTTCGGAACTGTTCGACTGCTCCGACTTGCGGTGCATTCAATGAGTCCTTCGCTGTGTACCGCCAGACCGGCGATGTGTCCAGAGGGTCCTGCACGCCGCCCCGATACACTTCGAAGGTATCTTCAGACGAACCGATCTGGCTGCCCAGCTGCGGCCCTCGATTCCCCGACCCGCCGGGAACAGGGCTCGATAGATCCGGGGGATGACCGTGCTGCTCGCCGACGCGCACGCCTCCGCTACTGGGCTGAAGGATGACAGAGCGGTCGTCCACGGGCGAATGCCGGATGACCGGGCCGCTCTTGTTTCCCTTCCGAACCGCGATGACCAAATCCGCGGTTTGCGCATCCAGCGCCAGATCAAACCGGCCCCACTTCGTGATGGCTCTTTCCACTTCATCCTGAGCGGTTCGATTGGCCATTGGATCGGTCCAAGCTTCACCCGCGTCGGGGTGAATCACAACCAGGACTGTCCGCGCCAGAAGCACGTCGTCTGGGAGTAACTGCTTTTTCTTGTTCTTGGCTTCGATCGGGGAACCCAAAAGAAGAAGGAGAAAACCGAGGGAAACCACTGACAAGCGATAAGGCATCATCGCCCCCTGAACGCCGACTGCGTGTATCGCAATCATATACGACCTGGAAATTCGGGAGGAAATCGGCGGGAAAGGCGGAAGTGACCCCGTTCCAATTTCCCCAACCACGAAAGTGGAACACTTTTACCCAAAAGCCGCAAAGTTTTGCACATAAACCGCCAAAAACAGCCCTCACGGAATGTTCCACGTGGAACATTCTTTCAAACTTCACCAAAATGTTCCACGTGGAACATTCTCGAAACACGCAACTTTAGCCATTTCCCGCCGCTTTTCGCCTTCCAGCTCGATAAACGATTAACGCCAGAGCGTTGGCCCCAAAAATCACACCTGCGATCTTCAGGGAATAGCGCCACGGATTTTCCAGCGGAATGATGGGAAAAACGGAAAGCACCACGAACAACAAGGTCGTCACAAAACCCGATGCGCTCGCAAAACGCAACCACATTTTCGGACGCAATCCGCGATTCTTGGAAGAGAACAGCGGAATCGCAAACAGCGCGAGATATGCGAGTCCGTAAAACGTAAAGCTCCAGGTAATTAACAACTCAAACGCCTCTTGATGTCCAACTCCGATCGAAGCACTCAATCCAACCGCGAGCGTCGCGCCTCCAAGAAACAACACGGAATTCACCGGAGTTTTGTAGCGAGGATGCAGTCGCGAAAACCACGACGGCAACAAATGATCCCATCCAGCAACCATCGGCAAACGCGTGCTGACTCCGAAAAACATGCAAAACGTCGCCAGATAATAAATGAACAAAAAAACCACCGCGACAGAAACAACGACGCCCGGAAATCCAAACGCCCGCGCTCCGCGACTGAGTGCCTGCACGACTGGAGCAACCACATCTTCTGATGAAGGTGGAACAAAAGCGAGAATCGCGCTGGTCGCAAGTATGTAGACCAGCGCAATCACCGGTGCAGCGAAAAGCACTGAGCGCGGAAGATCGCGTTTCGGATTGCGACATTCACCCGCGAGAACCGCGACATATTCAAAACCGGTGAGCGCGCCAAACGTCATTTTGCTGAAAACGCTGACGCTAAAGAGCGAAAGTGGCGGAACAACCAAAGCGAGCGGATGATATTCCGTGATTGTTCCGCGCCAGAGATTCAGCCACGGGCTGACGATCAGCAAGAGCATGGTGAACAGAAAAGCGACACTCGCGATGTTGCTGATCCATTTGCCGACGGCCATTCCGAGACTGGCGATGAGCATGGTGGTTGCGATCACGCCGCATGAAGCGGCGGTGAGCAGGAGCTTGCTGGAAGTCATCCACGTGGCGCCGGGAATTACGTAAGAGGCGAATGAGACGGTGAGAAATCCGCCGATACCGACGTAGAGAATCGCATACAGCCAAAGATTCCAGGCGACCAAGAAGCCGAGTTGATCGTTGAAGGCGATGCGCGTCCACTCATAGAGTCCGCCTTCGAGCGGGATGAGGCGGTTCATGTGAATGACGACGGCGGCGAGAGGTAATAGGAAAAATAGAATGCCGGCAATCCAGAAAACCACGTGCGAAGCGCCAGCCTTTACCGCAGTTCCCATGTAGTCGGCGACGATGATGATCAGGATTTGGGCAAGAACGAGATCCGAGAGGCCGAGTTCCTTGCGTAAAGCGGAGCTATGTTCCGCATTCGCAACGCTCGCCGAGGAGAGGCGGTCGCCGGGCGCGTCGATCACACCCATGCTGTCTTTTCGGCGCGAAGGACACGGCCCAGCAGACGGACGAGCATACCGTCGTAGCGCGTGCCGCTGCGCTTTTCCAGCTCGGCGAGAGCTTCATCGACGGTACGCGCGGGAGCGAAGGGGCGCTCGGAGGTCATTTCAACGAAGGCATCGACGAGAGACAAGATGCGTGCCAAAAACGGGATTTGCTCACCGCGCAGTCCGGCGGGATAACCGGAGCCGTCGAAGGCCTCGTGGTGGTGTTCAACGGTTTGCTGGAGGCGCTCGCTGGCGGGAAGAGTCGCGACCAACTCGCCACCCATTTGCGGGTGCATCTTCATGAGATAAAACTCATCTTCGCTGAGCGAACCGGGCTTGTTCAAAACCTTTTCCGGGAGGAAAAGTTTGCCCACATCATGGACGCGGGCGGCAAACTGGAGATCGGCGGCTTCATCGGCGGGCAGATCCAGCGCTTTGGCCAGCATTTCGGCGCAGCGCGCCATGCGCTCGGCGTGACCGGCGGCATAGGTCTCGCGGCTTTCGGAGGCGCGTGCCATGGCTTCCAGGGCTTCGCGCAGGACCTCGGAGTGGCAATTGTCGCCGACGCCGCCGATGCGCACCAGGGCGGAAACAGCTTCTTCGACATGCTCAGGACCGGCGTGATCGCGTTGCAGGAATCCTTCGACGAAGGAGGCAATCATTTGGCGCTTGACGGCCACGCCCTCATCCGAGGAAGAAAGTTCCACCTTAGAAACGCGATTGCCTCCGGCATGCTTGGAGATGTACATGCCCTCATCAGCCATGCGGACAATGTCTTCGACGCTGAAGCCATGCGAGGGGAAACTGGCGACGCCGAAGCTGCCGGAGATGCGGTGCTCGCTGAGCATGGGGTCGGTCGCGACCCAGAGGCGCAGTCGTTCGGAGAGGATCTGTGCCTGCTCGATGCCGGTTTCCGGCATTAGAATGATGAATTCATCGCCGCCATAGCGAGCGACCACGTTGGACTGGCGGCACTTTTGTTCCAATAAACGACCAACGCGGGCGAGAACCAGGTCGCCTTCCAGGTGGCCCATGGTGTCATTGACCTGCTTGAAGCGGTCGAGATCCACCAGAACGACGGAAAAAGGCCGTCCGGAGCGCGAGGCGCGCTTCCATTCCGATTGCACCGCTTCGAGGAAAAACCCACGCGTCTTAATTCCGGTAAGACCATCTGTAATGGACTGACGTTGCAGCTTTTGGAACACGAACGAATTGTGCAGAGCCGTGGCCAGCAAATCCGCCAAGGTTCCGAGGATGAGCTTGTCGTCGGGGGTAAAGGCGCTTTCGTTTTTGCTTTCAATGTTCAGAACGCCGAGCAGAGTTTCGCCGTAGCTAATAGGAATGCAAAGCACCGAGCGCGAATCCTGCAAGATGCCCAGCGCAGGACTATGTTCCGTGCTCTGAACAAGGGCAGTTTCGCCGGAGCGAGCTACACGGCCCAAAATGCCGACGCCCAGGGGGATGCGCTTGCCGCGCGCCTGGGCGGTGGTTCCGGCCTCGGCGCGAATTTCAATGTCCTTGGTGGCGTAATCCAGAATGCCGATGCCGATGTGATCGAACTGGAACGTCTTTTGAATTTCCTCGACAATTTCCGCCAGCATTTGTTCGGAATCCTGACTGGAGATGGCGGTCTTGGAAATGTTGTTGAGAAACGCCAATTGCCGCGAACGGCGCTTTTCCTCGGCAAAGAGGCGGGCGTTTTCCACGGCTACGGAGACCTGGGCAGCGGCGGTCTTCATGACTTCCAGATCGCGGAGCTCAAAAGCAAATTCCTGGACGCAACTGATGGCCACCATGACTCCGGAGGCCTGGCCGCCCACGAAAATGGGAGCGCCGCAGAAAGACTTGGCAGGCTCCGGCGGAATGTAGGTGACGCCCAGACGCGCGCGGGCATTTTCAAGATCAGAGCGAATGAGCAGGGGCTGCCGCGTGCGCATGATGTATTCGGTGAGCGCATTGGTGGTCTTGCGGGAACGCTTGGGCAGGGCAATGCCGCTCACGGTTTCCATTTCGAAACGGATCTCGTCACCTTCGCGAAATGCGACATAGAAGTTGCTGGTATCAAACAGACGTCCCAGTTCCTTTTGGATGACGTGCAGAATTTCATCCTGATTGAGACGGGAACTGACGGCCTGGCCAATTTGGGTGAGGAGTTCATACTCCTGGGTGCGGCGGTGGGCGGCGTGCGTGGTGATGTAATTCTCCAACGTCATGGCGATTTGCAGCGCCAGCCCGACCGCCATGCGGACCTGGGAAGCGGCAAAGAGCCGACGAACGCCGCCGGGAAACAGAACAACGCCGAAGTTGTGTTCGCGCGTTTGCAGGCTGAAGGCAGTAACATCCTTAACGCCGTGGCGCAGAAGCACCTGGCGAAACTGTTCGAAGCCCTCGCCGGCGACGGCGGGAATGGGTTCGGGCAGATCGGCGAGGTTGCGCAGTTCCACGAAGCCGCTGCGCCGGAAGGCCAGTTGGCACAGGTAGTTTGCGCCACCGGAGGACTCAAACTCGCGCAACATTTCCGGGGAGAAGCCCTTCTGGACCGAGGGGATGACCTCACGCCAGGTGTCCGCGGAGCAGAGCATGGCGCGCTGACCGGAGACGGCGGTGAGCAGGCGGTCAAGCACGAATTCCATGTTAGGAATTAACTGGGGAGCGTCCAGCAGCTTTCCGGCATCGACGCCCAGGGTGGAAAAGGCCAGCGTATTTTCCTGGACGGAGCGCCGTTCAATTTCAAACAGCACAATGACCATGGAAATGCCAAGCAGCATTTGAGGAAACGGACCGAGGAGCTGGCCCAGGCTGAGAGATGTTCCGGAGAAAGAACTGAGTTGATCGTAACCGAGCAAGACCGACCAGAAGACCAGGGTAATGGCTAGAAGGCTTAAGCCGACCAGCTGCCGACGATGCGCCTGACGGTAAAACTGCAAGGAGGAGACGAGCAAGAGAGCGGCCACGCCCAGTTCGACGGGAGAGTGCCCCATGCTGCGCAGCGTGAGCGCGCCGCCGACCATATGCTGGCGCAGGCTCCACAGGGCGAGAAGCAGGCCGACGCCAGCGACGGCGGCGTCATACCAGCGCCAGCGGAATTCCCTGCGCGTCAGGCGGGTGGAGAGAAACACGCAAAACGCCATGCCAAACAAAGCCAGTTGCGAAATTAGAAAAGCAGCGACCGAGGGACGCCGCAAGAGCATCCAGGTATCCAGGGCATAGTGCAGGGAGTAGGCGGCCCAGCCAATTTGCCAGGCGCGGAAGTAGCCCGCGCGGCTCTGGGAGTAGAGGTACGTGAACACGAAAAACAACAGCAGCGCGACCGCACCAGGAATGGTCGCCATGCCGCCGAACCCGTTTTGTAGCACGCCACCCACAGACTTTGCCTCTCCCAAACATTAGATGCTGGGGAAGCCCACCATGCTTTCACACTGGAGGACTCAAAACAATAACTCTCTAGGACAGCCGGGGGGGTCGCCAACGGCGCGCCCGGTGCGGCCAAACTCCTGTTTTGAGCGCGGCAGCCGCGAAAATGGCCGCTTTCCTTGACGTTGATTTTAAGTGACACGTAACATCATAAGGTTGGTTACCCATTCATGACCGAAGTCATTACCGAAGCGATTAGCGGCACGGCATCCCGGAATTCCCAGCCCCGTCTGCGGTTTGCGCCTTCTCCGACTGGGTATTTGCACGTGGGCGGGGCGCGGACCGCGTTGTTCAATTGGCTGTATGCGCGGCACTTTGGCGGGACGCTGGTCCTGCGCATTGAGGATACGGATTTTGAGCGTTCCACCAGCGAAATGGTGGATGGCATTCTGGAGGGTCTGCGCTGGCTGGGAATGGACTGGGATGAGGGGCCATTTTTCCAGTCGCAACGGATGGAGCACTACCGTGCTTCGGCCGAGCGTCTGTTGGCCGGGGGCCATGCCTACTATTGCTTTTGCACCAAGCAGGAGCTGGAGCAGCGCCGCGAGGTTGCCATTGCGGCGCACCACCAGGCCAAGTACGACGGCACATGCCGGGCGATCCCGCGGGAGGAAGCGGAGCAGCGTCGCCGCGCAGGCGCTCCGGCGGCGGTGCGTTTTGCGGTGCCGCTGAGCGGGGTTACGGGTTTTGACGATGAGGTATGTGGTCATGTGGAATTTGCGAATACGGAACTGGAAGACTTCGTTTTGCTGCGCTCCGATGGCGTGCCCACATACCACCTGAGCGTGGTAACGGATGACATTGACATGAGGATGACGCACATTCTGCGCGGCGCGGACCACATTTCCAATACGCCCAAGCAGGTGCTTCTGTACCGGGCGCTGGGCGCGCAGCTGCCAATTTTTGCGCATGTCCCGCTGATTCTGGGGCCAGACAAAACGCGGCTGAGCAAACGGCATGGCGCGACCAGTGTGATGGCGTATCGGGATGAGGGCATTGTGCCGGAGGCGTTTCGCAACTTTCTCGCGCTGCTGGGATGGACTCCGGAAGACTCGACGAAGGAAGTGCTGGGCGACAGCGAGCTGATTGCGCAGTTTGGGCTGAAGGGGATTTCCAAATCAAATGCGGTGTTTGATCGTGCGAAACTGGATTGGTTCAATACAGAGTATATTCGCGCGTATCCGGCGGAGCAGTTGATTCCGCTGATTGAAGAAGAGTGGCGGAAGGCAGGCGTAACTCCGGTGGCGCGGGAAGCCGGTTGGCTGGCGAAGACGGTGGATCTGCTGAAGCCGCGGGCGCGGAATTTGAAGGACTTTGCCGGGGCGTTTCGCGCGTTTTTCACGGATGCGTTTGAGGCTGACCCCGCCGCGGCGGCTAAATTTTTGGGCGATGCGGCGGTGCGCGAGATGCTGGTGGAGCTGGGCGGGCGCTATGCGGCGGCGGCTGAATTTTCCGAGGTGGAAACAGAAAGGCTCCTGCGGGAACTGGCGGCGGAGAAGGGCGTGAAGGCCGGGGCGTTGATCAATGGCGCGCGTGTGGCGTTGACCGGACAGGCGGTGGCACCGAGCCTGTTTGCGGTGATGGTGGCGCTGGGGAAAGAGCGGACGGTGGAGAGGCTGAAGCGGAGTTGATTTCGTGCCACATTCAAGCATGTCCTCTTCAAGAATATCTTCTTCAGGCATATCTTCTTCAGGCATATCTTCGTTTTCAGGCATATCTTCGTTGAATCTGCGCCAGCTTCGCGACACCCGGTTGCTTAAGTCCTGGCTTCGCGCCGGGAAGACGGTGGAGTTGCGTGAGCGGAATCAGGTGATCGCGCGGATTGTGCCGGAGACGGTAGGAGCGCCGGTGCCGGCGATGCCGGATTTCGCGGCGCGCCGCAGGAAGATTTTTGGGACTCGGGTCCTGCCTGGGGCTGATCTGGTGATCGCGGAGCGGGGATGTTTTTGAAGGTTTACGCGGACACGAGCTTTTTCGTTTCGCTCTACGTTCCAGATTCGCATTCGTAGGATGCCGAGAAGAAGATGGTGTCCGCGCCGCGGATTTGGCTTACGCCGTTGCATTTTGCCGAGTGGTGCGACGCCATCGCGCAGCATGTTTTTCAGCATAAGATGTCGGCGGTGGAAGCGCAGTCGGAGCAGCGGAAAATGGAGCAAGACCGAAAGTCTGGCGTGTGGTTGGAAGTGGAGATGCCGCCGCTGGCATGGCAGAGGTGCTCGGAGCTGGCTCGCCGCCGTGGTGCGCGGTTGGAAACTCGGACGTTGGATACCCTGCATGTGGCGACGGCGCTGGAACTGAAAGCGGAACGCTTCTGGACGTTTGATGAGCGGCAAAGCAAGCTGGCTCGGGCCGAAGGGTTGAAGCTTGCGTGATTCCCAGTTGCGCTTTAGGAGTGCGCGTGCGGGCTCTGCGCTGGGCGTTTGCGCTGGGCTGCGGGAGCTTTGACGACGCGGACTTCAAACTCGACGGGCACCTGTTTCGGGGGATAGCAGGCGCGGTTGTCGCAGGCCTGGTATTTGAGAGAGCCGCGCATCGCATACTTTCCGGGGGGCACGGTATGGAGCGGGCGGACGGTGACGCCGACCGTGAAATTACCGGTGTAGACGTTGAGTTTCTGATCTGGAGCAAATTCGAAAGAGACATCCTGGCCAGCGGGGTAGTTGATTTTGCCGATGACGATATCGGTGGTGGCTCCCATGTGCAGCGCGGTGGGAATCATGAATTCCTCCGAGGGCTGGTTGGAGTTGATGTGGTAGCCGTTCGCGATATGAAACCGGAGATCGACGTTGCCGGGTTCTCCGCGAATGATGGATGGGAGCAGCGCCGATACCAGGCTGACGGAAGGGCCGCCGGTTTTGCCGGGTGAGGGTTCCTGAGCGTGAACGCTCAGCGCGAATGCGGCCAGCAGTGCCAGTGCCCATCGAATCATGCCATCCCCTTTAGGAGGTTTGTGTTGGTTAGCGTTGCGCGGTTTCGGTGGTGGCTTTGGTGGCCAGCGCCTTTTTCACGTTGTCTTCAAGATCGCTTCGGCCGCGGATGCCTTGAATGCGGCCGGTGACGTTGCCGTCGCGTCCGACGAAAAAGACGGTGGGCAGGTAATCGACACCGCCGTACTGGTTGCCGACTTCTTCGGTGCCGCGGAGGACGGGGTAGGTCATGTGCATTTCCTGGACGAATTTCTTCACGTCTTCGGTGTCGCTTTCGTCGTCCATGGAGACGGCGACGACCTGCAATCCCTGTGAGCCATATTGATTCTGTAAGTCGACAATCCAGGGTGTTTCAATTTTGCAAGGAGCACACCAGGTGGCCCAGAAGTTGAGGAGGACGGCTTTACCGCGCAGCTCGGATAACTTGAAGGGTTTGCCGTCGAGAGTCTTGAGGGTGAAGTCCGGTGCGGGAGCGCCGCGCAGCGCGCCGATGCCGCCGTTTTTGGCATTGACGCCGGGCTGCAAATGGCGAGCCGCCACAATCATGAGCGCGACGCCCAAAAGAATTGCCACCAGCACGAGCAGAGTACGTTTCATAGCAGGAACCCCCCAACCTATAAGGCAAACCGGTTCAAAAACGAAAAATAGCTGGAAATCATGTTCAAGCGTCCCATCACCAGCAGAATACCCAGCGCGATCAACAGGCCGCCGCTCGCCACTTCCACGGCATGCATATAGCCCTGGAAGCGTTTGTAAAAGACGAGGAAGCGCTCAATTCCCAGTGACGTGAGCAGGAACGGCACCGCCAGGCCCATGGAATAAATCGCGAGCAAGCCCACGCCCTTGAGTAAAGTGTCCTGCTCGCCCGCAAATTCCAGAATCACGGATAAAATCGGGCCCACGCAGGGCGTCCATCCGAAAGCGAAGGCAAAACCGATGACGAACGCGCCCCACGGCGACGTGCCGCCTTTGACGCCGTGCAGACGCTTATCGGCGTATAAGGCATTGATGCGAAAAATTCCTGTGAGATGCAGACCGAAGATAATAATCACCACGCCCGCCACGTGGGAGAGCATGGTTTTGTAGGCGGTGAGCAGATGCCCGAGGCTGGTGGCGGCCGCTCCCAGAGAGATGAAAACCGCGCTGAACCCGAGGATGAACATTACCGACTGCAGCATGACGCGGCGCATGAGGCGACCGTCGGCGGCTTTTAGGTCTTCCACGCCGACGCCGGAAATTAGCGATACATAGCCGGGAACCAAGGGCAGCACGCACGGGGAAAGAAACGAAATCAGGCCAGCGACAAACGCCGCCAGCGGCAAAGGAAGGTTGGACATTAGTTCCTCAAGACTCCATCATACGGCTTCCCCGGCGCTCAACGGGGAGGTTGCGACAAAGATAGCAACGGGTCAGTCAACTCGCGGCCGACGCCGCCCGGGATGCAAATGAGATACCGGGAGTCTCTGGAAGTTGCACATTACAGACGGCTTCCGAGCGAATAAGTTAGCGGGACGAGGGCAACGAAAGGCGTAACTACCGAGTGCGCGGGGCCTCAACCTTGGAGGCCGGAGTGCGCTGCGCTTCCTGGGGAGCCGTTCCGGGCAGGTCCGCTGCGGCTTCTCCCGAGGGATCGTGAAACACCTTGTGGAGGAAGGCTAGCGGCATGGTAGCGGTCAAGATAGTTCGGTCTTTGTCTTGAGCCACTTGCAGACTCTGGAAGAAGGATTTGACGTCGACATCGGGGCCTCCAGAGGGCGTTTCGGCCTCGGAGAAGCGGACCAAGGCCAGTAGTGCGCCGAGTTTCTCGGTCAGGTTTCGAGCTTCGTCGGGATCCTTGGTAAAGGCCTCGACCCGAAGATGGACGGCGCGAATCAATCGGGCCGAAACCACCACCACTGCGGGATTCCGCAAAAGCGATCCAGGAGCCACGGGCAAAGCGGCGAAAGGGCCATCCTGCGGCACCATTTTCGGGTCAACATGGGCGATGGCCCACGCCATGCTGGCGAAGGGGACGCGCTTGTAGTAGGCCCGCAAAAAATTGGGTCCGCCGAACGGAGAAGCCTGCTTTCTGGAGCGCGCCACCACGCCGCGGATTACCCCCGCATCTTCATGATTCGAAAGGGCTACCATGTCCGGACCCAGGATCGCCGCCCGTAGTGTGTGGTCCTCCACGGGAATGTTGTAAATATCGACGCCCAGGTCGGTGTCGACGGAGCGCGCCATCCGCCGGAAATATGCCCCCAGGCGCGTCGCGTCCATGTGCCCGACCAGAACCTCAGAGTAGCGGGTTCCGTCCGGATGCGTCCCCGCGGCCGGATAGTGCACGGCAAACGCCGCCTGCTCCAGGTCGCGCTCGAAATCAACCCCGGTTTCCTGAATGAAGCGCTCATATTCCGGGGAGCGTTTGACTTGGGGTAACCCGGTGAGGATGGTCGCTCGACGCGCCCATTGCAGGTCCACATAAACAAACGCATCGGCTCCGGGCAGTAGCCGGGCGGCTTCCGGAGGCGCATGCTTGCGCAACTGCACCACAACCGCAACGGTCGCAGCCACCAACAGTACAGAAAGCGCCAGAAGTCGAAAGCGTCGAAAACGCCACATGAAGAGCTTTAATCATACACCTGCGGTCGTTGGAACGCGGGCAACCGATGCCCAAGAAATGGCTTTACCGCCCGCCGAATGACGGTCCCATAATCATCTAGATTTCACGCCAGGTTCATCTCCTCCTAACAAACCGGGCCTAGGCTCCCGAAGAACCTGAAAACGACAAAATTTCTAGAAGTGAGGTTGAGCATGAATTTTCGCGCGTTCCTGATAATGCTATCCCTAAGCCCTCTATCCGGGCTGGCCCAAACCGGGGTGGGCAATTCGGCCGCCGCCGCGCTATCCCAAAAGTCACCCGCGGTTCAGACCGCACAATCGTTCCTGGTGAGTCAGGCGCAAAAGCTGCAAGATAGCAACCTGCGCAACCAGACACTCGACGCCATTGCCAACCCCGCCACGTGCGTCGTACATCGTGCCAACCTGACACCGACGCGGTAACCCCCGCCTGCCCGCCCTCCGCAAGTTGGGAGACATTGATCTGGCCAACCTGGGGCAGACGAATCTTCTTGCCGAATATGAGCTCCACAACCTTTCCGACGCCGATTTCACATTCTCGATTCCGGCCGTCGGCGAAACGCAGATCATCTTGCAAAATCTTGCTTCACGGTATGGGTACGACCCGACGAACGTCTCCGTGTATAACAACAGCTACCGCAACCCGGTACTGAGCTTCCTGACCGGAGAACGCATCCTGATTCTCTACAGCCAGCAGGGATTGGCGGGCGTGCAAGGCGAACTGGATCGGCTGAGGAAGGCGCACGTAATCTAGCTGAACAGGTGTGCAGCCGTGGCCCGGAGTACCCTCTCCGGGCCACCGTCGTCAGCCGCTGCGCCGAACCTCACACCCCCAGCTTGACCGCAATCCAGTATGTCCCCACCGAAACGGACGCCGCCAGCACGGTGCCCCAAATCAGGTCCACTACCGTTACCAACAGCGGCCAGTCTTTCATCGTCGCCAGATTCGTTAGATCGTAGGTGGAGTAGCTGATCAGTCCAAACAACGCTCCCAGCCAAAGCGCGCGCAACCAGGAACCGTGCTCCAGCGCCGGACTGACGACGAACACTACCAGTCCCGCTATAAAAAGCAGATAAAACGCAATGGCAGCAACCCAATTGACGTTCGCCTTCATCAAGAATCCAATGTGCTTAGCGTAAAAACCCTTCGCCGCCACGCCCAGCCACACCATATCCACGGCAAAGAAGATCGGTAGGGCAATGCAATAAAGCTTTAAAAACATACGGCCACCTGTTTTCCCAGGTTCATCATAACCCCGAGGGCTGACCGCATTCTGCTCCCCGATGCATTCTGCTCCTCCGATTTACCGCGACCGATTTACGGCGGCATTGGTATGATGTGGGCTTCGAAAGGTATCCATGTTGCTACCCATGAATCTCTCCGCGAACCGCTCATTGTCCTCTCGCGTTTTCTTGCTGCTGACCGCCGTTTGTCTATTAGCCGCGGCGCATTCGCCCGCCGCCCTGGCACAGTCCCGGGTTACGCTGGGAGCAGTTTCGACGGCGCAACAACTGAAAGACGGTATCCAGCTTCAGGCAGGTTCTGGCCAAGTCCGCATCACTGCCGTCCGCGATGACATTCTGCGCATCCGCATCGCTCCGGGCGCCGCGCTTCCAGAAGACGCCTCCTGGGCCGTGCTTCCCGCCGCGCGTACCCACTCCGTGGATGTGAAGGCCGCGACCGATGCGGTCGGCTTTAGCACAGCGGCGCTCGAAGTCCGGGTCGAACGCGACCCGCTGCGGCTGGTGGTGAGTGACCTTTCCGGCAAGATTATTAGTGCCGACGCCATCGGGCAGCCAGCGGAATTCAGCCTGGGCGGCTTCTCCGTGCACAAGGACATGGCCGCCAACGAGCACTTCTACGGGCTCGGCGACAAGGCCGGATCGTTTGACCGCCGCGAGCAGGCGTATACGCTTTGGAACACCGACGTTGGCCCGCAGGAATCGACGGACCCGCTGTACAAAAGTATTCCGTTCTTTCTAGGCATCCGCGAAGGCCGAAGCTATGGGCTGTTTCTCGATAACACCTGGCGGACGTGGTTCGACTTCGGAAAGCAAGCCCGCAATGCCTACTCGTTTGGCTCCGAGGGCGGCCCGCTGGACTACTACCTTATCTACGGACCAACGCCGAAAAAAGTAGTCGAAGGCTACGCCTACCTCACCGGCACACCGCCGCTGCCGCCGCTCTGGTCGCTCGGTTTCCAGCAGTCGCGCTACAGCTATACGCCCGAGTCGCAGGTCCTCGAAGTCACCAACCGCCTGCGCGCGGACAAAATTCCTTCCGACGTCATCTACATGGACATCGATTACCAGATTAAGAACCGTCCATTTACCGTCGATCCGGTCCGTTTCCCCAATTTCCCGAGTTTCGTCGCCGATCTCAAGAAGCAGCACTTCCACCTGGTCACCATCACCGACCTGCATGTGGCGCGCGTCGCCAACGAGAACTACACGCCCTATGAAACCGGCCACGCCGGGGATCATTTCGTGAAGAATCCCGATGGCAGCGAGTTTGTCGGTGTGGTCTGGCCCGGTCCTGCCGTGTTTCCCGACTTCACCCGTGCCCAATCCCGCGACTGGTGGGGCGGCCTCTACAAGGAATTCGCGCAGGATGGTGTGGCCGGATTCTGGAACGACATGAATGAGCCTTCGGTTTTTGATGGCCCGGCGAAAACCATGCCGCTTGATACCGTCCATCGCATTGAAGAACCCGGCTTTGCCACCCGCACGGCCACCCATGCGGAAATCCACAATATTGTGGGGATGGAAAACCAGCGCGCCACCTACGACGGCCTGCTCAAGCTCCGTCCCGACGAGCGGCCGTTTGTGCTGACGCGCGCGACCTACGCCGGAGGCCAGCGCTACGGTTTTACCTGGACCGGGGACAACTCGGCCACATGGAATCACCTGCGCCTGGCGACGCAGATGCTGCTCAATCTTGGCCTCAGTGGAGTTTCATTTGTGGGCGACGATATTGGCGGATTCAACGGTTCGCCGCAGCCCGAGTTGCTGACGAAATGGATCGAAGTGGGAGCGTTCAACCCTCTGTTCCGGGATCACACCACCAAAGGTTCGTTGATGCAGGAAGTCTGGGTGCATGGCCCGCAGCAGGAAGCCATCCGCCGCCGCTATATCGAAACCCGCTACCGTCTGATGCCGTACATCTACACGCTGGCGGAAGAAGCTTCCCGCACGGGTGTTCCCTTAGTGCGTCCTGTGTTTCTGGAGTATCCGGAAATCACGCAACCCGGCGGGCCCGGCTTCGATGCGATTGACACCGAATTCCTGCTAGGTCCCGACTTGCTCATCGCTCCTCCTCCGCTGCCGGAAATGCTCGACGACTATACCGTTTCCTATCCAAGCGGCTCTTGGTTCGACCTGTGGACGGGCAAGAAACTGCCTCCACCGCCAACGCCGCCGTCGTTTGTGGAAATGGTGAAGGCTGGTCCTGACGCGAAGTTTCCCGAGCCTCCGAAGATTCATCCCACGCTGGAGACACTGCCCGTCTACGTTCGCGGCGGCAGCATTCTTCCGCTGCAACCGCTGGTGCAGAGCACGGATGAGACCCCCATCGGCCCGCTGGAACTGCGCGTTTATCCGGGTCCGCAATGTGGCGGCTCGCTCTATCAGGATGACGGGCACACGTTCCGTTATAAGAAAGGTGAATTTCTGCGGCAGTCGTTTACTTGCGAGGCGGAGGCGAATGCGTTGACGCTGAAGTTCGGAGCGCGCGAGGGGACGTACGCGCCGTGGTGGAAGACCATTGAGGTTGTAGTCTACGACTGGACTGCGACGCAGAGCGTGGCCAGGATTTCCGGTGCCTCGAAGCCCTTGAAGACTACCTACGATGCCGCCGCGCACGTTCTGCATGTGATGGTTCCGGATGTGAGTGGGAGTGGGGAGCTGCGGGTGGAGGAAGCGAAAGCGAAATAGGGAGGAGTGCCGCAGCGGCTGAAGCCGCGCCCGGTACGAAGCGTTCATTCACGAGCTTTCGCCCGTTGTTCCAATTCCCGTCGCGACCGTTCCAGCTCTTTAACAATCACTTTTTCGTCCGGCAGCACGGTCTGGTACTCGGCGGCTAACACCTTATTGGGCAGATTCTCCAGCGCGTAGTGTGCTTCGGCTGCTCCTTTTTCGGCACACAGAATCAGTCCGACTGGCGGATTTTCGCCCGGCTTCATCCAGTGCTCGCGCGCATAGTTCAGGTAAAGGTGCATCTGCCCCGCGTCGGCATAGCTAAACTTTCCCACCTTCAGGTCGATGATCAGCAGGCACCGCAGGCGGCGGTGAAAGAACATGAGGTCAATTCGAAACCAGGTGTCGTCCATGCGCAGCCGACGCTGCCGCCCCAGAAAGGCAAAGTCATCGCCCAACTCCAGGAGGAAATCCATCAGGTGTTGGATCAGCGCTTCTTCGAGATCAGATTCGGAGTACTCGTCCTTCAAGCCCAGGAATTCGAGAACGAAAGGGTCTTTGAGCGCTTCTTCCGGTGTTACCAGATCGTTGGCTTCCGACCGCACCGCTTTTTTGAGCATAGCGGCCTTGTTCTTCGAAAGCGCCATGCGCTCGTAGAATTGACTGCCAATCTGGCGGTCGAGTTGGCGGATGGACCAGCCCGAGCGCAGGGATTCTGTCTCGTAAAAAGCCCGCGCCTCGGGATTCTTGACGGAAAGCAGCCGCACGTAGGCCGACCAGGGGAGAGGGAAATGAGCGGCGAGAGCCAGCATTTCCGTGGATGCGCTTTCTGAGGACTTGGGCGCTAAATGCTTGAGAGATATGGATTTAATGGATTCTCCAGACAGTGTCTGGAGAATCTTTGCTTCCGGCCAAGCAGTGTAAAACGCCCTCATCTGCCAGAGGTTCGCTCGTCCAAAGCCGCGGCCGAACTGGCGGGTTAGGTCGCTCGCCAACTGCTCAACGAGTTGTTCACCATATTCCGCTCGCCGTTCTCCGCCTTGCTCAGATTCGACAATCCGCCGCCCAATGTCCCAATACACCGCCGTCATGATCGAATTGACGCTCCGCGCCGCGGCGGATCTTGCTGCTTGCAGCAGTTCAACAATTCCGGCTCGGACGTTGACGTAATTCTCGGGAATGGGCTTGATCTTGGTCATCCGCGTGTTCCTCTATCTTAATCGGACGCCGCATCAGAAGTTCGACCAAACCGCTCGGGCTTCAACTCACGAAAGTACACTGGGGATCTACTTCTTCGCCGCGGCTCCGTTCTCCTTGAGGTACGCCGCCGAGAGCGTCCCTTTGCCCTTCGCGATCGGCAACAGCGTTGGATAGAATTGTACGAACGTCGTGTCGACTGCCGCATGTTCGGCGTGACACTTGTAGCATTCCGCGGTGGGCGGGAACATCTTCCCGGTCTTGCCATCGTCCACACCGAAGAAGGCCCACTTACCTGGAAACCGCGCCTCGTCCTTCACGTGAACCTCTAACCCCATCACTTCCGTGCCCTGGGAATTGCCTTTCTGATTGATCGAGCCTTTCCCCTCGGCTCCGCGGGCTTCCAGCACCAGCATCGTTTTGTCAGGCCAGGTTCCGGTTTCCAGAAAGTCTTTGTATGACGCCGGGTCCACAAACACGTTGTCGAACATATGGTGGCCCATGGAAAGCGTTGGGTTGTAGCTCATGTCGAAACCAGTTGTCAGATATACCCATTCGCGGTAATGCTCCGGACGCTTGAGTTCGCCGGCACTGGTGTATTCCGGGCCCGCGCTGGGCGTCGTCGCGGCTTGTGGGTGCAGAATTGGTCGGTAGGCGACCAGCGCAGCCAACGCGCCAGAAAGAAGCAGCAGGGTTTTCGTTTTGATCAGCATGGCAGCAGTATGCCTGTTGCGAAGTGGCGGCGCCAGAGCTGCCACTGCATCCATAGGGCAATTGGCTGCATTTTTCCCACTTTCGCAAGGCGCGGGATTACGATCTGGTCAGGGAAGCTTGGCCCCCCCGGATCTCGCTCGCGATGGTTATGGGATGGCCGCGATCTGGTGCCGGAATGCGACGGTTTCGACGTCCTCGAGATGCTGGGTCGCGCCCCTCCCACCGGCCAACATCTTCGTAACTGCTTATGACCATTACGGCTTACGAGCCTTTGAGGCGGGTGCGCTCGACTACCTGCTCCAGCCCTTTGACGATGCCCGGTTCCAGCGGGCGCTGGAGTGCGCCAAGAACGACTTGCTGGTGGCAAACGCGATGAAAATAAGGCACTTATCGAACTAGCTCACGGGCTAGCTCACGGCCCAGCTCACGGCCCAGCTCACGGCATCGCCGTCAAGAGCACGGGTCGGCCCGGTTCCTCAAAGCCTCAAGGCCAGCGCGGACGGCGAATATGAGGTTGAACTGGTCAGCGGAGTGGGACTTTGCCTTAGCCGCCGCTACCGCAAGGCGGTCCAGGAGCGGCTCGGGCTGAAGGCCGCCGAGGTACCCAGGTAGCCAGCCCCCTGCTCCGCAGCCGTTGATTGGAGCGCGTGTTTTTACGCTCGGTTCGCTTGCACCTGGGCTGCCACTATGGTAACTTTAACAATTGTCCCGGGTATCCGGAAGCTTCAGGGACGTGGTGCGTTTACCCGCGCCAGGGCGATCATGCTGGCGTAGCTCAGCTGGTAGAGCATCTGATTTGTAATCAGAGGGTCGGGGGTTCAAATCCCTTCGCCAGCTCCAAATTCACCGGTAGGGGAACTCAGAGTCGCGGTCCACGCGCACGGCAATCTGGAACATGAGTAAATTTTCCAGGAGCGAGTGCAGTGCGTTGGTGCGTGCCTGAGAGTTTTTGTTGTTAGGTGTGAGTAGGGTTTTGCCGCTGAGTGCGCGGCAGATTTTTTCGCACAGGTGGCCGAGTGGTTAAAGGCAGCAGACTGTAAATCTGCCGCTCTTAAGAGCTACGGAGGTTCGAATCCTCCCCTGTGCACCATAGTT
>JAYWAL010000138.1:0-58124 GCA_043782485.1 Acidobacteriaceae bacterium | reverse complement strand
AAATCGAGCGGAAAAAACTCTTCAGTTTACCGAAAAAAGTGGTCGGTTTGGGGTCTGCGGCGGGGTTCGGCGACGTCGGCGGAACTGGTTGGGACGCTAACGGGGCCGGACTGGACTTTTTGGCTTTTGTCGAGGTTTTCCGCGCTTTCGCAGCAGGCGGAGGCGTTGTTGGCACAGTTTGCGCGGCGGGGGCCGGGGTGGGGGGCAAATCCGTGCCTCGGAAGACGAACGGGGCATCCACGACCACTTGCGGCTTGGTAGTTGGGGGCGAATCCATCCCTAGAACTTGGGCCATGACCGGGGAATTGGGCTTCGGATCGGGCGCACCGGGCTGGGCCGACGCGGGTGTGGCTCCGGCCGCGGTCACCGATTTGGCACCGTCGGATGGATTGGCCGCCAGAAGCTGCGGTTGGCGAGGCGGCGGACAGCCGCATTCCAGGGGCACGTTGGCGTCGGTCTGGTTCAACCGGCCGGAGCGAAATACTACCTGCTCCCCGGGCTTCACCTGATAGGTTCCGTCTCCCATGAGCTCGGAAACGACCGCGGAAGCCGTATTGCCCTGTAGTGCGCGGACGCAGGTATTGCCCTTAGGGTCGGCGCTAATGGCGTAATGAAACTCGCCCGGTCCCGCCAAAAGAATGCGGAAGTCTGGTGTCAACACAGTATCCGCCGCGGAGGAAATGGCGTAGTGCAGTTCGACAGCGCCTTCGCTCATTCCCGTCATGACGCTGTGGCCATTCGCGGAAGGCGTGACCGAAGCCGTGGTGCCTGGACAAATTCGGATTTCACCGCCGCGCTCCAAGTGCAAGATTGCAGTTTCGCCGCCAGCCGTGATCGCCGAGCCGGGCGCGACCTTGCTACCTGCCAGAATGACCGCCCCCTTACCTTGAGGCAATCCCAGGCCGGTCGTGCCCTCCACCATCACTGCGGCGTGGGTTGGAGAGGAAGGCGTAGGCGGCTTGGCGGCCGCTGACTGCGCACTGCGCAAGTGCACCACAAACGAGTTTCCATTCGCCTCGTACGAGTACTCACGCTCACCCAGTAAATCCAGAACAATGCGGGTGACCGGCGGATTTTTCTGGAACTGGTTGATCCGCATGGCCTTCACGTCAGCCGTTTGAATGGGAACACTCTGCGGATGATTGCCGACCAGCGTATCAGGCAAATCAATTACCAGCCGTTCAGGATCCTTCAGCTGAGTGAAACCCGGCGTCACGGGTTTGGTGCAAAGTACAGTAAGGTCCATGCCGGCAGGCACGGTGGCCGTTTCGACTTTGCTAAAAATTGCGTACCCGCCGACTGGCTGCCTTGTCGCCTGAGCCTGGCATGGCATCACCGCTATCAACGACAACAGCGAAATGGAGAAAAAGTATCGCAGCAAGGTTTGGCTCTGGAAAAACACTGACTCTAATGGAGATGATTCAACGATAGCATTGCGGGCGACCAACGGAAAGACACATGGAGGCACGGTGCCCTCTCGTGCCAACCAAAGTAGGTGAACTCAATTCCAAAGAAAGACCTTCGCACCCGGCGCGACCGAAGGCACCCGCCGACCACAACTTAGCAGCCTTTGGTTCAAAACCGAGGGCCTGAAGGCGAACTCAAAACAAAGCACTTACCACCGCTGAAGCGGTGGCCTGATACGAATCCTAATCTGCAACGGGCTGTTAGGGAGGGTCTGACTAAGTCCTTGGTGAAAAACCTGGCACGTCAGGAACGTCCCTCGGGGGCTAAAGCCCTTCAGTTCTTAGGGCTGTGTCACCGGGCTAAATCCCGGTGCTGCCGTGTCGGGCATTTGCAAGGAGTTCTCACGCACTCTCAAAAGCCCCGAAGTTTTCCTTAGTACTTCTCAGTCTGTGTGGGCGGATATACTTCGCCGTATTTATTCAGGTGCTCTCGGGACGTCGCCGAGGAATGAAGCGTAATCGCCAGGGGAGGGTTCTCCCCGGCCACGACTTCCACTTCTCTGGATTGCGACGCCAGTTCGGCTTCGGAGGCGGATTCCGCCCACACCTCGAGCTTGTATCGCCCGGGAGGAACGTGGGTGATCTGAAAACCGCCATCGCGGCCGGAAATCGCGAAATGCGGCGTCCGCAAAACGACCACGGCCGCGCTCATTTCCGGATGGATGTTGCAGAAGATAAACGACACACCCGGCTGGGTAAATCGGACTTTTCGGACCGCTCCACTCTCATAAAGACCAAGATCGAAAGGCTTGCCGCGATAAATGGAAAAGACATCGTGAAAATACGGGTCTTGGTTGGGGAATTCGATTTGCGTCCCTGGCGTCACGGCCAGCAAGTGCGGGGTGAAGCGCTTGTTTTTCTGAACAAATCGCAGCGTCGGGCCGGGCGGAGCGGGATCATCGGACTGCGTCGACGTAAGCGATACCACTACATCGGCACTGGCATGTTGACTTTTGGCGCGTCGGATCAGGGTCACGCGCCCGCCGACGCTCGCATCCTGCGCGTTGAGCGCACCGCACGAGCCCATTGCTAAAAACAACAGAAAGAACCGAAGCTGAGGCATCAGAAACGCACTCCGGCCGCAATATTGATTTGCGACCCCGACGCGACCACATGAGTGGCCTGTGCGGTAAAGATGCGTCGATATTCCAAAGCGAAAAGCAGCAGCGAGTTGGGCTTGTAAATAAAGTTTACGAATTCCGTTCGATTCTTCTTGAGCGGAACAGAGCCGTCAGCGGCGTACGGAAAGTCGATGAAGTCTCGGCTGAAGTTTTCGTCCTGCCCAAACGCGCCGTTCACTTCCAATCTCGAAGTGGGCGTGACTTTTAGCTGCACCCAGCCTCCAGCGGACTGGAGAGGATGAATTCCCGCGTGCGGCGTGGCGGGATCGGGATAGGAGACGCTAGTCCAAATTCCGCCGCCGAGTCCACCGGCGGCCTGCCCGCGGTAACCTTCGCCAGACAAGGCAAAATAATTGCCGAGAGGGATCTTGAAGTCGGCGTTCAACGTCCAGCTATCAACCTCCTTGAATGGCCGATAGCGCTGCCGAGCCCTATAACCGCCAACGCCCACGATGAAGGGATGACGCTCGGAATTGGAACGGTCCCAGGCGATACGGGCGGCCACCGCGGGCACCCTCGACTCTTCGCCCGCCGAAGCGATTCGTCCCTGGAACTGCGGAATTTCCTCGGTGAACGGATCGAGGACGCCACCCTGGACCAGGATCGCGGAATCCTCGGTGAGAGAAAAGCGGTGTTCCAGTTCAATCTGAGGAGTCCAAACCCACAAATTTCCCGACCAGGACAAGGCCGGAGACTCCACCGTCGCGTACGACGTGGGCGACCAAGGGGAAAAGAAGGGCACATCCTGGCCAATGTTCAGCGATGTCTTGGCCCAATCCAGATGCATCGTTGCCGTGCGCAGCCGAATGATGCCGGTCGCCGCGCCATACTCAATGGGCGGAATTCCACCGCCAAAATCGATCTCGGCGCTACCCGACGTGGCGGCGCCAAAAACCCTGGGTCCCGTCACGTCAACCCCGAGCACCGTTTGTGCCATCGTGCCACCCACGCCGCCACCAGAGGAATTCGCGCCTCCGGGAAAAGCCAAACTCGGTACATCCTGCGCATCCAACGTCCCGCGGTTGCCGTAGGCGTTGAACAATATCAGGCCCGAGATTTTGACGGGATATTTGCTTTTGCTCTCGACTTTATCCTGGTGAAGTTCCGCGACTTTCGCCGAGAGAAACCCCGGATCGCGATCAGCGGCGCTGGCAGTCGGTTCCGAGGGCTGCCCCGAAGATGGAACAGACGAAACGACAGCCGGGACAGCGGATACATCAGCAGCCCCTTTGCTGGTATCGGCGTTGCCCTGCACCTGGAGGCGCAGAGCTTCCAAGCCCTGCTGCAATTCTTCAATTTGGCGGCGCGATTCCTTGAGCTCAGCCCGTGTTTCCTGAAGGTCCCGGCTGACGCGCGCCAGTTCCTGCTCAGGACTCGGGGCCTGCTGCGCCGCGCTCCCAAGGACGCAGGCAAGCATCGCGGCGAATACCGATGTCGCAAATTTTCGCATTCTTCTCCGACAAGAATTGTGGGGGCACACAGGTCACCAGCGCAAGGGCACGACCGTGCTAACTGTTGGCAATCGGGTTACCGAAGTGTCTGGCGAAGCGCTAGCCTACTCCGTAGTCTTTGTAGAGTGTTGCACCGACCATTTCGACATCTTCGCACCAAGCTTTTGGTTTCCACGCTGGCGGTCGTGTGCTTACTCACCGCTGCTGTGCTCTTGCTCGTCCAGGCGCGCATGCGCAGCCACGTTCGCGAGGACCTGGTTTCCACACTGCGCGCTGAATCCGCCGTGTACAACCAGATCGAAAAAGCCCGCCGGGATCAAGCCCAGCAATCCGCGGAGATGATTGCCGAACAGCCGAGCCTCAAAGCTCTGATGTCCACCAACGACCCGGTCACGGTCCAAGATGGTTCCGAATTTATTCTGCCCTCCAGCCATGCGGATCTGCTGCTGCTGGAAGGTGTAAGCGGCAAGGTTCTGGCGTTTCACTCCCGCTTCCCAGAATCGCCCCAGGCCGCTTTCACCCGGCTCATGGGAAACTCCAGCGGCGATCACGATTGGTGGTTTGCATCGGGTCATTTGTTCGACGTGAGCCTCGTACCAATTGCAGCCGGTGTTGGCAACAACCAGCGTCCGCTGGGGCGCATGGCCTTGGGCCGCGAAGTCGCCTCGCAAGCAACGCTGGACGCGGGCGCGTTTGGCAAGGCCGCTTTCGTTTTGGATCGCAAAGGGGCTGTCCTGCTCAGTTCTCTCCCCACTAGCGATTGGGGTGAATTCGAACTGTCCCTGGACCGGAGGGCGACCAACTCCAACGCTATTCAAGAACTGGAAATTGGCAAAGAACGATACCTAACCCACTCTGTCGAGCTTGCGGGCGATCATCCCATTCGCCTGCATTCCTTGCAATCGTACGACCAGGCGACGATCTTTCTCGATTCCCTCAATCGAATGCTGCTCATCCTGGGCGCCGTGGCGGTAGTGGCGGGCGCGATCATCGCATTTGTTCTCTCGCGACAAATTACCCTTCCCCTGGAGCGACTCGTTCAAGGTACGCGGCAATTGGAACAGGGCGATTTTGATACGCAAATTCCGATTCGGGGTAACGACGAAGTCGCCGACCTCACCCGCTCGTTTGAAGAAATGCGCGATACGCTGCGTCAGTCGCGCGAAGGCTTGGTCCGGGCCGCGCGGCTCGAAGCCGTCGGACGGCTGGCTGGCGGCGTAGCCCATGACTTCAACAATCTGGTGATGATCATCAAGGGATATAGCGACCTGCTTCTGGACAAAGCAACGCCGGAAGCCCGGCCGCACCTGGAAGAGATCAAGCGCGCCGGGGATCGCGCCAGCGGGCTCACCCGGCAACTTCTGGCCTTCAGCCGAAAACAAGTCCTGGAGCCGCAGATTCTCGATCCCAACCAGACGCTGAAGAATATGGCGAAGATGTTGCGCGTTCTGATTGGAGAAGACATTGAACTGGTGACCAGCTTTTCCCCAAACATCGGGCGCGTACTCGCCGACCCGGGGCAGTTGGAGCAAGTTCTGATGAACCTCGCGGTCAACGCGCGCGACGCCATGCCCAACGGCGGCAAGCTGGTCATCGAAACGCAAGCGGTGGATCTCGATGAGGCCTATGCGGCCGCCCACAGTGAAGTCACACCGGGACCTTTTGTTTTGACCGCGGTTACAGATAGCGGCTGTGGCATGAGCAAGGAAGTTTTGAGCCAAATTTTCGAGCCTTTTTTCACCACCAAAGAGGACGGCAAAGGCACGGGCCTTGGCCTCGCGACTGTCTATGGAATCGTGAAACAGAGCAAGGGTCACGTGGCCGTCTACAGCGAGCCAGACGTGGGTACGACTTTCAAGATTTACTTGCCTTCGCTCGATAAATCCGTCCCGCTGGCGACTGCGCGGCAAGTCGGCGTGGCCCCAAAAGGAACCGGAACGATTCTGTTGGTGGAAGACGAGGCCCCTTTGCGAGCGCTGGCCGCCGAGTCCCTGCAACGGCTTGGCTACACCGTGCTCCAGGCGGGGAACGGATTGGAGGCGTTGTCGGCAGCTGAGCGGCATGGGGAAACCATCGACATTGTGGTCACTGATATCGTCATGCCTCGCATGGGCGGCGTGGACCTGGTCGAGCGCTTGCGGCAGAAGGGCGGCCAATTTGCCGTAATCTTCATGTCCGGCTATACCGAAGTGGCAGCGCTGGAAAATACGAAGATTGGCGGCAACGCTATTCTGCTAAATAAGCCCTTCTCGTCGGACGCGCTGGCGCACAAGATTGCCGAAGCGCTGGGGAAGAATAAGTCCGAGGCAAGGGCTGTGGGCGGGGGGAAATAGCGGTTACAAGTTCGGAGGTCTGGAAGTAAACTAGGCTTAAATTTAATTCAAGTAAAACTTCGAGAAACTTATGGACATCATCGACATCCACGAGGCGAAGGCCCATCTGTCGCGGCTTGGGGAGCGAGCCGTGAATGGCGAGCCCTTCATCATTGCCAAATCCGGAAAGCCGCTGGTCCAAGTGACCGCGCTTCACGCGATGGCAAGCGTGCCAATGAAGCGACTGGGCTTTCTCAGCGGCCAAATTCAGGTGCCAGCCGATTTTGACCTGCTCGGCGGGTCCGAGATTCGACGCGACTTTCTGGGCTGTTAAGAAACATCCGAAATCGCTCAGCCAAACAAACTGGTGGGCCCGCAGGGATTCGAACCCCGGACCAAGGGATTATGAGTCCCCTGCTCTAACCGCTGAGCTACAGGCCCCGCTCCCTGAGTCTCGCACAGCCTGTCGGCCAGCACCAAATCGCTACTGAACGGTGAGCACCGCGGTTCCGTTAGTACTTCCCAAAGCGGCCTTGATGTTGGTAGTTCCCGCAGCCACACCGTTAGCCAAACCGCCACCGTTGACCACGGCTATATCGACCTTCGACGAAGTCCAAGTTACTTGACTGTTCATGTTGAATGTTGTGGCGTCGCTGAAATTTCCGTTGGCATTGAATTGCTGGGAGCCGTTTCGCGCAATCGTAGCGCTGCTCGGACTCACCGTGACCGACGTTAATGTGGCGCTGTTGACCGTCAAAGTTGCTGTCCCGACCACGCCGCTGAACGCCGCGGTGATGGTGGAGGTCCCGGGAGCCACGGCCACTGCCAGGCCAGAGATCCCGGTGGAGTTGCTAATCGTTGCGACGGAGGATTTGGACGAGGTCCACGTCACCGACGACGTAATATTTTGCGTGCTCCCGTCCGCAAAGTGAGCAGTCGCGGTGTATTGCACAGCCACTTGAGCGGGAATGCTCGTCGTCACCGAGCTGGCGACGGTGATCGATTGCAAGGCCGACCCTTCCACCACCACGTTTGCCGTATTGGAAACAGAACCGAGCGTTGCAGTAATGATCGCGGTTCCAGCGGACTGTCCAGTCGCCTGACCAGAGGAAGTGATGGATACGACGCTGGGAGTGTCGGAAGTCCACGTGGCGACGTTGCTAATGTTTTGGGTGGTGCTATCGCTGTAGGTACCCGAGGCCTGGTAAACCAGAGTCGAGGACGGCGCAAGTACCGTGGTGGACGGAGTTACGGCTAAAGAAACGAGAGTCGCGGCAGTAACGGTCAGCGGAGCCGAGCCGGAAATCCCGCCCAACGTAGCAGTGATGTTCGCTGCGCCCGCAGCCACACCCGTGGCGGTACCCACAGTGTTGACCGTGGCAAAATTGTTGTGATCGGAGGTCCACGCCACATCGGTGGTCACCACCTGCGTGGTGGTATCGCTGAAAGCGGCGGTTGCCGTTAGCGCCAGCTTCGTCCCGGCCGCGATTGACCGGCCCGAAGGCGTCACGGAAATCGACGTGACGGTCGCGCTGGTAACGGTCAGGGGGGTGGAAGCGCTCTTACTCCCAATGGTCGCGGTGATCGTTGCGGAACCAGCGGTGAGGCCCTTGGCAACGCCATTGGCGGAGCCTATCGTGGCTACCGCGGTATTGGAAGAAGTCCAGGCGGCCTGCCCAGTCAGATTCTTGGTGCTGCCATCGTTGAACGTGCCCACGGCGGCAAATCGCTCGCTCGTGCTCGCTGCGATGGAAGGGTTGAGCGGGGTTATCGCCAAAGACGCCAGGTTTGCGGCATTGATCGTGAGCGAAGTATTCCCACTCACCGCGCCCGAGGTGGCGCTGATGGTGACGCTGCCCAGCTTGAGGCCCGTCGCCAGGCCGCTGACGGTGATGGAAGCAAAACTGCTACCGGACGACGCCCAGGTCACGGTATTGGTGATGTCCTGCGTGGTGGAGTCAGAGAATGTTCCGGTCGCAGTGAATTGCTGCTGCACGCCCAACGGAATGGTGCTGCCAGCGGGCGTAACGGCAATCGAATTCAGAGTCGCGCTGGTAACCGTCAGGGTCGCTGTACCGGTAACGGAACCCGAGGATGCGGTGATGGTGCTCGTACCCGCGGCTAGAGCCATGGCCGTGCCCTGGGTAGGCACCGCGTTGCTGATTGTGGCCACGCTGGTATTGGACGAGGTCCAGGTCACCTGGCTCGTGATGATCTTCGAGCTGCCATCGGCGTAAGTTCCAGTCGCAATGAACCCGACGGACGTTAACGCGGCAATCGAGGGGGTAGCCGGAGTTACGACAATGGAAACCGGTCCAGGCACCGTCAATACTGTCGACCCGCTGATGGTGCCGGATGTGGCGGTAATCGTCGTCGTTCCCTGCGCCGCAGCCGTGGCCAGGCCTCCCGCGCTGACGGTCGCCGTCGCCGTGGTCGAGGAGCTCCAGGTCACGGAACTGGTCAGGTCTTTGGTTGTGCTATCCGAGTAACTACCCGTGGCCTTGAACTGCTGGGTAGATCCGGCGTTGACGCTCGGCGCGCTCGGTGTCACCTGAATCGATTGCAGAACAACAGGGGTCGGTGAACCGCTGGAGCTGCCACCACATCCGGACAGAGAAATCAGAACCAACGCCACCAGCCCACAGGAAATACTTCGCATGGAAAACACCCTTGGGAACAAGACGGTAAAAACTACTCTGATTGGAACATGCGGATAGCGGGCGGTCTATCGCCCAAGCGGCTAGGTACTTCGGAGTTATGGGCTACGGCGAATCGGGTAGGACCCGGCGGTTACTCTGCACTCGGGCGCCCAACGAGCACCTGCAAGTAGCTCATTCCAGATTAGTTAGCGACCTGGGAAGCCTCGAGCTAAAGGATCTGGTTAAACTCCAGCCGCTCCCCATCTGGGCCAAGAATGTTGAAGTACTTGCAGCCATTTTTCCAAAAAGGGAGAAACACCGGCTCCTCCTCAAGAATGCCGAACTCAGCGGCCCGTAAAAGAGCGAAGGTCTCGTCAATGTCTTCGACGTCAAACGCCACGTGATCAATGTGGCCATTGTTCCGGCTACGGATTTCCAGCAGTTGCGCCTCCGGCATTTGGTACAGCTCCAGAATCATGGCGCCGTGCCGCATCATCGCCACCGCGCCTCGGCCACCCTGGTAGTCGAACCCGGACGCCATAACATTCTCAAATCCGAGTCGGATGTAAAACGCTTCGGAGCGCTGGAGGTCGGTGACCGGAATACCGATGTGCTGAATCGCTTTAATCTTCAGGTTCACTGATTCCCTTCAATCGAGCTAGTGCGCCAGTCGCGCTTCCATGTCTTCCAGGGCAATCCCTTTGGTTTCCGGCATCATGAACATTACATAGAGTAATTGGAAGACCATCATGGCGGCAAAAAAGGCGAAGATCGGTGTGCCGCCAAAGCGGTGGGCCATCTTGGGGAACACAAACGCAATGATTGCGGCGAACGCCCAATGCGTCAAACCACCGAAAGACTGCCCCGCGGCGCGAACTTCATTGGGGAAAATCTCGCCAATGAACACCCAGATGACCGCACCCTGCCCCACGGCGTGCGAGGCAATGAACGCGAAAACAAAAATCGTCATCCCGGCAAACGAGTTGCGATAAAACGCCAGCGCAATCAGGCTCAGCGAAATGATGTAGCCGACGGACCCGACGTACATCAAGTTGCGGCGGCCAAAGCGGTCAATCAGCGACAGGCCCAGCATGGTGAACACAAGATTCACCACGCCAATCCCCGCCGTTGACAGCAGCGCGCTCGATTTACTCAACCCCGTCATTTCAAAAATGCGCGGCGCGTAGTAAATGATGGCATTGATGCCGGAAACTTGATTGAAAAATGCGAGCAGAAACGCCAGCAAAATCGGCCACTGGTAGTGTGAGGAAAAGAACGCCTTGCTCGGGCTGGCCTCGGCCCGATCCCGAGACGCCAGAATCGAGGCCAAGGTCGCGTCCGCGGCCGCCGGGTCAATTTCGTTCAGCACACGCTTGGCACCGACCACGTCTCCCCGCTTCAACGCCAACCATCGCGGACTCTCTGAAATCAATAGGGTAAGTAACGTAAAGACCAGCGAAGGTAAGGCCACGATACCCAACATCCAGCGCCAGTCGTCCGGGCTGTTCGTGCTTTGCAGAAGATAGTTGGACACATACGCGATCAAAATGCCGAATACGATATTGAATTGGAACAGCGCCACCAGGAACCCACGCTTGGCCGGAGGTGCAATCTCGGAGATATACAGCGGTGAAACCACCGAAGAAGCGCCAATGCAAAGGCCGCCGATCAGACGGAACACCATAAAGATGGCTACGTTCGGCGATAACGCCGAGCCTAGCGCCGACACCAAAAACAATGCGCCGACCCAAAACAGACTCTTCTTGCGACCCAGCCGATCAGCAAAAAATCCACCGCACGCGGCGCCAATGACGGTGCCGTACAGCGCCATGGAAACGGCCAAGCCGTGGGTGAGATCATCCAAATTCCACAACTTTTGAATGGTCTGTTCCGCGCCAGAAATCACGGCGGTATCCAGCCCAAACAGAAAACCGCTGAGCGCAACGGTCAACGACCACAGAAGAAGTTTGTTGTTTTTCATAGCGCAGCGAAATCCTGGGGAGTCAGATAGGTTGCGAACAGAATAGTAATGGCATTTGTGGATTGCGGCTAGGAAAAAGCTGCCGTCTATTGTGGGTGTTCCTTATGTGCGGTTGCCTACGTACTGACAATCAGTGCAAGAAGCAAGTGCTACGCAGGTGCCATCGCAATCTGCACCAAGCCCACGACGGGCACGCTGAGGCCGCGCCGCCGCATATTCTCTGAGGGAATGCCGGTGCGGTAGAACGACTTTTCGCAATCCGCGGTCGACGGCCCGCGCATGTCGCCTTCCATGTAGGCCAGCCCCGGGCAACGGGAGCAAGTCCCGACGTGTCCACACCCGGAACAGGTGGTCAAATCTCGCGCTCGGATGCCGCGAACTTCGTGGAATTGGGGCGCGTTGCGCCACACATCCTCAAACTGCTGCTGCCGCAAATTTCCGCACACAATGGGAAACTGCACGCAGGGAAAGACCTCGGCGTACGGGGTGATATAGCACGAAGTGTGCCCGGCGCTGCACGGGTAGCCATCCAGAATGTCTTCGCCGGGAGCTGGCGGCGGCGCGCAATACGCGGCCACATCGCCCACCAACGACTCGTCGCGAAACACCGTCGGCAACGATTCGCCTGCAACTCGCAGCCCCAGCACCGAGCGATCGCCGTCCATCTTGGGCGTCACTGTGGGGTCCAGCGTGTAGTGAACACCCAACTGCCGAGCCAGATCCTGCGTGCCTTTGTAGTCGGCGAAGTTGTCCTTCATCAAGACATTGGCAATGGTGACCTTCAGGCCCTGCTGTTTCAAAAACTGTATCGCGCGAATCGATTTCGCCAGCGATCCGGGAAGCCGGGTGATGCCATCGTGTACCTCAGCCCGATGCGAGTAAACGCTGATCTGGACTTGCTCCACGCCCAATCGCCGCAATTCGGCGGCTTCGCGCTCGCGAATCATTACGGCATTGGTTTTAACCTTCACGTTGAAGAGTAGCGAACGGGCATACGCCACCAGCTCCAGAAAGTCGCGCCGCAGAAAAACTTCGCCACCACTGAACGTTAGAAAGAAGGTGCCAGCCGCAGCCAACTGATCCAGAATTCCTTTGATCTCCGTCGTGGTCATCTCGCCATGGTCGTCGTGGTCGAGATAGCAATGGCCGCAGCGCTCATTGCAACGGTAGGTCACATCGATGTGCACGCTCAGCGGGATGCCGTGCTCGAGCGCCTTCGCGTTCATCTCATGTAGCAGGCTCATGGAGTTCCCTGCGCAACCGCAGGCGGCATGGGCTCATCGGACACCCGCAAAATTCCGTGCCTGGAAAGCTCCCGCACAAACTCGCGCGCATCGGTCAGCGCCTCATCCACGGGCACCTCAAATTGGTCGCAAACATCCCGCGCAACAATTTCGTGCAATGGCGTAACGCCGTCGGCAGCCCCCCAAATCGCGCTCGCTACCTCATTCAGGGTGAAGAATGTGGAATCCACCACGGACATCACCATGGTCTCATCCGCTATGACACGGGAGGCGATGGCGGAACTGCGCGCAATGTAGGTGATTGTCATCCCTGTTCCCGTCGTTCTTCTTGTGCTTGTGTCTGGCCAATCAAGTCCCAAACCGCCGCATCTTTGCGGAACGTCAGCTTACGCACCGGCACCCGGTCTACGAACTCGCACGCGCCTTCAAACACGCACTGTACCAACTCCGCGTCGCGCGCAAAAAACAAGATGTTTCGCAGCAGCGCTTGCGCCGCCGCCACACGAGGTACGTCGTCAATCCGGTTTTCCGGCCCTTGATGCAAAAGATACAGCGTCTCCAGCGGCGCGGAACAGTGCTCGCCCACCCGCGCCAGTTCGCCCGCGAACGGCGTCCCATGAGCATCGTAACCCGAACCGTTCTTGCGCACGTAGGAAATCTCATCCGTCAGCAAGGTCGCATCGGCGGGTGCCAGCCGCGAAATCGTCGTCTTCCCCGCCCCGGAAACGCCGGCAAACAAGAAGGCTCGCCCATTGCGAATGGCACTGGCGGCATGGACCAGAAATTCCCCGCGCCGCGCCAACACCAGCGAATGAACAATGCGCAAAACCGAATCCAGCGAATACGGGTTCACGGCCTGCCGAATGCATCCGCGACCGCTCCGCGAATCCCATTCGGCGTTAAAGTCGCCGCGCCGCATGTGCCAGACAGAACCCCGGCAGGCGACTTCAAGATCGTCTTCTATCTCGGCATCGTGTTCTATCTCGGAGCCATGTTCGTCGAACGCCAGCGCTGACGAATCTCTCCGGTCCGAGTCTCTCAATTCAATATCGAATTGAATCTGGCTCGTGATCGGCCCAATCCCCTGCAGAACGAAGCCCATGTAGCGTTCTTCCACCATACGGGCAAACTCAGGACTATCCGTGCGCAGCGCAATCGCAACGCCGCCAATCTCAACCACCACATGTTCCATATGAGCGACAGGCCACGCCCTCAGCGCGCTCAAGAGGCGGCGACCTTGGTGTTCAGCGCAGAACCGAACCCAGAGCGAGTCCGCAACACCAGCCGCACCAGCCAACTCGAGTGTCCCATCACGACTCCAGCCCAGCGTGACGGCATCGATCTCACCCTCGAGACTCGGACCCATTGGTCGCCCCGCCGGACTCCGGTAAGAACGCCGAGCACACAGTCCGTTGGCACCCAGGGATCCACTTGCGGCATTGAGTCTCCGAGCGTGACCAGCACCGATCCGGGACTTGCTGATACCACTCGATGCAGAATCAGCCGCCTATCTCGCTGATACAGGGCAATATCCCCAACCTCAATTTCAGCCAGTGGTCGGGCTTCGACTAAGACTGTCTCCCCAGGCCAAAGCGTCGGCAGCATGCTGGTGCCAGATACTCGCAGACGGCAGCTTCCCTGCTCTCGGAGCACTCCAATCAGCAATTCCTGCTTCGCCTCGGCCGCCATGCTTGTCCTTAACGAGAGCCTTAGGAATTCTTCCGCGTGCCAAAATGGCATTGACCTTCCACACGGCTGACCTTGCCGCAGGCAAGCGCCATGGTTTCAAACACGCGCTCGTGGCGAAACGCGGGCTTCTGGTACGGTTTTTTGGAACTACTGGGAGCTCCGGAAATGGTCGTTTTGGAACTCGACCCGTCCTGAACTTTCATCGGCCCTCGCGCATGCACGGAACCACAATTCCGCGTCTTCCCCGTATTGGCATCCTGGGGAAGTTGTCTCAAAAGTGTACACCGTTTGGCCGTAGTTTGGCCGCCTCGCAAGGCCCCACCGAAGGGGGATAGCCAAAGCGGCCGGCCTCTCCTCCAGAGCACCCGGTCGCCCGAACACTCAAGCATCGGAGGAGTCGGGCCTCGGTCAGGATCAGGAAGTGGAACACAGAGTCCGGCATGACCCCCGTCGGCAAAACCCGTTGCGAGACCAAACGCCGGGGAGCCCCACTCAATGCGACTCCGGGGCACCCGGCTCGCCCGACTTATGGGGTGAAGGCTTGGGCTGTTAGTTGCTGGACCGGGCCGCTGAGCTGGCGGGCGCGGGTACGGGCGTTTTGAAGCTGCGCGGCTGACAGTTGAGCTTGAAGAGAGGGGATTAAGTACTGACCTCGGTTGTCTCCGGCTAGGGCAGCGGACTCGATCCAGGCATAGGCGGTTTCAGGGTCTTTAGCGGTGCCGAGGCCCGCTGAGTAGAGGTAGCCAAGCTTGATTTTTGCGCCCGTATAGCCACCAGCCGCAGCCTTCTGGAACCAGCGAAACGCCTCGGCGTGGCTTTGGGGAAGGCCTTCGCCTCGCAGGTAAAGGTCGGCTAAGTTGTTCTCTCCCAGAGGGTTACCGGAATTCGCTGCTTTACGGTACCAGCGGGCAGCGGTGGTAGGGCTGCGAGGTCGCCCGAGCCCCTGGTCATAGAGATAGCCCAAGTCCACTTCGGAACTGGAGTCGTTAGCGTCGGCGCCTTTCTGGAACCAGCGGAACGCTTCGGCCAAGTCCTGGTGGACGCCTCGGCCCTGGAGGTAAAGGATGCCTAAGTTGTAGTAAGCACGGGAGAAACCCTGGTCGGCGGCGGCGTGGAGCCAGTGCAGAGCTTCCCCGTAGTTGACGGGCGTTCCCCAGCCGTTAGTGAACATTACGGCCAAGTTGACCTGGGCGGACGCATATCCGCGCTGGGCGGACTGACGGAACCACTTCAGAGCTTCCTGCTCGCTATAGCCGGGGCCTAGGGCCAGAATGGAGGCCAAGCCCTGTTGGTTCTGTTCGTAGGCATGGCCCTGGATCGCCAATTCGTGGACAAGTTTCCCGTCGCATACGTTTTGGCCGGTGGCTGGGCTATGCGTGACGATGGCGAGGCTACAGTCTCTGGTTTGAGATTGGGCTTGGCTGAGGGTGGCTAGGGCTAGGAGTAGCGTTACGGCGATCCGGTGAATTGTTTCCATGTGATTTCTCCTTGCGGTACTGAGTTCAATCTCCCGGGTTGATACGGCTTCGGCAATTGCTGGGGCGTCCGAAGTGGGTACAACGTGGGTTCTTTGCGGGGCATTTTTAGGTCATTCATTAAACGCTTGATAACAAATGGTTTAGCGATGGCGTCTGGAGCGGCGTAGGACGGCGCGCGAGCGCGATTTGGGTTAGGATTGACGAATTCCCGCACTGGTCCTGCAACATAAACGTCCAACAGTTCGTAGACAGATAGACAGATAGAGTCGGGGAGTTGGTCCAGTCAGTGATGAACGACAGAAATTCTGACCGGGTGAAGTTTGGTCCCTACGAAGTGGACCTGCACACCCATGAGCTGTGGAAGTTTGGTCGGAAGATCAAGCTGGTGGGGCAGCCGTTTGAGGTGCTGGCCATCCTGCTGAGCAAACCAGGGCAGCTGGTGACGCGGGACGAGCTGCGCGACCGGCTTTGGCCGGGGGACACATTTGTCGACTTCAACCATGGCCTGAATGCAGCGGTAAACCGGCTACGGGAGGCGCTGTGCGATTCGGCGGAAGATCCACGATATGTGGAGACTTTGCCGCGACGCGGATACCGGTTTGTTGCGGCGGTATTGGAACCTAGACTCTCCGCTGGGCCTGAGATCGCCTCTGAGATGGTTGTTCGTGAGCTGGTTGCGACTGCGGGAGGCACAGTTGAGGCGGCTGGGCTCGACGAACAGGTGAGTCCAGGTCGAGGTCGCGAGATCGAGTCGCCGAGGCCACAAGCGGGCAGGTGGCGCTTGGTGGTCGGCGGAGTTCTGCTGGTGGCTGTGGCGATTTTCGGCGGCCTCTGGCTGAGAAACGTGGTTCGCAGGGCGCTTTACGGCGTCGATCCCGGTGGCTCGGAGCCGGTGCAGAGGATTCGGCCGTTGACGACGCTGACCGACGAAACGAATAGCCCTGCAATTTCGCCAGAAGGCAACTTTGTTGCATTCCGGCGGGAAGGGACGAATCCGGCGAACTCGGGGATATTCGTGAAAGGGCTGGCGAGCGACCAACTGTTGCAGCTAACAGCCAATCCGCGCGATGGGTATCCGGTATGGTCGCCGGATGGACAGACCATTGCTTTTTCACGCTGGATTGCTGAGGACTACCAAGAGTTTTACACCGTTCCGCTGGCTCGAGGTCAGGCACATATTCTTTATAAAAACGTTCCGGACAAGAACGACCAGTTGATGACGGTAACCCTTGGAGCCGAGGAAGAAAGAAAAGTCGAGACCGGGGACGTGCGACCGACTCGGGGCGAGATCGATTGGTCGCCTGACGGGAAAACGCTGGCGTTTGCCAGCCGCGGGAGCATTTATCTGTTGTCGTTGGCAGACCACGCCAGCCGCCGCCTATCGGAACCTCCTCCGCCTCTGGCGGAGGATTGGGGCCCCGCCTTTTCGCCCGATGGACAGAAAATTTTGTTTGTACGCGAGACGCGGGACGCGTCGCCACAAGAAATCATGGTGATTTCCGCGGCAGGTGGTGCCCCCAGTCTGGTGCTTTCCGATCCGGCGGGGATCGTAGGCACGCCCAGGTGGTCGTCGGATGGGCGGGCGGTGATTTTTGGATCGTCGCGGGGCAGCCATGCCGGGTTATGGCGAACCTCCGTCGACTCAAGGGAGCCAGCCGTGGAGATCAATGACGGCGGATGGTCTCCCTCGATTGCGCGCAGGGGCTACCGGATGGCGTACCAGCGAGCCACGCGGGGGCTGAACATTTGGGAATTAAATCTGTCGTCGAGAACGAACGAGCAGAGAATTTTGGTGCCATCGACGAGCCAGACCGATCAGGGGCCAGGGCCTCAGGTTTCACCGGACGGGAAAAAACTCGCATACATGGCGGACCGGTCCGGGACCATGGAGATTTGGGCCAGCGACCGCGACGGCAGCAATCCCGTGCAGCTGACAGCGCTGGGGGGCGCAGGGACACCTCGGTGGTCTCCGGATAGCCAGTGGGTTGCGTTTGACCGGCGGGGTGCGATTTACCTGGTCAACGCCAGCGGCGGCGCGCCAAGACTGGTGGCGCCAGATACGGCGGAAAATGCCTGCCCGAGTTGGTCGGTCGACGGCAAGTGGATCTACTTCACATCCTCCCGGACGCGCGATTTCCAGGTATGGAAAGCGCCCGCGGAAGGCGGCGAAGCTGTCCGGATAACCCAGCACGGTGGGCACGCGCCGCTGCCGTCGCCAGACGGCAAGTACGTGTTCTACGCCAAAAGCCAATATGCCGATCCCGAAATTTGGCAGGTTCCGGCGAATGGGGGCGCGGAAACGGAGCTATCTCCCCTGGTGCATCCGGCTACGTGGGCCAGCTGGGCGGTGGTGGACAAAGGCATCCTATTCGCTGGATCTTCCGGAAAAGGGCCACCTTTGGTCAGTCTCTTCGATTTTGCAACGCATCGGGTTTCAGCATTGGGGACGGTCAAGATCGCGCCATTCTGGCTGGGGGCAACGAGGGATGGAAAAACCGTCGTTTTCGATCAGCCGGGATCGGAGCAGGACCAGGTAATGCTGGTGGACAACTTCCGGTAGAGTCTGCTCCTGTAGCCTTTCCCGCGCCGACGTGCCGGGCCACAGGTTCTCCGCATTCGTATAAACTGCCAATACATGGCCAGAGCATTGTTTCGACCTGGGGTTCTTTTTTTACTCACCATTGCCGTCCTTCCTCCGTCACCTATTTCGGCTGCCACGACCCGTTCCTCAGCTGCGGCGGTCGCGCCCCAACCCCTGCTGGGCGTGATGGCGAAGGAGTTGGCCCGCGCCAAAACTGAGCTGGGAAAGCTTGATCCGGCACCGTATTTTCTGAGCTATTCGGTTTCCGACCATGAGCTGGTGAACGTTTCAGCGAGCCAAGGGGCGTTGCTGAATTCGACGAACCTGCACGTCCGTTATGGGGCGGTGCATACTCGGATTGGAACCGACAAACTGGACAACACCCATGACGAAAGCCGCGGATCCGGCATCGAGTCCGGCTTGTTGCCGCTGGGGGATGATGCGGACGCACTGTCCCGCGTGCTGTGGAAGCTGACCTACCAGGGGTACCGCAAAGCGCAGCGGGCGTTCCTGAACGTGAAAACGCAGACAGCGGTGCGAGCGAAGGAAGACGATACGTCGCCGGATTTTTCCGAAGAAACGCCGCAGACAAGTATTTCCGCGCCCGCCGCTCCGTTGGCGATTGATCTGAAGCAGTGGGAAGAGCAGGCGCGGCGATATTCGGCGATCTTGAAAAAGTATCCGGAAGTTGAGGAATCGTATGTGAACTTCTCGGCACAGCAGTCGAATTCCTATCTTGCTTCTAGCGAGGGCAGCCGGGTGGTGACGCCTTCCACAACCCTGCGCCTGGTGGTCTATGCGGCGACCCACGCGGAAGACGGCATGGACCTGATACGAGTGGAAACGTTTCAGGCAACCACTCTGGCGAAGCTGCCGAGTGAGGCCGAAGTGACGGCGAAGATTGAAAAAATGGCCGGAGACATTCAACGACTCAAGTCCGCGCCAGTGACGGAGCCGGCAACGGTGCCCGTTCTGCTTTCGGGACGGTCGGCGGCGGTGTTTTTTCATGAGGTATTGGGGCACAGGCTGGAGGGCCATAGGCAGCGCGATGAAAAAGAAGGGCAGACGTTTACCAAACGCGTGGGACAACCAGTGCTGCCGGAATTCCTGAGCGTGGTGGATGACCCGACGCAACGGGAACTCAACGGCGTGGAACTGGCCGGATACTATGCCTTCGACGATGAAGGCATGCCGGGGAGCCGGGTGAATTTGATTGAACACGGTACGCTGAAGAACTTTTTGATGTCCCGCATGCCCATCAATCATTTTGCAAAATCGAACGGCCACGGGCGGGCGCAAGCGGCACTAATGCCAACGGGACGGCAGGGCAACTTGATGGTGACCTCGACGCATTCGGTAAAGGACGCCGACATGAGGCAGCAGTTGATTGACGAAGTGAAAAAGCAGAGCAAGCCTTACGGGTTGTATTTTGAGGACATTCAGGGTGGATTTACGTTGACGACGCGCTTTACACCGCAGGCATTCCAAATTTTACCGGTCATGGTGTGGAAGGTATATCCCGACGGAAAACCGGACGAACTGGTGCGCGGCGTCGACATTGTTGGGACCCCGATTGCTGCGTTGAACCGCATCGTGGTGACCGGCGATACGCAGCAGGTTTTCAACGGCATTTGCGGAGCGGAGTCAGGGAGCGTCCCAGTTTCCGCCTCCGCGCCCTCCATGCTGTTTTCGGAGATTGAAGTGCAGAAACGGGGACACCAGCGCATGCGGCCGCCACTGCTGCCGCCGCCCGGTTTCGACAAGGATGAAACCAAGAAGGATGAAGCCAAGGCGGTGGGACAATGAAGCGGCTTCTGGTATTGGCGGTGCTGTTGCTGTCCTCGGCTGGCTGGGCGCAGGCTGACAAATCCGCGGATGATCCAATTTTGCGCGCCATGCTGGAAGAATTACAGCGCTCCAAGACAAAACTCAAACTGGCGGACGTTGACGCGCCGTACTACATTGAGTACCGGATCAACGATGGCGACGAATTCAAAGCGGAGACAGTTTTTGGCAAGTTGCGATTGCAGAATCGCAGCCATGCGCGACTGCTGCGCGTGGTGGTGCGGGTGGGCAGCTATAAGCAGGACAGCTACATTGGCATGGGTGAGGGCATGACCAATCTTGCGGTGGTGGACGATGACCCAGCGGCGCTCAGAAACGAACTCTGGCTGAACACCGACCGCGCCTACAAAATGGCCAGCGAGGCCTTGACCCAAAAGCAGGCCGCGCTCAAACAAGTGAACGTGGAAATTCCGGTGGATGATTTTGCCAAGGCGGCGGCCGTGGAATCCGTGCAGCCGCTGGCCCGGCTGGAGGTTGGCAAGGATTGGGTGGAAGCTTTGGAAGCCGCAAGCGCGCTCTACCGGAACGATGCGCTGTTGCAGGACTTTGAGGCATCAGCGGATTTTTCCGCCACGAACCGGTACCTGGTGAATACAGAAGGCACCGTGGTGCGCGACGGGAAGGCGCAGTACAACGTTCACGTCAACGGCAGCACGCAGGCGACAGACGGCATGCATCTTTACAAGGGTTGGAGCTTTGTCTCGGCCACGGCCACAGAGCTTCCCGACCGCGCTCACATTTTGCAACACTCGGCAAAGGTAATCGCCAGCCTGAAGGAACTGCGCGAGGCTCCCATGGCGGATGAAGCCTACCGCGGGCCAGTGCTGTTTGCTCCGGCGGCGGCGGAGAACGTGATTGACAGCCTGATCAGCAACAATGTGGTGGGACGAAAGCCGCAGCTGGGAACTCCGGCGCGAACCACGGGCGCGTGGTCGGCGGAATGGAAGGGCCGCGTTTTGCCGGACTTTCTTTCCGTTAAGGATGATCCGACACTGGGCTCCTTCAAAGGGCGCACTTTGATTGGCAGCTACTCTGTGGATGACGAAGGCGTCAAGGCGCAAGCGGTTTCTGTAATTGAAAAGGGAAAGCTGGTGAATTACCTGATGGGCCGCGCGCCGATTCGCGACTTCCCAGAATCGAATGGCCACGGACGCGCCGGGCTTGGGCAGTCGCCGGAGCCAGCACCGGGAACCTTGAAGGTGGAATCGTCAGAGCCGCTGTCGGCCGCGGAACTCAAGAAGAAATTGATTGAGCTGGCCAAGCAGCACGATTTGAAATACGGATATTTTGTGGAGAGCCTGAGCGGGGATCTTTCGCCGCAGGTATTGCGACGGGTCTGGGTAAGCGACGGGCACGAAGAACTGGTGCGCGGCGGCTTATTTGGCGAACTCGATACTCGGGCGCTCCGGAGCGACATTGTCGCTGCGGGCGACGACCTGGATGTTTCGAACCGTGCCGAATCGATTCCGAACTCGATTATCAATCCGTCGCTATTGTTTGATGAATTGCAAGTGAAGCGCGTGGAAGCGAGTAAGGACAAGTTGCCGGAGTATGCGGCACCGCCTCTAAAAACAAGCGCGCCGTAGAAGTTCCATTTAAGAAAGGCATCATTGCCATGCGACTCAGAATCGCTCTACTATTCGTACTTTGTCCCGGGCTACTAGCGCAACGGAATGCCCCCACGGCACCCGTGCAGTTTGCGCCGGAGTTGGTTCGGAATCTGGAAGCGCTGCGGGACGGGGCGCTCTCCAGCGACTACGCCTATCGGCAACTGGCGTATCTCACGGAAAACATTGGCCCGCGCCCGACCGGCTCCGCGCAAGCGGATGCCGCAGCCCGCTATGTAATGTCGACCATGCGCGCGGCCGGACTCGAAGCTAAGCTGGAAGAAGTTACTGTTCCGCATTGGGTGAGAGGAGCGGAGACCGCCGTGTTGATCGGATGGCCCGGGCAAACGCCGGGGACAACGCAGAAGATCGTGGTAACGGCACTGGGCGGAAGCACGGCAACGCCTGCTGACGGCCTGGCTGCGGAGATCATCGCGGTCAACGACTTTGACGAGCTCAAGGCGCTGGGCCGAGAAAAGGTCGTGGGCAAGATCGTACTATTCAACGAAAAATTCGATGCGCAGAAAGCCTCCGCAGGCCATTGGGATGAGGCCTATGATGAAGCCGTGCAATATCGTTCGTCGGGCGCAAAAGCCGCGGCTGCGCTGGGTGCGGTGGCATCGCTGACGCGTTCTGTTGGCGGAGCGGAGTACCGTCTGCCGCACACGGGCTACAGCGCTCCCGCCGGAATCCCCGCCGGGGCCGTAACGGCGGAAGACGCGGAGACCATCGCGCATCTTACCAGGCAGGGCGCGGTGCGCATCAGGCTCACCCTTACGCCGCAGCTTCTTCCGGACGTGACCAGCTACAACGTTGTTGCGGATTTGAAAGGCAGCGAGCACCCGGAGGAAATCGTCATAGTCTCTGGCCATCTCGATTCCTGGGAGTTGGGGACTGGTGCGATTGACGATGGCGCGGGCGTGGTCACGGCCATGGGGGCGGTGCAGTTGATGAAGGAGCTGCACCTTCAACCGAAGCGCACCATCCGCATGGTTGCCTGGATGAACGAGGAAACGGGCAGCCGCGGCGCTAAGGCCTATGCCAAAGCGCGAGAGGCGGAAGCCGCGCAACATATCGGTGCCATTGAGAGCGATCTCGGCGCGGGCCACCCTTTGGGCTTTCAGGCCAAGGCGACACCCGTAGCCATTGCCATACTCCTGCCGATGGCGAAAATTCTGGAGCCGATTGGCGCGAACCTGATGACCCCGGCCTCTGACGATGTTGGTGCCGACATTGCGCCACTAGCCGCGCTGGGCGTGCCTACGTTTGGTGAGATGCAAGATGGGCGCGTCTACTTCAACTACCACCACACGCCCGCGGATACGCTGGATAAGGTGGTGCCGCGCGAGCTACAGGAAAACGTGGCCGCCATGGCGGTGCTCGCGTTTACACTGGCGAATTTGCCGGAGCGACTACCGCGGTAGCTACAGGAATACCCTGGTTGACGCTACTTCCGCCGCGCGCGTATCATCTTCGTTTGGCCCTCCACAATTGAAGCTGTCCAAGGGGGTCGGCAGAGATTTCATGGCGATCGACAAGAAAAAACTCGAGCAGTTCAAGAAGACGCTGGAGACGCGACGTTTGGAGCTGCGGCACACCGTTTCCCGCACGGAGCAGAGCGGGCGGGATGCCGACCAGGACTCCACGCAGGACATTGCCGATAAGGCAGCGAGTTCCTATACCAAGGAATTCCTCTTCCACCAAAGCAACAACGAACGCCAACTGCTGGCGCAGGTGGAAAAAGCTTTGGAGCGTGTGCGCGAGGGTACGTTTGGCGAGTGCATCGCCTGTGAGAAAGAGATCAACGCCAAGCGGCTGGACGCGGTACCGTGGACGCGCCACTGCATCGAGTGCCAGGAGAAATTGGAACAGGGCATTCTCGAAGAGTCCGCGCAATAACTGACCGAGCGGGTTCCAGCAAGCAAAATTCATTCCGCAGAATTCATTCTAGATAGGACAACCTAGTGCGAGCAGACGTTCGGCATCAGCTAAAGGAAGATAAATTTCGCCAGTTCACGGCGGAACAAGCCCATTGGGCGGTGGAACATCGGGATACGTTGGTCAAGGCGGGCATGGCCCTGGCGCTGGTTTTGGGCGTGCTCATCGGCGGATGGTTTTATTTCAATCATCGGGATGAACTGGCGAGCGGCGAGTTAAGCAAGGCCGTGCGCACCTATAACAGTCCAATTCGTCCCGCCGGAACGCCGGAGCAGCCGAATTTTCCCTCGTTTACCTCCATGGCCGAGCGCGCCGCGAAAGCGCATTCTGAGTTTGAAGCCGTCGCCACCCAGTTTCCGCACACCAAGTCGGCGGATTTCGCGCGCTATTTTTCGGGCTTGACGTCCATCGACATGGGGAACAACGCGGCCGCGGAAACTGCGCTCAAGCAGACCGCCGATGCCAGCAATAACGATCTTTCCGCGCTGGCGAAAATGGCGCTGGCTTCGCTTTACCGCAATACCAATCGCGATTCGCAGGCAGTTGAGCTTTACAAACAGCTCACCGACAAGCCTTCCATGACGGTCTCCAAGCAATCGGCACAGATGGAACTAGCGGCGCTCTACACCAGCAAGCAGCAACCCGCGGAGGCTCGGAAGATTTACGAGCAGCTCCAGAAAGACAATCCGAATACGGAATTTGCCGCCGCTGCCTCCGCCAAGCTCCAGGAGCTAGTGAAGAAGTAACCGGCCGAAAGTCCGGAAAGCTGAAGTCCGGAAAGATGAAGACTCTCGCGCGCTCCGACGACCAGCGAACGATCCTCAACCGGCTCGCTCAAGTTCGCAGCGATAGCCCTCGCGCCTGGGGCAAGATGACCGCGCCGCAAATGATTTGTCATCTGAGTGACTCCTTCCGGTCGAAGCTCGGGGAAATCCAGGTCCAACCGGCGGAAAATTTATTCAAGCGGTCGGTACTAAAGTGGGGTGCCCTGTGGATTCCCTTGCCTTGGCCGCACGGATTCAGAACGCCACCGGAATTGGATCAAGAAGTTGGCGGAACGGCTCCAACGGAGTTTGAGACTGACAAGAAGAAACTCGTTTGCCTCACCAGGCAATTTGCCAGCAGCCCTGCTCGTCTCAGCACGGCGCGGCATCCCTTCTTCGGAAAAATGTCGGAATCAGAATGGATGCGGTGGGCGTATCTTCACATGGACCACCACCTGCGGCAGTTTGGCTGCTGAGGACTGGGCCGAACTCAGCATCCGTTTCTCCTGTCTCTGAATGATGGTCTTCGTGAAATCTTCCCTCGAAGTCTATCTAGCCGCCGGCAGCCCTTTCCTCTGCTGCATCAATTCCACCACGGCCTGGTACAACCGGGACCGAACTTCGTAGCGATCCTGAACCTGCGTGATGTAGCGCACGATCGCCTCTACGCCCAGGCTCGCAGGCCGTAGGCTGATGGATGGGGCTGCTGAAAAGGACTTCACGCCATAGCGGTGCGTCACCCGCTGCCATTCCTGTTCGGCTTGGCGCGCATTCTCCTCCGTCTCTTTCGTCACGATCTGGAGAATACTTTCCACCATCGCCGAAGAGTCCTCGCCCGTCGGCACCTGCACCACTAGCTCATCCCACAGCCACTGGCCGGAAGTTGAAAAATTGAAGTAGTGTCCCGAAACGGCATAGCTGTTTACGAACGCCACTTGGCGACCCGTTGGCGAACCGGAGCCGGTGGCGTTCCCGGTTTCCAGCAAAACGGTGCGCAGCAGGCCAATCTCCACCACTTCCCCGCCCACGCCGTTGATCTCCACAAAATCCCCAACGCGGATGCCGTTGCGCCCCATCAGGATGAACCAGCCGCAGAAGCCGACAATGAAGCCTTGCAGTGCGACCGTCAGACCGGCACCGACTAAACCGATGATGGTCGGCATCTGCTCCGGCGCTCCAAACAAAACGAACACCACCGCCACCAGAGCTGCAGTCTTCAATGAAAATCGAATGACCGTGCGCAACGTCAACAGGCGTTTGTGGTCCGCTGAAGTTTCGCCCAGCACGCGCTCCACACCCCGCGCCAGCAGGAATGCCAGCATCAGAATGCCCGCGATCCACAGAAGGGTTTGCAACATGGCGTGTACGGCGGCTAACTTACGGAATCGGAGCGAGTCGTTCCAACGCGCGTAAATCCCGACCAGTTCCTGATGGTCCTGAATGCGTTTGTCGAACTCCGCCATGCCTCGCTGGTCTTCGGAAAGCTGCTGCACGGATTGCAGCGCCGCGGCGGACGATTCCTTACTCGCTTTTGGAGCTGCATCGCTCTCATGTGCCGCCTGCTTGCGAGCTTCTTCCTGTTGGACCTGCTTCTCCAGAATATTGTGCTTTTCTGAAAGGCCAGCCACCGTACCTGCGGCCTCAGCTTGCGCCGCCCGAACTTGATTCTGCGCAGCCCGCAAAAGAAACCACTCGTGAGCGTGGGCACGAAAACTATTCGAAGTAGCCAGGGAGTTCGCCATAGCTCCGCCGTACACCATGGGAACACGCGCATCTTCCGCCTTCTCGTGCTGCTCCCGCGCCTGGACGACCTTGCTCTGCGCGTCGCCACCGACGCGAGCCAAATCACCTTTCACATCGGCAATTTCATCTTCATCGAGAGCGACTTGAGCATCCGCCAACTCGGACTCGCCTTCCAGCCCCGGCTTGTCGGTGTCGCTGGCGTGCTCAACCTTCGCGCGCAGATCCAGCGCCCGGTCTTGATCCTTCTTGATCTGCGCTTCCATCTGGCGCACGCGCGCTTCCAACTCGGCAGCTTGCGGCGGTGGCTGCGGTGGATGGGCGCTCACGCGCCGCAGAGCGCTGGCAAAATCCAGATCCACCTCGTGGTCGGCGACCCGCTCCGCTTCCCGCGCCAGATCTTGATCCTCAGGCGTCCCAGCCCAAGCAGCCAAGTCGCGAGCCATCGTCAGCGGCCGCTTATCCACCGCGTATTCCTGCGGAATATCCGGCGTCACGGACTTCTGGGGCTGAAACCTCCCGCTCGTATCCGTCAACACCCAGGCCATCAGCGCCAGCGCCGTCAGCAATAGTAAGACCGCGAAGGTCAATTTCGGTTTACGTTTCATCAGATTTTCCAGCATAGCGGCCATGGAGAACCGGGGTCAACGCTCAGTAGTTCCACGCCCACCGTCAAAGCGCGCCCAACCACTTCACCGGAAGCCTCGCGGCAAGTGCGTTCGCTAATTTTTCATCAGCCGTAATCATCTCGCTTTTGCTCGTAACCGCCAGTACGACGTACAAGCAGTCGTTCAGGCGGCGGTGGGAACTGTTCGCGAGAGTAAACGCCGCTGCCAGTGAATCCTTCGAGGAAAATGTGGGAAAGTTCCGGTTCGCAAGGTCCTGGAGCCCCGACCGCGCTTCCTCCGCGGTCCACCTGCCCAAGCGAACCGCCCTCCACGCTACGTTGCCCAACTCTACCCAAAAAATGTCTGGCACCACGAAGCGAATTTCCTCCCGCGCATAGCGCCGAAGCAGATCCACCGCCTCCGGCACAAGATCTTCACCCGCGGGTGGAAGCACCCACTTCACGGCTACTGAGGCGTCGAGCACGACGGTCGTCACCGCTCCCGGTCCTCACGCACCATCTCTTCGGCCGAAGGAAACTTCTCCGGCGAGGGTCTTGGGCTTCTAGCGTGCATCTGTTCGACCCTCTTCAAAAACTCTTGGCGAAGCTCGAGTTCGGCTGCGGTTGCAATGTTTTCCTCAAGAAGCTGGAGAATTTCCGCCGCCATCGACTTGCGGTGGAGCCGAGCGCGTTGCCGCAGCGCTTCGTAGAGCTCAACCGGAATATTTTCCACGTAGAGCGTTGGCATATGGTTTACCTATGTAAAGTCTAGCATATACCTAGCCAGCGATTGAGTTGACACCTAATCGCCCCGCCAATTATTCTAATGAATTGTCCCCCGTGATTTCGCCGTTCGCAGACGGCACTGGTGACGCAAAGTGTTGGGAGCACTAGGGTTGTATGTTTATCGATATCCACGAACTAGAGCTGCACCCTGTGGATTTCGCGGAGGCGTTCGCACCAGGGGTTATCGACCTGGGTCCGGATTACTCCCAGCGCACGCCTCTAACGACCACAGGGCGCGCTGAGCTGGTTCCAGAGCACCACGGCAAGCACGATCGGCTGCTCGACATCCGGATTCATGGGGACTTCTGCACGACCCTGGAAGTAGCCTGTGCGCGCTGCCTGGAACCGGTGGTCACGGATGTCCGCAACAGTTATGATTTACTTTACCGGCCGGAAGGATCGGACTCGGATAAAGAAGATCTGAGCGTAACGGCGGCGGAAGCGGAAATCAGCTATTATCCGGGCAAGGGCTTGGAGCTGGCGGATGTGCTGCTGGAGCAGGTTTTGCTAGCCGTGCCGCTGAAGATTGTTTGTAAGGCCGATTGCAAAGGGCTGTGCCCGACCTGCGGGCGCAACCGGAACCTGGAGACCTGCAATTGTGCGGAAAAGAACGAAGACCCCCGCTGGGCGGGGCTGCAAGATATTCGTAAGCAACTGAAAATATGAAGTTTACGGCTGCCGCGGCAGCCAGGAAGAACGAGATTTTACCATGCCTAATCCAAAACGCCGTCATTCCCAAAAACGCACCAGCACCCGCCGGGCGCATGATTTTCTGAGCCAGCCTTCGCTGTCGGATTGTCCGAACTGCCACGAGAAGAAGGCGCCCCACCGCGCCTGCGCCAAGTGTGGCCATTACAAAGGCCGCGAAGTTGTGGCCGTTAAAGAAGCCAAGTAAGTCCTTCTCCGACAACGCATGGCGAGCAGCGTAGCCCCGAGCAACCTAGCTGGGTGCACCATAGCCCTCGACGCGATGGGTGCTGATAAGGCCCCAAAACCTGAAATTGAAGGCGCCCTGCAAGCGGCCCGTCAGTTCGGGGTGCGCGTGTTGCTGGTCGGACGCGAGGAAATCATCCGCGCCGAACTCGCGCGCCACTCCTACGGCGACCTGTCCATTGAGGTCGTCCACGCCAGCGAACAAATCACCATGCAAGACAAAGCGGCGCAGGCCGTGCGCGCTAAGCGCGATTCCTCCATGCGCGTAGGCGTGAGGCTAGTGCGCGAAGGCCGGGCAGCGGGGTTTGTAACCGCCGGCAATACCGGAGCGGCCATGGCTACCGCCAAGATGGTGTTGGGTGCGTTGCCGCGCGTGGATCGTCCAGCGCTGGCGGCGGTGTTTCCCAACGCGGTCGGAACCTGGTCCATCATGCTGGATGTGGGCGCGAACGTGGACTGCACGCCGGAGAACCTCGAGCAGTTCGCGGTGATGGGCGAGATCTATTTTCGTAGCATTTTCGGAACACAACGCCCGCGTGTGGGCTTGCTTTCCATTGGCGAAGAAGAGAGCAAGGGCAACGAACTAACTAGAGCATCCTTCAAGCTTTTGAAACAACTTCCTCTTAATTTTGTCGGCAACGTCGAGGGCCGCGACCTCTACGGTGGACAGGTCGACGTAATCGTCGCCGATGGGTTCGTGGGCAACGTCGCACTCAAGATTTCCGAAGGCGTGGTCAATCTGGTGCGATTCACGCTGAAAGAATCGCTGCGCGCCACCATCACGCGGCAGGTGGGTTATCTGCTCTCGCGCAGCGCGTTTGCGGATTTCAAGAAGCGTCTCGACTACTCCGAGGCCGGCGGTGCACCATTGCTGGGCTTGAAGGGCGCGTGCATCGTCAGCCATGGCTCGTCGAACGCGAATGCCATCAAGAATGCGATTCGCGTCGCCGCGGAAGTCGCCGCGGGCAAGATCAACCAGCATATCGAAGCGGGACTCGCGGCGATTCCCAAGCGAGCCTCGAGCCGGAAGACTCCCGCAGTTGGGATGGCAGCAGTGCAAACCGCCGAATAGACAAGCCCACACTCCCAAAATTTATGACCAACTCTCTCGCATTTCTCTTCCCCGGACAGGGATCGCAAGCCGTAGGCATGGGCAAGGAACTCGCGGAAAAATATCCCGTGGCCCGCCACACTTTCGAAGAAGCCGACGCCGCGCTGGGTATGGCGCTGTCACGCTTGTACTTCGAGGGCCCAGAAGAAGAGCTTCGCCGCACCGAAATCACGCAGCCTTCCATTCTTACGGTCTCCGTTGCAACCTGGCGCGTACTGGCGGAACAAGGCATAAAACCCGCATGGGTGGCCGGTCACAGCCTGGGCGAGTACTCGGCGCACGTGGCGGCTGGCACCCTCAGTTTTGCCGATGCCGTGCGCACGGTTCGCAACCGAGGGCGCTACATGCAGGATGCCGTGCCCGCGGGCGTCGGTGCCATGGCGGCGATTCTTGGGATGGAACCCGAAAAGGTCCACGCGATTTGCGAGCAAGCCGCTCAAGGAGAGGTTTGCGAAGCCGCAAACAGGAACTCGCCGGAGCAGATTGTGATTTCAGGGCACAAAAACGCTGTCGAGCGCGCCGTCGCCCTGGCCACACAGCAAGGAGCAAAAAAGGCCGTGCTCTTGCCAGTAAGCGCTCCCTTCCATTGTTCTCTCATGTTCCCCGCGCAAGAGCGGTTAGCGCGGGACTTGAGTTCGTTGCCGATGCAAAACTCTGCCACACCGGTGATGTGCAACGTGGATGCCGCGTTCGTGGAGACAGCCGAAGCCAGCCGCGACGCCCTCGTCCGCCAGGTCACAGGCACAGTGCGCTGGGATGAATGCGTGCGCGGACTCATCGCCAAGGGTGCCGAGACCTTCGTCGAAGTCGGACCCGGCAAAGTTCTCTGGGGATTGATGCGGCAGATTGACCGCTCGAAAACAAGCTGGCAAACGTCAGACGATGCGGCGTTGCAGAAAGCGCTACAAGGACTCGCTTCGGTGTAAGACAAAAAACTGAGCCGCCCTCACCCCACCTTGAGAACCTGTCCCGGCCTGATTCCGAGCATTTTGTGACTGCAGTCATCGACTAACGGCAACAGGTCGTCCAGTTGGTTCGACTTTGCGCGAAGTATCAGGATCGCAATATTTCGACCGGCAAGGTTCTGCTGAAATTCGATTCCCTGATCAATCGTCAGAAACACCTCAAACCCGGCGCGCTCGGCGAGTGGGAGCAACTCACTTTTTTTGCCAGCGAACCCAGGCCCCGGGACTGTCTCCGAATCATGTCCTGGGAAGCTGCGCCTGAATTTCCGAGGAATGCACTCGTCCAACAGAATCTTCATCCGAGCAGGCCAACGAGAAGCGTCTTGGCACGGGTCTGCCCGCCTTCGAGATAGTCGAGCAGCGCTTGAAACAGAACCCACGTCCCGCGAAAGACGGGAGCGCCACCAAGCACATCCGGATCTCGCGTGATCACTTCGTTGTCTGAGTTCATTGGTTCTGTTCCTCGCCGGGCTCGACTGATTTCACTCTCGCTCCCGTTAGCAAGGCGGGTAACTCATCGTCCGAGCCGCCTTCTCCACCCAAACCCGCGCTGGCTCGAAACGGCCATTCACAGTGACTTCAATGACCACGCCAGTCCCTCCGCCGCGGCACTCGCCCGATGCGCGAATTTTGTGCGTCTTCACCAGACCCCACTCGCCGCCCGGACCCCAATCCGCGTAGAACTCCTTGAACGGATACTTCGGATATTTCTCCGGATGCTGCTGCCAGGCCGGGTCATGCATCCAGATGGAGTAAGCGGCCTCAAAATTCTTCTGCTCAATGGCGGCGAAAAACTTGTTGGCCACCTGCTCTTCGGGCCAGAAGCGGAAGAGCCAGAACAGAAAACCAGTCACCAGCAACAGCACCACGCCAATCGCAATCTTCATTTTGCGGCGGCGAGCGGGTGCGGGATCGTAAACAGGAGCATCCATCAGCGTCATAGCACCTCCAGCATATACGGAACCCGTCGCTGGAAAAAGGTTCCCGGTGCGGCGGATACGCTTGGGCCAATCCGCGATCCGCCGGAACGCGCTAGAATCGAGGTTTTGCAGAGGGAGACATCCACCCGTCTATGCCAGAGGTAACGCGCGAACAGTTTCGTCAAGCCATGGGCAGTTTTGCCACGGGCGTGACCGTAATCACGTTGGCGGAAGCGGCCGACGAGGTGCATGGCATGACCGCCAATGCCTTTTCCTCGGTGTCGCTCGACCCCCTGCTGGTGCTGGTGTGCGTGGACCATCGAGCGCGCACGCACGCTCATTTGCAGGAGAAGAAACGCTTTGGGATTAACGTTTTGGCGTCCGACCAGCGGCTGATTTCGGAATTCTATGCGGGTGCCACGGAGACACATCAACACGCCGAGGCAGCGGGCGCGCGATTTGACCGGACGGCTCACGGAACGCCAGTCCTGCGCGGCGCCCTCGCGTATTTGGAGTGCCACCTACGCCACGCGCAGGAGGCTGGCGACCACACGATCTTTATTGCCGAGGTGGAGGACGTGCGGACGCGCGAGGGCGAACCTTTGCTGTATTTCCACGGAAAATACAGCTTGCTGGGTGCGGAAATCTAGCTCTCGCGGCTGTACTGGTTCCGCTTCTTTTCCTGATGCCGTTCGATTCCCAGCTGGATGAGCTTGTCGATCAACGCGGGATAGGCCAAGCCGGATGCCGCCCACAATTTGGGATACATGCTGATGGCCGTGAAGCCGGGCATGGTATTGATTTCATTCACGTAGAACTTTTTGCTGGCAGGGTCCATCAGGAAATCGACGCGGGCCAAGCCCGAGCAATCGACCGCCTGAAAAGCCTTGATCGCGAACTCCTGCACTTGCTTAGTCTGGGCCTTGGTCAGCTTGGCGGGAATGATGAGCTGCGAACCTTCGTCCAGGTACTTCGCCTGGTAGTCATAAAATTCCGTGGCGGGAACAATTTCCCCTGCAATGGAGGCGGCGGGCTTGTCATTGCCTAGGACCGAGCACTCAATTTCGCGGGCTTTGTGTTTCTTGCCGCCAACACCTTGTTCGATCACCAGCTTGCGGTCGTAACGCGCGGCTTCTTTCATCGCCGGGGCAAGTTCCACTCGGCTGCGGACTTTGGAAATACCGACGGATGAGCCCAGGTTGGCGGGCTTCACGAACACCGGATATTTCAGCTTGCTCTCGATCAAGCGCTGCGCTTTCGCGGAGCTGGCTTCCCAGTCGGCGCGCAAAATCGTAACGTGCTTCACCAGAGGCAGTCCCGCTGATCGGAACAGCTCCTTCATGATGGCCTTATCCATGCCGCAGGCGGAGCCGAGCACGCCAGCGCCGACGTAGGCAATGTCGGCCAGTTCAAGCAGGCCCTGAATCGTGCCGTCCTCGCCAAACGTTCCGTGAAGAACCGGAAAAATCACGTCCACCTGAATACTGTGGTCGGTCCAACGGCGCGACATTTCGGCGGCGCCGGTTTGGAACGGCGCAATCGACGCCGGCGAGGTCCGCGCGGGAACGGGTGGAATGACAATGGCGGAACCCTGCGCGAGAACTGCGGCGGAGGACGTTGTCTCCGGGTCGCCCGCCCGCAAAGCACGCGGCTCTTTGCCTTGCAACAACGCTTCGGCATGTCCCGCCGTTACCCAGAGGCCATCTTTGGTGATGCCAATGGGAACCACGTCGTACTTGCTCTTGTCGATGGCGTTGAGCACCGACGCCGCTGAAAGCAGCGAAACTTCATGCTCGCCGGAGCGCCCGCCAAAAAGCACACCTACACGGAGCTTCTTCACAGAATCTTCTTTCCAAATGCGGAAGCGGTCAGCTCTACAGCCAATTCCGCCGTGCGGTTTTTCTCATCCAGGATCGGGTTGATCTCAACAATTTCGAAGCTCAACATGCCTCCACGGTCGGCAATGATTTCCATAGCCAGGTGGGCTTCTCGATACGTCGCGCCGCCACGCACCGGCGTGCCCACACCGGGCGCGTCTTCCGGATCCACCCAGTCCATGTCCAGCGACACATGGTACCCAACCGTGCCTTTGCCCACGATGTAGAGAGCCTCTTCCATCAAAGAACGAATACCGCGCTCATCGATATCACGCATGGTGAACACGTGGATGCCAGCGCGCAGGATATTGTCGCGCTCGGCCGCATCAATATCGCGCACGCCGAATAGCACGCAGTTCTCCGGCTTTACCTTGGGAGAGAAGTTGAAGATATTTCCAAGTTCAGAAGGTCCCAAGCCCAGCAGCGCCGCCAGGGGCATGCCGTGGACGTTGCCGCTCGGGGACGTATCCGGCGTGTTGATATCGCTGTGCGCGTCAATCCAAAGCAAACCTACCCGCTTGTTGTCGCGCCGGTAGAACTCAGCTACGCCTGAGACCGTTCCCGCGGCAACGGAATGGTCGCCACCCACAACCAACGGAATCTTGCCCGCTTCCAGAGCTTTCACCACCAGCTCGGCGCTTTTGGTGCAGGTGCTCGTGATTTCCTTAAGATACTTGGCCGAGGGATCCCCCGCCTGTTTCAGCTCCGCCATCGCCACGGAAACGTTGCCACCATCTTCCACGATATGGCCGAGAGACTCGAGGCGCGCTTCAAGTCCCGCCACGCGAACAGCCGACGGCCCCATGTCAACGCCACGACGCGATTGACCAAGGTCAAGCGGCACGCCCAGGATCTGAATCTTGCGCGGGCCAATCGATGCCGGGATTTCCGTGGTCGTAGTAGTCGCCATAGGAATCTTGAATTACGGATACAACCGGTTTAACATGCGAGCAAATGGAATTGTTTCGCGTACATGTTCCAATCCACAAACCCATGCCACAACGCGCTCAATACCCATGCCAAACCCGCCGTGCGGCACGCTGCCGTACTTGCGCAGATCGAGATACCACTTGAAAGCCTCTTCCGGCAGCCCGTGCTCACGAATGCGCTGCACCAATAGCTCGTAGGACGACACACGCTGCGAACCGCCAATAATCTCGCCGTAACCCTCCGGTGCCAGCACATCCACGCACAGCGCCGCTTTCGGGTTCAGTGGGTCTGGCTCCATGTAAAACGCCTTGACCTTCGCCGGATAGCGATGCACCATCACCGGCCGGTCAAACTTCTGCGCCAGATACGTCTCGTCTGGTGAGCCAAGATCACCGCCCCACTCGAACTTATGCTCGATCGCGCCTTGAGCGTGGCCTTCCTGCAATATCTGCACGGCCTCGTCGTACGTGATCCGCGGGAACGGCGCTTCCACTTTCTCAAGTTTCGTAACGTCGCGGCCAATCACCGCCAGATCGGGCCGCCGCCGTTCCAGGCAGCGCTTCACCACAAACGTGACCAGGCTCTCCGCCAGATCCATCAGGTCGTCCAGAGTGGCATACGCCACTTCCGGCTCCACCATCCAGAATTCCGTAAGATGCCGCCGCGTCTTTGATTTCTCCGCCCGGAACGTTGGCCCAAACGAATACACTTTGCCCAGCGCCATCGCCGTAGCCTCAATGTAGAGCTGCCCGGACTGCGTCAGGAACGCCTGCTCGTCAAAATAGTCCACCGGAAACAGCGTGCTAGTGCCCTCACATGCCGCAGGCGTCAGGATCGGCGGATCCGTCAACGTAAATCCGCGCTCATCAAAGAAGTCGCGCACCGCCTTCACAATCTCCGCCCGCACCCGAAGGATCGACGCCTGCCGCGGCGAGCGCACCCACAGGTGCCGATGCTCCATCAAAAATTCTACGCCATGCTCTTTCGGAGTAATCGGATACGGATCCGCTTCCAAAACACGCTGCACCACCTGCACCTGCGTCACATCCAGCTCATACCCGCCCGGCGCGCGCTTATCCGCGCGAACCTTCCCCTCAACAATCACGCTCGATTCCTGCGTCAGCCCCTTGACCGCCTCGAACACCTCCGGCGGCACAGCATTCTTCGGCATCACGCCCTGGATCGTACCCGAGCCATCACGAAAAATCGGAAACAGCAGCTTCCCGCTTTCGCGCAGGTTGTACAGCCACCCGCGCAGCGTCACCGTCTCGCCGTCGTGTTTGCCAATTTCGGAAATAGTTGTAATCGGTGCCGACATAGGAAACTCTACAGTTCCAATTTCTGATAAGCCGCAGCCATGTCCGCGGAAATATCTTTTTTCTGGTCTTCCGCTTCAATCTCCAGCACCAGCGCAAGATCGTCCGGCGCGGAATGCAGAAGTTTCATCGCCTCGGCCCAGTCGATCGTCCCTTTCCCCGGCCACAGGTGCGCGTCGCGCTCCTTGCCGTTGTCATGCGCATGCGCTGAAGCAATATGCCCTTTCACGGTTTCAAACGCTTCCGCCACGCCGCCCATCAAATGCGCGTGCCCAAGGTCAAAACAAATTCCCACATCCTCAAAGTGCGCCGCCCGAATAAACTCCACCAGCTTTTCCGGCGTCGAAAATTCATTCGGAATATTCTCCAGCAGAATACTCACACCCAGCGGCTTCGCAAACGCCCGCAAATGCTCAATGCACGTCATGGCCGCATCATTCTTCTTCTCGTCAAATTCTTCGTCCGCAACTCCAATATGCTGAATCAGGAATCGGAACGGAATCTGCTCCGCCACCTCAATCGCGCGCTTGATCTCGTCCATCGCCTCAATGCCGCGCCCACGGTCGCTGGACGCGATATTCACCGGAGGCCCGCCCGCGCGGCCCGACTCGTAATCCGCGTACTGCGGCGCATGCAAGGAAAGCAGGTCCGCTCCGCCATCGCGAAACCAGTCGCCAATCTCGCGCACATGCTGCTTGCGGTTGGCATAGTCAAAGTGGTGCCGCGCCGCGTGAATTTCAATCACCTGCGCCCCGCCCCGAACCAACTGGTCCAGCAGCCCGGGGTGCAACCGCTCTTTCACAAATGGATATGTGGAAACGCCACGCAGCATTAGAACCCAACCACCTTCCCGTGGCGTTGAAGGTGCATCGTAGCGAGCTGGAAATTACCATTCATGCCATGTCAACCGAACTTTGAGGCTAGCTTAGCCACAGCGGAGAGTCAAATTCGCGTGCACTATTCCGGCAAGCCAATGCGCCGCACCAATTCCTGAAACGCGCATCACTCCGCAGCGGATCAAACAGCGGATCGACTTTCAGAAAGACAATACCCGAGTCGCGCAACCCATACCGGCCTAGCGTTAAGTCCTCCGCCTTGTAGACCACGCCCATCCCCCCGCCACCCAGCTTTTCCAGGATGCGGTAGTGCGATACAGTTTCGCCAATCATGCGGAAAAGCTCCCCCCGCCCCCGGACAGCGCAAGGGCGGGGCGGGAAGTGAACCCCTTAGGTCGTAGCGAAAAGTGCGCTGGCCGCGTCAGGCTTGTTCTCTCGCCTCTCCCAGTGCCACGCTGACTTCCATTTTGCGTTTGCCGCGATAGATCGTCATCTTAACCGTGTCCCCGGCGCGGTGTTTGTTCATAATTTGGGCCAAGTCTTCCTGGTTCTCCACGCGATCCCCGTCCACCGCCACCAGTAGGTCACCACCCACCATCACCGGATAATTGCTGATGTAAGCCCGCTCGCTGCCGCCGCGTAGGCCTGCGCGATCCGCCGAGCCGCCCGGAACCACCTGTACAATCAGCAAGCCATAGTCCGCCGCCAGCCCGAGCTGGTCAGCCAACTCCGGACCAATCGGCAACGTCCGCACCCCCAGCGCGGGCCTCCGCACGCGCCCCAGCGTCACCAGGTCGTCCAGCACGGCCTTGGCTGTGTTGATGGGAATCGCAAACCCAATCCCCGCGCTCTGACCCACACTCGATGCAATCATCGTGTTGATCCCAATCACTTCCCCGCCGCGGTTCAGCAGCGGCCCGCCCGAGTTGCCGGGATTAATCGCCGCATCCGTCTGAATCGCATCATCAATCGCCGAGCCGTCGGGCTCGCGAATCTGCCGAATCGAACTCACCAGACCCTTGGTCAGAGTCCCGCTCAAACCAAACGGATTGCCAATGGCATACACCGTTTGCCCCACCTGTAAGCGCCGAGAATCGCCCAGCACAGCCGGCTGCAACTCCGGTGCTTTGATCTGAATAATCGCCAAATCATGCGCCCGGTCAGTCCCAACCACCGTCGCCCGATACTTCTTCTTATTGGAGAGCGTCGCCCAAACCTCCTGCGCATCCGCAATCACATGGAAGTTGGTCAGAATGCGCCCTTCTTTATCGATGACAAAACCCGACCCCTGCCCTTCCTGCGGCACCGCCCCATAAAAAAAGTCAAACGCCATCGCCCTCGACGTAATGTTCACCACGCTCGGCAACGCCCGCTTGTAGACGCCAATATTGTTCTGCTCTTCCTCATCCGGCGTCTCTGGCGCAGCCGCTTCCGTAATCTCCAACCGCGCAGGCTGGCTCACCACGTTCATCACCTTCGCGGCACCATTCCGCCAAGTCGTGAAATAAAAGAATCCACCTGCAATCAAAACCCCAACTAAAAAAGGCCGAAGGATCTTCATGAAAACTCCTGACTCAACAGCTGAGTGAACTCGTGTTACTGACGTAAATATCACCGAACTTAAAAAGCTTAAAAAAAACTGTCATCCTGAACGTAGCGATGGCTTCACGAACTGAAGCCATCGCGAAGTCGAAGGATCCCTGCCCCGCCAGCGTCGTCACCCCTTGCACGCTGTCCCAAGCGTGTTCCATCTGACAACTCCTCACGCCCGCCCCCCAACCTCCAACTTCAACCGCGAATACAACTCCCGCACCAGCGCCTCAGTCCCATCAGCTCTTCCAGAATTATCGACAACAAAATCCGCTCTAGCGATCTTCCGCTCTTCCGGCCACTGCGCCGCCATCCGCCTCTCCAACTCAGCGCGCGCCGCAGCCTCATCCACCCCGTTGCGCTCCATCCACCGCCGCACCCGCTCTTCGTAAGGACACGTCACCACCACCATCCGGTCAAACTGCCCTTCCAATCCAGCCTCAAAAATCAGCGCGGCTTCAACAACAACTACCCCTTCCGGATCGGCATTTCCCGTATCCGCCATCCACTCTTCCTGCGCCCGACCCACCGCCGGATGCACAATCGCATTCAGCTCCAGAACCCTCGATCCCGGATGCTCGGGCGTTCCAAAAGCCGCATCCGCCAGCTTCTTCCGGTCGATCTGTCCGATGAGAGCTCCATCACTCGAAAGAATCCCTCGCCCAAAGCTCCGCACCACTTCGTCAAAGACCTTCTGACCCGGCCGCATCAACTCGCGCGCCATGGCATCCGCTTGAGCAAAATGCGCTCCCAGGGCAGCCAGCATCTTGCCCACGGTCGATTTCCCGCTGCCAATCGCGCCCGTCAGTCCAACTTTCAGCACGTCCGCCTCAAACCGCCACCGCCGCCCCGCGCCGCATCCGAGCCGCTTTCACGGTGTTACTCATCAGCATGGCAATCGTCAGCGGCCCCACGCCCCCGGGCACCGGCGTGTACGCCCCGGCCATCTCGAACACTTCCGGATGCACATCGCCCACTAGTGTCGATCCCTTGGCCGCAAACGTCTCTTCCCTTTTCTTATTCCCCGCAAACAGCCGCTCAAACTCCCCCCGCTCCGTTACCCGGTTAATCCCCACATCCAGCACCGTCGCTCCCGGCTTCACAAACTCCTTCGTGATCATCCCCGCCCGCCCAATCGCCGCCACCAAAATATCCGCCCGCCGACACACGCCAGGAAGATCATGCGTCTTCGAGTGGCACACCGTCACGGTCGCATTGGCATTCAACAGCAGCATCGCCGCTGGCTTGCCCACAATATCGCTGCGACCCACCACCACCGCATCGCGCCCAGCCACAGCAATCCCGCTGCGCCTCAGAATCTCCATCACCCCCGCCGGAGTACACGGCACCAACCCTGGCCGCTGCGTGGACAGATTACCCACATTCACCGGATGAAATCCGTCGACATCCTTGGCCGGGTCTACCGTCAGCAAGACTCGCTTCGCGTCCACATGATTCGGCAAGGGCAGCTGCACCAGGATTCCGTCAATCTCAGCCCGCCGATTCAAGCTCTCCACCATCCGGCAAAGCTCCTCCGTCGTACTCTCCACCGGCGGCGTCAGCTTTTCGCTGTATATCCCCAGTTCCTCGCAACTCTTCACTTTGCCGCGCACATACACTTCCGATGCAGGGTTGTTCCCCACCAGCACCACCGCCAGCCCGGGCCGCAGCCCTGTCGCCGTCAGACCCTGAACCTGCCTAACCAGTTCCGCGCGAATCTCGCTTGCAATCTTGTTCCCATCCAGCAGCACAGCGGGCATGACGGCAAAACTCCTCAGCAAATTGGCTGACTCATATTCTACGGCGAGCGCGTCATCTCCGGCGAACCACTCCGCCACCGGCCCAACCGCGAAAGTTCACCACGAAAGCCAACCGCAAAAGTAAGATAGAATTCCCCTCGATGATCCCCGCCGCTCTTCTCGCCATCCTCGTCTGCCCCGCCTGTCGCCAATCCCTGGCCATTCGCAGCGACGGCAACGCCCTGCAATGTTCCTCCTGCGCCAAAACCTATCCCGTTCGCGACGGCATCCCTATCCTTTTGGTTGACCAAGCTACTTAGCCGCCCATCTCGTCCCTAGGCTTCGTATCAGGCCACCGCTTCAGCGGTGGCGCAAGTGCTTTGTTTTGAGTTCGCCTTCAGGCGCTGGACTTTGAACTCCGACTCATGCCACGGGCTATTAGCAGCTCACCCGGAGCGGAGGGACGGGCGACCCCAGCCACCGTGTTTTCCCCAAAACTCCAGCTCTCGGACCACCCGTTTCCCCCAAAAGACCCGACCCCACCCGGTTACCTTCGCGTCTCAGACTGCCGTTTCTTCTCATCCCAAAACGACACAACGTGTCAAAGTGATGACGCTTCAGGTGCTTGGCACCTTCGTGCCAGTGCCCTTCAATTCCCCGCAACCTATCGTGCCGATAGGGTTTAGGAAACCAAATCGCTTTCTTTCACGTACTTAGAGAGTAAGCGCAGTACGGCATGCGGATTGCATGCAACCAAACAGCAGGTTGCGTAGTCCAATGTCTTAAGTAGGGTCGGAGGTGACCCAACGATGATGCCAGACCGGTTCTCCGTTATGGAAGTAGCGTCGCTTCGCAATGACCTCCTTCAGGGTGGCATTGACTCGCGCGACGCCGCCGAAGTTCTCCAGGTATTCCTCATGGGCCGTGGCTACGGCGTATCCCCGGTGGCAGCGCTTGATTCCGCCTGCCGCGTGGAAGGTTCCGGCTGCTCCATGGACGTCATTCGCAAGGAACTCGAACGTCTTGCGTTGGTGATGTAAAAAACTATTTTTAGCAGCCTGCTGGGAGCATGTTTTCATGCTGGCAGCATGTTACGAAATTCGACAAAAAAGCTCGCGGCGCAAGCTTGTCACCCTTGTCGCCGGGTCTGAACTGAAGGTGGCACAACTGAGCGCAAGCCACAACCAATACGGTTTGGCGACTTACGATTCGGGGGTTGGCAAGGCCGGGCGAACTTGCCCGGCTTTCGCTTTTTTCGAAGTTCGCGTGGAGACGGCCGCCCTCGGCCGTCGAAAAAATAAGCTCAACCCGGCGGTAGATCGTTGCCTGGGACTTCTGCCCTTCTCCAGCCCATCACCCCATACACCGCCAGCACCACCATCATCGGATCAATCGGCCGCCGATAGTAAACCTCCGGACTGGTGAAGTAATAAATCAAAGGAAAGAAAAACAACACCAGCAAATAAGGCATGGCCGTGGCCGCTCCATTACGGAAAGCCCGCCACAGCCCCAGCAAAGTCAGCGCCGTAAAAGTCGTCGAGAACAAAATATTCGGCGGATCGAGCGGCTCTTGTTCCAGATAAGCAGGAGCCAGGCTCCAGTATCCCGTCCACAAAAACACCGCTCGCCGCATCGAGGTCCAGGCGACCCAGCGCGGGTTGGCGCGAATAAAATCCAGAGAGTAGCGCTTCTTGGCTTCCATATACCGGAACTCGCCCAGGCGCTTGAACTCCTGCCAGTCGGCCTCGTTGTGCCAAGGGCCAAGCTCGTAAGGTCCCCAGTAGTCGGTAGTCCCCCTCGTTCCCATTAAGAGAACGATTCCCATATTGTCTCGAAACGGAACGAAGCGATGGAACACGTTGTAATTACGAACAAACCAAGGACTCACCACCGCGACGAACAGCAGCGCCGCGACCGCAACCGGTGCCACCAACGCCAGCCCTTTGCCATAGCGCCGATAGAGAATCCAAAGTCCCCAGAACGGCAGCACGCCTAGCACCGCCGGACTGACCAGCGCCGCCACTCCCCAGACCAAGCCCCAGCCTGCCCAGGATCGCAGGTTCACCGAGTCTTCGAGATCGAGGCCCCACAAAAACAGCACGGCCAGCAGAAATGTGGCCAGCCAGGTTTCCCAGATTCGTTCGGCTGGGAAATAGATCCCGTAGGGAAAAAACGCCCAGGCCCAGGCGGACCAGCGGGCGGCGCGGTCGCCAAAACTTCTGTCGCCAAAGCTTTTGCGGGCGATAAAAAATACAGGAAGGCACGTCAGTGCCGAAATCAGCGCGTTCAGACCCAACAAAACCAGCGCCGACGCCTTCGTATAAATTCCGAAAATCTTGAATACGCCCGCGACGATGTAGGGATAGGCAGGAGTCATCCATGCCGTCGGCCCCGTGTCGTCAAATAGCGGGCTGCTGAAGCCCTTGCCCAACGCAATGGAGCGAGCGATCTTCCCCGTTTCGTAAGCGAAATGCCAGTGGTCGCGCGCAGGGTCAAGCTGCTCGGGATAAAGAAACGCCACCACCGCCATGCGCAGGAGAAACGCCACCACCACCGCAAGCCATAGCGACCGAGGCCAGGACTTCGGACGTAGCGGTTTCGCTTGAGAGTTCTGCGAATTCAAAATTGGCGCGCCACCTGGAGACAAAACATGAGGCAAAACATGCGTTCAGTGTACCCTCTGCGCTACTCGTAGCGCAGACTCTCCACCGGATCGAGCTGCGCCGCGCGCGTGGCAGGCACCGTGCCAAAGACAATCCCCACCAGCGTCGAAACCACTATGGCAACAATCGCGGACCAACCAGAAATGGGGACGTGATAATCCGTCAAGAACCGTACCGAAAATGGAATCGCCAGCCCAATCACAATGCCGATGATCCCGCCCACCAGGGAAATTAACATGGCTTCCGAAAGAAACTGGAAACGAATTTCGCGGTTGGTCGCGCCCAGCGCCTTACGAATGCCAATTTCCCGAATGCGCGAACTCACCGTGGAGAGCATGATGTTCATAATGCCGATACCGCTCACCAGCAGCACCACAGCCGCCACTAGCATCAAAACCAACGTCAAAGCCGTCGCCGAGCGGTCCGCCACCGCCAGCAACTCCGTCAGGTTGGACACGTTGTAAACCGACTCCGGCCGGTGGCGCGCCTGAATCACCCGCCGGACCTCATCGGTAGTGGCCATCACTTGCGCGGAATCCGCCGTGGAAAAATAGATTTCCTTCACCGCCGCACTCGACGTAAAAAACCGCGAAACGGTATAGGGAATCACAACGGTGTTGTCTTCCACTTCCGACTGGCCAAACGTCTGGCCGCCCTCGCGGAATGTTCCAACAATGGTAAACGGCAACCCGATGATTTTGGTCTCTTTCCCGATCGCCGCTTCGGGTGACCCATAGAGCTTGCGGGCCAGCTTCTCCGTCACCACGCCGACTTTGTTACGTGCCTGCTCGTCCTGCTCATCGAAAAAACGCCCCGTCAGCACCTGTAAGTTGCGCACAATTTTATATTCAGGAAACGCACCCAATACCAAAATGTCTTGCTGCTTGCCATCGCCGATGCTGATGCGGTCGTTGAGGGCGAGAAACGGGGATGCGGCCACAATGCTCGGCACCTGCTCGCGGACCACACGAACGTCGTCCACCGTCAGCGGATCAAAAATTCCCACGCGCACGCCAGCATTCGAGTACTCGGCCGAAATCATGTTCGCGCCAATGGCTTGAATCTGGCTCAGCACATACTGCCGTCCCGACAAGCCAATCGTGACCACCAGAATCAACGCCGCTGTGCCAATGACCATACCCAGCGCGGTCAGGCCGAAGCGCACTTTATTGCTGCGAAACGTTTCGTAGGAAAACGCCAGAATCTCGCCCAGCGCCAGCTTGGGCTTCAGTTGTTGGGGAACTTCCATAGGCTGCTTAGATGCTAACTCATCTCAAAACGATGGAGGCACAGCTCAAGCCAGCCGACAAACCTTCAGAGTCGAATTGTCATAGACGCAATTCAAACCCGCGCCCTCGTTTTTCAAAACCACAACCCACGTTACCCCAAACTCCTGCCGTAGCCGTTCGAAGTCGCAGCGTTGGAAATCCTTCCACCCCGCTTGCGCCCCCACCTGCCGCAGCCACTCGTCCGCCATGCCCGGAAACATGGTGACCGCGCCGCTATCTTTCACGCGGTCGGCCAACATGCTGCGTTCGGCTAGCGCGCGGAAGCCATGTTCGTCTTCGCCTGGCGCATTCATATGATCCGGATCGAGCGCGAAGTAGGCGTCTTCCGGAGTATTCGCGCGAATCCAGGCAAAGGCTTGCAGCCAGTCGTTGGCGGGAACTACTCCGGGCCATTCAATGTGCGGACTCGCCGGAAACGTTTGGCTCTGCACGAAGTACATCCCACCGCACAATGGAAGAAACAAAACCAGCCATCGCCACACGTGCTGGCGCAGGACAAATTCTCCGAGCAGTCCACCTGTAAAAACGAAAAACAAAATGTATAGAAGATGCAGCGACCGCATGGGCTGGAGGAACACCCAGCTCGCCATACCCTTTGGAAGGGTGAGCACCACGCCCGCCGCAAAGAACACGAGTCCATACACAATCAACGCCGAAGCCAGCTTCTCCAGCACTTCCCAACCCCGCTTCCGCGCCACCCAGCGATACACCGCCAACAGCGCCAGCGGGGCGAAAATTCCCACCCACTCATACCACTGCCACCGCGACAAAAAGAAGAACGAGTGCGCGGGAATCTCCATCGTGTCGCGGTAGGCATCGCCCACGGGTTGGAGCCCTGGAAGAAGGAAAGCCAACGGCACGACGGCGAATCCGAGACTGCTTTTCAATCGCGGAACCTGCAACGCCAGCAGGTAAGCCACGCCGAACACCACCATCAAGGGATGAACCAGCGCCGTCGCTACCAACCACAGTGCCGCCCGGACATAACGCCCCTCCAGCATATTCACCAACGCAAACACAATCGCCGGCGCGGACAGCGAACGCGGATTCAAATACGGATCCAGAAGGAACAGCGCCGTGCCCGCCACCGGCACGGTCAGCGTCGCCGCGACCAGCAAAACCGCTCCCCAGCGCGCGGCGGTTCCGGGGAAGCAGAGCATGGCAATTTTCCAGCTGGCCAGCAATAACAAGAAGATGGAGAGTAAATGCCAGAGCAAAATGCCGTGGTCGAAGGGCAGGTGCGTCAGTTGGATGGAAACTGCGATCAGGCGCGGGTACAACGTCCGGCTGGCGTGGGCGGCGAAAAATTGGTCGTTGAAGGGATAGAGCGTGGGGTGCAGCAGCTTCTTGATGCCGGGCAGGTAGATGGCCGCGTCTTCGGCGGCTGGGTGGTATCCATGAATGACGAATGCGGCGGCGGTCAGCAACAGCAGGGTCAGCGAATTGCGCAGGCCTGGTTTCATGAATGCGGCGGTGCTCTAAGACCTGACCTCGGAGGCTACAAAGCCCGCGAGCAACGTGGACACGGCAGGGGTCCTTCGACTACGAAATGCCTTCACTGCGTGAAGGCATTTCTTCGCTCAGGATGACACACCTTTTGGGGTGTAGTAGCTCGGGTCAAGCCCTGGCTCCAGGCACCTCCCTTTGCGGCTAAAGATCCGGAAGCTAGCCAAACCTAATTTCTGCAAACGGAACTGCACCGAGGTCAGCAACACCCCCAGCCCATACTTCACGCTGCGCCGGAAGTTGATCGACGACGCTTCCGGAAAATACTTCGTCGGGCAGGAGACCTCGCCCATGCGGAAGCCAAACATCACGCACTGCGCCAGCATCTGGTTATCGAAAACAAAGTCGTCGGAATTTTCCAGCAGCGGCAGGTCTTTCAAAACCTTCCCACTGAAGGCCCGGTACCCGGTGTGGTACTCGGAAAGTTTCGCGCCCAGGCATGTGTTCTCAAAAAGGGTCAGCAAGCGGTTGGCAATGTACTTCCACAGAGGCATCCCGCCCTGCCGCGCCTGTCCGCCCAGGATGCGCGACCCCAGCACCACGTCGTAGACGTCATACGCAATCATGCTAGCCATGGCCGTCACCAGCAAAGGCGTGTACTGGTAATCCGGATGCACCATGATGACGATATCCGCGCCGTTCGCCAGCGCCTCGCGATAGCAAGTCTGCTGATTTCGCCCGTAGCCGTAATTCTGGTTGTGTACGTAGACCTGTAGTCCCAGGCGCTCGGCCAGGGCGACGGTGCCGTCTTTGCTGTGATCGTCCACCAGGATGCGGATGTCCACCATCTCCGGCAGTTCCCGGACGGTCGCTTCCAAGGTCTTCTCCGCGTTGTAGGCGGGCAACACGACGGCGATGCGTTTTCCGTTCAGCATAGGTTCCTGTGACTCTGGGAATGTCTAGTTTTCGTTCTATTTAGGATAACGCAGCCCGTGGCCTACGGATAGCGACACCCCGGTTCGACCCGGGCATCAACACCAACTTCGGCTTTGCGATTTCGACGCCACGCACCACCACTGGCAGCCCGCAGGCCGTCTCCAGCGAATACTTGGCAATGGCGATGGCCGGTGCCGCCTGGGGATCGGCCACATAGCCAGCGGCCAGCAGCGTAATCGTCTCGGGCGTGCGGACGACTTTGACGGAGCGAACGGTGCCGGCGTGCTGGTCATCCAACGCGTTAGCCAGCCGCAGAATGGCGGCAAGTTGCAGAAAACATTGTCTTTGCGCCACTGGAACTTGGGCGTACTCATCGTGATCCGTATCCGGGAGCGCGCCTCGGTGGTAGCGGGCCAAGGCAGCCACCAAGTCCCAATCCGCGCCAGGCCAGTCCAGCGGCGCAGCCATGCGGCCCAACATGCGGTAGGAGCGTTTGTGGTGGCCGCGCTTGGCCTGGAAGCGGCCTACGTCCTGCAACATGGCAGCCAGTTCCAGGGCGTTGCGGGAGCCGGTCTCCGGGACGAGGCCCGCCTTTTGCAGCCCGTTGTGCATCTGGAGCGCCAGCCGGACCACGTGCCGCGCATGGGTAATGCTGGCGCCGCTGAGCGTCACCAGCGTCTGCGCCCGCGCCAGCAGCGCTTTGTGCTGCTCGGCCCCCTGCGGCAAATCCTGTCGCCAGACGGGCCACAGTGACCCTGCCCCGACCATCTTCTGGCGGTAGGCTTCCAAGCGGCGGCCACGCTCCTCGACAATCCTGGCCCGCCAGCGGGCGACCGCGGCGTCATCTTCAAAGCCAAAGCCGCGGATCTGGTCCCAGAGGACGTCGAGGTCGTGTACCTCGCCCAGGGCGTCCTGTAAGTCCTTTAAATTCTTACCCCAGCGCAGGTGCCGCCCGGGAAGGAAGTTCTCCGCCGTATAGCGGAAGCGCTTGATGCCGACGCGCAGGGTGTGCCAGGCGGCCTGGCTGCGGTTGCGCAGGGCGAGGCGGTGGAGTTTGTAGCCCTCCTGCCAGCGTTCCAGGGCCACGTACTGGAATGCGGGGCTTTCGAGCCGCACTCGGGCGGCGCGGGCGGAGAGGTGGACGGCCCACTTGCGCCATTCGTCGTGGTCGAGGCGGCTGAGGCTGATCTGGGCTTCGCGTTTCAGGGCTTCTTCCCGGGTAGCCAGGGCCTGGTCGAGTAGCGGCTGCAAAGGATCGTCGGTCGGGGCGAGTTTCAGCGCCCATTCCCGCATTACCTGAACATCGCGCAGGTCCCCGAGGCTGCGGAAGACGCGGCCGCCGGCCTTCTTCATCGCCTTCCAGGCGGGGTCAGGGTCGATGGCACGGAAGCCGTCAGCCATGGAGCGGCAGCGGCGAAGCGCCACGCGGAGGTCGTGGACGGGATCGGCGGCAAAGCCCTGCTCGGCGAGCTTGGCTTCCTCAAGGACGCGATCCATCCAGTGGCGGAAGCCGAGCGTGGTGGCCGCGCGCTGGGAGGACGCTTTGATTGGGGCTGGAGACATTGGCGCAGTCCCATTATGTCCCAAACCCGAACCGTTTTGGAATTGGCGGTCCAGCCTGGAACCAGAATCGCTGCTCGCGTGCCGGAATCTTGGCGGAAGAAGGCGGCAGGCTCCGTGGCTTGAGCAACTCAAATGAGTGTTTGCAATTACTTTCGGAATGGGGTCGATTTTTCCACAGCTGAGGAAAGTTGGCGGAATTGTGGAACACCAAATGCAAATGTGCTTTGGAACGCTGTTGAGTTTGCCTTAGGGGGAGTCGGTGAAAGACATCAACTTGGTATTGCGTAATAAACGAGTGCAGCTAGCGGAACTAGCCTTGGAAGTCGACGGCTTAGAGGCGGCAGCGACGGCTCTACGACCCGTGGTCCATCTGCTTTCGGAGGATGGGCTGGGGCATGATGTGCGGACCCACGATGGGCGGGCCCACGAAGATCCGCCACAAAGCGTCCCGGCAGCCCGCATTTCCATCTCTCCCGAGGCTCAGGTTGGCGCGGTGAGCGAAGAAGCTCGCGCTGCGGCACCGGAGCGGTCGCGGGTCCGGCGCTGGGTGTAGCTTCGCGAAGTTGGCGCGACACACAAGACTGCGCTGCCGAGGGCGAGGCGTGAATGCGCTTGAGAAGCAGTGCGCCTGAACTCGGGCAGCAGCCACCGCCTGAAGACCAGATGCGGCACTACGCATTTCGCACAGCACTTGGTGCTAATGAATGCGCCTCGCGAACATGACGGTCACATGTACGCTTCGCCCGGTGCGCCGTCAGGCGCTAACGGCGCCACCTAACTGCGATACCGCCGTGTTCAAATTTCCGCAAACCGAAAACGATTCCCGACCGGGTCGTCCACATGGCAGGGGCAGTTGTTGCTCCATTGCTTACCGAGTGGATCCTACGACCCTAGAACTGATCTGCTAGATGGTTTGTGGCACGGAGAGCCCTTATCTCAGGGCTTGAAGTGCTGCGGGTCCAAAAACTTAAGAGCGGATTCCTCCCGTTGGTCGGAATGACAAGCTTTCTGAAAGGGTACTGGGTCAACGGATGAAAGGCACGCCGGAGACGGGCACACTCCGGGTTCTCCTGGAGTTATGTAGGAGGTTCTGAGGGTTCGGTTGTTCGCCTATTCGAAACGTCGGGGCGGAAACAGGGGACACGTGTTCTCCCCTTCTCCGTGCTGGTAAACTGGTGTCGATCCTCCCGCGGAGGGATGTGTGAGTGGTTGAAACAGGCGGTCTTGAAAACCGCTGTACCTGAAAGGGTACCGGGGGTTCGAATCCCTCTCCCTCCGCCAGTTTGCCGCGTGCGGGCCGTAGTGACTCTCATCCGTTTTCCGCTGGAGTTTTGCTCAATGGCTTGGTTCCCACGCCGTGTTCGGGTTGTCGGCCTTGTGCCAGTACTGTTGCTGGGCGTGGCGCTTGGGCAGGGCGGCGTTGTCCAAAATGGCGTCGGACGGGGCGCTGCCGGGCAAGACCTTAAAAACGATGCTACTGGCGATCATAAGAGCGCCACCAATACTGCCTCGCAGGACGGTTCAAAGCGAGACGATTCAAAAAACGACAACAAGACTGCCGCAGCCAACCCGGCGCTGGCCGCGGCCGACCAGTTGGCCCGGGCCGGCAAATTTGCCGAGGCGGAAACCGCCTACCGTGCCTTGTTGCGAACGGATGGCCCGCTTGTGCCCGCGCAGGTCGGGCTGGTTCGGGCCTTGCTGCGCCAGCAAAAAGTGGAGGAAGCGCTTGAATCGGTGAACGCCGCTTTGACTGCGGTGGCTATCTTGCCGTCCTTATTAGCCGCCAAGGGCGAGGTTCAGTTCCGTCGCGGGGAGATGGCCGAGGCGGAAAAATCTTTCGCCGACGCCAAAGAACTCGATGCCAAGGAAGTACACGCCTACCTTGGCCTGGCGCGCTTATACCGTGCTGAGTCGCTCTATCGACAAGCCTATGACGAGCTGCAGTCGGCGCACCGGATTGCCCCGGACGATCCTGATGTGCAGAGAGCCTGGTTGAACATTCTCCCGCGCAGCGAAGCAATAACGGCGCTGCAAGCCTATCTTGCTGGGCCGCATCCCGAAGACGAGGACGAAACCCGCTGGCTGACGGAGCGCCTGGACTTTCTAAAAGCAACTGCGGGCCAACCCGTCCACGCCTGTCGGTTGGTGAGCCGAGTGGAGCGCACCGATGCCACTCTTTATACGGTGCGCAATGCAAGTGGCGCACGCAGCGGGATTGGCCTGACGGTGCAGCTGAACGGCCAGAATTTTAATCTGCAATTTGATACCGGAGCCAGCGGATTGATCGTCAACCGCAAGGTTGCGGAAAAAGCCAACCTGACGCGCATCTCAGCCCTCCACTTGGCCGGCATTGGCGACAAGGGCCTGCAAAGCGGATATACCACCGTGGCGGACCGCATCCGGATTGGCGAGCTGGAATTCCAGGACTGCGTCGTCGCGGTAACGGAACAGAACTCCATCACCGAAGACGGTCTGATTGGCGCTGACGTTTTCGCCCGGTATCTGGTCGACATTGATTTGCCGGGAATGAAGCTGGCGCTGTCTCCGCTGCCGAAGCGTCCCGAGGACACGACTGTTCCCACCTCGCTGAATAGTGAAGGCGAGGAACCCACTGCGAACGACCCAAAAGAGAACTCGGACTCGGCTGCGACCGAGAAGCAGCCGACCGCGTCGCGGAGTTCCGCCGTCCGCCACTTACCGAAAGACCGCTATATCGCGCCGGAAATGGCGAAGTGGACGAAGGTTTTTCGTTTTGGGCACACCTTGCTGGTGCCGACCAACGTCAACGATTCTGAAACCACGCTATTCGGACTCGACACGGGAGCGTTCGATAATATCCTCTCCGTGCATGCGGTACGGCAGGTAGCCAAGGTGAAGTCCGCCTTTGGGCTGAGGGTGCAGGGAATGAGCGGCGACGTGAAGAAGGTTTACCACGCCAAAGTGACGCTGCGCTTCGGCCACCTGCAACAGTCGGATATTGATACGATCGCGCTCGACCTTTCCAAGATCAGTCGCCAGACTGGAACAGAGGTTTCCGGCTTTCTGGGCTTTGGCATGTTGCAAATGCTGGACGTGAAGCTGGACTACCGCGATGGATTGGTGGACCTGGAGTTTGACCCGAAACGAGTGCAGCACCTGCTGAAGTAGCGAGGCGTCTCCTGGTCGGAGTTGCTGGGAAGACTCTGTTGGAATTTTCCACGTCCTGCTCGATCATTTCACGGCCAGAAAGCTGGACAGAGTGCCGTGGGGTCCAGAGTGTAGGGACTCCTCGCTGCGCTTCGGAATGACAAATCTTAAAGATGCGGCCTTCCCTTCGTGACGGTTTCGCGATCAAAACGTGACAATCTGTTTACAAGATTCTTGCTGCTCCGCAATTTTTGAGCCGGGATGTGGCCTAGTCTTGTGCCTGAACACTCCCCGTTCGAGGGTTCCCTGCTCCCGAGCGGAAGGTTGGCGACTGTGCCGGAGAAGCGTCCCGGCGAACAGGCAGCCTCTGTGCGGGCGCACGAGCGGGCTCACGAACAATGGATGCGCTCGAGAGCCAACTGGGCCCACAACCCTATTTTGATGACCTAAGGCGGGGACATGAGAAAGCGATCGTCAATTTTGCTGCTCGTTTGTGCGGCATTGAGCGTCGTGGCACCTAGCCCGGCCGCCATGGCCCGCGAAGTTTCGGTGACGGGCGTTGCCGGACGAAGCTGGCTCGACCATCTGAATCGATCCTTTCAAGAGACCAGCATGGGCAAGACGGGGCATCTGGGTCCGGCGGCACCTCTGCCGAACGAGCCGACCTCACGCTGGCAACTTGGTCTTTCGCCGGGGCTGGCCACCGAAGTCAGCCTGCATGGCGCTGATCTGTACCGACTGAATTGCCAGGCGTGCCACGGCGAGGCTGGCTTAGGGGCGCCGCCGGAAATTAATTCGGTCATCAATCCGGTGCGCGCGACATCCGTGGCCATGGTTTTGGAGCGGATGAAAACCACCGGGATGAATATGTCCCACGCGGAAGCGGCAAAAATGGCGGAGCAATCCAAAGATGCTCTGCTAGAACGCCTGCATAAGGGCGGACAGGACATGCCCGCGTTTCCGCATCTGGACGAGGGCGAGGTGCGCGCGCTGGTTGCTTATTTGAAACAACTGTCCGGCCTTCCCGGAGCCGACCGCGAGCAAGCCTCCGTGAGGGAATCTCCGATCCGAGTGGGCGAACATATTGTGAAGTCCACCTGCCACATTTGCCACGCCGCGTATGGAGCCAATCCCAGCCCGCAGCAGATCGCAGAAGGCGCAATTCCGCCGCTCAGCGCGCTCACGGGGCGGGTTACGCTGCCGGAATTCGTCCGCAAGGTGACCGCGGGCGCTCCCATTGTGATGGGTGAGCCGGCCACGGAGTGCCGTGGGCGCATGCCGGTGTTCTATTTCTTGACGCAAGACGAAGCTGCGGACGTGTACCTGTACCTGACGTTATATCCACCCTACAAGTTTGCCGCACTCGATCCTTCCGGCCCACCGGCACCTACTGACCGCGCAAGTGGCGATGCCGCACTGCTTCCGGCCGCGACAGCCTCGGTGGGAACTGACCCGGAGCCGCCCAGCGGTCCCGGTCCAGGCTTGGAATCGGGCGTCCAACTTGCGCCGTCTTTGGCGTTTGGATTGTTTCTGACCATGCTCCTGGTCGGCGGCTGCGCTTTCACGGTACGGGAATGCATGCGACTTTCCGCCGCAGCCGAAGGCCGCCTCTTTCTGCCACAGGCCATCCGTGCCAACGGTGGAACCGTACTAGGCGAAGGCGGGGAGGAGGATCAGCGCTTGATTGCTTAAGACAGTCTGCGCTTGTAGGACCCCAGAATAACGAAGTTGTGTTGATCGACTGCCCTCCCCCAGGCAGTATGCCGAGTCCCCACTCGGTTCAGCGGTAGAAAAAGAGTCATTCGCTGCAATCCGGCGAAGACCAGCCCTACGGCTGGATTGCAATACCTAAGGACTAACTCCATAGAGGAAAATGCCATGTCTAAATCTTGTTCTGTAATTCTTGTTCTGGCGCTATTTGTCTGTGTGGCGGCGCAGTCTTCGTTTGCCATTCCGGCGTTCGCGCGCATGTATGGCACGTCGTGCTCGACCTGCCATATTGATTTTCCAAAATTGAATGACTTCGGTAAGTCCTTCAAAGACGCGGGCTTTAAGTTTCCGAAGGACGACGATTCCTTCGTAAAAATTCCGCCCGTCATGCTGGGCGCCCCGGCGCAGAAGGAAATCTGGCCCAAAGCCATTTGGCCAGGCGTAATTCCTGGGCTGCCGCCGATCAGCGTCCGCTATGCTTCTTTCTTTCAAGTGCTTAGCAAGAACCGCAACAATTTCAATTCGTCGACACCCGCGATTGGAACTTTCATTCCCAGAACTGATTTCCAGGACGGCACGCTCACGCTGCTCATGGCGGGCAGCTTGGGCAACAATGTTTCCTTCTGGATTGACGACGACATCGCCGCAGGTGGCTCGGGTGCCAATGGTGGCATGGGCGATGCCTGGCTGAAGTTCAACTTGAGCAATGTATTCCACCTCCCACAGGACGCCCTCAGTCTTCGCATCGGCCAGTTTGAACTCGATCTACCGTGGAGTCAGGCGCGCACCTGGAACCTGAGCGGCTGGGACATCTTTGACCAGCCCAACGTCGGCACGGGCTCGGACTTCGTGAACAATTCGTTTGCTCTAGCTTCCGGAACGCAGGGCCTCGAGCTCAGTGGCGGCCATAGCTATGGCGGGTATCACTACTCGGTGGCCGTGGTGAACCAAAACACCAGCGGCGGCGCACCGGATCCCGCGAACGTAGGAGCAGGCGGCGACGGATTCTTCTCCGATTCCAACTTCAAGGATCTTTACGGTCGCGTTTCTTACCGAATCAATCTGGAACGGGATGCGGAAAGCCGCAAGGGGATTCAGGCGGCGGGAGCCAACGGGCCGCACGACCACACCTACGTGGAAGTCGGCGGATTCGGCTTTTATGGCCGCTCCGTACAGCGGTTTGACACTGGCAGCACCATCCTCACGGCGCGCGAGCCTTTTTACCGCATCGGTGCTCATGCCGCCTTCAACTACCGCACCTTTAACCTGTTCGGCGCGTACATGTATGGCCACGATAAGAACCTGTTGCTCAACACAACGGGCGATGGCCTGGCATCGGGCATTCCGGTGCACTTCGGCGGCGGCTTCGTCGAGGCGGACTACATGGCTCTGCCGTGGGTGATGACCAGCCTGCGCTGGGATGCGGTGAACTCCGCGTCCGATCGCCTGAACGGAGCGGACGGAGCGGGCTTCTTCTCGCCCTTCCATTCCACTCGCACGCGCATTACGCCGGGCGTGCAGTTCCTGATCCACCCGAACATCAAAGCCGCGTTTGAGTACCAGATTCGGCCGCAGCAGGTGGTAAGGGACCCCGATACCGGCGACATCGTCAACGGACCATTCCGCACCAATTCGGCGGTTGCCGGGCTGGACTTCGTGTTCTAACTTGCACTGCACGGGAGGCTTCGCGGCCTCCCGTATTTTCTACTCTGAAGGATTTCCAAATCTCATGAAGAAGACACTCGCCATTCTTGCGGCAACTTTTGTTCTAACCGCCAGTTCGCTGGCTGGCGGCATCAACGGAAAAGTTGCTGGCGTCAGCGGCGTTTCCGTGGTTCATGTAGACACCATCTCCGGCAAGACCTTCCCCGCACCCGAGCAGCACCCGGTCATGAACCAGAAGGGACTGCAAATTCTTCCCCATATTCTGGTGGTGCAAGCGGGAAGCACTGTGGATTTTCTGAACAGCGATAAAGTCGCCCACAATGTCTTCTGGCCCAACGTGCAAAGCGGTAGCAAAAAGGGTCCCGGGCACAATTTGGGAACCTGGCCGCAGGGCGACAAGCGCAGCTTCAAGTTTGATCAGGCTGGCGTCGCTTCCATTCTTTGCAATGTGCACCCGGAAATGAGCGGCTACTTGGTCATCGTACCCACGCCCTACTTCGCGCAAACGGATAGCAGCGGGGCTTACAAGATCGACAACGTCCCCGACGGGCAGTACACCGTTACCGCTTGGCATGAAGGCTCAAAGACGCAATCGAAACCGGTGGCGGTTTCGGGTAGTGCCACGGTGGACTTCGCATTGAGCAAGTAGGAACCTGTTGCGGACGGCCGAGGGTGGCCGTCCCCACGCGAACTTGAACATCCCAACCGAACCTCGCAACCTCGGACCTCATTTATGTCGAAAAATATCGTTTCCCTGATAATCGCAATCATTCTTCTCGCTGCGTTTGCCAACGGGCAGGCGCTGAATCCCTCGGAAGTCAAGAACCCTGCCATGCGCGCGCTCCAGGAAAAGTACTTCGCGCAATTGCAGGGCGCAGCCGACGAAATTCACGCGCACATTTTTCCGAATTCCTTCTATGCCAGTCGCGTTTTGGATTTGGACCTGGCGCATCAGGAAAAAGCTGACCAGCGCTCGCTGCGCTTTGACAGCTACAAGGGAAAAACAGTGGTCGAGCTCACAGGCAATTACTTTGCCGCATACGTCGATGACGAAATGGACAAGAATCATCGCGCCGCGGCGACGTTCCAGGACGTGATGTTGCCCGTTTTGCAGATCGCCGTCCCGGTCTTCCAGGACATGCCCGAAGTGGACGGCTTTGCCTTGGAAATTTCCCATCAGGTACGCAAGAAGTCGATGGGCGCCGTCCGGGAACATCCAGAAAATCTGGTCGTTATTTTCGACCGCGACGCTGCGGTCCGGCTCATCTCCGCCAGAACCGACCGCGAACGCCAGGCCGCGCTGCTCGAAGGCCAGACCTTCATCAACGCCGAGCAGGTGGTGTTGAGCCTCCGGGACGATCTCGGCAAGCCCCAGATTGAGGACAGCGACGCGCCGTCGGTGGCGAGAAAAGCACAGACCAACCCTTGGACGCTGGCCAAGGCCACGAATTTCCCGGGCGTGCGGACATCTGCTCGGACTGCGCCCTCCGCACCTCCAGCACCTGTGCGCGATACGTCACGAGAGGCGCTATCGGCAATCCAGGCATCGTTACAAGGCACCATCGACAAAATCGTGAGCGAGATGGACGGCCAAGCCAATTTCGTTTCCTATGCGCCGCCTTCGGTGGTTTCTTTCCGCAAGGGCGCGTATCTGGAGTTCTCGGTGAACTCGAAACTGCCCGCGGCCTTGGCTGGCTCGCGTTACAAGCTGGCCGCGTTGGCATTCGACGACCACATCGCGCATTTGGTCCGGCCGATCGCGTTCCAATTCCAGGGCGGCGATGTACCCATTGACGGCATCGCGTTTAGCACCACCATCCGCACCGCCGTGCAAGCGCCAGTCACAGTCAAGCCCCTCGCGGGCGACAGCACCCAGGCGGTGGAGTTCTTTCTGCCACTCGAGTCGCTGCGCTGCTATGAAAGCTACGACTGCACCGGTCAGCAACTGATTGAAGCCGGATCGGTCCTGATCAACGGCGAACGGGTCAGCCTCGATCTGCAAACCGCCGAAGCCGACGCGCACTAGAGTCCCGCCCATGCGCACGTGGGGACGGCCGCCCTCGGCCGTCCAGCGGAGCGTAGCTCCGCTCAGGCAAAGGTTTCGATAAACCAGACCGGGCCCCAGGTTTGGCTTTTCACTACCCCACACGATAGAATCCTTCTTCTGCGCTGCGCTCCCACGGACAGCTTCAGAACCAACATCCGTTGCCATCGGTAACAATTCACCCCAGGAGAATCTGTCATGTCGGAAACCGCCCTGAGTGGCGCTGAATTCAAAAAGCAAATGCGAGAAGGTAAGCCCAAGATGGGATTGTTTCTCAATTCCCACAGCCCCACCGTGGCCGAGCAATTGGCGCACAGCGGCTATGACTGGCTACTGGTCGATTCGCAGCACGGCCCCATGGGCTTCGAAAAGCTTTCCGCCATGCTGTGCGCGATTGCCGCTGGAGGAGCCAAATCCATGGTTCGCGTCGCGGGTTACAGCGACCGCGCGGGCATTCAACAAGCGCTCGATCTTGGCGCGGACGGCGTGCTGGTTCCCTACATCAACACCGCCGAAGAAGCTCGCCAAGCGATTAGTTGCACCAAGTACCCCATGGCGGGAACGCGCTCGGTGTACTTTCCGCAGCGCAGCATGAACAAGGCTGGGTTGCTCGGTTACGCTGGCTCCGCCAACGACAACATCATCGTCGCGCTTCAGGTTGAGACCGCTTCCTGCATCGAACACATGACCGAGATTGCCGCCGTGCCGGGCGTGGACATGCTGTTCCTCGGCCAGAACGATCTTTGCATGTCGATGGGCCTCTATGTGAAGTACGAGTTCCCGCACATGTATACCTCGCCAGAGCTGGGCGCGGCCACGCAGAAGCTGATTGACGAAGCGGGCAAGAACAAGATCATCCTCGGGATTTTCCTGTTCGGCACCTCGCGCGTGGGCGAATTCCTGGACAAGGGCTTCACTTTTATCAGCGTGGGCAACGACCTGCATCATGTGCTGACGCAGGCAGGAGCTTACGTGAAGGACATGGAAGGCATCGCCAAGGACAAAAAGAAAGACTGGGCACGTCGCCCGTCCGCGCTGATTTAGCTTCTGGCTCCGCAAAAGAAAATGCCCGGGCTATTGGCCCGGGCATTTTTGCATTATTTCGAGAGCGTGTAACATGAATGCCTCGTAGCAGGGCACGGCTTCAGCCGTGCCGTCCGGCATCCATCGTTTTGCGGCTTCAGCCGCTGCAGCAAGGATGTCACTGCTTCCACTCGCTATTGATGCAACAAGTCTAGAACATGTTCCAGAGGAACTGATTGTAAACATCGTGGTGGTATTGCACTTCGGGAGCCTTGACAAACGTCCCCAGCAAGCGCGGGCAGCGATCCGCCGAAGCCTGCTTCAGATCCGCATAACGCCCCTTCACGTCTTCACCCAACAGCTTGGTAGTCCAATCCGCCGCACGGAAGTTCTCCAGCGCCGTATAGACGTTGTCGGGCAAGTACCGCTCGGCCTGGCGCAGGTTCTTGATCTTGGAAGTCTCGCCGCTCAGGCCAGACTTAAAGATCGAGTACAGCACCATATACGGATTCGCATCGGGACCGACAGAGCGGACTTCGACGCGCATGCTCTTCTCGTTGCCAATCGGAATGCGGACCATCGAACCGCGATCCACAGCCGAAGCCTTGATCTGGTTCGGAGCCTCAAAGTGCGGATCCAGGCGGCGATACGCATTTACGCTGGCGTTCAGCAACAGGCAAATGTCATTCCCGTGGGTCAGAATGCGATCCACAAACGACCAGCCCATCTTGCTGAGCTGCTCTTCGCCCTTGGGATCCCAGAACAGGTTCTTGCCGCCCTTGCTGATGGAAACGTTGGTGTGCATGCCGTTGCCATTCACTCCAACGACCGGCTTGGGCAGGAACGACGCCGTAAGACCCATGCTGGTCGCGACCTGCCGACAGATCAACTTGTAAATCTGAATCTGGTCGGCAGCCGCCACTACTTCGCCGTAGCCGTAGTTGATTTCAAACTGCGAAGGCGCAACTTCCGGATGGTCCTTTTCGTTTTCAAAACCCATCGCCCGCTGTACTTCCGCGGTCGTGTCAATAAACGTACGCAGCTGGTCGCCCGGCAGCGAGTGATAGTAGCCGCCGGTGTTCACATATTCGAATCCATGCGTCTCGTGATAGTGGCGTTCGGCGTCCACGCTCTTGAACAGGAAACCTTCAATCTCATTCGCCGCATTGAGCGTGTAGCCTTCTTTCTTGTAC
>JAYWAL010000137.1:0-3523 GCA_043782485.1 Acidobacteriaceae bacterium | reverse complement strand
GTTTTGACCCGAAAGAAAATATCGACGGCGGAGTGCGCTACCTGAAATTCCTGCAAGACCTGTTCAAAGACGACCTTCTTGCCGCGGCCGCTTATAACGCCGGAGAAGGGGCGGTGACCAAGTATCGCGGAGTGCCGCCGTACAAAGAAACGATCGACTACGTAGCTCGCGTGGGCAAGAAATTGGGGGATGCCAAGAAAGCCAAAGGGGCTGGGCTCAAGCCCATTGCTCCGGTGGAAGTTGCCGAAAAGACCGTAGAGGAAAAGCACCGGCCGCTGGCGCAGTTTGTCGATGAGGAAGGACGGGTGCACCTGGTTACCCAATGATCGCCATGCTTCCTCCCTCTTTTCGAGTTGCCGCATGTCTGGCCGTTGGCGCGTGCATTCTGTTGGCAGAAGAGGGGCACGGCGGGCATATTCTCGCGGTCAGGCATTGGTCGTTAGGCGACGTTACGCGCATCGCTATCGAGACTGACAGCGCGCTGGATTTTCATTCCGACCGGTTGCAGAATCCCGAGCGTTTGTTCTTTGATATTGCGGGGACGCGCCTCTCCGCGAATCACAAAGGCCTGCTGAAAATCCCAGTATCCGACCACTTTTTGAAACAGATTCGAGTGGCCGAGCCCCAGAAGACAGTGACCCGCGTGGTTCTCGATCTGGAGTCGCCGGTGGAGTTCACCACGTCGCGTCTGGAAAATCCGACCCGGTTGATCATTGAAGTCCACAAAGTAGGTTACGCCGCCAATCCAGTAGGCCCAAAAGCTCCGGACGCGTCAGCCGATTCCCCGCCAGCGGTTGCAAACGCAAGCGCCCTGGGGCTGAATTCGGGACTTCCGGCTACCCTTCCGCCGTCAACCGGAAGCACACCGTCTGCTCCCCCTCCGGCTATGTTGGCAAAAACCACGGCGATGCCAGTCCCCGCACGCCCACTGGCTCCGCTGCGGCAAACGCCACCGGACGCCCCGGCTGTTGCCGCCAAGCATGATGGGGATGGCGATCGCTCGCTAACGCGAGTGCTCGGTCTGAAGATAGGGCGAATCGTAATCGACCCTGGCCACGGAGGTCTGGACGCGGGGACGATCGGGCCCAATGGCCTGCGAGAAAAAGATCTGGTCTTGGACGTTTCCCGGCGGCTGGGAGCATTGCTGGAAGAGCGCCTGAAGAGCGAAGTGATCTACGCGCGCTCCGACGATTCTTATGTGGCGCTGGAGCGCCGGCCGCAAATTGCCAATGAGGCCAAAGCCGACTTGTTCTTGTCGATTCACGCCAACTCTTCTCCGGAGCAAGTTGCGACCGGCGTGGAGACCTATTATCTGAGCTTTACCACTTCTAAAGCCGCCATGGATGTGGCAGCACGGGAGAACGCTACTTCGCGCCGGTCAGTTTTCGAACTGCAGGACTTGCTGCAGAAGATTGCATTGAAAGACAAGGTGGACGAATCGCGCGAGTTTGCCAATCGCGTGGAAGAAGCGATGTACGCTAATTCTTCGAAAACCACTTCCAAGGTGCGAGATCGCGGCGTAAAGAAGGCCCCTTTTGTAGTGCTGATTGGCGCTTCCATGCCCAGCATCCTGGCCGAAATTGGATTTATCAGCAACCCTCGCGATGAGGCGCTGATGATGCGTTCAGAAACGCGCCAGAAGGTGGCCGAAGCGCTGTATAAAGGTGTTGCCTCGTATGCCGCTACCTTGAGCCACTTTCAAATAGCCCAGCGGCAGTAGGAATGGCTTCCATCCCCGCGGGGTTTGAACCCCATTTCCGAAAAAGTCCGTTGACCGACCCATGGGAGCCGCTGTATTCCAAGCGCGAGGCGGAGGCGGTCATGCTGGGGTTTGTCGCGGGCGAACAGCATACGAATTCCCGAGGCTTCGTGCACGGCGGATTGCTCACGGCGTTGGCCGACAATGCGATGGGTCTCAGTTGCGCCATTCAGTTGCCTGAAGCGGGTCTAGTGACTCTGAGTTTGGGAGTCGATTTTCTCGCGAGCGCTCAGCGGGATCAGTGGATCGAAATCCGGACTACGTTCACCAAAGTTGGCAAGAGCGTCTGCTTCGCTCAGTGCTTTATCCACGCTGACGGCAAAGTGGTGGCGCGCGCGAATGCTACCTTCGCCGTCCGCTCTTAGACGGCGGGGCCGTTTGATTTCATGCTATCTGTAGGGATAGGTATGCGAATCATTGCGGGTTTCTCCTTGTGTTTGATTCCTCTGCTTCTGTCAGCCCAGAGCACCGTGGCCGCTCTCCCTCCAGTCGCCGCCGTAACCGCGCCGGGATCTGTCGACCCTCAAGATTACGTTTGTCCCATGGATGCCGACCAACGGTCGGATAAGCCGGATACCTGCAAACGCTGTGGCATGAAGATGGTTCTCGGTATTCCCGATCAGGTGGAGTATCCGCTGGAAGTCACCACTCGGCCGGCCATGATCCAGCCAGGACAGAAGATCCAACTGAAGTTCACAATTCATGATCCAAAGACCTATGCGGTGGTCAAGAACTTTGAGATCGTGCACGAAAGGCTGTTTCACCTGTTTATCGTGAGCAGCGATTTGAAATATTTTTTGCATGACCATCCGATCCCGCAGGCGGACGGCACGTTCCTATTTGACGCGGTTTTTCCGAAGGCAGGAATGTATCGCGTGGTAGCCGATGTTTATCCGCGCGGCGGTACTCCGCAACTGATCGCCCGGACGGTTTTCGCCGAAGGAAGTTCCGCTGCGCCGGTCAGTTTGGCAGATGCAGTGTTAGAGCCTGACACGGGTCTGCAGCATGGGGCGAACACCGATGTTGAATTGGAGATGGTACCGCCGCAGCCAGTCTCGGGAACCAAGACGTTGATGTTTTTCCACTTCAAGCAGGCGGAAGGGATGGAGAAGTGGCTGGGCGCCTGGGCTCACATGATAGCGGCTAGCGACGACACCATCGACATGGTGCACGAGCATCCTTTTATTGCCGATGGCGGCCCGCAGATGCAATTCAACATGATCTTTCCGCGGGCAAAAACCTATCGGGTATGGGTGCAGTTTCAGCGCAAAGGCGTGTTGAACACCGTGGCTTTCAATATTCCGGTGGTGGACTTAGATCATGCTCCGCAGTAAGCGCCGCCCGCTGGAGTCTGGCGCAGGGCGAACTTTCCGCGCTGCGTTATTGCTTGCCGAGTAACCGCCTGGCGGCCGCCGCCAAGTCTGCGTACGTTCCCTCGTCTACCAGTCCGTGGCTCACCCAGCGGATGTTCCCTTCCTGGCCCAGCAGAATCAGGTATGCGTCTTTCTCCGCTTTATACCGGAGACGCTCTTTCCAAAATGTCGCATTGCCAAATACCGTAATCACATGCTCGTAGTCGGCTTTGGCCGTACCCTTGCGCATGCCCCCCGTGATGAACGGCTTGGCCAGTGTGCCCATTCCGCCGATCATCGGAATTTCATAAAATGTCACTTGCGGATCGGAGCCAAAGTCTTTACGAAAGCGCTGGGTCCAGCCTTCCACCGCAGCTTGAGAATCGTGCGTAAAGCCTAGCGCGAGCAGGGC
>JAYWAL010000136.1:0-3574 GCA_043782485.1 Acidobacteriaceae bacterium | reverse complement strand
ACGCAAAAGAATGGAAGCTGCGACCACCAACTCCCTGATACCCTTCAACGGAATGAGATGTCCCGTGAATACTACGATGGCATCGTTGGGATTGAGACCCAATTCGGTTCGCGCGCCCTCCCGATCGGATGGGTGAAAAATACTATGATCGCAACCGTTGCGAATCGTCTTGCACTTCTCAGGCGGGATGCCGCACGCAATCGCGCGTCGCCGCAAGTCCTCGCTGACGGCAATTGCAAAAGCGGCCTTGCCCAGGGTTCGTTGAGCGGCTTTCTTCAAGAACCTACCTTCGATGCAACAAAGATCGGAACCGAGGGCACCAACTACAACGGGCACTCCGAGCTTGTGCCCCGCCGTTACTGCTCCAAATCCCTCCGGATAGAGGAAGAAAGCTAAGACTACAGTTGGTGAGAAATCCCTAAGGCGAGGAAGCAACGCCCGGCCGCAAGCATAGCCGTTCAGAGGCCGGCTTATGAAGCGAATGGCGGGGTATCGAAGGTATTCCACCTCCAAGTCAGGCATCCTGTGAGACGCTTCTGAGTCGCGATGGGGGAACGAGCCTGGTTGCAACGCGCGGAACCGAGGATATGCGGGGTCGATGCAAAATATCCGCACATTGGCGAGTTTTGCAAGTTCCCTCGCCATATCTTCCAGCGCTCGGCCTCTGTAAGGCAGTGCACTCGAGGGAAAGTATTGGGTCACAATCGCGACTTTGAGAGGCCGGTACATAAGTGGTAACTTTCAACCAACGAATCGACAACAGATCGAAATTCCGGTGTCGCGCCCGCCCTCGGTCATTGCCAGCCCTTCCAGAATCCTCGGTCAGGGTCGGTACCAGAAAAATCTGGATGACGAATCACGCTACCACGGAAAGTGGTACGAGCGCGCCAACGCAAAGCAGCCCGGGCCTTTCGCCGGGAACAAATCTCGCTGAGGCGGTTCTCGGAAATAAAAGATTGTCGATCAACTCAGCCTCTTCCACCGACGGTACTGGGTTATTGGGATCCAAGACCCAGATCCATATTCTTGAGGAGGTTTGCCGGGTGAGGCATGAGCAACAAATGACACGATTATGACGATCGATACCACTCCGATCCCGGTTCTCCTTCTCGTCCGCGAACTTCACATCGGCGGGACGGAACGTCAGGTTGCAATTGTGGCCAAGCATCTTGATCCCAAGCAGTTCAGTGTCCGTGTGTGCTGCTTCAGACAGGGGGGCATTCGTCAAATAGAACTCGAAGCGGCAGGTGTACCTGTGTGGGAACTGCCTGTGAGAGCTTTTTGGTCGCCGGCAAGTTTCGCGCATGCATTAAGTCTGCGTAAGTACCTGATTCGAGAAAACATCGCTATTGTGCATTCCTTCTCACCTGCCACTACCGTCTTTGCGGTCCCAATCGCAAGGAGCGCCAAGGTTCCGGTCGTGCTATCGAGCTGTCGGGCCGAAAGATCACTAATGCGCCCCCGAGATGCGTGGTTGGTGCGCAAGACGGATCGATGGGTCGACGGAATCATAGCGAATTGCCACTATCTGCGTCAGGCTCTGGTCTCGGAAAGCGTTCCGGCAGAGCTAGTCACAGTCTGCTCCAACGGTGTTAATCTCAACGAATTTTTTCCTGGTTTCGAAGAGCGCCCCCCAACTATCGGAACTACTTGCGTTCTGAGGCCGGAGAAGGGTCTTCCCATTTTGATTGACGCTTTTGCCAGAATCAGCCCGCGTTTTCCAGCGGCACGCTTACGAATTGTGGGGAGCGGTCCCCTGCGAGAGAGCTTAGCCCAACAGGCAATCCAGTGTGGAATAGGTGACACTTTCGAACTGGTTGCCGGCGCGCCACAAATAGGGGTCGATCTTCGAAAACTTCGGATCTTTGTGTCGCCTTCGCTAAGCGAAGGGCTTTCCAACTCGCTGTTGGAGGCGATGGCGTGTGGCTGCACGGTGGTTGCATCGAGAGCCGGGGGGGCAGCCGAGGTCATTCGTCACAACGAAAATGGACTGCTATTCGACATTAGCAACACCGAACAGCTTGCGTCTATCTTGGAAATGCTCCTGGCGGATCGGGATTGGTGTCTCCGTCTGGGTCAGGCGGCGTCCCGCACTATTCGCGAGCATTTTTCTGCCGGGAACGCTGCGCAACAGATGCAGGACGCCTACTTTGCAAGCCTGGCGCGCGTGCAAGATTCCCGACCGGCGGTTCGCAGTAACTAGAGCGTGCTTCTTCAACTGGACGACTGGGCAATTCATTTTCGTCACCTCTTCGAGGAAAACACTCGGGGGATGAATTGGGGCGCCACTCAAGACAAAGGTTGTGGCGGTGGGGGCGAGATTCAGAAGCCGCGCGCCTTCGACTTCGCTCAGGGCAGGCTCTCTCGCAAAGAGCGCGACAAGGACGGGGCACCCCGACGAGCGGAATTCGGCCTGTCTTGACCGAATCTTGGCCAAATGGTGCAAATTGAGTATCCTGTGGTGCACATGAAACTCAACTTTTTCCTGCTGTCTCTCGCGGTCGCGCTTGGCGTGGCCCAGGCTCAAACTGGCGCGCCTTCGCAGGGCGGTGCCGTCTCCTACGCTTCCATGACGGAAGTTAGTGGCGTGCTGGGGCAACTCAACCAGGCGTCGCAAGCATTAAATGCCGATCTCGGCAAAGTCCGTGTGGAAAAGTGGAAGACGGATGGCGACTCCAAGCGGCAGTCGCAGGCGAACGTGGAATCGTTGCAGCGAAACCTGCAAAGCGCGCTGCCGGGAATGGTGTCGCAGCTCAACGCCGCCCCGGATAGCCTGAACCTCACGTTCAAGGTGTATAGGAACGTGGGCGCGCTGTACGACGTGGTGGCGAGTCTGGCGGAATCGGCTGGAGCGTTTGGGTCGAAGGACGAGTTCCAGGCGCTAGCCAACGACGCTAGCAGCATCGACAAAGCACGCCGGGCGCTTGCTGATCGCATGGACAAGCTGGCGGCGGCGAAGGATTCCGAAATCGCGACCCTGCATACGCAAGTGCAGACGCTTCAGGCCGCCATGCCGCCCGAGCCGCCGAAGAAGATCGTCATTGATGACAATGAAAAGCCGAAGAAGCCGGTGAGGAAAAGAGTGGCTAAACCGGCTGTGCCCGGCGCGCCGAAAGTGGCGACGCCTCCGGTTCCAAAATCGTAATACTCCCAGGACCAATCAGGGGCGGATTTCGATGGGCGTTGCGTTGGGGACGCTGCGCCAGATTTCGTCGATTTCTTCGTCGGTGACGGCGATGCAGCCGTCGGTCCAGTCGTGGAGTCGATGGGCTGCGCCTACCGCGCCCATGCCGTTGGGTAGGCCGTGGAGGAAGACATTTCCGCCTGCGGAGACGCCTTTCCTTTTTGCGGCGTTGCGTTGTTCTTGATTTGGATAGGAAATGTGCAGGGATTTGTAGTAGTGGCTCTGCGGGTTTCGCGAATCGAGGACGTAGACGCCTTCTGGGGTCTTGCGGTCTCCCTGTTGCGTCTTGGGTCCGAGGGGAGAGCCGCCGAGGGCAACTTTATATTCCTTGACGATGCGTCCGCCGTGCAGGAGCTGAAGAACGCGCGCATGCTTGAGCACCAGGACGCG
>JAYWAL010000135.1:0-3603 GCA_043782485.1 Acidobacteriaceae bacterium | reverse complement strand
AACTCGGCTCGCAGCCAGCGCCGTACCTTACAAGACGCCTGCCCGGAGCAACCCGTTGCCCCTGAAGGACTTGCCTCTGCCTCTCCCGCCCGTACCTTCTATGATCACAAAACTCCGTTGGATTTCCGTTTTACGCGGCTTTTTTGAATAGGCGGCAAATGGTTTCCGGGAAAGATTGGAGGTGGATGAGTTTACGGATATTTGCGGGGACTTTTTCCACGGGGTTTAAGGCGTCTTGCAATTCTTTTCGAACGGTATCGACTTGGATTTGGGCGAAGCGTTCTTCCAAAGTTGCCCGGCCATCGAGCAAGACTTTGAGGTAGTTGGGGTTTTCCAGATTTCGGACCAGAGGGGTATCAGCGATCATGGTTTGGAGGAAACGGCTGATGGAGTTGTGGCCGCACTTGCGCCTGGCCCCGCGCCGAAGGTCACGGAAAAATCTTTCCATGATGTTGTTCGTGCGCTGGGGAAAGATTTGAATGTTTCCGTTGGCTCTTTTCAAGGTGATGGGATCGGCGAAGAGTTTATCTCCATATTTGTCGATCTGCTCAACCATGGCTCGCCAGTGGCCTGAGGAGGAGTAATCGGGGCGCGCCATAACTTTCTTGCGGAACTGTTGGACAGCATTCTTGATCGAGTCGAGGGCGATGGGGTTGCTGCCGGAGTTCAAGCCCGCAGTTTGGCCGATCTGAGCGATGCGCATCGCACCGCGCAGTTGGTCGAACACCTCACTTTTCAGATCGATGGTCGCCAGCGTGCTGAGCAAGCCCTTATCCGCGGAGACCTTCTGGAGCTCGCAGGAGAGTTTAAACAAAGGAATGTTATCGCGCCACTGGCCACGGAGATGGACGTCTTTCATCTGCTCGAGCCGTTGGCCTAGCATCCGCAACCGTTTGGCGAAGTGCACCAGTGGCCGATCAAAGGGGAAGCCGTAGCCTTCCCCCTGGGATTTGCCGGCGAGCGTCCACTGGATCAGGCTGTAGGCACAGAAGAGCGGAAAGAGCTCCAACTCTTCTGCCGGCAGGGAGCCGCCCTGCACGCTCTGGCAGAAGCGCTCCACCCGTTCGGGCCGTTCATCAATGTCGGTTTTGAGACGCCGAGCGTGTTGGAGCAGTTTTTCGGTGAGTCCGTATTTGCGCAAACGCTGGCGCAGGAGGTCATAGTCCGAGGCGAGCAGATCCTTGCCCAGGTCGCGCAGGAAGTGAAAATGACAGATAAAATCCGGGATGCCATCGAACACGGCTTTGACGGCCGCCAGAATGCCCCGGCCCATGTCATGAACCACCGCCACGGGCCTTCCGTATCGGGCCTTGAGCTCTTGGAGAAAGGGGATGATCTGATCGGTTTTCTCGGAAGGCACTTTCACATTACCCAGGACGATCTCGGAAAGGGAATCCAGGCTGCTCATCAACAGGGGCCCGCCGCCTTCACAGGTGCCATCCAAGTGAAGAACATAACCCCCTTGGTGGCGCATGGCTTCCCGCAGACGCGGGGCGCACTGCCGATGAGCCAGAGCCAGGTAGACCACAAACTTCTTTCCCAGATAGTCCACTTCGCTGGCGCTGAGCCGGACGTTGCGCCCGGCTAATTCCTCCACAATTTCTCGGGCTTGCCGGTGGCGCAGGAAAAGCGCCTTGGCGGCAAAGACCATGACATCATAACCGAAGGTGCAGCCCGTGGGCACCAAGCGGCTCAGCTCCTCTGCGCGATAGATGGCTGGGTTCTGGCAATCTCTGCAGGTCAGGAGAGTTTCGTGGGCGGAAAAGCAGCCCAAGTGGAGCGTATGCACCGTTTTGGTCTGCGTTTTGGCAACCTGTAGCGCCGCCTGACAATCGGGGCAGTGAGTCTGGGCAGAGCGAAAGAGCAAGAGCGGCCGATCCACGAATAGGGCTGCGGTTGAGCTCTCTCTGGCCAACCTGTCCAGAAAACTCTGCAAGACCGTCAAGGTCTTCAGTTCGATGCTTCGGGCGTTTTTTTTAGACCGTGTTCTTGGAAGAGCCGATCGATGAGTTCCGAGGTAACAGGTAGTTTACGCTGCGCCCGCAGATGGCCGGCGAGTTCTTCGAAGCTCCGCGCGGGATTTTTGATATGCTCGACCAATACCCAGACGGCTGCTTGAGGGTTCAGCGAGGTCGACGGGTCGGGCCCTTGACTGAGCAGAGCTTGCTGGCGCTGCTGACTGTTGAGGGGCGATTGCGTAGCCAAGTAACGAAACTGGCCGGCGACTTTAACTCGATCCAATTGGCCAGCTTGGTGCAAGCGGGTTAAGACGGTGTGGCAAGGGTGCTGTAGTTTTTGGGCGACCTCGCTGGCGGTGAGTCCTGCGGGACTGCGCCCGACCAGGTGCTCAATGGTTGCGGTAAGGCTGACGTGTTTGGAGAAGCCAATGCCTTGATGGTGCCAAAGGCCATCCCGATCGAACTGCGGAGTGTCACGGAGCGTGTACCACTTGCCATTATCAGTGAAGCTCCTGAAATAACCGACCTGCTTAAGGAAGGGGCGCACGGAGAGCAGGGCATAACCGAGCTTCTGAGCGAGTTGGGCCAGTGTCCAGCAGAGGCGCTGGTGAAACAATTTTTGCAACCGTTTTGCGGGAGTTTTTTGAGTAGGCATAGATAAATACTATAGTATCACAACTAGGTGAATATATGTGATACTGTGGTAAGTATTTGTCAACGGCCAAAGGATTGAGTGCAAACGGGTGACGAACGCCAACAGGCGGCAAAGGGCTGAAAACAAAGGGCTGCGCACTACGCGGGCTTAAAACAGAAGAAAAGTGCTTGGCTCAATGAAAGCGCAAAAACATCGAGTATCAAAAGTTGGAACTGATGTAACTCCCTGACTATCAATGGCCCAACTGAGTTTTGTAATCATAGCAAGGACGAGGACCCGTTGCTGGGCGATCCCATTGGCGCGGAGGCGCTGGCCGACGATTTGGCCGGGGAAATGATCCCCTGCACCCCGGAGGAACTCATCGCCATCGGCGAAAGGGAATTTGCCTGGTGCGAGGCGCAGATGAAAAAAGCAGCAAAACAAATGGGGCTGAGCGAGGATTGGAAAACCGCCCTCGCCAGAGTGAAGGCCGACTTCGTTCCTCCGGGCAAGCAAGACGATTTGGTGGTCGAGGAAGCCCGGCGCGCCATCCAGTTCCTCAAAAAGCATGACCTGGTCACCGTCCCGCCGCTTTGCGAGGAGACCTGGCGCGTGTCGATGATCTCGCCTGAAGCCCAAAAGACGATGCCTTATGCGGCCTACAGCGGCCAGAACATGATGGTTGCCTATGCCAAGGAGGATATGAAGCAGGAGGACAAGCTGATGTCGATGCGCGGCAACAACCGCCATTTTACGCGCATCGTAACGGCGCATGAGCTCATTCCCGGGCACCACCTGCAATTGTTTGTGGCCGCGCGCAACAACACCCATCGTGCCGTGTTTTCCACCCCGTTCCTGGTGGAAGGATGGGCTCTCTACTGGGAGATGCGGCTCTGGGACCTGGGCTATGGGCAAACGCCGGAAGACCGGATCGGCATGCTCTTCTGGCGCATGCACCGGAGCGCGCGCATCATTGTCAGCCTGAAGTTCCACCTCGGAAAAATAACCCCG
>JAYWAL010000134.1:0-9592 GCA_043782485.1 Acidobacteriaceae bacterium | reverse complement strand
CGCCAGGTGTTGGTTTCGGGCACACCAGTACTGCGAAGGTGGGGAGACAGAGAGAGCCCCTAGCAAAGCGGTGTGTCGGCCGCGGGCTGGCTCGTGTCACTCACACTTGTGTCGCTCAAAATTGAGCGCAAATCAGACCACGAAGACAGACGACTAAAACAGACCGCGAAACTCGACCGAAACTCACGCTCCACGAGACTTATGCTGGTACCTCCAATTCGGATTCTCGTCGTCGACGACTCCCTGGTGATTCGCAAGGTGGTCTCCGATACGCTGAAAAAGGACCCCGCTTTCGATGTGGTGGGCACGGCAGGCGATGGCCGCATCGCCCTGGCCAAGATTTCCCTGCTGCATCCCGATGTGGTGATCCTGGATATCTCCATGCCGGTCATGGGAGGCCTCGACGCGCTGGCTATTTTGCGCAAGGAGTTTCCTGGCGTGAAGGTGATCATGTTCAGCACGCTGACGGCGCGGGGCGCGGCCGAGACCATCGAGGCGCTTTCCCTGGGGGCTGCTGACTATGCCACCAAGCCCACCGACCGCGGGAGCCTCGCGCTCACTTTGGCCGCCGTGGAAGAGGAGCTTGTGCCGAAGATTAAGGCGTTGGGCGGGGCGGCGCAGCGGGTGTCACCTTCTGCACCGCAGTCGACAATCCGACCGAGGCCGCTCCCTCCTGGGGCACACCAACAGCGCATCGACATTGTTGCCATCGGAACCTCCACAGGTGGGCCCAGTGCCCTAGCCGAAGTGGTACCCAGGCTTCCGGCGGGGTTTCCTGTCCCGGTTGTGATTGTGCAGCACATGCCGGCGTCCTTCACGGGACTGCTGGCGGAGCGGCTCTCGCGGCATTCGCCCATGCCGGTGCATGAGGGCACGGATGGAAAGGTTCTGGTGCCCGGTCAAGCGTGGATCGCGCCCGGCAACTTTCATATGACGGTGGTCGCGCCCGTGATGGCTGCCAGCGGGCCCGGATGGCGTATCAGTTTGAATCAAGGAGCGCCGGAGCACTCGTGCCGACCCGCTGTGGATGTGCTGTTCCGTTCGGTGGCGGCCACGGGCGGAGCGCATGTGCTTGGCGTCGTGATGACGGGCATGGGGATGGACGGGGCGATCGGCGCGAGGCATATCCGGGAAGCTGGAGGGCAGGTCATCGTGCAAGACGAGCCGAGTTCGGTGGTTTGGGGCATGCCCGGGGCGGTCTACGCCGCTGGTCAGGCGGATGGAATTTATTCTCTGGCTCGGCTGGCGTCAGAAATTATCCGCCGCGTGCAACTCCATCGGGTAACGCCGATTTCGACGACCAATTCGATCAATCCGTCCACCACCAAGCTGGAGGTTTCCCTGAAATGAGTTTTAGTACGCAAACAGCTGTTGCCAGGTCTACGGGCAGCAGGGACGGCGATACCATCGACCCTGTCTTCCGGCAGATGCGCGATCTGGTTTACAAAACCTGCGGCATCTACCAGCCCGAGGAAAAGATGTACCTGCTGTCCGATTCAACGGGCCGGCGCATCAAGAGCCTCGGTTTGCGCGGCGTGCGGGAATACTGGAACTTGCTCAGTTCCGCGACCACGCGCGACCACGAAATTCGGCAATTGCTGAATGAAGTCACGATTGGCGAGACTTGCTTGTTCCGAAGCCAGCCGCAGCTGGACGCGCTGCGCAAGATCATTCTTCCGGAGCTGGTGGCGGAAAAGGCCAAACAACTCACCAAGCGGGTGCGGATCTGGAGCGCCGGATGCTCGACGGGCGAGGAAGCCTACACCCTGGCCATGAACCTGATGGAAGAGACGGCAGGACTGCTGAAGGGTTGGACGATTGAAATTCTGGCCACCGACCTGAACGATCGCTCGGTCGAAACCGCCCAAGCCGGCATATACGGCGACTACGCGCTGCGCCACACGACGGACTACTACAAATCCAAATACTTCAACGTGCTGGACGACAAAAAGCTGCAAGTGCGGCCCGAAGTGAAGAAGCTGATTACCTTTAGCCGCCTGAATCTTCTTGAGGACTCGAAGATGCTCTTCATGAGGGGTATAGACCTGATCTTCTGCTGCAACGTGCTCATTTACTTCGATGCGCCCTCGAAGTCCAAGGTCGTCAATCACTTCCTCACCAATCTGAATTACGGCGGCTATTTCTTTCTGGGAAGTTCGGAATCGCTCATGAAGTTGAACGACAAATTTCACCTGGTGCACTTTCCTGGAGCCATTGGTTACTGGAAACCATCCCTCGAGAGTGGCAAACAGAGTGACAAACTATGACACCTGACCTCGAAGCCCGAATCGCCGAGCGCGTGCGCTCGATCGAGACTACGCCCGCCATTCCCTCCATTTTTATTCCCTTGCTCGAAATGCTTCGCTTACCGCCCGATCAGGTGAAGCTGGACAAGGTGGTGGAACTGGTCTCCTACGACAACACGATCGCCGCGCAATGCCTGCGCGTCGCCTCTTCTCCCTTGTTTGGAATGACCAAATCCCCGGAATCGATCAAGGGAGCGGTCATCAGTCTGGGGCTGCGCCGCGTCGAAACCATTTTGCTGACCTGCTGCCTCTCGCGAGCTTTTCCTGCTCGCAACTGGATCATCGATCCCGGCGTGTTCTGGCGTCACTCGCTCGGGTGCGCCTTGGTCTGTCGGAAGTTTGCGGAGCGGCTCCAGGGGGTCGATAGCGACGAGGCCTACATGGCAGGCCTGCTGCACGACATTGGCTTTCTCGTGAACTGCCTGGCCTTTCCGGACGAGTTCTCCAAGGCGATGGGCATGGCTGTCGAACAGGAGATGTCCTTTGACGAGGCCGAACTTCAGACCATGGGCTTTACCCACCAAGACACCGGCAACGCCCTGGCCCAGCAGTGGCACCTGGGAAATCGCATGACGCAGGTGATCGCGTGCCACCATGCTCCGGAAACTAGCGAAGCATCCGTGCAGTCGCTGGCTGCCGTGGTCCATCTAGGTGACTTGCTTTGTCGCATGCGCGGCCTCGGCTACGGCTACTACGAAGGCCGCCGCGTGGACCTGATCGGTAATCCGGCTTGGGGAATTCTATTACAAGAACACGCGGAGCTGGACCGAGTGGACCTGGCCCGGTTTACCTTTGAACTCGACGAATCCGTTGCTGAAGTTTGCGAGCTGGTGGCCACAATCTTTGGGGGAGCCACTGCCGCGAAGGCCTAGCGCGGAGGTTCCGCTGCTATTCGCTTATCTGGAGAGAGACCACGACCGGCAGGTTTTCAAAAAGCATGTGAAGTTCCAGGGGCGGCGTTTCCACAGAGGCGTGCACGCTGTAATCCTGACCAGTCACGACGGTAGGTACGGAGAGCATGCAGCCATCACTGAGGCCCGGAATCTTGTTCTTGAAGTTTCCCGCGACCATGTTACCAACCTCGCCAAAGGCGTCGAACACTTCGGCGGCCACTGGGTCCAGTTCCAGATCAAGCATTTTAGAAGCCATAAGCGCCGCTGCGGCGAGGCTACAGCGGAGGCTCAAGAGTCCGCACAGTTGGCCAGCCAAGCCGACCATGGCGATGATCTCGGACAAGGGCTCTGGCGGACCGTTCTGCAAAGTCAACTCGCAGCCCAGCATGAGTTCAAAGACTTCGCGGGTAGCGAGCTCCAGCGTTGGTTTCCAGGTGTCCGCACTTTCGCGGGCGGCCCGGGTTCCAGTCGAGCTGCTCATGTTTTACCCGCCAAAATTGGGAGGATTTGCTCCTTCACCTGATCGGCGGTAAAAGGCTTGCGGATATAGCCGCGCGCGCCCGCCGAAATCGCCTGCACCACGTGCGCTTCGCTGCCCTCCGTGGTAATCATGACCACGGGAACGCCCCTGGCATTGGCGACAGTCGGAAGCTGTTTGACGAATTCCAGGCCATCCATAACCGGCATATTAATGTCGCACAGAATGATGTCGACGGGTTGGTCATTGAGGGCCGAGAGCGCCGAGAGAGCTTCCGCTCCATTGCTGGCTTCAATGACCTCTTTGAGTTCCATCCCGGCCTGCCGCAAGGAACGCTCCACGATCTTGCGCATCACCGAGGAATCATCCACGATTAGTGCTCGTATGCTGTTCATGAATCGGCCACTCTCCATTGGGCGAAGGCTGGGTATGGATGGAGGGTGCGATCGCCTTCTGTTGAATCGGCAAATGAGGGGCGGAACTTGAGCTTGGCTGGGCCGGGCTAAACCCGGCGTGTTAGAACCGGCAGAATCTGTTCGCGGACTTGCTTGGGGGTAAAGGGCTTGCGAATGTATCCGATCGCGCCGGATGACAGCGCTTGCAGGACGTCGGCTTCGCCGCTTTCCGAGGTAATCATCACAACGGGCACGCCTTTTGCGAGGCCTTCGGCTGGGCGACGACGGAGAAATTCCAGGCCATCCATAACCGGCATATTGATGTCGCAGAGAATCAGATCCACAGCGTTGCTTTGGAGCACGACCAGAGCCTCATTACCGTTACTGGCCTCAAACACCTGCTCAATTTCCACATCCGCCATGCGCAGCGCGCGCTCCACCATTTTCCGCATGGCGGAGGAGTCGTCGACGATCAAGAGTCGGATGCTGCTCATCTTGGCGAGCGTCCCTTGGGCGAGCCTTCCTTGGCCGAGCCTTCCTGGGTGAGCTTTGGGCTAACCTTCTCGTTTATCGGCGGGAAGTGCCTGGGGCTTGAGTGCTCGTGGGGCGGGCCGTTTGGCGACCTGTTGGCGCTTTTACCAGTTCGCGTTATATCCTCGGCTCGTGCCGCCTTTTTCCGCTTCTCAACGGTCGCCCACCGCCGGATTGCTGCTGGGCCTGGTCTTGACCCTGGCGGCGGTCGTCGCCTACTCCTACTACATTACGGGGCAAATTCGGGGGTTGCGGCAGTTGCAGAGCGATTTGGCGGACCGGAACCGGAAAGACTCGCTCCAGCTGCTGCGCATTCAGAATGACTTGAATTCGTTGGCTTTGGCGATGCGTGACATGCTGGACGCGGACGAGCCGTATCCGCTGGCGGCTTGGTCGGCGCAATTCGACAGGATTCACGGCGATTTGGATGATGCCTTGCGGCGGGAAGAAATCGTGGCCGTAATCCAGAATTCGGCGGAGCAACGGGCGTACTTGCGCAGTTCGCTGACCCAGTTCTGGGATGCCACGGAGCGGACCTTTGCGCTGGCCCGCACGGGCAAAGAGAAAGATGCGAGAGAGGAAATTCGGCTTTCCTTGCAGGCGCGTCTAGCCGGGCTGAATACGGCAGTGGCGCGGTTGCTGGTGCAGAATAATGAAACGGAGGAGCAGGCGGCGGCTCGCGTGGGGGCGATCTATGATCGTGTGCAGAATCGCGTCTATCTGTTTTTGACGGCGACGCTGCTGGCGATTACGCTGACCAGCCTCTATGTGATGGGCGCGAACCGTCGTATTTTTGGCCAACTGGCCGAGCTCTCCGGGCAACGTCGCGAGTTGGCGCAGAAGTTGATTTCTACACAGGAATCGACGCTGTTGCATATTTCTCGGGAATTGCACGACGAGTTTGGTCAGGTGCTGACGGCCATTGGGTCGATGCTGAAGCGGGCTGGCAAACATGCGCCCGAGGGATCGACCCTGCGCGCGGATCTACACGAGGTGGCCCAAATTGCGCAGTCTTCGCTCGATAACGTGCGGGGTCTGTCGCAGGCACTGCATCCCGTCATGCTGGAAGAGGCGGGATTGGAGAAGACCATTGAGTGGTATCTGCCTGTTTTGCAGCGCCAGACCGGAGTCGTCATCGCCTACGCCAAAACGGGCGCTTCGTTTCCGGTGGAGGCTGGCGCGAGTGTGCACATGTACCGGATACTGCAAGAGGCATTGAACAACGTGGTGAGGCACTCCGGGGCACGAGAGGCTTGGGTGCGGCTCAGTTTTTTGCGGGCAGAGGTGCAACTGGAAGTGGAAGACCACGGAAAAGGATTTGCCCCGTTGCCGGGGCGAACGGGCATTGGACTGGTGGCGATGCGGGAACGAGCGGGTTTGCTGGCTGGTTCGCTGGTGATCGAGAATCTGGTGGGAGGCGGCACGCTGGTGCGGCTGCATGTCCCCAAGACCTAATTTCGCTCGACTTGTTAGTTTCAAAATGTAAACGAGAAGACTATGGCAGACGACAAAATCACGGTGTTCCTGGTAGACGACCACAGCCTGGTGCGGCGGGGTTTCCGGCGCATTCTGGAGGATGAGCCTGACCTTTTGGTCGTCGGCGAAGCCAGCGATGGCGCGGAGGCGGTCCGGCTGGCCAAGGAACTCCAGCCGCAAGTCGTCGTCATGGATTGTGCTTTGCCCAGTATGAATGGGCTGGATGCGACGCGAAAAATTCTGGCCGACCATCCGGCTACGGCCGTGCTGATGCTGAGCATGCACTCTGAGGAAACCTGGGTGCATCAGGCGCTGGAGGCGGGCGCTCGCGGCTATTTGCTGAAGAGCATTGTTGATATGGAACTGGTGACTGCGATTCGGCGGGTATTCAAGGGCGAAATCGTGCTCGACCCGCAGGTGGCGAAGGCGGCAACGTTGAAAGGGGAGAGTTCGTCGGCTTTGACGGCGCGGGAGCTGGAAGTTTTGCGGCTGATTGTGGACGGGCAATCCAATAAGGAAATTGCTGTCGAGCTGGGCCTGAGCGCCAATACGGTAGCGGTGCACCGCGCGAACATCATGGACGCGCTGGGAATCCACAAAACGGCGGAGCTGGTGGTGTACGCAATTCGCAACGGACTGGTGAATCTTCCATGAACCGGCGCGATTTTCTTGGAGGAGCGGCGAGTCTGGCATCGGCGGCGCTGTTGCATGGAAATTCCTTTGCCGCCGCGGCTCCCGGATTTCGTTTCACGGACGTAACTGATTCCGCGGGGATTCACTTTCATCACAATAGCGGGGCCTACGGTGGCAAGCTTTTGCCCGAAACGCTTGGTTCGGGCTGTGCGTTTCTGGATTACGACGCGGATGGTTGGCAGGACATTTTGCTGGTCAATGGCATGGATTGGCCAGGGCATAAGAAGCAGCGCTCGACGCTTCAGCTCTACAGGAACAATCGCGACGGAACGTTTACCGACGTGACCCGGCGCGCTGGCTTGGATGTGGAAATGTACGGCATGGGAGTGGCCGTGGGCGATTTCAATAACGACGGCTTTCCCGACATCCTGATCACTTGCGTTGGACAGAACCGCCTTTTTAAGAACACAGGCAAGGGAACGTTCGTGGACGTGACGCAGGCTAGCGGCCTGGGCGGGAGGCTCGGATTTAGCACCTCCGCAGTGTGGTTTGATTTCGACCGCGACGGGCGCCTGGATCTGTTCGTTTGCAACTACACCAAGTGGTCGCCGGAGCACGACGTATTTTGCAGCCTGGACGGCAAACACAAATCGTATTGCACGCCGGAAGCTTACCAGGGCAAAACTTGCTGGCTGTTCCATAATCGCGGCAACGGCAAGTTTGAGGAAGTAACCGCCAGCAGCGGCATATTCGATAGCAGCTCGAAATCGCTCGGCGTCGCGCTGCTCGATCACGACCAGGATGGCTGGCCCGACTTGCTGGTGGCCAACGATACACAGCCCAACAAGCTTTACCGCAACCAGCGCAACGGTACGTTCAAAGATGTTGCGGTCGAGGCCGGTCTTGCCTTTAGCAATGAAGGCAAAGCGCGCGCGGGCATGGGCGTGGACGTTGGCGACTTCGAGAACTCCGGTACCCCCGGGATCGCCATGACCAATTTTGATAACGAGATGATTGGCCTCTACCGGGCTTCGAGCAAAGGTGCTTACGAAGATATCGCGACGTCCGCTGGCGTTGGGCTTCCTTCCAAGACCACGCTGGGGTTCGGCTGCGCCTTCCTTGATGCTGATCTCGATGGCTTTCTCGATTTGGCGGTGACGAATGGCCATATTGACGACACCGTGCGGAACATCCGCGGTAACGTGGGCTACGCGCAGCCACCGCAGCTATTCCTAAATAGTGGCAAGCATCTGTTTCGTGACGTGGCCGGGGAACTCAGCGACGGATTTCGTTCGCCAAAAGTGGGCCGCGGGTTGGCCTGCGGGGATTTCGACCGCGACGGCGATGTGGATATTCTGATGACGACGAACAATGGCCCGGCGTTTCTTTACCGAAACGATCAGCTCTCTGGAAACCGCAGTATTCGCTTCCGCCTAACGGGCACGCAGTCCAATCGTGATGCGATTAGCGCGGTAGTCCGGATTGAACATGGCGGCATAACGCAATCGCGGCTGGTTAAGGGTGGATCGAGTTATCTTTCGCAATCGGAACTCGCCGTAACGTTCGGCGTCGGCAAGCTCGACAAGGTTTCTCGCGCAGTCGTGCAGTGGCCCAATGGTCGCACTGAGGAGTTCAAAGACCTTGCGACGGGGCGGGCTTACGAGTGCGTTGAGGGCAAGGGAATCGCGGCGAAGGCTGGATTCTGAGGAGGGCACTAGCGTTTCCCAAGCGCCGCTTAGGATGGCTAATGCTTTTGCACTATTGTGCCGCATCCCGCGTCGGGCTAGATTCCCCGTAGTCTCATTGGTCCTTCTGGGTGGCACTGCCAGCTGCTCAGAAGGCCTCCTGACACATGCCTGCAATGCTACGGAGATTGGCCATGATGCGTGATCGGCGACTTGTTGCTCTGATTTTATCGATGGGATTGTTGATGGTTGGAATGCTGACGATGGCCGTCGGCGATGAAGCCGCAAAGAAGACGGCTGAGAAATCCATCACCGTGAAGGGCTACGTCCTCGATTCGGCATGCGCGTTCACCAAGGGGCTGAAGAAGCCAATCAGCGCGGACTGCGCCACGGCCTGTGCCAAGGGCGGCTCGCCACTGGTGATTCTGACTCCGGCGGGCGAAATTTTTTGGCCCATTTCCGGCGAAACGCCTTCGACCGAGCAGAACAGCAAGCTCATGGCATTTGCCGGTCAGCAGGTGACCGTCAGCGGGAAGGTCTTCAACCGGGGTGGTTCGCGGGCGCTAGTGATTGAGCACGTCGAGGCGCTGGGCGCGGCGAAGTAGTTTGCATCAGCTCCAGACGGCCATGCGTCGCAGCGTGGACACGTGTTGTGCCAGTAGCCGCCATCCCGACACGAGCATTTTATGAATCTGCACGCGGAGCGTTCGCTGCTCCCAAGCCGCAAGCTTTCTCTCCTTGTTCTAACGCTATTTGTTTCGGCGGCGTATCTCTACGCTTTTCCGCAAGCCAACCTGCTCTATCCCGTGGTGGTGTTGTTGCATGCGTTTGGCGGCGTTGCGGCCATGTTGTTTCTCGGGCCGTGGTTGCTGCGGAATTTCCGGTGGCAGTCGTGGGCAGCCAGGCTGGCGTGGCTGACTTTGCTGGCGGGCGGTATCCCGGGAATCGTTCTGTTGAAGATTGGCACGCGCCACTCGCACTACCAGTGGCTCTATTGGCACATGGGCGTGTCCGTGGTGGCGGGTGCGTTACTTTTGAGCGTGTGGGCCTCGCGACGTGGGTGGCTCACAAACGAAGTACTCCCGCGAGTAGCTCGTGTCACGATATGTTTAGCGTTGCTCGCGGGCCTCAGCGCTTTCGCCAACTACTGCCGCCATCACCAGTGGAGCAGTCGGGCGCGGATCCAGAATCCGCA
>JAYWAL010000133.1:0-59296 GCA_043782485.1 Acidobacteriaceae bacterium | reverse complement strand
ACCCAACATTAAGAAGACAGCCAAAAAGCCAGCGAAAAGGTTTTTCATAGAGCTCCCATCATCTTTGGACGCATTCCACCCGGCCGCGGCTGCCTGCGATTCTCGCCCCAGCCTCACCCAACCAGCACCGCCCCGCCATTGACGTTGAACACTTCCCCCGAGATAAATCCCGCCATCTCCGTGCAAAGAAACACGATAGGCCCGGCAATCTCCTCCGGAGTTCCCACCCTACCCAGCGGAATTGTCCCCAACACCGCCGCCGAAGTTCTCGCGTCCGCCAGCGCCCCAGCTGACATATCCGTATCCACCCACCCCGGCGCAACGCAGTTCACATAAATCCCCAGCCGAATCAATTCTGACGACAAGCTCTTCGTCATACTAATCAGCGCGCCCTTGCTAGCCGAGTAGTCCACATGGAAAGCCTCCCCGCGCTGCCCCGAAGTTGAGCTGACCAGGACAATGTGCCCCGTCGCGCCCCCCGATTTGTCGCCCTGTTGGGGCTGCCTCTTCATCTGCGCCACGCCATGTTTGACCACAGCAAATACCGCATCCAAGTTGATGGCTAGCGTATTCCGCCACTGCGAATCCGCCATCCGGTCGATGCCGGCATCGTGCTCCGGCCACACACCGTGGTTTACAACCAGAATATCCAGCCGCCCAAACCTTTCCACCGCCGCGCCAACCAAAGCCTCAGCCGTTTCCGTACCGGTAAGATCGCAGGGCACGGCATGGCACCGACCTTCACCAAACTTCTGGCCACACTCCCGCACCAACTCCTCCGCCCGGTCCCGCGCCTTCTGATAATTGAACACCACCCGCGCCCCAGCCTTCGCCAAAAGCCGCACCGTAGCCGCGCCAATCCCACGCGACCCACCCGTAACCAAAGCCACCCGATCCCGTAAATCCAAAGCAACGCTCATCCCGCTAGTCTCTCCGCTTTGCCACAAAACATGCAACTCACCCACCACTTCGCCTCCCGAGCCGCGAACTAAAATGAGCGACGCGAGACAAACGGGTTCCCGGCTACGACATAGCGCAACTTGCGCGCGACCGCTTTCGAAATGCCAATTCGCGGCGTGGTTTGGACGAGGGGCTTGGGGAGGTTGTCGCTGCCTAGGTAGAGCGATTGGGTGGGGTCGGTGAGGTTCGTGCCGTTGTCGGCCCGGGTGATGCTGAGGGCTTGTGTGAGTTTGCCGGGGCCGTTGGTCAGGTGGTGGGCGGGGACTTGGGGTAGAGCGCGATTGCGAGCCATCCAAGTCAGGCCCGTTACGGGTTCCACGGCGCGAAACAGGACGCCGCCCGGTTCGCCATCCGGCAGGCAGGAAACGTTGAGGCAGTAGTGATTTCCGTAAATGAAATATACGTAGGCGAAGCCGGGCGGGCCAAAGATGACGGCGTTGCGCGGCGTGCGTCCGGAAGCAGAGTGGGCAGCGGGGTCGTTCTTGCCCAGGTAGGCTTCGGTTTCGACGATGCGGGCGCTGAGGGTTTGGCGTCCGATGCGCCGGACCAGCAGTTTGCCGAGCAGATCCCGAGCCACGCGGCGCGGATCGCGGTCGAAGAACTCCTGGGGCAACGCCAGAGGAGATTTCACGAGGTCGCCATGCCCTTCGATACAGCGTTCCGCTGCCAAATTTGGTAAGGTGGACTCAACTCATTTTCGATCTAAATTCAGGAGGAACCATGTTCGCAAAATCATTCAAGTTTACCGCGTTGCTCGCTCTTCTGAGCGCGATGGCCGCGGCACAGACGATTCCGGCAGGCACAAAAATTACCGTTCGCAGCGGCACCGAAATCAGCTCAGCCACGGCGAAGGTGGGCGAAGCCTGGAATGGCGTGCTGGCGCGCGACCTGGTGGTTGGCGGTAAGACCGCTGCCAAGCAGGGTGATCCGGTGAGCGGGACAGTATCGTTGGCCAAGTCGAGCGGTCGGCTGCACGCTCCGGGGCAACTCTCCCTGCGTCTGACGGCGGTTCGCGTCGGCGGGAAGAGCTTGGCGGTGCAAAGCGCGTCCTACCATATTGCAGGGAAAGACCAGAAGAAGAGTTCGATGATCAAAGGCGGCGGCGGACTAGCTGCGGGCGCGATTATTGGCGCGCTGGCCGGCGGCGGTAAGGGCGCGGCGATAGGCGCGTTGGCGGGCGGCGCTGCGGGAACCGGCGTGGCGGCTGCTACGGGCAAGCGCGAAGCTGTGGTTCCGGCGGAAACGGCAATTACCTTTACCACCACTGCGGCGGCTGTGGCCAAGAAGTAACAGGGCGGGGCACGGATATGGCGTTAGGGGGCTGGTGAGGGTGCCAGCCCCCAAGCGCGGATCGCGTTACGCGGTCGTGTTCAGGTACGCCAGGACTTCTTCGGCGTGGCCTTCTGGTTTCACTTTCTCGTAAATGTGCAGAATTTTTCCGGTTGGCCCGATGACGAACGTCATGCGGGCGATGCCCATGTATTTTTTCCCGTACATACTTTTTTCCTGGATTACGCCGAAGGATTCGCAGATTTTTTTGTCGGTATCGGCCAGCAGCGGGTAGGGCAGTTTGAATTTCTCCTCAAACTTCTTCTGCTTGGCGCTGGTATCGGCCGAGATACCGAGGATGACCGCGCCGGTGGCTTGAATCTTTTTATACGTATCGCGGAAGCCGCAGGCTTCGACGGTGCAGCCTGGAGTATCGGCCTTGGGATAGAAAAACAAGACTACGGTTTTGCCCGCGAAGTCTTTGAGTGAGACGGTGTTGCCGTCCTGGTCGAGCAGGGAAAACGACGGGGCCTTATCATTAGTTTTGAGCGGAAGCTTGACTGGCATGGCGTTGGAGTCCTCATTGGCATCTTACATTTCATGAATCGATTTTTCAGGCGGAATTTCTGGTGTAATTTTCATCGCGTCGCGCTCTTCGCTGTGCTCTGTGGCGGGCCGGTTTGCGGGGCCGGGGCGCAATTGGCTAAGCGTACCGTGAAGTCCACGGGGCCGCGCGCGCTGGGCTTGGTGGAGCTTCTGGCAAACGGCAAGGCGCGCCTTCAGACAGTTTGCATTCTGGTGGACGGGAAGATCTATGACGCTGGCACCTACAAGGCGACGCCTGTTCCAATGTCGGTAAGGCCGCTGACGGTCTACGAAGGAACCCGCAACGGGGAATCGATTGGCCTGTACACAGTGGTGGATGCGCGCGCGGCGCGGGGTAGCTGGTTTGGTGAGGGGCGCTGGGTGCCGACCGGGAGCGAACCGAAGCGACCACCGCCGATTACCTCAACGAAACGCGTGGACGAAGATGAAGCCCCGCCGATTTTGCGGCGAGCGGATAACACGAAAACGGAACAGACGCCAGCTAAGGAAAAAAAGCCTGACGATGGCAAGGCTGGCGATGGCAAGGCTACCGACGCGAAGTCCGGGGAACCAACCGGGACCGACGCGCCACCGAAACTGAAGAAGAGTATGCCCAAGAGTGATGCCGCTGAGGCCGCTGGCCCGCCCGCACCCAGCGTGGGCGAGCGTCCAATTCTGCGACGGGGCAAGCCGGGCGAAGCGCAGCAGAAGTTTGATGACAAAGACTTCGCCACTACAGCGCCGGTGAAGGAACGCTTTCTGGCTGTTTCCGATGAAGGCGGGCCGGACCTGCGGCCGTATGTTCTATTTGCTAAACCGGATGATGTTTTGACGTACCGCAAAAAGCTCCAGGCCATGGCCTCCGAAACGGTTTGCGCTTTGTACGGAGTGAAACCCGCTGCGCACGGCGGCAAGCCGGGGCCGTCGATTGCCTTTGTGAACGCGCAAATGCAGACCTTCGACCCGACCAACAGCAACGATCCGGTGCTGGTGTTTACCGCCACCGTGGATGCGGCGGAGAAGCTGGGCGGCGCGGCCCACGCCACGGTGACGGTGATTGCACGCGTCGATATCTATGGCGAGTTGCGCAAGCTGCTGGCGGAGGCTACCGACGACCATCATTTGGATGTGTATCCACGACTGGAATTTGTGGACGTGGCTGACGTGGATGGGGACGGCTCGGGAGAGTTGGTGTTTCGCGAGGCGTCGGACGGCGGAGCGGGTTTTGTGGTGTACCGGGCTGGGTTGGATAAAGTGTGGACGATGTTTGATAGCATGCGGAACTATTGATTCGGTGGCTGCTACTTCTGCGTAATCACGAGCTCGCCGTTTTCCACTTTCAGGCCGCTTACGGAGTCTGGTAGTTTCAAGCGGTCATGCTGCTCGGCCAGTTTTTTCTGGAGCGCGTCGTTGACCAGCGAGGTGGGCACGCTGATGTCGCCAACTTTGAACTCGGTCGGCTCAAACGTCGCGTATCCATCTTTGGAACCAAGGTGCCCGGACACGGTGACCCAAACATCTTTTCCGGCGATCTTGGTGAGGAATTGCCCGTGGGCCACGTCACCGTCAAAGTTGACATTGTAGTCTTTGATGTCGGGCTGGGCGGAGGGGTCGACCGGAGCGGTGACGGGCGTGGAAGAGTTCAGCTCGCCGGAGGCGGCGGGCATGGAAATCGCTCCTGCGGCCTGGGCGAAGGCGGCCGTGATTTCCGCCGAATTCAAATGAACTTCCGCGGGAGTTTGGCCGGCAGCGCTGGGCTTTTCCAGCTGCGACATTTTGTTCTGGAAAGACTCGGCGTTGGCGGCGGCAACGGCGGGAGCTTGCGGCGGCACCAACTGCTGCGGTTTCCGGAACAGCATGACCAGGACGGCCAGCGAGACCGCCAGCGAGCAAAGGCTGATGATGCGGTTAAGAGTCATGGCCCCTCAATGCTACCGGGAAACGCGGCGGCCCTGGCTGTGACGGAAGGTGTTGGACGGTGGAGCGGTGGAGCGGTGGAGCTTCGCAGGACGGCCGAGGGCCGCTGTCCCCACGCGTTTCGGGTTGATCCCCGGATTGTGGCTAGCCTTCCAGCTTCTTGTCGAGCAGCTCGTTGACCACGCCAGGACTCGCCTGCCCCTTGGTCCCCTTCATCACCTGGCCCACAAAGAAGGCTTTGACCGTCTTCTTGCCAGCGCGGTACTGCTCGACCTGCTTGGGGTTGGCGGCGATGACTTCGTCGATCACAGCCTCGATGGCGGCGGTGTCGGTAATCTGCTGCGGCTTTTCTTTTTCGTAGATCGCCGGGAAGTCTTGCTTGCGCTCGAAGCAGAGGTCGTAAAGATCTTTCAGCATTTTGCTCGAGAGCGTGCCAGCCTCGGCCAGATCGGCGGAGAGAGCGACACCCTTCATGGAAATGGGCGATTGCTCAATTTCAAGGTTGTGCGCCTTCAGCCGCGACTGAAGTTCTCCCTGGACAAGATTGGCCACGCGTTTGGGACTTTTTGAGGCCCGGGCGGCTTCTTCAAACTGGTCGGCGAAGTTCCTGGTGACGGTGAGCACGCCGGCGTCCTGCTCGGTTATTCCGTATTCAGAAACCAGACGCGCGCGCCGCGCTTCGGGGAGTTCCGGCAACTGCTGGCGGATTTCCGCCTGCCACGCTGCGTCCACGACCAGCGGCAGCAAATCCGGCTCCGGAAAATAGCGGTAGTCGTGCGCCTGCTCTTTCGAGCGCATGGAGTAAGTCCGGCCTTCGTTGGCGTTGTAGAGCCGCGACTCCTGCACGACCTTGCCGCCGGATTCGATGAGTTCGACCTGACGCTCGATTTCGTACTCGAGCGCCTGCTTGATGAAGCGGAAAGAATTCACGTTCTTCACTTCGGCCTTGGTGCCGAATTCCTTCTGGCCCACCGGGCGGACGGAAACGTTGGCGTCGCAGCGCAGCGAGCCTTCCTCCATATTGCAGTCGCTGACGCCGGTGTAGAGGATGATTTCCTTCAACCGCGTCAGGTATTCGTAAGCCTCTGCGGGACTGGCCAGGTCGGGCTCGCTCACAATTTCTATCAAAGGAACGCCGCTGCGGTTCAGGTCGATGGCGGTCTTATTGGCAGCGTCGGGAAAGCCATCGTGCAGGCTCTTTCCGGCGTCTTCCTCCATATGGAGGCGGGTGATGCCGATTCTTTTCGAATTTCCGTTGCCCGTTTTGATTTCCAGGTATCCGTGTTCGGCAATGGGCTTATCAAACTGCGAAATCTGGTAGCCCTTGGGCAGATCGGGGTAAAAATAATTCTTCCGGGCAAAAATCGAAGTCTCGCGAATCTGGCAATTCAGCGCCATCGCCGCCAGCACGGCGTACTCCACGGTCTTGTTGTTCAGCACCGGAAGCGCTCCGGGGAGGCCGAGGCAGACGGGGCAAACGTTGGAGTTGGGCTGGTTGCCGAAGCGCGTCGAGCAGGAACAGAAGATCTTGGTGTTGGTAAGGAGCTGGACGTGGACTTCCAGGCCAATTACGGGCTCGTATTTGGTTGCGGCGGGTGGTGGGGCGGTGGTGGCCATGGGGAAATTATAGCGTCCCGCAGATGTGGAGCAGGGGAGACTGTTTTGCGTTGCTCGAAGTTGTGAGTGTAAATGTCTGTTTACATCAACTATTTGACCGACTATTCGCATGCGCGGGTAGCGAGCAGGAGCTTCCCTTTAGATCACGATTCAAACGAGACCAATAAGGAAGCCAACAAACAAGCACAACCCACCAGAGAAGGCCGCCGTCGAAGCGCCTTAATAGCCAGAAATATGGTGAACTTTTCACCTGAAATCGGGCAGTCGCTACGGCTTCGTATCCAAAGGATGTGTAGCTTCTTCGAAGAATTGTTTCTGAAGTTTCAAACCTTCGTTGTCCGCCTTCACTGCGCGAATGGCCGTGACTAAATCCGAGATCAGAAGATTTGTATCGAACTCGCCAAGTTCTTTGGTGGCTACAGAGCCGTCTCCGGCGTAATGATTGGGAAAGCGGGCGTACCACCAGATGCCGGTGTAAAGACTGTCGGGAAGTTTCAAGCGGGCTTGATCGTCGCCGGATTCGTCCTTGGCGCGGTCGAGATGCACCAGGTCGGGACGCGACACCAGCGTGTGGGAAGTTTCGTCTTCGCCTGCGTGAAAATTCGTGGCGTAGCTGGAGGACTTCATCGGCGGCCGTCCGGCCAGGTTTTCGTGTTCCGGATGAGAAAAAACGTAAACGATATAGTCATGCGGAGAGGACAGTTGGGACTGCGCGAAAAATGGTAGCAGGTTGTTGTTTCCGCCGTGACCGTTGACGATGATGATTTTCTTGCAGCCATTGCGGCTCATCTCGTCGGTGGTTTCCTGGAGCAGGTCGAGTTGCAGATGCGCGCTGTAAGCGATGGTTCCAGGCTGGTGCCGTGCTTCAAAAATCTGCGTCTGAAAATATTCCGGGAAGACGACGGCAAATTCCTGTTGGGCAGCGCGCAGCGAGACGTAGCGCACATTGATCAGATCGTTGCCCAGCGGTAAGTGCAGGCCATGCTTCTCCAGAATTCCGACCGGGAGCAGGCATGTACCTTGGGATTGCTGGATGGCTTTGACGAAGTCCGCCGAGGTTAACTCTTCCCATTGGGGGGAGAGGGATTGGGAGAACAGAGACTGAGTCAGGAAAATCAGGGCTGCTGCAAGCATTGCTTGGGTCGCGGCTCGGGTCGTGGACATGGGGGAATTATAGTGGGTGGGGTTGTTCGTGCAGCGGAGACAGGCTGGCGTTGTTGGGGTCCTGAGTGCAATCGCCTGATTGCAACAGTTACGTCGGATTCCACGGAATTGCCGGCAAAACCTCCGTCATGTCGACTCATAGGTGCGGATCCCAATCCGACCCGACTCTCCTTCGTTCCTTCAATTGCACGGCGTTGGGGGAGTGGAGGACCGTGTCCGAGAATGTCCAGTTGGAATCACCGTGAATGCGACAATCGGGAGCAGTTCAGATTGGGTGAAAGGACCCCATGTTTCTTTTTCGCACTACGGCGCTGGTCGCACTTTTCGCTTGCACGCTTGCACGCAGCGCGGATCCTGCCGATCAACCTACAGGCATGCAGGACGGCACACAAGACGGCAGACAAGACATAGACCGCTCCATCAAGCCCGGTGACGACTTCTATCGCTACGCCAACGGCGGCTGGCTGAAAACAGTGGCGCTACCCGCTGGCCAGACTAGCTTCGATACGCGCGCGATCCTAAACGCGAGAACGAGTCAGCGCGTGCGCGATCTTATTCTCAAAGCGGCCGCCGAACCGGCCGCCAATGGCAGCCTTGCTCAGAAGGTGGGCGGCTACTATGCCAGTTTCATGGACGAAACTGTTATTGAAGCCAAAGGGCTTGCGCCGCTGGCTGGCGAAATGTCCGCGATTGCGGCGATTCACGACAAGGCGTCGCTCTCCGCCTATCTCGGTACGACGCTGAATACCGAAGTCGACGGGCTCACCGCTAACGCGGACCACGTTTTTGGCGTGTGGGTCAGCCAGAGTTTTACTAACTCGCAGCGCTACGTTTTTCAGTTGTGGCAGGGTGGCGTGGGGATGCCCGACCGCGAATCCTATCTGGATCCCTCGCCGAAAATGGTGGCACTGCGGGGGCAGTATCAGGGACACATAGCGGCGGTCTTGAAGTTGGCGGGCATCGCGGATTCTGAGGCCAAAGCCGCGCGGATTCTGTCGTTGGAAATTCGGATGGCGGAGACGCACGCTCCAGATTCCGATGCGGCGGATGCCTTCAAGCAAAACAATCCGTGGAAGCGCGAGGAGTTCCATGCCAAGGCACCCGGGATGGACTGGGATGCGTATTTCGCGGCCGCCGGAGTTGCGGGCGAGCCAGAGTTCCTCGTCTGGCAACCGTCGGCTGTGACCGGCACTTCTGCCCTGGTGGGTAGTGAAAACATCGAGCTGTGGCAGGACTATCTCCGGTTTCATCTCATCGAACACTATGCCCGCGTGTTGCCAAAAGCCGTGGCTGCGGAGGATTTCGTCTTCTACGGCAACATCCTCTCCGGCGCGCGGCAGATGCCGGACCGCAGTGAAGCCGCGATTGCCGCTACCAACGCCGCGCTGGGGCAGGCTGTTGGCCAGCTTTATACGCAACGTTATTTTCCGCCAGAGGCCAAAGCGAAGGCGCAAGCCATGGTCGCTGACATCGTTGCCGCGTATCGCGCGCGCATTCCCAATCTCACCTGGATGTCGGCGCAGACGAAGGAAAAGGCGTTGGCGAAACTGGCCGCGCTCAGGATCGGCCTGGGCTATCCCGACAGCTGGATCGACTACTCAACCCTCGAAGTCGTGCGCGGCGACGCCTTCGGCAACCTGCACCGCGCGGAAGCTTTCAATCGCCGGTACAGTCTGGCCAAGCTGAAACGGCCTGCTGATCCGGATGAATGGAGAATCGATCCGCAAAGCGTCGGTGCGATCATTATGTTCACGCCGAATACCGAGACGTTCTCCGCCGGGCTCCTCCAGCCTCCTTATTTCGACTGCCAGGGTGACGCCGCCTCGAATTACGGTTCCGCCGGCGTCGGCATCGCGCATGAAATCAGCCACAGCTTCGACGAGCTGGGAAATATTTACGACGACCAGGGCCGCCTCGGTATGTGGTGGACCCCGGAGGATGTGGCGAAATATCACGCCGCTGGAGCTAAACTCGCCGCTCAATTCGATGCTTACTGTCCGTTTTCCGGCCTGTGCGTGAATGGCAAACAGGTACTGGGTGAAGGCATTGCGGACCTGGCGGGCTTGCTGACCGCGCATGATGCATACGTTCTGTCTTTGCAAGGCCAGCCCGATGCCGTGATCGGCGGACTGACAGGAGACCAGCGCTTTTTTCTGGCTTTCGCTCAGCGCTGGCGCAAAATGCAAAGCGACGACGCCCTGCGCCAGCAGATCAAGACCGATACCCATCCGCCAGCAGAATTCCGAAGCGACGCGGTGCGCAACGTTGAGGCCTGGTACAAAGCCTACGTAGTCGCAGCTGGCGACAAACTCTATCTCGCGCCTGAAAATAGGGTTCGGGTTTGGTGAATGCGGATGCGCGAGTCGGCGGGTGGTCAGCCCTTGAGGGTTGCCAATCTCACTTCCCCCGCCGAAACCTCGGCGCTCTTTCGTTTGTCATCCTGCGCGCTTTCGTCGCCTTGGATATCCCGTCGCGCCCGGCTCCCAGAACCCCCGCGGCATGTTCACCGCTTCGCCGCAAGAGGGCCTTTTGTAAACGGCCAAAGCATAAAGGCCGACATCTAACTCCCAGGCCCACTCGATCCGCAAACATGGTCGAGTTCGCGGGAGTGTATCCAATAGCCTCCCAAGACCCGTTTCACTTAAGTCACCTTGCTCGGCTATCCCAGTAGTCCGGATAATCGACAGAGGGCCATATGCGCAACTTAAGCAAGATGCTGGCAGTCTTTTGTTTGCTTCTCTCGACTTGCGCTGGAGCGCAGTCAGGCGACAAGCCGCGCAAAATTGTCTTGCCCAATGCCCAGTTGATTCATTGCCGTTCGGCGCAGTGCTCTCAGTTGTGGAAGCAGGAGTCCCAGGATGGTGACGCCATCTATCCCTCGCAGGTTTTAACCGACGTCGTAAATGGTGAGGTCGTTGGTCTCACGGCCGTCTATGACGAATCCGCATCAACAAAAGAGCTTGAAGCAACAGTCAATGCGGGGTTCGGAGAGTGGTCGTTGGGCGGCCCTGCGTGGTGCTGGCGTGTTGTACCGGATCAGATCGCAATCCAGCTATCGCAACGCGAGGACGGCACAAAACAACTCATTTACCTGAAATTCGTCCCCTACAAATCCAGTGGCTCTCTCGTGCCTTCCGCGCACATCTATTCCGGTGAGAGCGGAAATGGTTTGGGGCTGGGCGCTGCTTTAGCTTTAATCTTTGGAGCCGTTCTCACAACGAGATATTGGCGTTCCATTCTTGGTGTTTTCAAGGACAGGAAAGCCGTGAAACTGCCAAAGCCGGTTGCGAGACCGGCTGTGGAAGGCATATAAGGCCGATCCCCAAACCGTAATTTGAGGCAGAGGTCTTTCGACTGCGCGTTCCTGCGCTGGCGCGCAGCAACGCTTCGCTCAAGATGACAAGGATGGGGTGCTTTGGCAATTCATGCGGCGCTTCCGCCTTGCGCCAGCCTCCGCCCACCCCGCTCCACAAGTAGAATCGCCGCCAGAATCATGGCTGCCGCAACTCCCATACTGAGCGTGACCTTTTCTCCGGCCAGCCACCATCCGAGCAAGACCGCCACGACCGGGTTGACGTAGGTGTGCGTGGCAACGAGGGTGGGCGAATAGCGTTCCAGAAGCCAGTTGTAGGCGGTGAAGGCGACGATGGAGCCGAGGACTATGAGGTAGGCGAGCGCCCACAGCGAACGCGGGGAGATGGCGGCGTAGGAGGCACGGCCCCATTCTCCAAAGAGGGCGCTGGCGAGGAGCAGCATTGAGCCGCCGGAGACGAGCGACATGGCGGAGAGTAGCACGGGGTTTCCGGAGAGATGCGAGCGGCGCGAATAGACGATGCCGATGGACCAGGAGACGGCTCCGATCAACACGGCGACGGCGGCGAGCAGCACTCCAGGTGCGGATTGCAACGGCTTGCCTTGAAATAACACACCAACTCCCGCCAGGCCGAGAACCAGGCCAGCGGCGAGCGTGGCGTTCATGCGCCATTTGCGTTCGGCGGCGGCTGAGGACAGAAAGACCCACAGAGGCTCACTGGCGATGATGACGGCGCAAAGGCCGGAGGGAACCACCCGCTCGGCCCAATGTACGGTGCCGTGGCCGATGAGGAAGAAGAAGACTCCGATGATGACGCTGGCGCGCCATTGCTGCCAGGAGGGGCGTTCGCCTTTGGCGAGACACCAGATTAGTAAAAGCGAGCCGGCGGTGAGCTGGCGGATTCCGACGGCGAGGAACGGTGGGATGGTTTCTACGGCGAAGCGGATGGCGAGGTACGTTGAGCCCCAGACCAGATGGATGGCCAGGAAGGCGAGGATCACCAGGATGAGCGGGCTGTGGGGCTTTGGCGAGGAGGGAGATTCGACGGGCATTGCTTAGTTTATCCTGCGGGTTGCACTGAGGCAGGAGTCCCTGGGCGCTGCTTAGAGGCAGGGGCCTTCGACTCCACAAGTGTCTTCGCGAGCGAAGGCACTTGTTACGCTCAGGATGACAGACTTGATTCATTAGGAGAGCTCATGCCTACGATCATTGCGCAGCCAACTCGTATTCAGGCTGCTGGAAATAAGCCGAAGCTGATTGACGAATACGTTGGGCGGGTGAATACGAAGACCGCCTCCACCTCCATTGCGCATATGCGCAGCCCGCAGGGGTGGGAGGAGCCGGGGCAGACGCCGGAGTTCGATGAGTTCACGATTGTCCTGAAAGGAACGGTGCGCGTACGGCACAAGGGTGGGGAGATGGATGTGACGGCGGGGCAGGGCGTGATCGCGCATGGCGGGGAGTGGGTGCAGTATCTGACGCCGTTTGAGGGTGGGGCGGAGTATGTGGCCGTTTGTTTGCCGGCGTTTTCGATGGAGACGGTGCATCGGGATTCGTAGCCGCTGGGCTTCGAAGCTTTGCATCCAAGCTTTCGCTTTAGATCTTTAAGACCGCAGGCGGGGGCACCTGCGGCTACGCAACCTTTTATGCTACTTGGCGGGCGGGGCGGTTAAGTATTTCTCCAAGGCGATCTCGAAGTAGTACAAATCATCCCCTTTGGCGTTGCGCAGGCCGGTTAGAAAAAAGTGGGCACCGGGGAGCGGTGTATCAATTCCGGAAACATCAAAAAATAGAAACCCCGCCTGGGTGGAATGCGGCTCCACGGCGCGGGCGGAAAACTGGGCGCGCTGCATTTCATCCAGAGCTTTGGTGGTAACCGCGCCTTTGGGATGCGAATTCGGTAGCGGGACCGGCAGCGAAAACGGACCGCGTTTGGGTTCCTTGGGCTTCGAAAGACGACGGTAGAGATCGTCCTGCGTGGCCGGAGCGATCTTGGTGCGATCCGCGGTGATGAACTGCGCTTTCAAGCCATTCATGCTGATGGGGTCGTCGCCGTCGTTGGTGATGATTACGTAAACGGGAAGCATGTCCGCGTTGGCGTAGTTGGTGGTGAAGATGGCGGCTTTGTCGGGCATATCGTAGGGATCGACGGCGACGGTGACGGATTCGTCCGTGTGCTGGTCGCGCGCCGGGTAGGTGGTGGCGGGCTTCGGCGCAGGTAGAACAAATTCCTTGCCCGCCAGAGACACGGTGGTGAGCGCGGAAAGCAACAGGGCAAACGCGATAGGGCGCTTCCACATGGGCACTGATAAGCGTGACGAAATCAATGGGATTCGGGTCACCGTAAGGTTCTTCTCCTAAATTATAGATGCGCGGAGGAAGAGCGGAGTTTTCCGGAGTCAGGGAGGGTTGCAGGTAAAATGGCGACTCACCATGTATTCGCTCTACAGCTCGTTACTGGCGACCTTGCTCGTGGTGGGATTTCCATATTGGATTTTCCAGATGGCGCGCCATGGGAAGTATCGCGCGGGTTTGGGCGAGCGGCTGGGGCGGGTTCCGGCGCGGCTATTGGCGGGGGGCAGCGGACAGCGTTCGATTTGGATCCATGCCGTTTCAGTGGGAGAAGTGCTGGCTGTTGCTGGGCTGGTGACCGAGCTGCGCGAGCGATTTCCGTGGCATCGGGTGGTGATATCGACGACGACGGCGACGGGGCAGAAGCTGGCGCGGGTGCGGTTTGGAGAACAGAACGTTTTTTATTTTCCGTTGGATTTCGGATTTTGCGTACGACCTTATTTGCGAGCGTTGAGGCCCGAGTTGGTGATCATGGCGGAGACGGAGTTCTGGCCGAATTTTTTGCGGCGCGCCAAATCGGGCGGCACAAAGATTGCAGTGGTGAATGCACGCATTTCGGACCGATCGCTTCCGGGGTATCTGCGGTTTCGAAGCTGGCTGCGGCCGGTTTTGGAAAACCTTGATCTGTTCCTGGCGCAGACTGGCGAAGATGCGCGTCGGCTGATTGAGATTGGAGCCGCGGCTGAACGTGTGCATACTTCGGGCAATTTGAAGTTTGATGTTCCGGCTCCGGCGGAGGTTCCCGTGGTCGCGCAGTTGCGGGAAGTGTTGAAGCAGGCGGGAGCCGACCCGGTGCTGGTGTGCGGCAGCACGATGGAAGGCGAAGAGCCTTTGCTGATGCGCGGCTTTGAGAGCGTGCTGGCCAGCCACCCAAAGGCCGTGATGGTCCTGGCACCGCGGCATCCGGAGCGTTTCGACAAAGTGGCGGCGCTGCTGGAGCAATTGGGCGGCAAGTACTGGCGGCGCTCGGAGTGGCGCGGCGAAGCGGTTGTGGGCGGAGTGTTTCTGCTGGATTCGATTGGCGAGCTGGCGTCGGCGTATTCGCTGGCGGAGATCGCCTTCGTTGGCGGGAGCCTGGTTTCGCACGGCGGTCATAATATTCTGGAGCCAGCGCTGTTCGGAGTCGCCACAATCGTTGGGCCTTCGTTTGAGAATTTTCGTGATATTGTCGCGCTCTTCCAGCAGAATCAAGCGGTGCGAATTGCGGGAGCGGCGGAACTACCATTGGTTTTTATGGAGTTGGCGGATTCGGTGGCACAACGCCGTGAGCTGGGCCAGCGGGCTTTGGCAGCGCTGCGACAACAAATGGGAGCGACGGAACGCACGTTGACGGCGTTGGCGGAATTGATGCCGGATGGCGCGCCTGCCCGTACCAATTTCTGAATGAAATTATTGGATTCCATGTACGGGGCGGTAGTACGAGCGAAGAACGCGCTGCACGAACGCGGCACTCTGCGGGCGCGGCGCTTGCGAGGGCCGGTAGTGAGCGTGGGCAATCTGGCGGTTGGTGGATCCGGCAAGACACCCTTCGTGATTTTGTTAGGCGAGCTTTTGAAGGCTCGAGGCGTGGAGTTCGACGTGCTTTCGCGCGGATATGGGCGAACGACTACTGGCGTGCTGCTGGTAGATCCTCACGGAACGCCGCAAGAGTTTGGCGACGAGCCCTTGCTGATGGCGCGGCGGCTGGGCGTTCCAGTGGTGGTGGGAGAAAAGCGGTTTGAGGCAGGGCAATTTGCCGAAGCGCAGTTTGGGGTGCATCTGCACTTGCTGGATGATGGCTTTCAGCATCGGGCGCTGGCGCGCGATCTGGATTTGGTGATGGTGAATGCGTCGGATTTCGAGGATCATCTGCTGCCTGGTGGCAGACTGCGGGAGCCGCTGGCGGCGTTGAGGCGCGCGGATGTTGTGGTGCTGGAAGAGGGCGTGCCCTATCCTGCGCGCCGATTGGGGCGGAAGACGATTTGGCGGGTTCGGCGCGGAGTGAACATCCCGGCGATGCCGCCGCGAGTTGCGGCTTTCTGTGGCGTGGCCAGGCCGGAACGATTCTTTGGACAACTGCGCGCGGCGGGAGTGGTGGCGGCCGTGGAGCTGGCGTTTCCTGATCATCACGCCTACACAGAGAAAGATGTGCACGATTTGCTGGGGTTGAAGGAAACGAAAAACTGCGCCGCGCTGATCACGACGGAAAAAGACCTGATTAATTTGCAGGCGTTTCCAGGGCGATTGGAGCCGCTGTTCGCGGCCGCGGTAACGATGGAGATGCTGGAGCCGGATGCGGCGCTGAGCCTTTTGATAGAGCGAATTTCCGCGCGCACGGCGGCGGTGTGAGAAAATCCTGCTGAAGCGCAAACCGCGTGGTTCCGACCACACCATGATTTCGACTACCCCATGATTTCGACTACCCCATGATTTCGACTACACCATGACAAAACACACGAAGGAAACCGACCGCCTCCGGAAGATTGTGGAGGCTTTCCCGCAAGCGACGGTGACGGTGCTGGGAGACCTGGTCGCGGATGAGTTTGTATTCGGAGAGATTTCGCGGGTATCACGCGAGGCTCCCGTTCTAATTTTGAAGCATCGCGAGCGAATGGTGGTGCCCGGCGGCGGAGCCAACGCCATTTACAACCTGGCCGATCTGGGTGTGAACGTGCTGCCCGTGGGCGTGGTTGGCGAGGACGAAGCCGGCAAGCTGCTGTTGCAACAGTTCAAGAAGAAGCACATTCCGCTCACCGGCATCCAGCGCGACAAGAGCTACACCACGGTGACGAAGACGCGCATTCTGGCGGGCATGCCGCATACGTGGCGGCAGCAGGTTGTGCGGATTGATCGGGAACCGGCCGGAAAACTTAGCCGTCCGCTAACGCGAGAACTGATTTTGGCGACGCGACAGTATTCGAAGGCCTCCGACGCCCTATTGGTTTCTGATTACGGATATGGAACGGCGACGCCGCAAATTCTGGAGGCCGTGCGGATGAAGAGCCGCTTGGAAGACATTCCCGTAACCCTGGACTCGCGCCACCGGATGCTGGAATTTTCCGGAATCACGGCTGCCACTCCGAATGAAGCGGAAGTAGAAGAGGCGTTGCGGGTCAGCGTGGGGCAGGACTGGCGCAAACTGGTTGACGCCGGCGAGGAGGTAGTGCGGCGCCTGAAGCTGGAGTCGCTGGTGATTACTCGCGGTCGCGACGGCATGGTGGCGTTTACGCGGCGGCACAAGCCCGTGGATATCCCGTCGTTCGGCAGCGATGAAGTCACCGACGTCACGGGTGCCGGCGATACGGTGATTGCCACCTTCACAGCCGCGTTGGCTGCTGGCGCGAGCACGGAAGAAGCCGCCCAACTAGCCAATTACGCGGGCGGAATCGTGGTGATGAAGCGCGGGACAGCCACGGTTTCTCGCGCAGAGTTGCTACTAGCCCTGGAGCAGATGCCTCCTGCGACGCGATCCCATTGATGGCGAATCAGAACAAAGTCGTAACCCGAGAAGAATTGCCGCGGCTGGTGGAGCAATGGCGGCAAGCGGGTGAGGGCGTCACTCTGGCGAACGGCTGCTTCGATCTGTTGCATGTTGGCCACGTGCGCTATCTGCGCGCGGCCAAGGCTCTTGGTGGGAAACTGGTCGTGGCCATCAATTCTGATGACAGCGTTCGAATTCTGAAAGGAGTTGGGCGCCCTTTGATGCCGGAATGGGAGCGCGCGGAAATCCTGGCGGCGCTGGAAGGTGTGGACGCGGTTGTGGTCTTCAGCGAACCTGACGTACGCGCCCTGGTGCGCGAGATTCGCCCCAACGTTCAGGCTAAAGGTACGGACTACACGGCGGATAACGTGCCCGAGGCGGGCGTCGTGCGCGAATGCGGTGGACGAGTGGAGATCGTGGGCGACCCAAAAGATCACTCCACCAGCGCGATTATTCAAACCCGCCTGGCGCCCCGCAGTTAGAACAGCATGGACAAGGCAGCTTCCGGATCGTCGGCTCAGAAGTTGTTGGTGGTGCGGCTCAGCTCCATGGGAGACGTGATTCACGCGCTACCCGCCGTCTCAGCCTTACGGAAGGCGCTGCCGGATGCGACGATCGGATGGGTTGTGGAGCAGCGCTGGTCCGAGCTTCTGTGCGCGCGAGGTTGCCCGCTCGATGGTCCCCCTACGGAACACAAACCCCTGGTAGACCGCGTGCATTGGGTTCGCACCAAGCAGTGGCGAAAGAATTTGTTCGCACCTTCAACCTGGAGTGACGTACGCCGCGGCCTGGGAGACGTCCGTCGTGCCCGCTACGAAGTTGCCCTTGATTTTCAAGGCGCGATCCGTTCGGCTTTTATCGCGCGATGCTCCGGCGCAGCGGAAATCTTTGGGTTCGCAGCTCCGCGGGAAGGCCCCGCGCGAGGGTTGTATACCAGGAGGGTGCGAACCCGCGCCGCCCACGTGATCGAACAGAATCTTGAGCTGGTAGCAGCGTTTGCCGGGGCGCCGCCTGAGGCCGAAGCGGTTTTGCCATGCGACCCACTGGCAGAACAATGGTGCGACCGCTACGTTGCCGATCATAAGGTGATGAACCCTGTTCTGATGAATCCGGGCGCGGGTTGGGGTGCCAAGCAATGGCCCCCGGAACGTTATGGCGCAGTCGCTCGGGAGCTTGCCAAGGATGGGCATACGATTCTGGTGAACCACGGCCCGGGGGAGGAGTCGCTCGCCCAGGCTGTGGCCGACAAAAGCCATGGTGCGGCGCGTCCCGTATTGTGTTCCTTAGGCGAACTCATCGCGATGACGCGGCGCGCCGCTCTCTTTGTGGGCGGAGACACCGGACCCTTGCATCTGGCGGCCGCGCTGAAAATTCCGGTGGTCGCCATCTTTGGCCCCACAGACCCAGCCCGCAACGGTCCGTTTGGGACGCGCAGCATCGTGCTGCGCAGCGGCGAAAGCAATACATCTCACAAGCGCCGCGCGGAAACGGACCCTGGAATGCTGCGCATTACCGAGGCGGAAGCGCTGTCGGCCGCGCGACAGCTCCTTCAGGGAGGCACGGCGTGAAGTGGAATCGTATTGCGCGCCGGATTCGTGTTCCTCTCGGCTTCCTGCTGGTTGTGTTCTGTTTATGGATCGCACGTCCCACATTGGCGTCGATCCTGGCTGGAAGTACCATCACCGCAATCGGATTGGGAATTCGGGCCTATGCATCGGGATACGTACGCAAGAATGAAGACCTGGCGACCACAGGCCCTTATGCGCTTACCCGCAACCCGTTGTATCTGGGCTCGATCATCCTCGCTCTGGGGTTCGCTCTCACGGCGCGCAGTTGGGCGGTCGCGGTCGTGCTAGTCGTCATGTTCGTCGCCATCTATCTTCCCGTAATTCGCGGCGAGGAGGCCTTTTTGCGGGAGCGGTTTCCTGCATTTCCGGAATACGAACGAAAGGTCCCCCGCTTGATCCCCCGCTTTCGCTCTTTTCTATCCGGCTTCCTGGAAATGCAGGGTGCGTTTTCTCCGGACCTTTACCTTCAGCATCGCGAATACAACGCCCTGCTCGGCGCACTCGCCATTATGGCTCTGCTCGCCGTAAAATTGGTTTGGTTCTCGCGATAGGTTGCTCAAAATCTGCTCATCAGGAAACTGTTTGATCTCCAGCTTCATTTTCTCCGCGCGTGCCGCTCGAGCCAGCTTGGCTTCACTGGCACTCCTAATGGCTGGCGAGAATCCCACCGCGCAGGCCGGCGAAGCTGCGCGGATTGCGCCGCCACCGGTCACCTACCAGTTCCCGGAAGGCTCGAATTTCACCTATGCGGTGGAATGGCATTTTTTCACAGCGGGAGCAGCAACGATTCACGTGGAGAGCACGGCAACGGAGAAGCACGTTGTGGCGACCGCTGAGTCGGCGAGTGTTGTCAGCTTGCTCTATACGGTGCGGGATCAGTTCCAGTCCGCGGTTGACCCTAAGACTTTTTGCTCTCTTCGCCTTACCAAGCACGCCGAGGAAGGCTCCCACAAACGGCAGACCGAGATTCGCTTTGACTACGCGCGGCTGAAGAGCGTTCTGGAAGAGAAAAATCTTAAAACGAATGCCACCAAAACCGTTGAAAACGATATTCCCGCCTGCGTCACAGATGTCTTAAGCGGCTTCTACTATGTAGGGTCGCTGCCATTGGCGGCCGGGAATCTCTACCTATTTCCGATCAACGACGGCGGCAAGACGGCCAACGTTCGAGCCGAGGTGGAGGGTAAAGAAGCAGTCAAGATTCCCGCTGGGTCCTATGCGACAACACGGGTACGCCTGGAAGCCACCTCCGGCCCGCTCCAGGGCAAGGGCGCGCTGTGGATTTGGTATGCCGACGACGAACGCCACACGCCGGTGCAGATGCGGGCAAAAATGAACTGGGGCACGCTGATGTTTCGCTTGCAGAAAATAGAAAAGCGCTAGCCGATCTGGCCCCACGCCTCATCCACGGACTCCCGCAGCGCGCCTACACTCCAGTCAATCTGCTCTGGGGTAATCACGGCTGGGGGCGCAATCAACACGTGGTCCCCCGAATGGCCATTCACCGAACCCTGCATGGGATAGAGCAGCAGTCCGCGCTTCCTCGCCGCCTCGCTCACTCGGCCTGCAAAATTCAGATCGGCAAAGAACGGCGTCTTCGTCGCCTTATCAGCCACGAACTCAACGCCCCACAGTAAGCCGATGCCGCGAACATCCCCCACCGCGGGGTGTTCCAGCAGGCCGTTGAGCGCAGCCTTCAAGTGGCTTGCGGGCGTGTCCTGCGCCTCGGAGTCCGCCGCCCGCACCAATTCGTGCTGTTTCATATATCGCAAGACTTCCCGCCCAGCGGCCACAGACAGCGGATGGGCGTTGTAGGTAAAGCCGTGCAGAAATGTCCCGGAGCCTTTGGCGATGGCGTCAACTACCCTCCGAGTCACGAGCACCGCGCCCAGCGGCGCATACCCACTGGAAAGCCCCTTGGCGGTCACCAGAATGTCTGGTGCGATGTCCCAGTGGTCCACGGCGAAGTTGCGCCCGGTGCGGCCCATGCCGGTCATCACTTCATCCGCAATCAACAATATGCCTTTACGTGCGCAAATTTCGGCGATGCTCTGTATGTACCGAGCCGTGGGGACAGCCGCCCCGAGCGTGGCTCCGCTTACCGGTTCTAGAACAAAAGCAGCCGCTTCGCCCTGGGAGAGTTCAATTGCATTTTCCAGCTCACTCGCATATTTCTCCGCGCAATTCTGGCCGCCATGCAGGCAGTTATAGACGCACCGGTAGCAATACGGAATTCCCACGTGAGTAAATTCGCGAACCATAGGCAGGTAAATTTCTCGACGCCGAGCGTTGCCGGAAACCGCCAGCGCCCCCAACGTCGAGCCGTGGTAGCTCTGCGTGCGGCTCAACATGTGGTAGCGCTGGCTCTGTCCAACTTCAATCTGGTATTGACGCGCCAGCTTGAGTGCCGTTTCCACGGCCTCGGAGCCGCCGCTGGTGAAGTACACACAACCTCCGCGAAAAGCCGCGCCCGCGAATTCCAACAACTCTGCCGCATAGTCTTCGGCCACCGCCGTGGTGAATTGGCTGCTGTGCACAAACTCCAGCTGCGCGGCTTGCGCGGCGACCGCTTCGGAAATCGCCGGAACGCCGTGCCCGATAAAATTCACCGCCGCCTGCCCGGAAAAATCCAGATAGCGCTGGCCTTGGTTATCCCATAGGTAGACCCCTTCGCCGCGCGCAGCCTGCGGAAGTGCTTTACGAAACGACCGGGGAAACGCGGCGGGATGGCGGGCTGGGCTCACAAACTGAATTATCCAGTGCCCGGAAATGCAGTGTCAAAGTTGCCGACGTGTCTTCCCGGCACAATAGGGCTGAGAAAGCCGCATTTCCGCCCTGTACAATCACCGGTAGATGGAGAGCTCACAACCCGGAATCCTCGCGCGCGCGCTGCGCATACTACGCCCCTCGCATCAGCACAGCAACGCTTCCGCCACTCTTCTGCTGATGACCGCTGTGATGCTCTCGCGCGTCATCGGCTACGTGCGGGAAGCTTACATTGCCTGGGCATTCGGTGCGGGGCGGCTGACGGATGCCTACGTCGCCGGATTCACCATCCCGGATTTCCTGAACTATATCGTCGCCGGCGGCGCCGCTTCCATCACCTTCATTTCCATCTACACCCGTTTCGTGGCGGAGAAGCGCGAGGGCGAAGCCGAGAAGACTTTCTCCATCATCATCACGGTCATGACCACGGTACTGGCCGCCGGCGTTCTTCTCGCGGAAATCTACACCGCGCCGCTTCTGCGTCTGGTCGTGCCGAAGTTTGACGCCGAGCAAATGGCGCTTTGCGTTCACCTGACCCGCATCCTGCTTCCGGCGCAGATCTTTTTCTACGTGGGCGGTGTGGTGTCAGCCGTGCTGCTTTCCCGGCGCATGTTTTTGTATCCCGCGTTTGGGCCACTGCTGTACAACCTCTTCATCATTCTCGGCGGCGTGGCGCTAGGTCGCCAGTTTGGCATTTCCTCATTAGCCTACGGGGCGCTGGTCGGCGCTTTCATCGGACCGTTTCTCGTTAACGCCATCGGCGCCGCGCGCATCGGCACCCGCTTCCGTCTCTCATGGGATGTCACCAATCCAGCGTTTCTTGAATGGGCCAAACTTTCCGTCCCCTTGATGCTCGGCGTTTCACTGGTAACCGCCGACGACTGGATCCTTCGCCATTTCGCCTCAGGCGGCCTGGGAGACATCACCCGGCTCAATTACGCCAAACGCCTCTTCGCAGTTCCAATTGCGGTACTGGGCCAGGCCACCGGTCAAGCGTCACTGCCATTTTTCGCCAGACTCTTCGGCGAAAAGCGTATGACCGAGTTCGCCGCTACCGTCAACGCTTCTATTTACCGCATCACCGCGGCTTCCTTCCTGGCCACTGGCTGGATGATGGCCGCTGCTCTGCCGGTTATCGACTTGGTCTACCGTCGCGGCAAATTCTCCGTCGCCGATTCGCATACGACCGCCGTCTATTTCTTCTGGTTCGCTCTTTCGCTCGCTTGTTGGTGCGCGCAGGGACTTTATGCCCGTGCCTTCTACGCCGCCGGTGACACCATCACGCCTATGGTCGCGTGTACCCTCATTACCGTCGCGTCGCTGCCGGTCTATTCCGTCCTGTTTCACAAGTTCTCGTTTGTAGGGTTGGCGGCCGCCTCGGATGTGGGCATCCTGGCCAACACGCTCGCTCTCGCCGTGCTCCTGCATGCGCGAGGTTTGGTGCGTTGGGACGGCCTGCCTTGGAAGGAACTGACGAAAGCCGCGTTGATTGCCGGTGCCGCCGCCCTCATCAGCTATGAAGCCGCGCACACAATCCCCGCCAGGAACACCCGCTGGGGCGACTTCTTGGCCCTGGCGTTAACCACGCTCACCTGGGCCTCTGCCGCTCTTGCGGGACTCTGGCTTACCCGCTCTGACCTGCTCCAAGCCCTGCGTCGAAAGAACTGACCAAAACAAACGGGCACCCGAAGGTGCCCGCTATAAATTCTAAAACCGAAAACTAAGCGCGTACTTCCACAGCCTGCTCTTTCGCGGCCTCGCCGTTCACTTTCGCGGGTTGGCCGGAATTGGCGGGCGCTCCACCCTTGCGAATATCAATGCCGCCCTTGAAGTACGCCCCATCCTCAATCGAGATGCGAGCCGCAATTACGTCCCCGGTGAGCGAGCCGTCGCTACGAATGTCCACGCGGTCGCTGGCGGTCAGGTTGCCCTTTACCTTGCCTAGCACCACGATCTCTCGCGCTGTCACGCTGGCGTTCACCACGCCGTTGCGGCCAACCGTCACGCGATTGCCCGCCAGGTTAATCGAGCCTTCGACGCGGCCATCAATGTATAGTGCTTCCGATCCTGTAACTTCGCCCTTAATCACCAGCGACTTGCCGATCGTCGCCTGGTCGGCGGTAGTGGTAACAATGGGACGCGGCGCTGCCGCCACGGGACCGGGTTCGGGCGCGCTCTGGGGAGTCGGCGTCATCGCTGCACGCTCAGGTTCCGGCGCACCGGGGCGAGAAGGGGTTTGCGGTTGATTGGCGGGTTTCCACATAATGAAAATTCCTTTCCTGAGCTTGGTTTAACGGACTCCATCCGCAGATGAGTGGGCATGCCTGATTCTACTCCGCATCGCTCGCGATGGGGTGTGGAAATTATTGGATCAGTTGCGGAGAAAAAGGGTAATGCCCGGAAGTACATGACCGCCTGGACGTCAGCACCTACTTCACCCCACTCGGATACACCAGAATCTTGCTAGCCTCGCCCGTCTTCAGTCTCTCCATCGCCACCGGGAAATCCTTCATCGGCAGGCGGTCGGTGATCACAGGCCGAAGATCCAGCCGCCCACTCGTCAGCAAGGCCGTCATCTGATACCACGTCTGGTACATGCGGCGCCCGTTGATCCCTTGAATTGTCAGCCCCTTAAAAATAATGTCTTCGGAAAAATTCAAGGGAATGGGCTTGGACGTCAGCCCGAGCAGCGAAATACGCCCACCGCTGCGCACAATATCGAATCCCGTCCGAATCGCATCCGGATGCCCCGCCATCTCCAGCACCACGTCCACGCCGAGTCCGCCAGTCCGCTCCTTCACAATCCGACGAACATCGTCCTTCGTAGGATCCAGCACGTAATCCGCGTGCATCTGCTTTGCCACCTTGCGCCGATGCTCATTCACCTCCAGCGCAAAAATTGTCGAAGCACCCACGGCCCGCGCCACTGCAATGGAAAATAACCCAATCGGTCCGCATCCAGTCACGGCCACGGTCCGCCCGGCAATCTCTCCCGCCAGCACCGTATGCACCGCGTTCCCCAACGGGTCCAGTATCGACGCATACTCCTGTGGAATCGCCGGGTCCAGCTTCCAGATGTTGCTTTCCGGAATCACAACATACTCCGCGAACGCCCCATTGGCATCCACGCCAATAATCTTGACGCTCTGGCAAATGTGCGCTTCGCCCGTGCGGCACTGTAAACACTTCCCGCAAGCCACGTGCATCTCGGCGGAGACAAAATCCCCCTCTTTCACGCTGGTGACTTCGCGGCCAAACGCCGCCACCTCGCCGCAAAACTCATGTCCTGGAATCAGCGGCGGATGAATCCGTCCCTGCGCCCAACGGTCCCAGTTGTAGATATGCAAATCCGTCCCGCAAATGGATGCAACTTTCACCTTGACCAGCACATCCCGCGGGCCAAACTCGGGAATCGGAACTTCGCGAATCTCAGCGCCAGGCGCAGCCGAGGGTTTTACCACAGCAATCATCGTTCCAGACATAATAAGGGGCTTTCTTGCAAAAAAGGGCGCAGATGCATCGAGCAAAAGCTCGATTCTAGCATTGCCGATGTGGCCGAGTTAGCGGCGGTAGAATAGTTACATGCGCGGACTGTGCATTTCCCTGCTAACTCTACTGGCGTTGCTGCCAACCTGCGCGGCCCAGGCCGGTCGCGCCTCTTCCGCTTCCACCGCAAAACAACAATTTATCTCACGCCTAGTCGCCGCGGCCGTCGAGCGCGCCATCCACGTTGTCCGCTACGTTCCCGACTACGTCCACATCCGCTACCCCAACGGTGATGTTCCAGCCAGCACCGGAGTTTGTGCTGACGAAATCATCCGCGCCTATCGCGGGGTGGGAGTTGACCTGCAAAAAGAAGTCCACCAAGACATGGCTGCGCACTTCTCCTCCTATCCCCGCAAGTGGCGCATGTCGCACACCGATACCAATATCGACCACCGCCGCGTGCCCAACCTGATGGTCTTCTTCCAGCGCCAAGGGGCTGCTCTCCAGGCAACGACGAACGCCCAAGACTACCTGCCCGGCGACGTCGTGTCGTGGGATCTCGGCGGCAACACGCCGCACATCGGCATCGTTGTCGACCGCCATGCTCTGCTGAATTCCCGCAATCTGGTGCTGCACAACGTCGGTGAGGGTCCGAAAATTGAAGACGTCTTGTTCCAGTGGCGGATTACAGGTCATTTCCGCTACTACGGGCCTGACCGGGAGCGTTCGAGTTCCAGGCCCGCTCGACTCCGAATGCCTACCTGATATCCTAAGGGCGTTCCGCCAACGACCACCGCTTCGCAAGGTTCCCGAGAGACTTATGGCCGCACTCATTGATGCAATCGACGTCAAACGCAAAATGCTGTTCGAGATTGAAAACACCCCGTATCTTTGCCTGGACGCGGAAGTTTCCACACCCACCGCCCGCGGCGGCCAAACGCTGGTTCGCCTCAAGATGCGCAACCTGCTCACCCGCGCCGTCTTCGATAAGACTTTCAAGGCCGGAGAGCGCTTCAAGGAACCTGATCTGCTGATTGTTCCGGCCTCGTACCTCTATAACGACGGCGATGGCTTCCACTTCATGGACCAGGAAAGCTTCGAAACGCTCACCCTTTCCAGCGAGATGGTCGGCGATGCCCTGGATTTCATGAAGGAAGGCGTCATCATCCAGCTTCACAAATTCAACGGAAACCCGATCGGATTGCAGCTTCCGCCGCAAGTGGAACTGAGCGTCACTTACACCGAACCGGGCGCGCGCGGCGACACAGCCAGCGGCAACGTAACCAAACCCGCCACGCTGGAAACCGGCATCGAAATCCGGGTCCCGCTTTTCATTAAGATGGGCGAAACGGTCAAAGTCTCCACAGAAACCCGCGAGTTCGCGGGTCGCGCCTGAGTTTCTGCATAAGACCCGCATCTCAAAAATTCTGTCGTTGTGAGCGCAGCGAAGAATCCCCGGAATGGCGGCACGGAAAGTAGTGCCTCGATTTTTCTTGCCAGGACGCTACCCAAAGGCAAGGTCGAAGCCCGTCGCGCTAAAAAATCCTTCGCGCTAAACAAGTGAAACTAAGACGCTTATCGAATGATCTCCAAGTTAGCCCAGGTGCATTGCCATGTTCTGTCCCTCTTGCAAGAATCCGCCTCGAACCTAGCGAAACCGTTCCGGCAGGATTCCGAGGAGATTCCACCCATGTTCAAGAAATGGCTGTCCCTGCCACTTGTCGGCTGGATGCTCGCCAGCACACCCATTGCGCTGGCCCAAACCAGCGGCCAAACTAACGACCAAACAGCCGCCCAAACCAATAACGACCCACAAATTCAGCAAGCCAAAATCGCCAAAATCAAAGCCCAAGCCCGCCACATCCTTCTCGGAGACTCGACCCACGCCACCATTGAACTGCTCGACAAAACCAAACTCTCCGGCGACATCCTGGAAGTCGGCGAAGACCACCTCGTCCTGCGCGAGGTGAAGACGGGCCAGGACACCCAAGTCCCCTATGCCAAGGTGAACAAGCTGCACGGAAGCAACAGAACAGCTTTGAAATTGGTCCGGATCGTTGCTCTGGGAGCAGGCGAGAACCACCCCAAGGGCACTCTCATTTTTGTTGGGATCTTGTTTGGCGGCATCCTGGCTCTCCTGGCATCGGACAAGTCCTAAGCTCAAGGCCGACGCAAACCCGGTCGGGGGAAAACGTCGAAGTCGCCAACGCCCGTGCAGCGAGAGGCGCCCCCGCCTGCCGGGTGGAGCAAGACCGACAGCCTAGCTCCGCATTCGCGGAGCCAGGGCAGCCTCCAGCCGCCGCGGATTCCATTCTCACTGTGGAATCTCCGCGTCAGCCCATCATCTAAAGAATTTTGTCATTCTGAGCGCAGCGAAGAATTCCTGGGCTCTATCTCCAAGAGCGACTCTTTCCATCTTTCATGCCATGACCTCCCAGCCAAAAAGCTGGTCGACACCAAGGTGCTTTCGCCACCCTCTGGAATCTTCTCTTCAGTGACCATCGACGGCCGAAGAGTCGTTCTCGCACATCCGCTTACTTCTCCCACACCACCCGATAAATCACCCCACCCGAATCATCACTCACATACATAGCCCCATCCGGACCAACCGCAATCCCCACGGGCCTGCCCATCTGCACGCCGCGTTTAGTTTCTCCAGGCTTCAGCCATCCGGAAATAAAGTCTTCCACCCCGCGAGGTTCGCCCTTGTCGTCCATCCGCACGCGGATGATCTTGTATCCCGTCGGCACGCTCCGGTTCCACGAGCCGTGCAGAGCCACGAACAAGTCCCCACGGTATTCCGCCGGAAACATGTTGCCGGAATAGAACGCCAATCCCAGGGGAGCCGAGTGCGCTTGCAACGCCACCGCCGGAGGAATCGTATTCGAACACCGCGCCGCCCCGCCGCCCAGCTTGCCGGGGTCGGGGATGCGGTTGCCGTAGCAAGCGGGCCAGCCAAAGTCCCCGCCTGTTCCAAGGTTGTTGATCTTGTCTGGAGGAACGTCATCCCCCAGCATGTCGCGCCCGTTATCCGTGCCCCAAATCGTATCGGTCTTCGGATTCACCGCCATGCCCACGGTATTGCGCACGCCTTTTGCGAAAATCTCCAGGCCCGTCCCGTCATCGTTATAGCGGGCAACTGTGGCGCGTCGAGGGTCTTTCTCATCGCAAATGTTGCAACTCGACCCGGTGGAAACATACATTTTATCTTTGTGGAAAATCACGGTGCGGGTGGGATGGCCGCCTCCCTGGGTTGAGAGCGCGGCAATGACTTTGCCATTGCTTGCCTTCAGCCCGGCTTCGTCCCAGTCGAAGCGTAGCACTTGCGCCGTCTCCGCCACGTAGAGTTTGCCATTATGGAACGCGAGGCCGTGAGGATGGTGAAAGCCCGACGCCACCACCACCCCTTCCGCTTGGCCTGAATGTTTCGGGTCGGGAAAAGCGACAATGGTGTCGTCGGTGACATCCGAGGCCAGCAGCACGCCACCCGGGCTGAACGTCATCATGCGCGGCTCCGAGCTGTGGGCGAAGACAGTGATGTGGAACCCTTCTGGCAGCTTGAGCTGACCGAGCTGAAGCTTCTGCGCGCGGGTGCAGGCGCTGAGAGAGACCAAGCTAAGGGATAAAAGAAAGAGACTCGTAGAAAGCTGCCGCCGCGAACCATGCATGTGCTATCTCCTAAAACTCGAGCTTCCAACACCCATTGGAATGAGCATTTTAGATGCTGAGACGGGCGAAAATGCCGCGCTCCAGCGGGTTCCATTTTCTTCGTCCTAACTCAAAGAAAACAATAGAGTTAAAACGATGCCAAGCAAAGACCCCGAAGAGTGGCTCAAAACCATGCCTGTCAGGCCTCTTGTGCCTGTCCACCCCCTCGTGCCAAACCGTAGTTTTTATATTCAGCGTCCGGCAAAATTACCGTGCGCAAGGGTTTTCGCTGGGAAACCTGCTGGCTTTGCGCTAATATTCCTATGTAAACCAAGCACTTACGGGTGCGCCGTCTCAACATGAGTTTGGCAGTTCACCTGTTATTAACCCTGTGCAGGTCGGGCGACGGAAACTCCGGCCAGAATTCAAGCTGTAGGCAGTAATAAAATCATAGCCTTTAGTAGGCTCTTGCGGAGGAGTTGTACTGACTCCCCCCTCTCTCGGAGGAACCATATGAACAATCGCATCGTAACTCTCGTGTTTGCCGCATCGTTTGCGTTGCCAGCACTCGCTCAGACCACCACCCCCGCGCCCGCCGCAGCAGCGCCTACCGCCACCGCCTCCAACAATGCCACCGGCAAAGCGCCCTTGGCCATTGAGACCAAGGAAGGCTTCTGGGGACGCGTTAACCCCTTCGCCCGCAAGAAGTACGTGCAGCGTCAGTTGCACCCCGTAGCGGACCGCCTCAACGAGCTGGATGAGCTGACCGCTGGCAACACCAAGAACATCAAGGACGTCGATGGCCGCGCCCAGGCCGGCATCAAGCTGGCTGCGGACCGCGCCAACGAAGCGGATCAGCACGCGATTGACGCTGGCAACCGCGCCACCACCGCCACCACCACCGCGCAGGCCGCTAACACGCGCCTGACGGGTGTGGAAACTGCGGTCGGCAACATTGACCAGTACCATCCCATCAACCAGGCTGAGATCCGCTTCCGCCCGGGACAGAACGTCCTGAGCAAGCCAGCCAAGGAAGCCCTGGACACCATGGCCACCACGCTGAAGGATCAGCGCGGCTACGTTGTTGAAGTGCAAGGGTTTTCGTCCGGTCACGGTCAGACCGCCATCGCCAACTCGCAGAAGATGGCCGATGCGGTTGTCCGCTATCTCGTGCTGAATCATGAGATTCCGGTCTACCGGATTTTCGTGGTCGGAATGGGCAATGCGCCGAAGACGGACGCCGACGGCAAGACCATCCGCATCAGCGGTGGCCGCGTCGAAGTCAGCCTGCTCAAGAACAACCTGGACCAGATCGCCACCGGCGCAGCCCCGGCCGCACCTGCCGATCAGGCGGTCACAAAGTAATTGGCCCGATAGCACCCCCCAAAAAGAGCCTCTCGAAAGAGAGGCTCTTTTGTTTTGTTGGAGATGAGAGCGGATTGCCAGAATGGCTGACCTTTGGGGGCTTTTCCCTGGGAGGGCCTCTTGGGCAAGAGGCCCTCCGTTCACGTTGTCTAGGGCCAATGCTGCTCTGTGGAGGGCTTGATGGCCCCGACTTCTCTGCTCATGACGGGGCTAAGCGCGAACTGCGGCTTTGCTGGCCCGGGGGAAATGTTTCTGCGCGGTCGGGTAGCCCGCACGATAGCCAGCGGCGAAGGCGGCGCGGTCGGCTACCGAGAACCAGCGTCCGGTGGCGATGTGAGGTCCGCTGCCACGCTCGATGGCGAGCTTGGCTTGGTACAGACCGTCGCGAAAGGCGGCGTTGCTGGCTTGGTCGGGCGTCACGGTGGCGAGGGCGGATTGCGGCTGGTTGCCTCGCGCCAGCTTGACGCCTGTTCCCATAACGAGTGCGAGTGCGAAAAGTGAAAGGGTTTTCATTGATTCTCCTTGTCTGTTTCAGGGGCTGTTTTTCAGACGAAGTGTTGCCGTGGTTGCAATGGCTTGATTGTTTGCCTTCTCATGATTAGATGGCAGGGCGGAAAGGGGCGAGGTAAACAGTCTGTAAGGTCTGTGTAAACGGATGTGGCTTGGCGGGTGGCTAGGTCGCGAGCGTGTTTACAAGGAATTTACATGGGAGCCCGAGGCGGATACTCTAAGTTCACTTGAGGGATTGGGCTGCGTTGGCCACGATCCGCGCTGCGCTTGGACATTGTGCCTTCCTTGATGAAGCCTCCATTTTCAGAAAATATTCGTTGGTACCTGCTGGTTTTGGGGCTGACGGCGGTGCTGGTGCTGTTGGCATGGCTGCAATACCGGTCCACGCGGCAGGTGAGCGATGCGACGACGGAGCATATGCGGGCGAGTTTGCAGGACTCGTTGATGGATTTGCGGCAGGGAATGGAACGCGAATTGACGCCACTGTGTTACGCGTTTGAGTCGAATGATGGGATTCCGCGGAACTCGGCGACGAGGGACTACTTGAATCGGCTGGAGCGCTGGCATCGTGGGGCGGCGCATCCTGGATTGGTGCGTGGGGTTCTCGTGGCCCGGGCCCTGGCTGCGGACCGGCCCGAACTGCTTCAGCTGGACGAGAATCAGGACCGGGCGACGGCGATGGAATGGCCCAAGGATCTTTTGCCTTTGCGCGGTTGGATGCGCCAGGTGGCGCCACAAACACTGCACTACGAAGGATCGAGCGGGGATTCCGACGACGGGCCGATGGCGCGAGCGGCAGCCCGCGGCGCTCACCCGTCGTTTCCCTGGTCGATTGATGAGAGCATTCCAGCCCTGGTTCATGCCGAGCTGGAAATTGACCGAGACGCCAAGGGAAACACCGTGGGCACAATGGCCTGGATCGTGATCCGTCTGGATGCGCAGGAGTTGGGGCGGAGCGTTTTTCCTGAATTGGTACAGAAAAACTTCGGGAGAGCCTCGGAAGCCGCATACAAGATCGCGGTACTGGCGGGAGCGGATTCCAGCGATTTGATTTATTCGTCGGACGGCAAATTTCGCGGCGCCGGGGATGAGCTGTTCGACGCGTCTTTGAATTTATTCGGTCCGCCAAGCCTGTGGCGAGGGGGCAGGCGCGGGCCAGCGGAGCATGCGCCGAGTGCTGGCGGCCATTTGGCTCCAGCGGCCAGCGGGGTGGCAGGTTTGCCGAACGAGGCAATGGGAGATGACGAAGCAGGCCTGGTGCAAATTGAGCCCATCCACCACGGCGACGACGAGGACTCGGATTGGGAACTGGTGGCGCGGCATCGGCAGGGTTCGGTAGAAGCGGCGGTGGCCGACTCGTACCACCGGAATTTGGCGATTAACTTTGGCGTGCTTCTTTTGCTGGGAGCAACGATGGCATTGGTGATTGCGACCAGCCGGAGGGCGAGTCGACTGGCGCGTTCGCAGGTGGATTTTGTAGCGGGGGTCTCGCATGAGCTGCGGACGCCGCTCACGGGCATTGTGGCGGCGGCGCAGAACATTGCCGATGGCGTTGTGGAGGATCCGCAGCGAACGGTGCGCTATGGTAAGGCGATCCTTGGTCAAGCCAAGCAGCTGACCGACTTGGTGGAGCAGATTCTGTTATTTTCCGCCACCCACAAAGGAGCCCACCGTTACCACCTCCAGCTTGCCGACGTAGAGGAGATATTGGAAGAGGCCTTTCAGACCACGGCAAGCCTGACAGGTTCGGCGGGGTTTGCTGTACATTGCACGATTCAGCCAGGGCTACCGCAGGTGCGGGTGGATGCCCAAGCACTTTCGCAATGCCTGCAAAACTTGATTACGAACTCGGTGAAGTATAGCGGCGCAAGCCGGTGGATTGGCATCGAAGCCAATTGCGCCATGGATGCCGTGTATGGGCGCGAAGTGCGGATCGCCGTGGAAGACCGTGGCCTGGGCATGGAGGCGGCGGAGTTGCAACGAATTTTTGAGCCGTTCTACCGCAGCCCGCTGGTGACGGCGGCGCAGATCCACGGCAGCGGGTTGGGGTTGCCGCTGACGAAGAGCATGGTGGAGGCAATGGGCGGGCGCCTTTCGGTGCGCAGTGAGCCGAAGAAGGGCAGTCGATTTGCGATACACTTGCCAGTCCCGAGCGGCGCGCTGGCGTCGGCGGGAACGCGCACTGGATAAGCTTTTCGCCCTGAGCGCCAGCGTGGTTCCAGCTCGGTCTCCGACGCGACAAGGGCGGACACAATTTCTTGGTTTGGATTGTTTGACCAATACACCCCGTAGCCCGGCCCAATATGAGCGCAAGAATTCTGGTGGTGGAAGACGATGAAGTCATCCGCATGACGCTCGGCGACCGTCTGGAAGCCGAGGGCTATGCGGTGGAGTTCGCCGTGGATGGCGAGGAGGGGTTGCACAAGGCCTTACGGAAGCAGAGTGACTTGGTGCTGCTGGACGTGATGTTGCCGCGCAAGGGCGGCATGGACGTCTGCCGCGATATTCGCATGGCGGGTATTGTGGTCCCGATTCTGATGCTGACGGCGCGGGGGCAGACGATCGACAAGGTTCTGGCTTTGAAGATTGGCGCAGACGACTACATGACCAAACCTTTTGACGGTATGGAGTTGCTGGCGCGCATAGAAGCTTTGTTGCGGCGGTCGAGCATTTCCGCAGCCGCGATGACGCACCAGTTTGGTTCGGTGAAGGTGGATTTGCGGGGCACGGCGGTTTCACGCGACGGCTCGGTGGTGCCGCTTTCGGCGCGCGAGTTTCACCTGTTGCAGTATTTTCTAGAGCACGCCGGGGCAACGTTGTCCCGCGAAGTTCTGCTGAAAGAAGTGTGGAGATACAGCGCGGATACGCTGACCCGGACGGTGGATGTGCACGTGGCAAGCTTGCGGCAGAAGTTGGAAGAGGATCCCAAGCGGCCGTTGCATATTGTGACTGTGGCGGGGTTGGGTTATAAGTTTGTGGTTTAGGTGGCAAAGCTTCGACTCAGCTTCTTCTTAGCTAGCGTATGGCTAGGGTATTGGCCAGGCAGGGGTCCTTCGACTTCGCGAGGGCTTCACTTCGTGAAGCCCTCGCTCGGCTCAGGATGACAATCGTTAGATGGTCGTGCGCGGGTTGGGTCGTGGTTATGGGCGGGTTGATTCGTTCCGTTGCAGTAACACTACGGCGTGGGCCATGGCGGCGTTGTCGTGGTTGAGGCCTTCTGGGGTCTTCGCTTTCAGGCCGACGCAGTCTTCGGGGATGCTGAGCAACTTTGCCAGGCGGGTGCGGATGGTGGCGGCGTGGGGGCCGATTTTTGGGGCGTTGAGAATAAGTGTGGAATCGAGGTTGGCGATGCCGTATCCGGCGGCCGCCACGCGGCGCATCGCTTCCTGCAGGAAGACGGCGGAATCCGCGCCTTTCCATTGCGGATCGGAAGGAGGGAAAAGTGTTCCGATATCGGGTCCAGCGATTGCGCCAAGCAGAGCATCGGTGATGGCGTGGAGCAGGACGTCGCCGTCGGAGTGTCCGCCGAGGCCCTTGTCGTAGTCGAGTTTGACGCCGCCGATTAAGAGCGGGATGCCGGGTTTGAAGGCGTGCGAATCCCATCCGAAGCCGATGCGGGTTAGAGGAGCGGGTGACTTCTTCGGTTTTGCCTTGGCCATAATTTGTTCAGTGCTTGAGGTAAAATTCCGCCAGTTCCATGTCAGCCGGGGCGGTGATTTTTAAATTTCGTGGGGACCCCATGACGACCGCAACCGGCTGTCCTGCGCGTTCCAAAAGCGAAGCTTCGTCGGTGCCGAGGAAACCATCGGCAGTAGCGTCATCGAATGCCTTTTTCAGAAGAGAATAGCGGAAGCCCTGTGGCGTCTGCGCCAGCACCACGGTGGCGCGCGGAATGGTGGTGTGGATGACCGCGCCTTCGGGACTGCGCTCGACCTGCTTGACGGTGTCAATGGCGGGAAGTGCGGCGATGGCCGCGCCGAATTTTTCGGCGGCGTGCAGAACATCTTCAATGATGGCGGAGGTGACGAGTGGGCGGACGGCGTCGTGGACCAGTACGAGATCGTCGGCGGAGGCGTTGAGGGCGTTGAGGGCATTGGCCACGGATTGTTGGCGCTGCTCGCCGCCGGAGACGAGTTCGATGCGTTTCTGGAGCACGTCGGGGGCTTCTTTTTCGAGGCGGGCGCGGAAACCGGCGATTTCCGTTTGGCGGAGGGCGACCCAGATTTCGGTGACGCGCGGAACGGCGGCGAACTTGCGAAGCGTGTGGATGAGGATGGGCGTCCCGGCCAGTTCAGTGAACTGCTTGGACGGTGCGGACTTTTTGTCGGGCGCGACCACCGGGGCCATGCGAGTGCCTAGACCGGCGGCGGGCAGGATGACAAATACTTTCATGCGAAGCCCAGTATACGAGCGGATACCTGTCTAGTCCAAACGGGTGGGTTTGTTTTAGACTTTTGGTAAGCCTATGATTACGAAACGGAAGACTGTCCTGAGTGGATTGCTGCCCGTGGTTTGCGCGGCGACGTTGCTGCTGGGGCCGGGGTGCAAGAAGACGAAGGTGCCGGACAACTTTGTGCACGTGGACGTGTACGGGCAAATGAATTCGCGTTACGAACCGATTCTGACATCGCGCTTCCGGACGTTCAGCCATGATCGTGCGACGCTGCCGACAGGACGAAAGATTCTGGTGGGCGAGGTGCTGGAGGCTACGTTTTACGACCAGCTGGCGGATCCGGCGTATCGGGAAAAGGCGCAACTGATTGTTTTGAATTCCGAGCAAGAGGCGGCGGTGGATCCGAATTTGGCGGCTGAGTTTGCCCATGCGCGGAAGGGTTGCACGGAGCAGATCCCTTGTTATTTGCTGATTCCGAACAGTGTTTCCGGAGAACAACGGGATGCGGCACAACAGCTGCTGGACTATTTGGCGCCGGTGGCCGTTCCAGCTGCCGTCCCGGCCCCTGTGGCGGGCCAGCCCTAGCTTAAGGTGCAAAACCCAGCGCCTGAAGGCGCTGCCGAAAAAATCATCTTTTCCAGAACAACCCCTTACCTCTGGGGCTGAAGCCCTTCACTCCATAAGGAATGATCGCCGCACTGAAGTGCTGCGCCGCCCAAAGGCTGATCTTGAGCAGCTTTTTCAGCAAGCCACTAAGGCGCGATTGAAGTATCCCATTTCGGCTCAGGTTAGGGCTCTACCCTACGGACGCAAATCAAAATTCACTGGCTGACCCTCCTGCACCCGCTGGCCTGGAGCCGGGGTCTGCGAGACGATGATGGACGCTGGTCCGATGGGCAATGGAGGAGTGGTGTCGCCGGGTGGCGAGGGAACGACGGACGTGCTGCCGAGCCGCAGATGCGCCTCTTTAAGGGCTTGCGTGGCGGACGCGAGGGGAGCGCCTAGGAAGCTGGGCATGACGTAGGCTTGCGGAGCGGTCGGAGCGGTCATGAGCAGGCTGACGTTTGGCGAGGTCACGCTGGTGGAGTTGGCCGGGGGGCTTTGGGCGATCACAGTGCCGGGCTCGTGGCCTGAGAATGGAGCCAGAGCTTCTTCTCCGACTTGCAGACCGCGGCGGCGGATATTGATGGCGGCGGCTCGTTCGGTTTGGCCAACAACATCCGGGGGAGAGACGCGGACCGGGCCGAGGCTTTCCGCAACCAGAATGCGCCATCCGCGGCGGACTTTGCTGCCCGGGTCGGGCGTTTGCGAAACAATTTTGCCAGCGGGAATGGCGGGGCTGTAGAACTGGCGGTCGACCTTCATGGAAAGGCCGAGTTCGCCGGCGGCGCGCGTGGCTTCCTCCGGGGTGAGGCCGACGAGTTTCGGCACCGCCACCTGCCGTCCATGAATGGCGAAGCGCATGGAAGTGAGGGCTGAGATTAAGGCTACGGTGAGCAGCACGAGGCTTAAGAGCGCGAGGCGGAAGAAGGATTTCATTTTTTCAATATTAACAATCCAATTTTAGTGCATTTCTCCGTCGCCGGGCGCAACGTCAGGGGTGTCGATTTTTGAGGGAACGGTCGTGATGGGAACGCTGGGGGCTGAGGGAAACTGGCCCTGGTCCTTTCCTTGCAAGGCGGACTTCATGAAGTCGATCCAGAGCGGGAGCGCGGCGTGGCCACCGGATTCTTTTGCACCGAGGGTGCGTTTTTCGTCGAAACCCATCCAAACGCCGCAGGTAAGAGTGGGGGAAAAGCCGACGAACCATGCATCTGTAAAGTCATTGGTGGTGCCGGTTTTCCCGGCGAGGGGGTAAGGCAGGCTATTGGCGGCAACCGCGGTGCCGTGCTGGACAACGTCCCGGAGCATGGAGGTCATGACGCGGGCGGTTTTTACGCTGATCACGTCTTTTACATCTGGAACGTTTTGCTCCAAGATGTGGCCTTCGTAGTCGGTGACCTTGTTGATATAGCGCGGAGTGATGCGGACGCCATCGTTGGGGAAAACGGTGAAGGCGGTTGTCTGCTCCATCAGGGTGAGATCGGCGGAGCCGAGCGCGATGGGCAAATACGCGGGGATGTTGGAGGTGATGCCGAAGCGGCGAGCGTAATCGATCACCGTTTTAATGCCGATTTTGTCCGCAAGCTTCAAGGCGGGGATGTTTCTGGATTGGGCCAGAGCGCGTCGGAGGGTAATGGCGCCTTCAAACTTGTCGTCATAGTTGTGGGGCGTGTAGGGGCCAGATGCGGTTTGGAAAGTGACTGGTTCATCGATGACGACGTCATCCGGGGATCCGCCCTGGTCGATGACGGCGGTGTACACGTAAGGCTTGAAGGACGACCCGACCTGGCGAAGGGCCTGCGTGGCGCGATTGAATTTCGATTCCTCAAAGTCGCGGCCGCCTACCATGGCTTTGATTTCGCCGGTAGCATTGTCGATGGCCATGAGGGCGGCTTGCGCGCCGGAGTCTTGCTCCAGTGCGACTTGCGCTTTGCCCTCGGTAGCAAAAAGCAGCTTTACGTAGGCCAAATCGCCGACTTCAAAGAGCGAGTCCAGCTTGCGGCCGGTCCACTTTGCGTCCGCTGGAAGCAGGGTGGCGGAATAGCGGCCCAGCTTCAATTTAATTTCTGCAGATGAAACGCTAGTGACCAATGCGTGCCAATAGGCGTTCGGCTGCGCGGTGTCGTCCCAGTCGGGATGCTGAAATTTCTCCAGCGATTGGCCTTCGGCGATGACGTTGCGGGGGTGACTGCGCCAGCCGTGGCGACGCTCGTAGGCCGCCAAGGCGTCGAGAACAGATTGATTTGCGGCACGCTGCATCTCCACGTTCAGCGTGGTGTAGACGCGCAAGCCACCCTCGTGAACCTGGTCACTTCCGTACTGCGTTTCCAGGTAGCGCCGGACTTCCTCCACAAAATATGGCGCGAGGGAGTTGGGGTCATGTTGCAAATTCAGAAGCAGAGGTTTGGCTTTGGCCGCGGTCGCTTGCGCCGCGGTAATTTTTCCGTCTTCCAGGAGCGCGTTGACCACCAGATTGCGGCGCTTGACCGCTTTATCAGGATGGTTGATGGGCGAATAGGACGCTGGCCCCTTGGGCAAACCGCAGAGCAGGGCGGCCTCCTCCAGAGTTAGACTTTTCGCTGGCTTGCCAAAGTAGTACTCCGCAGCCGCCTCGAAGCCGTAGACGCCGTGGCCCAAAAAAATCTGGTTGGCGTAGAGAGTAAAAATCTGCTGCTTGGTGAAGCGGCGCTCGATTTGAATGGCGAGCAGAATTTCCTGAATCTTGCGATGAAACGACCGATCCGGTGACAAAAACAAATCACGCGCCAGTTGCATGGTGAGGGTGGAGGCCCCTTGCACTTTACCTCCGGACTCAATGTCCCGATAAGCCGCGCCCATCATGCGCCAGACATTCACGCCCCAGTGGCGCTCAAAGTCTTTGTCTTCAATGGAGATGAGCGAATCGCGGAGCACGGGGGGAAAATCCTCGTAGTTGACGATGACGCGGCGCTGGAGCGCAAACGAGCCGACGACGCGGTTCTGATCGTCGAAGAGCTGGGTAACCGAGCTGGGCCGGTAGTGTTCCAATTCCTCCACTTGTGGCAGCCCAGTGGAGTACACCAACAGGCTGCCAGCAGTAGCGCCGACGACGACCGCCGCGAAAACTAGCACGCCGAATAAAACGCGCCCCACCAGCTTTTTCCCTGCGACATGGACCGGGGGCAGGTGATCGAAAAGTGTTTGCATGGACGAAACTCAGGATAGCAGGGCAGCTAGGGAGCGGCTAGTTCTCTAGTGCTTCTTGCGGCGCTTGGGCTTGCGAACGGGTTCGTCTTCGAGCACCGCGAATTGGATCTTACGCAGCACTGGGTCGATTCGATCAACCAAGACGCGGACTTTGTCGCCCAGGCTATACGTCTGACGCGAGTGCCGACCGATGATCTGGCGCGTGTTTTCGTGGAAAGTGAAATGGTCGTGGTTCAGGGTGGTCAGGGGCACCAGGCCCTCAATGAACATGTCATTGAGTTCGACGAAAAAGCCAAATTTTGTGACGCTGATGACGAGCCCGTCGAAATCCTCACCGACGCGGTCTTGCATGAACTTTACTTTCTTCCACTCCATCAGTTCGCGTTCGGCTTCATCGGCGCGGCGCTCAGTTTGGCTGGATTCATCAGCAATGTCGTGGAGTTCTTCGAGTGGAATCGGGGGTGGTTGTGCAGCGATGGCGCGCTCGCCCGCGTGCTGTTGCTTTAAGGGCGGATGCTTTTCGATCCCTTGTTTTAAGGCCTCGCGGGCAGGGGCACCCGCGCCAAACAAGCTCTTGAGGATTCGATGGATAATGAGATCCGGGTAGCGGCGAATGGGGGAGGTGAAGTGCGTGTAGGAGTCGGCGGCGAGGGCGAAGTGACCCTGGTTGACCTCCGAGTAGCGAGCTTGCTTCAGAGAGCGCAGCATCAGGAAGCTGAGAATCCGCTCTTCGGGCGTGCCGACAATTTTCTCAGCGAGCTTCTGGTACATGCGAGGAGTGACCTTCACTTCCTGCGGAATTTCAATTTCTCGTGGCCGACGCCCGGAACCTTGCGTTGCGCGACGATCACCTTTGAGTTGGACGCGTCTGATGGGCAGTGAACCAACCCCGAGCGAGTATCCCCATGTGGCGGCGGTGACTTCGAATTCGTAAACACGTTTGGCGTCCGGCTTTTCGTGGATGCGGTAGAGCGACGGCACGCGGGCTTCCAGATACTGCGCCACGCATTCGTTAGCCGAAAGCATAAATTCTTCAATGAGCCGGTGCGCTATGTTGCGTTCGGAACGGGTAACGCCGCGCATCAGGCCTTGGTCATCGAACTCGATCACCGGTTCGGGAAGGTCGAAATCAATGGATCCGCGACGGTGACGCTTGCGATTCAAGATAAGCGCCAGATCTTTCATACGGTCAAAACCCACAGCTAGCTCGGCATAGCGCTGTCGCACGGCGGTATCACCTTCAATCACGGCATTCACATCGGTGTAGGTCATGCGCTGGGCGGAGCGAATGATGCCCTCGTGGAGTTGATAGCCAACGATTTCGCCCTGGTGATCCATCTCCATAATGCAGGAAAGAACCAGCCGCTCAACATTGGGGCGCAGACTGCAAATATTGGTGGAAAGTTCCAGCGGTAGCATGGGCACGGCGCGGTCCGGAAAATAAACACTGGTGCCGCGCAGGCGAGCTTCCTGGTCCAGACTGGAGCCGGGCGTAACGTAGTGCGCCACATCGGCGATGTGAACTTGTAGCTCATAGTTACCGTTTTCCAGAATGCGCACAAGTACGGCGTCGTCGAAGTCGCGGGCAGTTTCGCCATCAATCGTGACGATGGGTAACGCACGATAGTCGCGCCGACGGCCCAGTTCCGGCGCGGAGATGATTTCCGAAGCCGCCTGCGCCTCATCGAGAACGGCAGCCGGGAAGCGGTGTGGCAGGTGGTGCTTTCGGATCATCATCTCCACGTCGACGCCGAAATCGTGGGCGTAGCCTAGAATCTCTGTAACTCGCCCGCGTGGGTTTTGAGTGGGGCTGGGCCAATCAGTGATTTCCACATCCACAACCACGCCTTCCAGATCGCCCCACGGAGTGCGCCGCGCCGCTTCTTTGCCGAGTACGCGATGCGGCGTGTCATCATCCTCAGCACTCGGAGTCTCGGGCGGATACTCGTTGCCTTGCGCAATGATGATTTCCTGCGTGATGCGCTCATCCATCGGCGTCACGTAGTTGTGGCGGCGTCCGTAATGGAACGTACCAACCACGGTCGCGTGGGCGCGGTCCACCGTGCGCAGGATGCGGCCTTCGGCGCGGCCATCAAAGCGCACGCTTGTAACTTCGATCAACACCTGGTCGCCATGCATGGAGGAGCCAATCTGGTGCGGAGCAATGAAAACATCCCCCGCAAGCTGAGTGCGGAGCGGTTCTTTCAAATTCGACCGGTTGGGAATGACAAAGCCATACCCATCGCGGTGCATGCTCAGCCGACCAACCAATTGGTTTGTGGCCGTCTTCGGGATGGCGAAACGCTCCGAATCAACTTGCGCCAGCGCGCCGGCGGCAACCAGGCGTTTTAGGCTTTCCGCCAGGTCGCGGCGGTCGTTGCCGCGCACGCCGAGTTCCCGCACCAACTGCTTGAACCCCGCCGTGCCCTTGGGCTGGCGACGAATGTGGCGCAGAATTTCGGTATCGGGTAGCGGACTCACGGGGTTTGCGCTCCTCACTGCGCGCGGATTCAACGTCGTATTAAGCGTCGTATTAAGCGTCGTATTAAACTACAGAATCTAGTCTTTCATAAGTCGAGGTCCCCATGGCTACAGCTATCCGCACGAATCCTCTTTCCTTTTTGACGGCTCAGTTGGATGAACTCAAAGCCAAAGGCACCTACTTCCGCCTGCGTGTTCTCGAAGACGAACAAGAAGCGGTGTGCACGTTCGATGGCAAGCGGGTCATCAACCTTGCCTCCAACAACTATTTGGGCCTGACGACCCACCCCAAACTGCGCGAGGCCGCCTTGGCTGCCACCCGTAAGTACGGTGTCGGTTCCGGCGCGGTGCGGACGATTGCCGGGACCATGAAGATACACATGGAACTGGAGGAAAAAATTGCGCGCTTTAAAAACGTGGAGGCTTGCGTTGTTTTCCAGTCAGGCTTTACCGCCAATGCTGGCACCGTGTCCGCAATTTTGGGCAAGGAAGATTTCATCGTTACCGACGCGCTGAACCACGCCTCGATTATTGATGGCTGTCGCTTGTCGCGCGCGAAAATTCTCGTGTTTCGCCACAAGGATGTAGCCCACGCGGAGGAGCAACTGGAGGGCGTGAAGAACGAGCCGGGGAAGAAGCTGCTCATCACCGATGGCGTTTTCTCCATGGACGGCGACATCGGTCCGCTGCCTGCTCTTTGCGATGTGGCCGAAAAATTTGGCGCGATCATGATGGTGGATGATGCGCATGCGTCCGGTGTCCTCGGCCGGAACGGCCGCGGAACCATTGACCACTGTAACGTTCACGGGCGCGTGGACATTCAGGTGGGAACGCTTTCCAAAGCCATTGGGGCGCTGGGAGGATACGTTTGCGGATCGCGAGAGTTCATTGATTTTCTCTACCACCGGGCGCGGCCTTTTTTGTTTTCCACGTCACACCCGCCCTCGGTTGCGGCTTCGTGCATCGCGGCGTTTGATGTTCTGGAGCAAGAACCGGAACGCATCGAAAAGCTGTGGGAAAACGCCCGCTTCTGGAAGAAGGAATTGGGGCTGCTCGGTTTTGACACTGGCGGCGTGACCACGCCAGCCAGCGAAACGCCGATCACGCCGATCATTATCGGTGACGGCAAGTTGACGATGGAGTTTTCCCGGGAACTCTTTAACGAAGGTGTTTTGGGGACGGGGATCGCCTTTCCAACGGTGCCGGAAGGTAAGGCCAGGATTCGTACGATTATGACGGCAACGCACACGCACGTGCAGCTGGGGCAAGCGCTGGAGGTACTCAAGAAAGTGGGAACTAGGATGGGAATACTTGGGTAAGGCTAACTTTGGTAGACGATCTTTCCGCCAACAATGGTGGCCACAACTTTGCCAGTAAATTGCCATCCGTCAAAGGGGGAATTGTGCGATTTCGAAAGCGACTTCGCCGCATCGTAGGTCCACCGCTTTTTCGGATCAAAGATCGTTACGTCCGCGTGGGCACCTTTGGCCAGCGTGCCGCGACGGTGCTGATCGTTATTCAGATCGAAAACGCGTGCTGGGCCGGACGTGAATAGCTCGACAATCCGCGTCAGCGGAATGCCATGGTCTTTGAGCAGGCGGGTAATCGCCAGTCCCAGAGCAGTTTCCGAGCCGGTAATGCCAAACGGCGCACGGTCAAATTCCTGATTCTTTTCGTATGCCGCATGGGGAGCGTGGTCGGTGGCAATGGCATCCACCGTGCCGTCCGCGAGTGCGGCGATGAGCGCTTGCACGTCGGCGGCCGAGCGCAGCGGCGGGTTCATCTTAAAACGTGTATCGTAGTCGCGGATATCCGCGTCGGTCAAGGTAAAGTGGTGTGGTGTAACCTCGCAGGTTACGCGGGCTTTGGCGCGTTTCGCCCGGCGAACAGCAATCAGGGAATCCGCGGCGGAAAGGTGCGCCACATGCAACCGTCCGCCTGAAGCCTGCGCCAATTGCACATCGCGGTCCACAACGTCCGCCTCGGCGGAGGCCTTGCTGCCGCGCAGTCCCAAGCGGAACGAGGTTGGCCCTTCCTGCATCGAGCATCCTTCCGTGGCGCGCGTATCCTCGGCGTGTTGCACAATTGGAATATTCAAGTCGGAAGAAAGGCGTAGCGCGTCGCGCATAATCTTGTCATCAAGAATCGGACGGCCATCGTCGGTAACAGCTACGGCGCCAGCGCGGTGCAGTGCGCGGAAATCGGTGAGCGTTGCGCCGCGGCTCGCTAACGTAGCGGCAGCGACTGGGAACACATTCACCAAGGCTCCGCGATCCGGATGCAGCAACCACGCCACCCATTCGGCGGAGTCGATCACCGGGTTTGTGTTCGGCATGCAGCAAACAGAAGTGAATCCTCCCGCCGCTGCCGCCGCTGTACCTGTGGCCACAGTTTCCTTGTAGGACTGGCCGGGTTCGCGCAAGTGTACGTGCAGGTCAATAAATCCAGGCGCAACGATCAGGCCGCGAGCGTCGAATTTCTCATCCGCGCCGCCACGCGTTTTATTCGGCAGGGCAATCTCAACCACTTTGCCATCGCGCAACAGCACGTCCATGGGCGCGTCAACATTTTGTGCCGGGTCTATCAGGTGGCCGCCCTTGATCAGCAAACTGTTGCCGCGCTGGCTCTTCTTCACGGGGGTCATCGCGCCTTTCCTGCCGCTCTTGCCAGAATGGCCATTCGGACGGGCACGCCGTTTTTTACTTCCTCGCGGATTACGGATTGCGGCGCATCCGCCAAGTCTCCTTCTAGTTCCAATCCGCGAATCGCGGGACCGGGATGCATCAGGATGGCGTCCCGATTGGCCAGCTTCAATCGAGCCGGGGTCATTTGGTAGCGGGTCACGTAGTCGTAGATGTGAACCTTTAAGCCGTCGAGGCGCTCTTTTTGCACACGCAGCAGCATCACAACGTCGGCTCCGTGAATTGCCTGTTCCAGTTGGCGAACAATCTTCAGTCCTGGTGCCAGCGTCGTGGCTAACTCCGGCAACAGCTCAGGCGGGCCGCACAGGGTCATCTTGGCGCCGAGCTTGCTCAGTAGATGAATATTGGAACGCGCCACGCGGCTGTGAAAAATGTCCCCGATAATGGCCACGTGCAGTCCAGCAATTTTCTTCTTGTGCCGCAGAATCGTGTAGGCATCCAGTAGCGCCTGCGAAGGGTGCTCGTGCATACCGTCGCCGGCATTGATGATGGGAATGCCCAGGTGCTGCGCCAGCAAGTGAGGCGCGCCGGAGTTTGGGTGCCGTACCACAAGAATATCCGCGCCAATGGCTCGCAGGGTCGCGCCCGTATCCACCAGCGATTCCCCTTTTTCAATGCTGGAACCGGCCACTTGAATCAGCGTGGTGATCGCGCCCAGCGATTTCGCGGCCACTTCAAACGAAGCGCGCGTGCGGGTGGAGGTCTCGTAAAAAAGCAGTCCCACGCGTTTGCCTCGCAGCAACGGACGGGGCCGCTCCGGCTTCATCCCGCGCGCCAGTTGCAGCAATGCGCCAATGTCCTTGGCGGAAAGATGCTCAATTCCTAGCAGAGAGCCGCGCGCTGGGGAATTCATGCGGGAGAAGGGACGTCAAGGACGCTGGTCCGGGCCATCTCGAAACTGGACTGCGTCCTCAACTCACTTTCTCGACGAGAAGCACCTTTTCCGCGTCGTCGGTTTCCTTGAGTTGCACTTCCACAATTTCGCTTTCCTGCGTCTGAATTCTGCGGCCCACAAAGGTGGCTTCCACGGGCAGTTCTCGGTGCCCGCGGTCGATCAAGACGCAAAACTGGACCAGTCGCGGCCGTCCTTGGGCGAATAGTGCGTCCATGGCGGCCCGGACGGTGCGGCCGGTGTAGAGCACGTCGTCAATTAGGACTACCACCTTGCCAGCCACGGAAACGCCAATATCGCCTTTCTGAACCACCGGCTTGGGGCCCAGCGTGGTCAGGTCGTCGCGATATAGGCTAATGTCCAGGATGCCGACCGGAATCTCCTTCTTTTCAATACGTTGCAGCAGTTTCCCCAGCCGCTGGGCCAGGGGAATGCCGCGGCGCTTGATGCCCACCAGCACCAAATCCGTCACGCCATTGTTGCGCTCGTTGATCTCGTGGGCGAGCCGGACTAGCGTCCGCTCGATTTCCGAGGGCGACATGAGCTGGGCCTTTTCACGAAGTTGAGGCTGCCGGATGGGAGAGCGCGGAGTCATGAACAAAGGATCATACGCGTGGGCAAGGGGCTGGAGCAACTTGACAGGCGCTGGCGGCGAAAAAGCTCCTACTTGGGGTTCCTTCGGGTAATGTTAGCGCCGATGGCTCCGCCTAGCGTCGAAAAGAAAACGAACATCACGCATACGAGGACGCAGGTAAACACCATAAAAATCACAAATCCCTCAGGGGTCTTGAATTGCTGCACGAGTTCCTGGAATTGCTGCTGGAGCTGCGGGTCGGCGTTTTGGACTACCTTGTCCATCGATTCAAACGCCCGTCTGCGCAGCTCATTCTGGGTGTGGGAGAGCAAAATCTCAACAGTTGCCAGCATGCAGAAGAGTAGGAATCCCAGGAAGCCAGATAACGCGCCCATCAGCGAGCCAGAACCCAAGCCCAACACCGCACCCGGAACCTTCCGCCGATAGACATACACGGCGATAATGCCCCCGCCAATGACCCCTAAGCCAAGCAAACCACCCAGGAAGTTCATGACCAGGGCGGAAAAAGCACCCCCCACAAAGGCTGCGTGCAACGCTGGTTGCCATATCAAGGCCGTGGGGGCGGGCAAGGCGTCTTGCGTCGCCATGCCGGCGAGCGCGGGTGCTTCCACCGGCTCGGGAGGCACAAAGCGGATCTGGGGAGCGCGGCAACCGGGGCAGAACGGCGTTCCGTCGGCGACGGCTAGGCCGCAGCTAGGGCAGGAGTGGTCCACTGCAAGCAAGTTACAGCAGATCGCAAGTCAGGAGCAAGAAACAGCGGCAATCAGATGGTGCTGTCGTCGTCCGCGCGGGTGCGTACGTAAACCAAAGCGAATTCAGACCCTTTGCCTTTGGGCGTGACAGCCACGATGTGTTGATTATTGCTGGTTCCAACCTTGATCTCCGTGGTCTCGCCTTTGCCGCGATCCGCGCACGCCAAAGCTCTGGATTTTTTCGCTTCCTTGTCGTCGGCGTGAATATTCACGTTTACGTCCGGCCCCCCGGACTGGGCGCAAGATAAAACTGTGCCGTAGCGCTTGAGATCGTTGGCATAGAAAGCGATCAGTTTCTCCGGCGCATCGTCCGATACGTACTTCACGACCACCAGCTTCAGTCCAAACAATGAGGTCGAAATGTTTACATTCGCGCGGTCGCTGCCTTTGTCGTCGTCTTTTTCCACGAGCTTAGCGCCGGGATAGACCGTGATGCCCGTATCAGAACCCTGCACGTCCTTGCCAACGTGCAGACTGCCCACCGGCGACTGGATCGTCACTTCCTTGTCATCGCCGTTGTTCTTGCCTTGCTTCACGTTGATTCCGCAGCCCGCCAGGCTTACGGCTAGGACGCAGACAGCGGTTGCGTGGAAAATTCGGGTGCTGAAGCTAGCGCTGAACATGGGAGAGACCTCCAGAGAGTTCGGGCCGATCCAAACCAGCCCCTCGCGGGGCAATGCTGGGAATACTGACGGGCAACCGACCGTGGATCGGGATTTCGCCAAACAGCGCCTTAACAGCGGCAGTTTCGGAAACGGATGTGTTGGAGAAGGTACACAGGTAGTTCTGGGTCTCGGGGAAGTCGGAGACGAAATACGGGCTACCGAGGGAGACGACAAACGTTTTATCCGGAGTGCGGGCCAGGAGCTGTTGCAGCAGAGTGCCCACGCTATCGGCTAGGCCAATACTGGCCGTCATCTGGCCCTTGGTCATGACCCGCTTTCCGCCAGACGGGGTCGTGTACACAGCCACAATTACGGCCTGGGCTTCATCGGCGGCGCTAAGTATCTGTCCTGTCATAGATTTAGCAATGCGCGAATCGACAAAAATGACGTTAGCGTCCGGTACGCGAGCGCGCAGCTCCCTTTCCAGGACGCGTCCCCATTCCTGGCGGACATCATCCGTAAGAACCACCGCCACCAGGTGGTTGGCGGTTTTCTCTATGGTTTGATACGGAAGGGGTGCTGGGTCGGTTCCATGATTGTCGGAAGCATTTTCCGAGGCCTGGCGGGTGTTCTGGAGGGGGAGCATTTTGCCGCTATCCCGCAGCAAAGTAAGGGCACTATCGGCAATCTGCTGGCCCAAGACCAGGTTCTCCGGAGACGCGATCTTCTCGGGCAGCTGGGTCGGATCCACCAAACGATGCTTGTGAAGGCCCAGGGAGGCCTTGGCACGCAGCATCTTGAGCACCGAGGCATCCAGATCGGCTGTGGGCACCTCTCCAGTGCGAACTGCGGACAGCATGGCGCGGAAGCAGGCCCCCGTATCCAACGGGATTAACAGGACATCGTTACCGGCCTTGAATGCGTCCACGCAGGCCCGGCCGGGTTCCTTGGCATAAAGACGGGTCAGCGCACCCATATCGAGGGCATCCGTGACCACAATTCCCTGAAAACCAAGCCTGCCACGGAGCAGCTCCTTGATAATTTTGGGCGAGGTAGTGGCCACGTGCCGGGGGTCCGGGTCAAAGGATGGAACCGAAATATGGGCCACCATGATGGCGTCGATACCTGCCGCCACGGCCTGCCGAAACGGAGGCATTTCCACCAAGTCCATGTGCTCCGGCCCGCTTTTGACCTGGGCCACGCCCAGGTGCGAATCCGTGCCCGTATCGCCATGTCCGGGAAAATGCTTGGCGGTGGTCAGCATCCCCTGGCCGTGGGCTCCGCGAATATAGGCTGCGAGAAGGTCTCCGACCTGGTAAGGGTCTTCACTGAACGACCGGGTGTTGATGATGGGGTTGGCTGGGTTGGAATTGACGTCGGCCACGGGAAAGAAGTTCCAATGAATGCCGATGGCCCGGGATTCCTGGGCGGTCACTCGACCGAGGGCTTCCGCGTATTCCAGCTTGCCTGCCGCTCCAAAGGCCATGGCGTGGGGGAAAACCGTGGTGCCGCGTAAACGCATCGAAAGGCCGCGCTCAAAATCAGCGGCAAAAATTAGAGGTAAGTCGGAGTCGTTCTGGAGTTGATTGGTGAGCGCCGCCGTGCCGTAGGGCTCGTTGTACATCAGGAACGACCCTTCGACCGGCACGCTGACCGCGAAGCCGCCCACGTGGTATTTGCGCAGGTTTTCCCGCAAGGCGAGGTATTCAGGGCTTTTGGAATTCAGGAACTGAACCCGAGCCCAAGGCATGATGAGCTGGCCGATTTTCTCCTCGGCCGTCAACTTCTTGAGCGTCTTCGATGCCCATTTTTCACCCTCCCGGTCAAGATGAATGAGCGATAGGGGCGCACGGTCTTTTCCGGGTTCGGCATTGAGTGCGGCGGCGGAATCGCTGGTGGAATCCTTTGCCGACATGAGTCCGACAGCCACGACGGCCACGAACAGACCGGTCGCACCACGGACCAAGGGGCTGAGCATGAGGCGACGATAGCAGAAAGGTCTTAAAACGGTAAGAGACCGGACGTACACGCCCGGCTATGCTTCGATGGCCTAGCAGGGTCGGTGAAAAGCCAGAAAATGGGGGTTTCTGGGCCCCGCCCGGGCTTTTCCAGTAGCCTCGCAATTGGCTTTTGACTCGCGAGGCGGCGGGGCCTAGTATCTGTGCAGCAGCGGTTTTCCCTCTTTGCTCTCCCAGTCGTAGTGAGGACCCCGCCAGCAGGAGGTGTTTCCCATGCTTGGAAAACTTGGAATGCCGGAGCTATTGATCATTGGATTTATTGCGGTGCTGATTTTTGGCACGGGCAAGATCGCGGACCTCGGCAAAGGTTTGGGCGAAGGCATCAAGAACTTTAAGAGCGCCATGAAGGACGGCGAGAACACGGACGAGAAGAAGTCGTAAGGTTCGTGTAGCGTGGGTGCCCTCGCCCGCGTGAGCTTCCAGCTTCCAGCTTCAAGATCACGAACACAACGTGGCGGGCGAGGGCGCCCGCCGCTACGCAGGCGTTACCTGCGTTGGCGCAACATCCCGCACACCAGCGATACAGGCAGTCCCACCACGTTGAAATAGCATCCTTTTATTTTTGGAATCCAGCGCGAGGCCCGGCCCTGGATGGCGTAGGCCCCAGCCTTATCCATTGGTTCGCCTAGCGCGACGTAGTCGGCGATTTCCTGGTCGGTGAGGGTGGTCATGGTGACGCGAGTGATTTCGTAGCGGATGTCTTCCGTAGGCGGGTGGCCTGGGGTTAGCAGGCAAACTCCGGTGAGGACATGATGCTCGCGGCCTGCGAGTGCGCGGAGCATTCGAGCAGCATCTTGCGCGTCGGCTGGCTTACCCAAAATTTCATTACCGATTTCGTCGCCGACTTCGTTGCCAATGACATGGCTGACGACGACGGTATCGGCACCAAGAACCTGATTTGTGGGATGGCGCTCAAATACCGCGCGGGCTTTAGCTTGCGCGAGTCGCTGGACGCAGGCTTCGGGCGATTCTCCCAGAATGAAATTTTCAGGAACGTTCGCGGGCTGCACGATGAACTCGACACCGGCATTGCGGAGCAGTTCCTGACGACGCGGCGAAGCAGAGGCAAGGATAAGCATTGAGTGGGATTGTATTCGATGTATTCGATGTATTCGATGAAGCGCGGATGGCGCTTCACCACACCCACGCTAGCGCCCCGCGTTACTTTCGGCACCGGACAGCTTCGATACTCCTTGCCTCCTCGTTTTTCGGACGCTAGCCTCCAAGCTATGTCCACCATGATGAAATCCTGCTTGGCCTTGCTGGTTCTTTCCACCTTCGCGATGGCACAAAACGCTCCGGCAAAGAGCACCGAGACCACTGCCAAGACGCAGCGTCCGGCTGGCTGTAACGCGCCCCTGAGCGATCCCACATCTCAGAAAAGCCGCAATACCAATCTTACCGACGTGTACGCCTTCAACGCCGCGAAGAAGCCGAAGCCAGCGTCGGATGCCGCTCCGGACAGTCAGACCGGCACGGACTCTCAGCGAGGTCCGCGACAAACCCTCAGCCTCGACGGCACGCTCGGCAAAACCACTTCTGGCGCGAAGGATGCAGCACCGCCAACTTCCGGTCCGCGTCCTGTTCCGCTGCATCAGTCCACCAAGCCCACGCCTGCGCCCGGCCATCCAAGCAAGAACGAACCCGAAGCCGCGAAATAGGCCGTGAAGTAGAACGAAGCGGACCTACTGAGCTACATCCCATATCTATCGATTCCTTGAAGCGATTCCTTGAAGTTGAGTGTGTCAGTCCGGTCGAACGCCAGTCGGGCGGCCTCGCCCGTCCCGGATGCGATGAGCGCCATGTCTAGCTTCAAACCTGCACGGCGGGGACGCCCGTGCCTCCAAGGTTTCAAGCCTGTTAGAATCGTAGTTCGACCCTCGTAGCCTCAAGCTAACCTCTGTCAACTGGCCAGCATGGACCGCAAATACATCCGGAATTTCGCCATTATTGCGCACATTGACCATGGCAAATCCACGCTCGCTGACCGGCTGCTGGAGATTACCGGGTCGCTGACCAAGCGCGAGATGCAGGAGCAGGTGCTCGACTCCATGGACCTGGAGCGCGAGCGCGGGATCACGATCAAGGCTCACGCGGTTCGAATGATGTATGAGGCGCGAGACGGGATCACCTACCAACTGAACCTGATCGACACGCCGGGGCACGTGGATTTTTCCTACGAAGTCTCCCGGGCGCTGGCTTCGTGCGAGGGCGCGTTGCTAGTGGTGGACGCCTCGCAGGGCGTGGAAGCCCAGACTCTGGCGAACTCGTATCTGGCGATCAATCACGGGCTGGAAATTATTCCGGTGATTAACAAAATTGATCTTCCGTCGGCGGATATCGAGCGGACGAAGGAGATGATCGAGAGCGCGGTCGGGCTGGATGCGACCGATGCGATTCCGATCAGCGCCAAGACAGGGATGGGCGTCGAGGAAGTGCTGGAGGCGATTGTAAAGCTGGTTCCGCCACCGAAAGGATTGCCAGAGAATCCCTTGCAGGCACTGATTTTTGATTCCTGGTTTGATCCTTACCGCGGCGTGATTGTATTGGTGCGCGTGTTTGAAGGAACGTTGCGGCGGGGGCAAAAAATCCGCTTGTGGTGGAATTCCCGCGTTCTGGAAACCGAAACGCTCGGCGTGCTGACGCCGAAGCCCGTGGAAGTGGATTCGCTGGAAGCTGGCGAAGTCGGCTTCATGATGGCGAACAGCAAGACCGTCGCCGACACCAAAATTGGCGATACGATCACGGAAGACGCGAATCCCGCGCTGGAACCGCTGCCGGGCTTTGAAGACATCAAGCCGATGGTGTTCGCGGGCTTGTACACGGTGGAATCCCACGAGCATACCCGCCTGCGCGATGCCCTCGAAAAGCTGCGCTTGAACGACGCGTCGTTTTTTTTCGAGCCGGAGAGTTCGGTGGCGCTGGGGTTTGGCTTCCGGTGCGGCTTCCTGGGCCTTCTGCATATGGAAATCATTCAGGAGCGACTCGAGCGCGAGTTCAACCTGGACCTGATTATCACGGCACCGGGTGTGCGCTACAACATTACGAAAACGGACGGCTCGGTCATTGAAGTGGATAATCCGTCACGTTGGCCGGGTGCCACCGAGATCATCAAGATTGAGGAGCCGGTAATTTTGGCGACCATCCTTACCAAGGAAGAATACGTTGGCGGAATTCTGAAGCTGGTGGAAGAAAAGCGCGGCAAGCAGAAGAGTTTCGAATACGTGGGCTCGTCGCGCGTGAAGCTGCTGTATGAATTGCCGCTGAATGAAGTGGTGCTGGATTTTTACGACCGGCTGAAGTCAGTGTCGCGCGGATACGCTTCGCTGGATTACCACCTGGTCGGCTGGTGGGATTCGCCGATGGTGAAGATGGATATTCTGATTTCGGGCGATCCGGTGGATGCGCTGTCCATTATTGTGCACCGCGACTTTGCCTACGACCGGGGCCGGGCGCTGGCGGCCAAGATGAAGGAATTGATTCCGCGCCAGATGTTTGAAGTGGCGATTCAGGCGGCGATTGGCGCGAAAGTGATTGCCCGCGAGACGGTTGGCGCCATCCGCAAAAACGTGATTGCCAAGTGCTATGGCGGCGACATCAGCCGCAAGCGCAAGCTGCTGGAAAAGCAGAAAGAGGGCAAGAAGCGCATGAAGAAAATCGGCCGCGTGGAGATTCCGCAAGAGGCGTTTCTGGCTGTGCTGCGGGTTGGCGAAGACGGGTAGATTCGGGCGAAAATTGCCACTTCTGCTCACGAAAATGGTCTTGACAGCCCTGTCAAGACGTGATCTGGTTCCTCAAATTGTGCAAAACGTGCTGAATTCTGCTGAGTGGCGTTTGCGACTTTCGCCCCTCAGGGAGTTTGGAAAAACTCTGCAACTCTCTTTCTGTCAGTAGGTTAGGGGTTCTGCCTTTCGTTCTACAGTCTTTCCTGTAGGCGAAACTCGCGGGAGTCCTATTTTCGATTCCACAGTATTTTCCACAGGTTGGGGCGTGCGTGAGGGCTGTCGTTCCAATCAGAGGCTGAGAATTCAAGACTGACTCAATCTAGACCGCGCGGGCGAGGGCGCCCGCGACTCCACGAGCCTACTACTGCACGTAGCCGTCTTCCGAGGCGTGGGACATGTTTTCGAAGCGTGTCGAGCGCTTAATGAAGGCTAATTCGATCTTGCCGATGGGGCCGTTGCACTGCTTGGCGATGATGAGTTCGGCTTTGCCTTCGAGGTCGGGGTCGTCCTGCTTGTAGACTTCCTCGCGGAAGATGAATGCGACGAGATCGGCATCCTGCTCGATGGAGCCGGATTCACGAAGGTCGGAGAGTTGAGGGCGGTGGTCGCCGCCGCGGCTTTCCGGGGCGCGGCTCAACTGCGAAAGGGCGATGACGGGGACGCGGAGTTCTTTGGCGATGGCTTTGAGGCCGCGCGAAATAGCGGACACTTCCTGCGTTCTGTTTTCGTAACGGCGACCGGCCGTGGCGGTCATGAGCTGGAGGTAGTCGACAATCAACAGATCGAGACGCCCCTGCGACTGCATCAGGTGCGGGCTTTGGCGCGCATTTCGCCGAGCGAGATGCCCGGAGTGTCGTCAATAAAAATGGGAGCGGGGCCGAGTTGATCAAGGGCGCGGGTGACCTTCTCCATGTCCTCGCGCCAGAGCGATCCGGTGCGCCATTTGTGCGAATCGACTCGCGACCAGGAACAGAGCAAGCGCCCCAGCAGGGCTTCGCGCGACATTTCCAGAGAAAAGACGCCGACAACTTTCTGGCTGAGGATCGACACGTTTTCCGCGATGTTCATGGCAAACGCGGTCTTGCCCATCGACGGGCGACCCGCGATGATGACGAGATCGGAGGGCTGGAAGCCGCTGGTCATCTCGTCGAGGCGCTCATAGTGAGTCTCAAGGCCGGTAATGCGCTGACCGCGCTGGAGCAGGGCATCGACCGAACCGAAGCTATCGCGGATGATTTCCTGGATGCCGGTGAAGCCACGGCCAATGCGCTGTTCTGAAATTTGAAAGAGCGCGGCTTCAGCCGCGTCTAAAATCTCCGAGGCTGGATCCGCTTGTTCGGTGGCGCGGGCGACGGCCGTGTTGGCTGCGTGAATCAGGTTCCGCAGCATCGCCTTATCCCGGACTATGGTGACGTAGTGCTCAATGCTGGGCCGGTCGGGGATGCCGTCGAGCAGCGCGGAAAGATACGCCACGTCCCCAATGGATTGCAGCTCGCGCTTGCGGTCGAGTTCCTCGGCCAGCGTCACCAGATCAATGGGCCGGGAGGACTCAGCCAAGTCCATCATGCGCGAATAAATGCGGCGATGAGCGTCCAGCGAAAAGTCATCGGCCTTCAGGTGCTCGGCGGCTTCGTTGTAGGCGAAATTATCCAGCAGGATGGCGCCAAGAATGGACCGCTCGGCGTCGATGTTCGCTGGGAGAGAGCTGAGGGCGCTGTAGTTTGCTGTGGCCAAGAATCTTTCCCTATACCTTCCATTCATCCAATGTTTGTCATTCTGAGCGCAGCGAAGAATCCCTGCTCCCTTTCACTTGCTGAACTGCTGCCAGCTTTCTCTCCGCGCGGCGTCCTCGTGAGAAAGCTGGACAGATCGCTGCCACTCTCGAGACTAAGAGATTCCCTTCGGCTTCGCTCAGGGCAGGCTTTTGCTAGGCTCAGAATGACAACCTATCCAGAGTATAGGTCGAAGAAAAAGCGAACTGCAATGCCACCTTGGTGGCTAAAGCGTGATGGGCAAAATGAATGCGGCCCGGGCCAGCCACCCGAGCCGCATAAAGCGTGTTGTGCCCTGCCGGGCCCCTCTGCTTTCGCGGTTGTGCCGCGAGGCTCCGCAGTCGGCTAAAACTCCGTAAGGAGCGCTTACCTTCCGCGGTTGACCGGCTGCGAATGAGTCAGTTCTCTCTTGCGAAAGAACCCTGGTCAAGGTGTCTTTTGCCTGCCCACACGAATGCGGGCAAACCCGACGCCTTGGCGCAATCACCCTCGAAGGGATTGCGTATCCCATCCGCCGCGCGATGCTTATCCAAGGGCTTCAGGACAGTTCCACGCTTCGTCTGTAGACACTTTGCCGGATGCGCGGACGGGGCACAAGAACGATTCCGCTCGACTCTGTGCGAAAGCTGTGGGTAGTGAGAGTAAGTTGTGGAAAGATGAGGAAAAGGCGGGAGGGAATGCTTTCCCACTACTTAACGAGTGTATCGGCAGCGACAAAGGCCATCGCAGTCATGCCCGGCTTGATCTTGGCACCCTTGCCTCCCAGCAGGCCCTTGACGCCCTCGAGCGTCTCGCCGCCGAACAGCGGCACGCGTTTGCCTGCCATCTCGACCGAGTGGATTTCAAAGACGAGGTCGCCGGGGGCGCTGCTGTGGGAAGGATCGGCGAATGTAAGGGATGCGATCACGGGCGCACCTTTCGGAGCGAGTATGGTCTCGCTGAGTTTGATCTGTTCATCCAAAGCAACAGTAATATCGTCGCCTACGGCGGCTGTTTCGGAATCGATTTCTTTGCCGGCAAAAGCAACGCGCAAAGGCGTGCCGGCTCGCAATATTCCGTCCTCCGGAACGACTACGGCGGATTCAAGAACAGGCGCTGGAGAGTCGGCTACCTGGTAGTCAGCCCGCTCAACAGCACTGCGGACGAAGTTAGGCCCGACGGCGATTACTTCGAGATGAGTGTTGGCGTTGATGGCGATGGGACCGGTGTACCTCGCGGACTGGGTCGTCGGTGTCCAGCCGTTGGTGGTGTAGTATAGCGCCGCATAGTGAGTTTCAGTTTTAAAGCTTATTTTGGTCCCGGGTTGTAAGGTGCCTGACGCGCGGGACAACGTGGGTTTGTCGACGACCAGCGCATTGCCGAACGTTGGACGGATCATCAGCGGCGGTGGTTCGACGGGTAGAGGGGCTGTGTCGGGTGAGGAAGGTTGGCTCGCAGCGGGTGCCGATGAAGTTTGCCCGGATGCTTTGGCTTGCCCGGATGAAGTCTGGCCCGACGCCTGGCCCGACGCTTGAGCCGCAACGGCATGGAGCATCGCGCTTCGCCGGGCGAGCTTGAGCGGATCTAGCAAGGCGAGTTGCACAGATCCCTGCATCGCGGATGCGTTCTCGACTCCCTCGCTGCGCATGCGGAGGATGGCCGACTGCACCTGAAGCTGCTTCTGCATGGCCAAGGTGTGTTGCATGGCAGCTTGCGCCGAGGCCATCGCCCCTTGGTTCACGGTCACGCGTGCCTGAAGCATGGCGGCCTGCCCAAGGAACATCGTGCGCGCCTCCACCGAAGTTAACATTGCGGCCTGTGAGGCGATCATGTTCTGCAATTGGGCCTGACTCGTCATCATCATGCTCTGAGCCTGCGCGAAAGCGAAAGCCTGCTGGGCCTGCGCTTCGGGCGGAATGCCGGGGATCGAAGGAATTTGGGCGGAGGAAATACTGCTGAATAGGGCTAGCAGAATTAGAGCCGAAGGAATCTTCACCGGGATCTCCTGTGGACGTCAATAGCCTATATCACTGGAAGCGTAAGTTCTATGTCCCGCTCGAACGAACCTGAGAGATGGCGCAATTTGCACAGTGCCTTGGGTTCAGCTCGCTGGAAGCACCCGATCGCAGGTGAATTCCGAAATTATAATTTTCGCCATCGGAACCTGTCGATCTGCCGTACACTCTCTTGTTCTCTTTATGAGGTGGTCAGATTGGGTCCATATTTGCGCATCTTTGTCGTATCGCTCGGACTACTGTCAGTTTTGTTTCTGGCTTCTTGTTCCAAAAGTCCAAAAGCCCCAATCTCCGTCGCGGTATCAGCACCCTCATCGCAAACCGATCAAAGCCTAACCATCACTATCACCTCTTCGGTCAGCAATGACCCGTCGGGTCAAGGTGTGAAGTGGAGTCTGACAGGCGCGGGATCGTTGTCGTCCACGGCAGGCAAGTCGGTCATCTACGCCGCCCCTCCGCGATCGAACACTACGACGGTACAGTCCGCGACGGTGATTGCAACGTCAGTGTCTGATCCGTCCAAATCAGCGCCGCTGCAAATCAGCGTGAATCCGTTGCCGTTCTTTACCTCCATCTTGCCCTTTCCCTCAGCCGGCGTTGGCGTGCCGTACAACCAAACCATGGGTGTTACCGGCGGCACCCAGCCTCTCACTTGGGCCATCACGGATGGCACCACCGTACCGGCGGGATTGAGCTTTAGCACGAGCAATGGAATCATCAGCGGGACTCCAACGCAAGGAGGTACCTGGTATTTCGCAGTCCAAGTGACCGACGCAGTTGGAGCCATTCAGCGTCATTAAGCGGCGTTGTTCCTCTTGGTCAATCCAGGCTGTTAAAGCCTGCTTCAAAATCCAGCCCCGCGAACGTTCCAAGCGGGAAGCGAGCTGATCTACCTTCTTTGCCAACAGCAGCGGGACGGGTGCGGTAAGGACTCAGGTTTGCATGTCTTTCCTTCAAATCAAAGACAATCACTGCGATTAACTATGATTAAATACCATGTCCTATCGGACCATCTCGGAAACTGTCACAAACTCATAGCCTTCGGCCTTACTGCGAGCCAGCAATGCGTCCGTGGCCGCCACGGTATGCGAACGGTCGAGTCCGAGCTGCTTGTGGCTCCCGTCATGCAGCAGGATGATATTCCCGCCGTGGATTCCCTTCACGGCCTTCCGCTCAATGGCCAAGGACGATTGTGCGCTCCAATCAAAGCACGTCACATCCCACATCACCGGCGCGAGCCCGAGTTCGCGGGCGACTCTTAATGTGCTCGGGCGGCGTCCCCCAAACGGCGGCCGGAACAGCTTGGGCGCCTGGCCCACAGCGTCCTCAATGGCGCGGTTGCATTCACCCAGCTGAATCCGCGTCTGCATCTCCGAACAGAAAACCAAATTGGGATGCGTAAACGTATGGTTGCCAATCGCATGTCCAGCCTGCGCCACCGCGCGGGCAAGTTGCGGCCGCTGCTGCACATAGCGGCCGATCATGAAAAACGTAGCCCGAACCTCATGCTTAGCCAAGACTTCCAGAAGCCGCAGCGTGTAGGGGTCGTTGGGTCCGTCATCATATGTCAATGCCAGTTGGCGGGGATTCCCGCCGCGGATGAGCGTGCGCCCGTAGAGTTGCGACGTCGGTGCCATGGCGCTGTAGCCAGCGTAGGTGACTGCCGCGGCGCTCATTGCTCCCAAGGCTATTTCCAGCATGGCGTTGATTCTAAACGAGCTGCATCGCAAGCAGTCCAGCCAGTGTGTCTGTTAACTCATCCCGCAATTGTCATCCGGGACAAGGCACGGTATTCTTCCCTTGTCTTCTTGCACGGGTCTTCTTGCACCGGTCTTCGTGGCACGCGACTTTTTGCAGCCTTACCTGACCATACCCCATGGCCAAACTTTTCGAGAGTCCCCGTTACATCGCCGTGGAAGGGCCGATCCGCGTCGGCAAAAGCACCCTGACGCGCATCCTGGCCGAGCGCATGAATGCCCAGCGCATCACCGAGCCGGAGGATAATCCGTTTCTGCAATCGTTCTACGACGGCGAAAAGGGTTCCGCCTTTCAAGCGCAGATGGCGTTTCTCGTGCAGCGGTTTGAAAAGCTGCGCGAACTCGATTTGGCCGCCTCGCAAAAGATTGTCATTTCCGATTTTATTTTTGAAAAAGATAAACTCTTTGCCTGCCTGAACTTAACCGACCAGGAACTGGAAACCTACAACCGCTATTTCAATTTTTTCCGCGAACAGTTACCCACGCCCGACTTGGTAATTTATCTCCAAGCCACACCAGAAGTCCTGAAGAAGCGCCTTCGCAAGAAGAACGCCCCAGCCGAAAGCGGCGTCAGCGACGACTATCTGGAAGAAGTTGCCAAAGCCTACGAGCACTTCTTTTTTCACTATTCGCAGTCCGACCTGCTGATTGTGAACACATCGGAAATTGACTTCGTCGACCGCAACCAGGATCTGCAAGAGCTGCTCAAGAAAGTCTCCGAACCCATTCGCGGGACGCAGTACTTCTTAGCCCTAGGATCGGACGACGCAGCCAGCGCGTAAGTCCACCGTACTCTAAAGGCAATTGTCATCCCGAGCGCAGCGAGGGAACCCTGCCCCATCCCTGCTCCCGCCAAATTTCGCGCGCAAACCGTGCCAGCAAGCCGTTTATTATCAGCCACATACCGCCATGAAAATAAATTTGACTTAGCGCCCAGCTCACGTAAGAATTGTGTAGCTGGAAGGATTGGTCAACGTCCAACTAGGCAGCAGGTTCTATCCGCTCAGGCGGAAGGACACTGGAGGCAGCATGAACGTTACACCGATTAGCCAGTCTTCGATTAGCAAGTCTTCGATCAGCAAGTCTTCCACTGGGTCGTCGAGCATTGGGTCGTTGAGCATTGGGTCCACGGGCTCCGGGCCGCGCAGCAAAATTCGAATCAACAGTTTGCAGGAAAAAAAGTCGCGACGTGAGCCGATTTCCGCGCTCGCGCTCGGCGACTTCACCAGTGCTCGCCTGGCGGATGAGGCGGGCATTGATTTTGTACTCGTGGGCGATTCTCTCGGCTCGTATTTGTTGGGCTACGAGAACACTCTGCCGGTCACGCTGGACGAGATGTTGCACCACACGCGCGCGGTTCGGCGAGGCGTTCGCTACGCGCTGGTGGTGGCGGACATGCCGTTTGGAAGTTACCAGGTTAGCGTGGAAGACGGCGTGAGCAACGCCGCGCGATTCCTGAAGGAGGCAGGCGCCGAGGCGGTGAAGATTGAAGGCGGCGAGAAGCGTGCCGAGCTCGTGCGGCGCTTGCTAGATGCGGAAATTCCGGTGATGGGCCACATTGGCCTGACGCCCCAGTCGATCCACCGGATGAGCGGCTACAAGGTGCAAGGGAAAACTCTGCCTGCCGTGGAAGATCTGATGCGGGACGCGGTGGCGCTGGAGCGGGCTGGAGTGTTCGCCATGGTTCTGGAAGGCGTGCCGCGGGAGGTGGCGGCGATGATCACGGCGGAAGTCTCGGTGCCGACCATCGGCATTGGCGCTGGGCCTGATTGCGATGGGCAGATTCTGGTATTTCATGACTTGATCGGGCTAACCGGGGAGCCAGCGAAGTTTGTGCGGCG
>JAYWAL010000132.1:0-25729 GCA_043782485.1 Acidobacteriaceae bacterium | reverse complement strand
TAGGCCCGCCACCGTGATCTCCAATGCCGTAAAGGTGCATCATGAGTGGAGTACCTGGGTTCTTCTGCCGCGCAATATTCACATCGCTGGCGATCCGGACAGGGTCAATCTCGTTCACATAGTCGTGAGGAAAATAGGCTAGGACACGGCTACCATCCGGCGACTGCCACCAGAACAGCTTGAGCGGCAATTGGTTAGTGTCATTCCACATCATCTTTTGCGTGACGAAGTAGTCGATTCCGGATTTTTTGTAGATCTGCGGCAGCTGCCAGTTGTATCCGAAGGAATCAGGATTCCATCCGATGCGGACGTCCACACCGAACTTCTCTTTGAAGTAGCGCTTTCCAATCAGTAGCTGGCGCACCAGCGACTCACCATCCGGCATGTTGAGATCTGGCTCCACCCACATGCCTCCAACCATTTCCCAGCGCCCTTCTTTCACTCGATTCACAATCTGCTGATGAAGAGAAGGATATTTTTCGGCCATCCATTGGTTGTAGGCAGCAGCCGACTGTGTGTAGGTATATTCGGGGTATTCGTGCATCAATTGCAGCGCTGTGCCGAACGTTCGTCGCACCACGTCGACGGTTTCAGTCCAGGGCCACAACCAGGCAGCATCAATGTGGGCGTTGCCAGTCAGACGGATTGTTGTGGCCTGCAAGTCCGGTTTTAACTCCGCCAAAATCGAGCGCGCCTTGTCGATGGAGTTGTCAAATGCGGGTTGCCTAGCCTCGCGCAGGGCGACCAGGTCGACCGTTCTGGCGGCCTTTTCCAGGCCTTCCTGCACGACTTGCGATTTTGCGCCCAGGGATGGAGTGAGCGCCGAGGTCGACTCAATCTCCTGCAACAGGTCCAAGGGGCTGGGGCGAGTCGCGGGAAACTCAACGCGAACGTTTGCTTCTTCAAAATGCTTTACATCCACGGTTTGAAGGAGCTTGACCGCAACCAGGACGCGGTCGCCAGGCTTTACGGGATCCAGCAGCACAATCTGTTCCAGATCGTCGCCCATGGCTACGCGCCGACCATTAAAATACAGAATTTGTGGAATTGGCCCATTGCCAGAGGCAGAAAACCGGAACCACAGCTTGGTGCCTGTAAGATCATATCCGTTCAACGTAGGCGGAACCTCAATCCACCTGCGATACCAAACAGCATCTTCGGGAGCCTGGCTCCCTTTCTTCACCAAAGTCCAGTTGCTGTCATCAAGTCCAACGGCCTCGCCGTGGGGCAAGTCACCTGCATGGTAGCGCCATTCCTCGGCCGCGATGCGAGTCAGCGAACGTAACTGTGAAGTTACGGCGGCGATGCCGGGACTGGCGGCGGGCTCCTGACTCTGCATTGCGACTGGCAATACCAACATCGAGGCTATCAGCAAGACTTTGGCAATTCGTTTCATGTTGTCCTCTTTGCGCTTTGCGCGCTCCGTCGTTGAGCGGGAAACTGACAGACCTCTTCTACCACCTTTTGGTTCAGAATGCCCATGTCATCATTCCACGGGATAAGCTTTCTACTTGTAAAATTCCCGCGCGAACATTCAAGCATGAATAATGTCGTTTAATTGATGATTCCGGCGCGGCCCCTGGGCTATACTCCTGGCCCATGCGGGTTGACGTTCACGCGACTCCTGAAATTAGTGAGATGAGGATTGAGCGCCGCCCTCTGCCTCGCACAGGTTCCCTACCGACCGTGCTCCCCTGTTTTTTTTGTGAGTCTAGGAGTGGCGATGCCCGAACCCGCTGTTGAATCCAAAAAGGCGGCTACGTCAACCCTGGCGGGGATGCCGCGGTGGCTGGCTTTTTCGTTGCTCACGATCCTGTGCTGGGGGGCCTGGGGCGCAGTGTCGAAAGTGGCCTCGGACGGCGTGGATGCCAATACCAACCAGATTTTCTTTACTCTGGGACTGTTACCCCTCATGGCGGTTCTAGCGCGCTCTCCGAAACTCCGTGGCGGCACCCAACGCGGTAGCGGAATTGCCTGGGCATTTGTGACGGGCATCTTGGGTGGAACTGGTAACATCGCGTTTTTTCGCGCGCTGGCCGTGGGCGGGAAGGCCTCCATCGTAGTGCCGGTGACAGCACTGTTTCCTCTGGTAACGGTGGTGTTGGCGGTTGTTTTTCTGCGCGAACGACTGGGCACGGTGCAAAAAGCGGGACTCGTCGTGGCCTTGGCGGCAATCTATCTCTTGAGCATGGTGTGAAATGATTTTGCCCTGGATCTTGTTTGCAAGCATCGCGCTGGTGTTCTGGGGAATTACCGGCGTCACGCAGAAACTCGCGACCAATCGCATTTCCAGCGAATTGTCATTCCTTTGGTTTGCGTATGCCATGATTGCAATTTCGCTGGTTTTACTCATCACGGTGACTATGCATTGGCACGTCAAGCCACTGATCTTCTGGCTGGCAGTGCTTGGAGGCACTCTGAACGGCTTGGGGGCTTTAACCAGCTTTACCGCGTTGGAGTCCGGGGGAAAAGCTTCGATCGTAATTTCGCTGATTTCGCTGTATCCCCTGTTAACTGTGGCGTTCGCGGTAGTTGTGTTGCACGAAAAGCTGACCGCGAGCCAGGGCGTCGGCGTAGCGCTGGCGATCGTGGCGGCGATTCTTTTGTCGCTGGAACCGAAGCCGGAAACGCGGGCCTGAAAGAAGTCCAGAGCAGCGCCAGCACTAAGCTTAGCTGCCAACAATCGTTCCGTCCCGTTCAATCGCTGAAACGGCTTGCAGGCCCTCCTGCACGATGAATTGGACCTCAGTGCTTAGCACTTCGCCGGGGGCCAAAGTTTTGTGCCGTCCCGCCGCTCGCATCGCATCAAAATTCAAGGGATAGCCGGTGCACGGTTCGAGGACGGCAACGTTATGATTTCGCCAGCCTCCGTAGCTGGCGAAAAGCCAACAGCTGGGAAATACCTTTTGATCAAATAAAAATCCGCAAGCCAGACGGTTGGCGGTATTGGTGAGGGCGCACCATCCGGCTTGCATCTGAGAGCCATAGAAAAAGTAAAGGCGGCGCATGGCCTCGTCTGGTATTCGACGCAAATCGACTGCGCGTCCATCAATCCAGATATGCGGCCATTCAAAGGTCTCGGGGGCACCCTCGAGTGAGCCAAGGAATGCTGGCTCCAGCGAGACCTTCATGGCCGGGAAGTCGATGCGATGCTGGGGTGTGACCGCCATCGCGGGATGCAGCTTCCACAAGAATGAGAATGAGGCATTTCCAGAGTTTGTTAGAACATGTTGGAAGTGAAGGCGCGACGAATCGCGCTGGAGCCGGATCGTTTTCTCGAATGTAATAGCGCTGATGGGCGTCGTGAAACGAAGCCGCACGCCCACCTCATCGCTTGTGCTGAACGATTCCGCGTCCCATTCTCCGGTCCACAACTCGCCGTGGTCAGGATACATTTCGCCATCGATCAAACCCGACTCATCGTTGGGAAATAACTCATCCCATCCTCCGCTCCACACATCGTCGTACCGGGCATTCATGGGCAAGCGGGTCGGGACCATGCGCGGATTATTCCAAAGTAGGTTGGTGTCCAGCGGTTTGTAGGTAATCTGCCAAATCTTTGCACCCGCTTCTGGCAGGATGACGACGCGAAGGAGTCGGTTTTCCAGCACAACCGCACGTAGCCCGCGGTAGCTCCAGTCGGTGCACACACTGACATCCATCGATTCAGCTCCCCTTATCCTCTTTTTTACTTGTATAGGTCTTTACTCGTTTTGATCTTCGATAGGTAGCGGAGGATCGAGGCGAATAACGGCGCGATTGGACCTGCGAATATACTGCGGGGTAGTTACGGAATCATGGATCGACAGGGTGGAATTTTCACTAGCCACCACGCCGCAATCAAACGTGACATTGTCGAAGGTGGCGTTACTCTTCCCGTTTAACCGAACCTGGCTGGTCGCAAGATCGGGGCGCGCCGCAGCTAGACGCAGGGCGCCAACGGTAGAATTTCTCACATGTAGTTCCGCATCCCCGCCCAGAGATAGCCAATCCGCATAAATCTGAGAATCCTGCACCGCAATCTTCGCGTTACCGTCCGCCGTCAACTCATCAATTACGCTCCCCTTGAAAGTTAAATCCGCTTTGCCACCCGCATAGACGTCCCAGGTGTCTGCGTTGACGTCAACTAAGCGGAAACGAAACGGACAGTCAGAGTCGCCAGCAGCGGGAATGACCACTGGAGCCTTCTCGGTACCGACCAGCCCGTGCGGCAACGTTAGTTTCCCGCGGCAGTCTGGTGCCATCGCCAGTTGCGCCCGCCCAATCCGGTTCAATCCCACATCCGATTTGCCATGTACATACAAAAGAAACAGCTGCGCCGTTGTGTCGGATAGATCCGCCACCGCCTGCGATCCCATGCGCAGCTTCTGGGTGAAAGGCCGATCTGCCGGAATATCTGAAAATTCAATCCTTTCGTCCTCGGCGGTGTGTGTCGAAAGAAAAACAAGGCGCAAATGGTTTGCGACCACCTGACTGGCTTTGGAAATTTCCAGTTCAAAAATCTTTAGGTCATCCAGCTTCGCCTGCGCGTGGTCCAAGTGGAATTCTGAGTTCACTGTCTGGAAGTCATCCACGGTCACCTGGCCCTGCAGCCCCCACATGGGATGCGCACTCCCTTCCGGAACCATGCTGGACCTGCGAATTATGATTTTGGCGGGGCCTTCACAGTGTAAGCCGCTCGTACCATTCGGGGAGTGCGGAGGGTCGGATACCTTCAATTTCACATCTTCGAGTTCGAAGGTAGCCCCGGTCGCAACCGTAACCGCGCCCCGGAGATCCAGCGAAATTCCTTTCAGTTTCACCCGTCCCTCAATTCGCAGCGGGCCATCATGGCGATATTCGCTTCGCCCCTCGTTTCCCTTTTTGCCCATCACCGTTTCGTCAAGGATGGTTCCGTCAAGAATGGTTCCGTCGCGGAGTTCCGGGAGAGCTCTCTGTGCCTGCGTCGGCACTGCCACGGCGATCAGAAGCAAGAAAATCGTCAATTTCAATGTCATGTCCATTTCAATGTCATGTCCATTTCAAAGTGATAACGATGGAAACAGGCAGGATCTGTACGACTATTGGGCAGAATACAGTGAAATCCAGTTCCAGCCGAACGTTTATCAAACATTCCTTCACAAATTCGGTCGCTGGTTGCTGCGCGCTCGGTTTGCATCGTATGCTGGGCGGTCGGGGGAACTGAATGCGGGTGTTCGGAGCGAAGTTGCGCCGCTGGTCGGTTACGATCGCTTGGATTAGGTCTTTGGCTTTGGTCCTCTGCATTGTAGAGAGTGCCGAAGCTGGACAGACGCTGAAGGTTTTGGTTCAACAAGCTTTTGATTTCCATCAGAAAGCCCAATATGCCCTAGCTTTGCCCATATTGCGTCGCGCCTATCAGCTTGACTCCCGAGATTATTTTGTCAACTTGCTCTTGGGGATCGACCTGCTGCGCACGGGAAAACCCAAGGAATGCCTTCCTTTCCTCAAAATGGCCGCCAGTTTGCGTCCTAACGAGGAGTATCCTCTCGCTTATATTGGGGAGGCTTGGGCACGGCAAAAATTGTACGGAGAGGCCGCCGAGGCATACTTCAAAGCGGTTCAAGTCGCACCGGGAAGCTCGGAATCGTCGGTTGCTTTTGTTGACTTTGCCCTTGCCAGGGTCGCTAACGTGTCGGGAAGTCTGCGCGGTTCCCAGGCTGGGTTGGCTGCGGAATATCGCTTGCGCGCGGTCGCTTTGCAGGAAGGGGATATTTCGCGCCGTCAGCTCCTGGAGCATGCGGCCGACCTGGATCCGACCGCTCCCGGCATCTGGAGTGATCTTGCTCGCGTGGCTCTGGCAGAGAGTGATACCGACGCGGCCGACAACTATCTGCGCCGAGCCCTGCAACAGAACGCAAACGATTTGGACGCGTGGCTAGTGGACGCACAATTGGCTGCGGAGCGATCCGATTGGAAGAAAGTCGTCGAGCGCATCAGTGAAGCCGAAAAACGTTCTCCTTTCGCGGTGACACAGGCCGCACGCGCTTGGCCTCCCCGACTCCAGGCACCTGCATCGGTCCTGACTGGAGCCGCGACCAGATTTTTTTCCTGCGTTGGCCAATCGTCGACTCCTTGTAAGCTTCCGACTTTTAAGCCGCCCGTGATCGCGAGCGCCGCTCCGGCAACTCCTTTCCTACTCTACGGGCAACAGCGTTGGGAAGCGCTCACCAGGCTGCCGATGCCGACCCAGCCGGAATCCTGGTTGCAACGCGGCGTGGCATTCGCGCGACTCGAGGACTGTCAGCGCTCGATTCCGGCTTTGGAAAGAGGTCTGCTACCGGAGGCGCCTGATGTCTACGGCAGGTTCCTTCTGACCTGGTGTTACTCGCGTGAGGCAGGACAAGTGGCGGATCAAGTTCATGCATCGGAGGGAGATGTGACGGTTCGCCTCATGCGTGGCGACATCTTGCTGCGCCTGCGAGCTGACGCCCCAGCGGCGACCTCGGAGTATCAGGCTGCGCTGCTGGGGCATCCGAACGATCCAGCGATCCTGGAGCGGCTGGCCGATGCGCAGTTGGGCGCGGGGAAAATGGACGAAGCGCGCCAGTCCGCTCAATCCGCCCTCCAAAGTGACCCGCAACGCGTTGCTGCGAAGCACACGCTGGCCATGATCGCCATGCAGGAACGCAACTACGCCGTGGCCGTGCCCTATCTCCGCGAATTTGTTGCCAGTAGTCCGACCGATGCTGTCGCTCGAATTGACTTGGCAACAGCCTGTGCCCAGACGGGCGCACTCGACGAGGCATGGCGAAATCTTGCGCCGGTGCTCAAGCTGGGTTATCCAGATGAGAAAGGAAGTTTGCACTATCTTCTCGCCAACGTACTGAAGAAGCTGGGTCAAGCGCAGGCGGCGGACAAGGAGTTTGCCGAATCTCAGCGACTCTCGGAAGCCTTTCAGCAAAAATCTTACCGGGACCGCGGAAACGAGAAAGGCCAGGCAGGCTATCAGGAGAATGATGCCCAGCCGTAGGCAGCTTACGACTCGACGAGACTTTAGTCGCCTTCTCGGCGGCGCTTTCCTCGCAATGCCATTGGCAAGAGCGCTGGCGGTGCCAGCGCCTTCCGGGCCCATTCAACTCAAGAACGTCGCCCCCGCTTCTGGTCTTGACTTTGTGCTGCGGAACGATGCATCGGGACGCAAGTATCAGGTGGAAACGGTACTTGGAGGACTTGGAGTCATTGACTACGACGCCGACGGGTGGCCCGACCTATATTGCGTCAATGGAGCTGCGCTACCCTCGCTGCAGAAGATGGACCCAAAGTTTTTCAATCGTCTCTACCGAAATAACCGCGACGGAACGTTTACCGACGTCACGCAGAAAGCCGGGGTGCAGGGCCGTGGGTATGAAATGGGAGTCGCGGTTGGCGATTTCAACAACGACGGATTCGAAGACCTCTACGTTGTGGGCGTTCACGGCAATACGCTGTATCGGAATAACGGCGACGGGACTTTCACTGATATTACCCAGTCGGCGGGAGTGGGCGGCGGGGACGCCCAGGGACGAAAGCTGTGGTCCGTGGCGGCGGCGTGGATCGATTACGACAACGACGGCAAACTCGATCTCATCGTCTCCAACTACTGCGATTGGACCGCTGGATCCGATCCTCTCTGCGGGGGGCTGGGCGCGACGGATCGCAAGTACTGCCATCCGGATATGTACCGCGCCGAGCCCATTCTCCTCTATCACAACAATGGGGACGGCACCTTCACGGAAGTCTCGGCACAAGCGGGCCTGGGCAAGGTCTTCGGAAAAGGCATGGGAATTGCCGTTGTAGGCTCAGATTCTTTGGACCGAGCCGAGGTCTTCATCGCGAACGACAACGACCGCAACCTTCTTCTCCGTAATTTGGGCGGAGGCCAGATGAAAGAAGTGGGTATCCAAGCAGGAATTGCATTTAACGGCGACGGTCGGCAAATTTCTGGAATGGGCGCCGATGCTGGAGATTTCGACGGTGACGGCCTGCCTGACATCGTGATGACCGGCCTGCATGGTGAAACCTTTGAGCTATTCCGCAACGATGGTAAAGGCGGTTTCGAAGACGCCAGCGCCAGCAGCGGACTGCTGGCACTGAGTCGCTCTTGGGACGGCTGGGGCTGCGGATTCGCCGATCTGGACAACGACGGGTGGCAGGATTTGTTCATTGCCAACGGCGGACTCAATGCCAATGAGCCCCAATCGAATCGCGTTCTGCATAACCAAGCTGGCCATTTCACAGATGTGTCCGCGGACGCGGGCGTCGATTTTTCCGCCGCCCGGTTGCACCGCGGGATTGCGTTTGCTGATTTCAACAATGACGGGCGTATGGATGTAGCTGTCACCTGCATCAACGAGCCAATCGAGCTCTGGATGAATCGCAGCCCGCTGCAACATTGGCTGCAGATAAAGCTTCGCGGCACCAAGAGCAATCGCTCGGCGCTGGGAGCCAGGGTCATCTGCCGCGGTTCCAAGCGGACCCAGGTCGCCTACGTCCGCAACAGCGTCGGGTATGCCTCTTCGAGCGATCTGCGGATCCACTTCGGCTTGGCGGACGACCGCAAGGCGTCTCTGGAAATCCATTGGCCGTCCGGCAACCTACAAAAAATTGTAGACGTCGACGCGGATCAGCTTCTGAAAATTGAAGAACCGTCTCAGCCCCTCTCCGGTGAGCCATCACTCAAGGGTCATTAACGTTTAAACAGAGGAAATAACCTGATCCCGCATATCGAAAGCTAGCGCGGGCCGATAAAACAGAGTTCGACGCATTGTGTGCTTTTTCCGTAACGCAAGCGTCGACACAGACAACTCAAACGGAATCCCGAGGAGATGCTTATGGCGATGGGCGAACAGGGTCGCAAGACCGGGACCAGAATCCAGGTTCAAGTAGTGACGTTGTGCGTCCTTCTCAGCCTGGGCTGCTATCTCCAGGCCCAGTCGACGAATGGCCAAATTAGCGGTCTGGTGGCTGATTCTACAGGCGCAGCGGTGGTCGATGCCCGCTTGGTCGCCGTCAACTCCGCTACAGGTGTGAGCTATAGCACTACCAGCAACGGTTCTGGTGTTTACGTGCTCCCGCAACTGCTCCCCGGACAATATGATTTGTCGGTTACGAAAACGGGATTTGGCGAAGCGAAGCGCGGGGGATTGACTTTGCGGACCGGCGACCACTTATCTTTCAACTTCACTCTGGACCCGGGAGCCATACAGCAGTCCATTACAGTTTCCGACAGCGTTCCTTTGATGAGTTTGGATCAGGAGTCATCCTCCACCGTCCTAGACAACAAGACGATCACAGAGTTGCCGCAGCTCAGTCGTAGCACCCTGGACTTGAGCTCGGTCACGCCCGCCATTCAAGGCAACGGGCCGCTGGATACGGCCAAGCTAGGCACGCTGGGTTCGAACGGCTATCTGATTGCCAATAATGGCAACTCCTTCGCTATCGGCGGGGGCCAAGTCAACGGCACCAGCATCTCGGTCGATGGCAACCTGGTCCAAGACCAGGAATATAACGCGACCAACCGTTCCATTCCCACCCAAGACACGATTGCCGAGTTCCGCGTCGAGAGCGGCGTTCTAACCGCCGACCATGGTCGCTATTCCGGGGGCGTTATTACCGTGAACACGCAGAGTGGAACTAATCAATATCACGGGCGCGCGTTTGAATATTTTCGAAATCAACTCTTGAACAGTAATGACTGGGCGAGTAACGCGAGCGGCCAGGCGCGTCCATCTTTCCACCAAAACAATTATGGGTTTTCGCTCGGAGGGCCGCTCTCGATTCCCCACTTGTACGACGGGAAGAATCGAACTTTCTTTTTCTTTGGCTGGGAAGGCCAGCGTTTCGCGCAAGGCCTGAACTCCAGAACCTCGGTTCCTACGGACCTGGAACGTCAAGGCGACTTCTCGCAGACGATCGTTAACTATGATTCCGCTGGAGCCCCAATCTTAGCCACGATCTATGATCCTTTCCACGGATCCAACGTCGGCGGGAACTGGGTCCGTCCCCAGTATGCCGGGGCGAAAATCTGCTCTCAGGCAGATGTTACAGGAGGCACCTGCCCGGCCGGTAACGAGCAGCTTTCTCTGCAAAGTACCTTATTCGCAAACTACCTGAACTTGTGGCCTCACGCGAATCACGCGCCCGACGCTAACACCAGCTCCGCCAACAACTACCAAACCACCATTCCCACCACTTTGCCAGTGGACCGATTCTTTGCTCGCATTGACGAAAATCTTTCCAACAACCACCGCGTGAACTTGAGCCTGAGCCGGACGCGCTCTCGGTATAACGTTCCAGCGCCATTTAAATACGGGGCTGGATCCGTCACGCAAGATCACAACTGGAGCGGAAGCGCGCAGTACAACTGGGTGGTTTCACCTACCTCCATCGTTGACGTTCACCTTGGTTTTAGTACGGCCAAATTGTTTAGTGATGGCGTTTCCGGCTACGGTGCAGTAGCGGATCCCAGTATTGATACCTCCACGTGGGGATTCGATCCTCTGATTCTCAACAACCCCGGTCGCACCACCAGCCAGATTGCCCCTGGACTTAATATCGATTTCGGAAGGGCCCTGAATAGTTACGGCCACGTAGGCGGTTCGGAGTTCGATTCCTTTATCAACCAGAACGTCAACGGCAGCGCAGCGTTCACCAAGGTGTTCAACCGCCACACGATCAAAGTCGGTTACGAACAGTATTTCATGCGCTTCCGAGAAAAGGGCGGGGACAAGACCGGCGTCGCCTGGATCAACCCGGGTGGAGGATCGAATCAGTTCTATAATCAGAATGATGGTCTTTCCGGTAGCCCGCTGGCGGAATTAATGATGGGTTCCTCCAGCTTCTTTCAGTGGGGAAACTGGAACATCACTCCCTACGGCTGGAACGAATCTGCTTACGTGATGGATGATTGGAAGGTGAACAAAAAACTCACCTTGCAACTCGGACTGCGCTGGGATCATGACGGAGGACGCACGCCACAAAGCTTCAAACCCAGCGCCAGTTCCCCTGTCGTGTACGACTTGAACGCCAAGAACGTGTTGACGCCAAACAGCGGTTGGGATTGGAGCCAGGTGACGGCCGTTGTGCCCGCGCTGGCCAGCCTGCCGCAGCCGGAGTGGCTCTCCAAAGGAGCGACCGGCCGAGTAAGTTTCCTCAATTCTCCTGAATATCCGCAGAAGAACCTCTACAAAACAGACTGGCTGAATTTCCAGCCGCGCCTCGGTCTTTCGTACGCCTTCAACGACAAGACCGTTTTGCACATGGGTGCTGGCATCATTAATCAGGGATTGGGCGGGCTCAGCACCGACTTTTTCTCTTTTTACTACAACTCGTACACGTTTAGTCAGGTTCCCACCCTGGATGGACAGACTTGGGTGAGTGAACTGGGGAATGATCATGGGCTGGGAACTTTCCCGCTGCAACCCTCAGGCTCCAACCTGGGATACTTTCCGCCGGTGAAGACCAATAAGGATTACGGTTTCCAGACATTTGGAGCGGGCGCAAATCTGGATCAAGGGGGTACGACCATCACGAATTTCCGCAGCCCGCGGGAATACAGCTGGGACGTGAGCGTGCAACGCCAATTGGGACGCAGTTGGGTGGCGACGGTGGACTACACCGGAATCCGGGGACTGCATTTGCTGATGCCAGTTTGGAACTGGAGTTTGAACAACACTCCCCTGACCTACTACCAGTTGGGAACTGATTTAAGTACGCAGGTGCCGAACCCGTTCTTCGGGCAATCGCAGACCTTTGCCAGCCAGCCAACAGTCCCGCTGTCCCAATTACTTGGGCTTTCGCCGCAGTACGCTGGGTCTTCTCCAGGGCAGGCGTCGTGGGGTAAGTCGCTGTCGAATTTTCTCAACTTCCAGATTCAAGGCCGCTCCTATCACGGCTTGACTTTGCTGGCGTCATACACTTACCGGCGGACCCTCACCAACTCCGCCGGTAAAGACATTCAACACGGGGGACCAGCGGGACGCGGTCTGCTGCAAAACCCTCACAATCTAAATGAAGCCTATGGGTTGGCAACGTATGAGATGCCGCACTCGGTGTTATTGAACTACGGCTACGAACTACCGTTCGGCCGCGGGCGGCAATATCTGAATTCCACGGACAGTGTTGGCGGGAAGATCCGGAACATTCTGGTGGGAGGATGGAACGTGGCAGGCGTGACCACGTGGCGCCCGAAAGGAACGCCGGTCTTATTGCCAACCGTTGGGGATGGAATTACCGCACCGGGTGCTGCTCTACGATACTCCCTGGCACCAGGGGTAGCTGTGCAACGTTCCAAAGACTACGGACGAAACCTGATCGTGAATGGAGCTTTTGTAAACTCAGGGGCCACAGGGGTCTTCAATCCAGCTGCCTTTGTGCACACTCCCGACTTTGGTTTGAGCAATGCGCCATTCGTGTTCCCGAACATCAGAAATCCTGGAAGTTTCTATACCGATGCCACGTTGCTGAAGAAAATTCACTTCTCCAGCGTCGAATCTCGATATGCTGAGCTGCGCCTGGAAGCTCAAAACATCTTCAACCACGCCAACTTCAACGAACTCGAGAACAACCCTCTCTCCCCGACGTTTGGTGGAGTGAAGGGGAAGTCGGGGCAGCGCGTCATGCAGGTCGGGGCTCGGATCTTCTTCTAATCCCTAGCGCCTAGGGCGGCGCGTGGCAATGTGCGCTGCCCTTGGTGCTCAGGGCTCTTAAGTTGTCCGACTGGTACTCCTAATCTTGCGCTCACAGCCATGAAAATCTCTCGCCGAAGTTCGGTCGTCGTTCTGGGATTGCTGTTCTCCACACTGGCTGCTGCTCAAACCGCAGCCACGTTGGAGACAGCGCAGACTCGCTTACGATTGGAAGCTGGTTCTGCGGCTCCCATGCTTTCCAGCCTCGGGGATGGTACTTCGATTTGGAACAATCGTGCGATGGAGAGCCTGGTTGCGACGGCGGACTCCGACGGGCATTCAATTCCGCTCGAGTGGAAGTTCAACGGCAGCGCGAGCCACTCGAATCAGAAACTCGTCAGCTTCGTCTACGACGCGGCGTCGCCACGCCTTCGCCTCACGTGGGAATGGGAGGTTCGATCCGGTCATGGTCCGATCGAACATCAGGTTCGCATCGAGAACCTCGACTCCCGCGAAATTTGGCTCCCACTACAGAACAGTTTTGTTTTCGACTGGCGGATATCGGATCGGGACAACCTTCAGCAGTTTTACGTGGAGAAGGGTGCCGACACTCCTTCTGCCGTGGGCACACACCGCAGCGCGATCTCTGAAAGCTACAGCTGGGAGGGGACATCGAGTACCTACGGCCATCCTCGCCCAGGAGAAGCGCGAGAGATCATCCCTTATTTCCTGGTCGAGCGGGCGGACGAATCGCAGCCAGGCTGGTATGTCGGCATCGAGTTTAGCGGTCGCACCCATCTGACGCTGGCTCGTAAAGGAGATTCACTGAGCGGCGAAGTTGGCCTCAACCCGAATCCCGGACCGTATCGCACAAGGTTAAGGCCCGGTGAAGTTTTTGCCACACCGCGAGTCTTTGTGGGTGCGACCAGCGGCGGCCCGGACGCTACCGCAAATGTCTTGCGCCGCTGGGTTCGCGATGTACTGGGAAATCAGGATGCCTGGAAGGATCCGCGCTACCCGCTCGCCGTCAACAACAGTTGGGGTAGCGGGATGGTGGTGGACGAAGAGCTTGCTTTACGCATGATTCGCGATTCCGCCGAGTTGGGCTTGGAGATGTTCCACATTGATGCTGGATGGTTCCGGGGCGTCGGCGATTGGTATCCGAACCCCAAGAAGTTTCCCCGTGGGCTGGGGCCGATCGCCGATGAGGCTCATGCTAAGGGTCTGAAGTTCGGCTTATGGGTGGATTGGACGCAGGCGGCGCTCGATACCGACAAGGGAGCGCTGAATATCCGTGATCCCGAGGTTCGCGGATGGCTGACCAAGGATTTGCCTGCGGACTGGAAACCGCAGGAGTTCAAGGGTCAAACCATTGACATTGGAGAACCCAAAGCCAAGGCTTGGGCGATGCGCGAGACCGACCGCATCGTAACCGACTATAAACTCGACATGCTCGAGCACGACGGCTACCTCGTGGCACAGGGCTGCGAGGCCTCCGACCATCCCCACGCTCCGCCGGACCCCTTGAATCAGTGTACTTACCGCGACGCAGGATCGGTATTCGTGCGGAGTTCGAATTCCACCGACGTCAGCTACCACGCGGTGCGCGCCTACTATGCCATTCATGCGAACCTGCGCAAGAAGCATCCTGGATTACTGCTTGAAATATGCAATGACGGTGGACGGATGGTGGATTTCGGCAGCGCCACCTACGGTGATTATTTCTCTATCACCGACACCTACGACCCGTTATCGAATCGACGCGCCTTCTACGACACCAGCTTTGTTTTACCAACCGCCATGCTGGAAACTTATGTGGAACGCTGGCCGACTCCGAAAATCGAAAACTTCCGCTATATGTTGCGTAGCGGCATGATGGGCTGGCTTACGATCATGCTGGACACGACTGCATGGGACGCGCAGCAACATGCTGCCGCGAAAGAAGAGATTGAATTGTATAAGTTGCAGTTACGTCCGTTGATTCGCGAGGCAAATCTGTATCACATTTCGCAACGACCGGATGGAGTGGGCTGGGACGGTATGGAATATTTTGATGCACCAGCAGGGCGTGGCGTGGTGTATGCGTTTCGGGGTTCAACTGAACTCGAGGCGGAACACACATTTCTGCTGCGGGGCCTACGCTCCACTTCTCGCTACCAGTTACGGTTCCACGACCATTCCGATCTGGATCGAGTTATGAGCGGCGCTGAACTGATGAAGTCGGGCTTATTAGTCCGGCGGCCCGCGGCCCACAGTTCTGAGATTGTCTTTCTTGAGGAGTTACCAGCCACGGCGCGAGCCTCAACTGCAGGCACCCCGCTGGAGCCGGCATGAGTAAGGACGGTGTCAATGAGGCACCCCTGAAAGACCGCGTCGCGCTCGTGAGCGGGGCCGCCCAGGGTATAGGCAAAGCCATAGCCAGTCGCTTTCAGCAAGGCGGAGCACGCGTGGTCATCCTGGATCGGGATGTCCCGGTAGGGCGCAGTACAGCAGCGGAGTTGACCGCCGCTTGCCCGCTGTTACCCGCAGAGTTTGTAAGCGCGGACCTGACCCAGGCTGAGCAAGTCCAACAGGCCATCAATCAGGTTGAGGAGCGCTTCGGACGCATCGATGTTCTAGTCAACAATGCTGGCGTTGAGATCTCTAAATCGTTCGAAGCGACCACAGTCGAAGACTGGGACTGCGTTTTCGGGATTAACTTACGCGGAGCATTCCTACTGACACAGAGTGCGTTGCGCCTGTTCCCGGCTCGCGGCGGTGCCATCGTGAACGTGAGCTCAATCCACTCTACGCATGCTTTTCCAGATTCCCTGGCGTACGCATGTTCGAAGGCTGGGTTGGTCGCATTTTCAAGAAATTTGGCGCTGGAATTGGCACCGCGCCATATCCGCGTTAATTCAATTTCCCCCGGATATATCGACACGCGACTTTGGGAAGAATACCTTCTCCAGTCGCAAGATCCGGCAACTTTAGAGGCTCAGACAACCGCTCTGCACCCGCTGGGGCGCCGGGGCCTGCCTGCCGATGTGGGCGACGCTGCAATGTTTCTGGTCACCGATGCTGCCTCGTTTGTGACCGGGATTGACCTGGTAGTGGACGGGGGTCTAACGATCCGCGCCCATCCTTAAACTGCTTGATCAAGAAGCTGCTAAATCGAAGAAAAAACGCACTGTCGTTAGAAACTATCGTTTTTAAGCTGTTTTGGATCGGTCCTTGCCCTAGAATGGCTGGCTGATGGGGGCAGTATGAAAAAACCTCAAACTACGCTCAGTGGCGAGCTTCGGCACGAATTTCAGAAAGACCTCGAACTGTTCAAGCATTTTCTATTGCTACTCAACGATGCGGGCCCCATTCGCAACGTCGAACTGATGTGGAACGAAGAGTTGGATCCTGCGAAGCCCAAATACAAGAATCGGATTGGGACGGGGGATGCTCTGGTGCAATTACAGCCGGCGGATACAACCACGAACCGGAACTCTCCCAGCACGCAGTTTTGCGATTTGGTACATGGCTTCGGCGCTCATGAAGAGCAAACCTGTGCCAAGTCCGATGTGCCGGCGCAAAAGCGCTGCCGTGCCACCGGGTGCAGTCAGGTATACGCCTGCCACGTCGGACTTACAGATATTGCGGTGCCGGTAATTTGCGATGGGCAATATCTTGGGACGCTCTTTTCGGGCCAAGTATTGACGCAGGCACCAACACCAGCTGGATTTCAGGTGGTGAGTGAAGCCCTGGCAGGCCAGCGACACATCAACCAGCGCGCATTGGAAGATGCCTACTTCCGGGTTCCCGTGGTAAGCCAAGGACAAGTCGTGGAAATGGTGCGGGTATTGGAATTGTTTGCCCGCTATATTTCCAACTCCTGGAAAAGACTGCAGATTATCGCTGAAACGCAGCGCAGTGCGGATCGGGAGCTTTCGATGAACCGGAAGGAACTCGCGGCGGTGTTGCTCTCTGGCGAAATAGGAGACCGGGAGGAGCTTCACCATCTGGTGGAACGGGCCGGCCTAAACCGCATTCCGGATAGGGTGTTGGTGCTCCAGGTCGAAATGAATCCTGACGCCGAGCACGGCCATGCCAGTCTCGCTCACCATCTTACGCTGAACCGCCTTTCCCACGCCGTGGAGGAGGTTTGCCAACAATGGCCCAACACTCTGGCCATGGTGCTGCGACCGGGAGAATTGTGCATCTTTACTTCCCTGGAGGCTCGCAACCGCAGCCACGAACGAATTGCGCTGCATGAGATGGGGGAATCAATCCTGGCGGCGGTGGGAGCACAATGTTCGGCCATCGCCCGCGTCGGGGTGAGCGAAGGAGGGCGCCCGCCTGCCGAACTGGTGGGCGCGTATCAGGAAGCATCGTCAGCTCTGGGATACGGCGGAGATGCAGTTTCGTTCTTTCGGGATCCCGCACAAAACACGAATCAACCTGTTGAGATTCTGGGGCGCTTACATCGCGCGCTTCTCAAGGGGGAGGGCGTGACTGCGGCTATGCGAGAGTTCTTGTCACAAGCTCTGCCGTCTGAAAGGTCCGGGGGGCGAGCACAGCAGTTGCGCGCGGTGCTGACCTGGGCGATTGAACATTTAGCCTTGGAAACGCTGAGCGCTGGTGGCGACTCAGCGAGAGTCGCGGCCGCCCGGGAGCAAGCGGTCTCAGGAGTATTGCATGCTCCGACTCCGTTCAGCGCCAGCGAAGTGTTTGGCCGGTTTGTAGAAACTCTTGCCGATCACCTCTCCGCGAGCTTTAGCCAACGGGAACAGAAGATTGTCCGGGCAGTGGCGGAGACTATCGAGCAACGTGGGGCTGCCACCGTTACCATTCCAGAACTTGCGTCTGGCGTCCACCTCTCCGCCGGGCACCTCAGCCGGGTGTTCCGCCGCACTACGGGAGCAACGCTGGAAAACTTTCTAATCCGGCAGCGCGTTGATCTCGCGAAACGCACTCTTCTGGATCTTCGCTTGAATGTTGCGGAAGTAGCGGAGCGCTGCGGATTCTGCAGTCCGGCATACTTTGCTTCGGTATTTAAGAAATATGTACATTGCACGCCCCGCGAGTATGCCAGCGATCCCTATCGGCACGTAGGGATAGGCCCTCAGCCGACCAGGCAAATTCCGGAACGCCCGCTTGCTGCCATACCGTCGCCGCACCTTCCGGGGCGTAAGAACTCACGAGAAGCGCACTCCCTATGAAGATCGACTCCGTCGATTTCTTCTATCTCTCCATGCCCGAGGTCACGACCGAAGGCGATGGTAGCCAGGACGCTTTACTGGTCCGCGTTGCGGCGGGAGGCTTCGTGGGCTGGGGAGAGTGCGAAGCGTCTCCCCTAGTCTCGATCGCGGCATTTGTCTGCCCCATGTCTCATGGAGCGTGTCGTCCAGTGGGTGACTCCGTTCTTGGGCAAACTCTGGAAGGTCCCACCGATATCGCGCGTATCGCAGCCCTGGTCGAATACAACAGCATGGATTTACTGCAAGCTCCGCATACCTGGTCGGGCGTCGAGATTGCCTTGTGGGATTTGATCGGGAAGGCCCGTGGAGAGCCCGTGTGGAAGCTGCTCGGCTATCGCGAGTGCTTCCGAAAGATCCCTTATGCTTCGCAATTGTTTGGTGACACTCCGGAAGAAACCCGGAAGCTCGCGCTCCGCGCCAAAGCTGGCCAATTTCGGGCGGTCAAGTTTGGTTGGGGACCGATCGGAAAATCCGATTTAAAGACTGATATCGACCACTTTGAGGCCGCGCGCGAGGGCCTTGGTCCGGACGGGATACTCCTGATTGATGTCGGGCAGATTTTCGGGGACAATCTGGAGGCTGCTGCGGAACGACTGCCCGCCCTGGAACAGGTGGAAGCGCGCTGGTTGGAAGAACCCTTCCAAACCGCCGCGCTCGGCGCTTACAGCGCACTAGCCTCACGAAGCCCCAAAGTTAAACTCGCCGGAGGCGAAGGCGCGCACAACTTTCACATGGCACAGCACCTCATCGACTATGGAGGCGTCGGCTATATTCAGGTTGATTGTGGGCGCATCGGAGGAATCGGGGCTGCTAAGCGAGTGGCGGACTATGCGGCATCCAGGAATGTGACTTTTGTCAACCACACTTTTACTTCGCATCTGGCTTTGAGCGCATCCCTGCAGCCTTACGCGGGACTTCGCACCCACGAGATTTGCGAATATCCTTTTGCACCCAAAGCGCTGGCTCGCGAGCTGACCCAGAACCATTTGGATCGCGATATCGATGGCTTAGTCTCCCTCCCTGATGCTCCCGGGCTGGGAATTGAGATTGATCTTCGGGCGGTTCGGAAATACATTGTGGACGTGGAAATCAGAGCGAAAGGCAAAACGCTGTTTGCCTCTTCGACGCAGCTTTAGAAAATGTGGACACGCCCGAGGGTGACGAAGAGGCTTTTCCCGAGGCAACTTCGCAGCCGTCATGCCAACAGCTCGCCCCTGTGTGTCATGGCGATCGCCTCATTCTCGATTGACCCCGTCATCCTGAAGCTACCGCGTTATGCTAGTCTCAAAATCTCAGTGAAACAGACAACCACTTTTTTTCTTCGTCATCTGCCGGTCCTGTGTGTTTCTTTCCTTCTGCTCGGCGCGGCGACCCCAAAAATCTTGGCAGCACTATCTGACGCCCCATCAAACAACCACGCTAAAGGGCCCGTTCCATCGAGGCAATGGGCGTACCAAGAAGCGGCTGACTACGTAATTACGGACGCCAAAATTTACACCGAAGATCCCTTCCATCAAACTGTGGAGGCGATCGCGATTCGTGACGGCAAAATCATTTTTACGGGAAGCGCAACGGATGCAGGGAAACTGATTGGTCCCAAAACCAAAGTTGAGCGGGCCCAGGGGAGGTTGGTTCTGCCCGGCCTCGTCGATGCTCACATTCATCCCATGGGCATCGTGGATTTTGGCGGGTGCAGCCTGCAATCCAAGGCCAAGACGCTGGCTGAGATCGCCACTTTCGTCCACGGTTGTGTCCAGCGAATGAACGTGACGCCCGGACACTGGCTTTCAGTGACTGATTGGGAGTACGGAGGAGGCAATCAAGCCGACCCCGGTCACCCTACGCTGCGCGCGGCTCTGGACGCCGCCTCCGTAGAAAACCCCATCGTGCTGATGGGTTGGGACGGGCACCACGCTGCCTTTAATACTCCCGCATTGGCGCTCGCCAAAAACTCCGACGGAAAGGTCGTCGGATATTCCAAGCAAACTCTTGCCGCTGACTTCGCGCAGTACAAGATCTACGTCGGTGTGGATGCAAGTGGAGAGCCCACCGGCGATATCGCCGACCAGGGATGGAATCCGATCGACTCCAGCGAAGTCGCGAGAGAGGAACACCGGAAACTGGTGGAAGCGCCCGAGCGCCTTGCCCAGCGTCTCGCCAGTGCTGGCATCACGGCTGTCCAGGACGCCAACAGTGATTCGGGCGGCTATGAAGTTTATGATGAGCTGATTCAGAAAAACCAACTCACCTTCCGCCTCAATCTGGATCAGTTTTTTCTCCCCGAGGACTTCCGGGATCATAACGGGCGTATCGACTACGACAAGTTACTCGCGCAAGCGAATGCAGTTCGCGACAAGTACAAGTCCAATCCATTGGTTCGCGCCGACGCAGTCAAGGTTTACGCCGATGGCGTTCCCGAAGCGAATCCCAACAATGTCCCGCCAACTCTGGGCAACTCGCCCCGCCCCGTTCCCTATCTACAGCCGATTTTCACCAAAGACGCTGAAGGCAAGCTCTCAGTTGCCGGATACGTGGACGTGGCTTCTCCAGTTTGTATCCACGCGCGCGCCAAGCCCGAAGACTATTCCTCCAAGGAAGCAATCGCGGATTTTATCAAGAAGTATGGCTACCATCCTGAGCAGTGCGCTATTTCGTACGGCACCCCAGAGCATGCGCCCGCAATTTTCAACGAATACATCAAGCGGGCCCATCTGGCTGGCTACACGATTCACGTCCACTCCATCAGCGACGAAGCCGTCCACATGGCCATCGATGCCATTGAGCAGGCGCGCGCCGCGGATGGCAACACTTCGCATCCCGACACGCTCGCCCACGTGCAATTTGTCACGCCAGAAGACGTGGAGCGCCTCGGCCGAGACGGCCTCTATCTGGCCTTCACCTATAGCTGGATTTACGCCGAACCAAGCGGATATGACTTGAGCATTGTCCCGTTCTTCGACAAAGTTTCAGGAAACAGCTACGAAGCTTTCCACAATCCCAATAGCTACTACGAACGAACCACTTATCCCACCAAAAGCGCGAAAGAAGCAGGAGCGATTCTGGTGGCGGGTTCGGATGCTCCCGTTCTAACCAAAGATCCGCAGCCGTTCGTAAATATGGAATTCGGAGTGACCCGAGCGCGGCACGGGCTGCGGCCGATGAGCCCGCAGCAGCGTTTGAACATCCGCGACCTGATTGACGCCTACACCATCAACGGGGCCCGCGCACTCAATCGCGCTGCCGAGATCGGATCGTTGGAAGTCGGCAAATCCGCCGATTTCATTATCGTGGACCAAAATGTTCTGGCCCTCGCCGACCAGGGACATCCGGAAAGGATCGGCGACACCAAGGTTCTGGAAACGTGGTTCATGGGGCGGAAGATATTCTCCGCGCCTCAGCCGTAACCATCCCGCCGCGAGAAGTGCTCCGCGTTCGACGAATGATCCACGGCAAAACAACCCTAATGAGCCCATGCAAGCGCTTGACATGCTCTGGGGAAGTTGCTACTTTCTTCCAGTTGCCCGGACGCCTTCCGTTTCTCGCCCTTTCAACCCTGCAACGCTAAACTGAAGCCTTTCGCCCTGCCGGCGTTTGTTTTTCTTGTTTCGGATAAGCCTTCTATGGCGCATACGATGAACGATGTTGCGAGGCTGGCTGGCGTCTCTCCCGCCACGGTTTCCCGCGTGCTCAGCAAGAGCCCTTATATCTCGGCTACCACAGTCCGCAGGGTCATGGCCGCCGTTGAGGAGCTGCAATACCACCGCAATGTTCATGCCCGCCGCCTGGCCATCGGCAAGAGTGATCTGTTTGGACTCGTAATCTCGGAAATCACCAATCCGTACTTCTCCGAAATCATCCGCGGATTCCAGTCCGCAGCCTGGGACCGGGGTTTCGATGTTCTCCTGCTCAACACCGAGTACGACAACAAGCGTACCGACTCTGTCATCCGCAAGCTGATCGAAAACGCGGTCCGGGGCGTCGCCATCATGACTTCCTCGCTCGATGACGACGTCATTGCCACGCTCACCAAGCAAGGAATGGGTGTCGTCACCTGCAACCCAGTCCCGGTCGATCGGCTGGTAAGCAACGTCACCATCGACTACAAGCGCGGCCTGATTCAGGCCATCGAACATGTAGCCTCGCTCGGTCACCGTCGTGCGGCCGTCATCGCTGGTCCGCCAACCAACCGCACCGCATGCGCCATCAGGGACGCTCTGGTGGAAGGCTTGAAAAAGCGCGGCCTCGACCCCGATCCCGTTACCAACAGCGACTACCATCTCGATGCGGGAGCCTCCGCCGTCCAGGTCATTCTCGCCGCGAAAGATGCGCCCACCGTCATCTTCTGTTGCAGTGACTTGATTGCCATGGGAGCCATGGTCGCCTTGGAGGAAGCGGGCATCAACGTCCCCGAAGACATCTCGGTGGTTGGAATTGACGACATTCCCTTTTCGTTTCTCCTGCGTCCAGCCTTGACTACCATTCGTGTGCCGCGTGAACAGCTCGGCGAAACTTCGTTCGCGGCTTTAGACAAGCTGCTCAAACTGAAGCGCCAGCGCGGGGCCGCCTACGTGGTCGAGACCGAATTTGTAGTCCGTAAATCGACGGCGCCAGCCCGAAAGTCCCCCCTGCGCAAAAACCTCATGCCGCCGGCCCGACCGTCCTAAGCCAAGCCCGCGTAGCCGCAGACGCCCTCGCCTGCGGGCTCTTCTGATCGAACCAGCTTTGCAAAAACCATACTCATGCAAGGCGTTGCAGAAAACGCTTGCACCAACCCCCGCCGTCACTTATCGTTGTTGCGTTCGCAGCTCCAACTCTAGGCCAAACCCTGACTCCACCATCCCTGAGGATCCTCTCTTGTCCACCCAACCCTACCCATCTCAGAGCCTCCTCGCCTTTGAAATCGCCCAGCAACCGGAACTCTGGCCCACCACGCTCGAACGCGTCCGCTCGGCCGCCATCGCCGGCTTCGGAAACCTCACCGTCGTCCTCACCGGCGCTGGCACCTCCGCTTACGCAGCCTCCGCCATCGCAGAAGCCTGGCCCGGCGCCCGGGCTATCCCCACCACGGACCTCCTGATTCAATCCGAAGCCGAGATCTTGGCCACCCTCCCGTCCTGGCGCGATGGCGGCTGGCTCATTTCCCTCGCCAGATCCGGCGACAGCCCCGAAAGCACCGCAGTCGTGGAAAAAGTCCAAAAGCTGTTCCCTGCCGTAAAGCACTTGGCCATCGTCTGCAACGCGGCCGGCCGCCTCGCCCATCTTCCCGGCGTCCAGGTCATCGTTCTGGACCCGAGGACCAACGACCGCAGCCTCGCCATGACCGGCTCGTTTTCCAACCTGGTGCTAGCCGGACTCTGTCTGGTCCACCCCACACAGATCGCAGAACAGCTCCCGGCCATTTGCAGCCGTGTGCAGCGCAGCCTGCTGGAATGCAACGGCGTCATCGAGCAGATCGCCGCCGCCTGCAAGTACCGAATCGTCACTCTCTCCTCCGCCATGCACGCCCTGGGGAAAGAAATAGCCCTGAAGATTGTGGAACTTACGGATGGCCGCGTCCTGGCCATGACAGAAACCTTCCTCGGATTCCGGCACGGTGCCGTGGGGTTCTTACGGGAAGACACGCCAGTCCTCTGCTTTCTTTCCTCCGACCCGCACAAGCGCCTCTACGAACTGGACCTGCTGGATGACCTGCGCGGTCGCGGGCGCAGCGGTCTGGGTCGGCTCGTTGTCATCGGCGATCATGCTCTTGCCGTGAAAGACCGCGAATGGTCCATCCCAGCCGCCGCTCCCGGCCTGCCGGATGCCCTCCGGACCCCGTTCGAGATTCCCATCCCCCAATTGCTCGCCTACCATCTCAGCGTGCATGCCCAGGTCAATCCGGATAATCCCAGCCCCAACGGCATCATTACGCGCGTGGTGCGGCCGTTCCGTATTCATTCAGAAACTAAGGGCTGAAAAATCAATGCTTTACGGCTTTAGAGGGATCACAAATCTCTCGATGGAAAACATCCCGATCTCGAAGCAGGTCCCTCCTTCGACAACCAGGTCGGCGACCATTTCCCCGATGACCTGGGCAAATTTGAAACCGTGCCCGGAGAACCCAGCCGCGATTGTGATCGCCGGGTGCTGCGGGTGCGGGCCAAGCAGGAAGTTTTCGTCCGGCGTCATGGTGTAAGGGCAGGTCTCGGCATGAATTAAGCGCCCGGCAAGCCCCGGGACGGCGGCGGCAAGGCGCTCCCGGATCAGGCGCTCGTCCGAAGGCAAAATCTCCCGTTCGATGGTCTGTGGGGTACACACGTCCTCGCTGCCGTGGAGGGCGACCTTCACGCCTTCCGTATCCGGCCCAGTTAAAGGGAAACCGTAGAGTGTGGGTTGATCTCCTTCGGCCTCAAACAGATACACGGGAAGGCGGTTTGCGCGGAACGGCTCCAGGCCCTCCTTCGGGCTGAACCAGTAGACCACCTGCCGAGTCACGCGCATGGGCAGGCCGAGTTTGGCGAGCATCTGGGGTGCCCAGGGACCTGCAGTGATGACAAGGCGGTCCGCCGAGTAGCTGCCCACTGCCGTGCGCACCGTAACGCTCGAACCGTCCGGCGCAGCCGTCCACTCCAGCACCGGTTCGTTGGTATGCAACTGTGCGCCCGCACAGGCGGCTCGGCGCAGCTGCTGCTCAACACACCGCTCCACACGCAGGTAGCCGCCGTTGCGCTCGAGCAGGGCGTGGGTATCCCGCGCGACCTCGAAGACCGGGTATCGCCGCTTCAGCTCGGCGGCATCCAGGATTTCGTGGGGCAGACCAAACTGGACCGCGCTGGCCGCGCTCCGCTCCACCAGTCGGCCCCTGACCGGACCCATCACCAAGGCTCCTGTCAGGTTCAGGAGCTTCTCCCCGCTGTCGCGCTCCAGTTTCTGCCAGAGTTCGAAGGCGCGCAGCAGCAACGGCACGTAGCGGTGGTCCTCAAAATAGGCCTGCCGGTAGATTCGCGTCAGCCCATGCGAGGAACCAAGGGAGTGCGGTGGGGCAAACTGGTCGAACCCGCGAACGCTGCAACCGCGCTCGGCCAGATGCTGAGTTGCGGCGCTACCCATGGCGCCCAGGCCGATGACGATCACGTTCATGACTATGTCTTTGTCTCCATTAGACTTAGGCGTCTTCTGCCGCGTCTAGGGCGCAACAAACTCGCCGCCACACCAATCGACCACCAGTTCGGCCAGTACCTTAGCACAGGAGAAGACCTCTTCAAGGGCGACGTGTTCTTCCACCGTATGGGCGAAAGCCACATCACCCGGCCCATAGAGCACGGCGGGAAATTTCCCATGCTCGGTAAACAGGCGCAGGTCGGAGCCGTAGGGCACGCCTTGGATGCGCGGAGGTGCCCCCAGGACGCGCGTATGGGCCACGCTGAGGGCTTGCACGATCGGATCTTCAAACGATGTCCAGCCGGGCTCGAATTGGCCTTCGATCCACTCCAGCGCGGGGGGATGCGCCTGGAGCCACGGGTCGGCGGCCATGACCTGGGTCAGGCAATCGGCCAGCGCGGCCCGGGCGGCAGGGATGGCCTCTCCTGGAAACACCCCGAAGCGGCCCTCCGCGACCAGGGTTTCGGGCACGGTGGAGAGCCAGTCGCCGGCCGCGACGGTGCCAATGGAAATGGGGGCGATATTGTCGTCGAACTCGAAAATGCGGTTCTCGTAGTGCAGATGCCGGTTGCGGTCGAGGATTTGAATCGCTTCAAAGACCTGTTGGAACTTCTCGACGGCGCTGACGCCAAAACGCTTCATGCTGGCGTGGATGGCGCGGCCAGTGATGCGAATCCGGAAGCTGAGCGCCCCCGCGTGGACCGGGCAGGAGCGCAGCCGGGTCGGCTCCATGAT
>JAYWAL010000131.1:0-3693 GCA_043782485.1 Acidobacteriaceae bacterium | reverse complement strand
TCTCGTAAAAGTGGGCGTAGCCAACTGCATAACAGACTGGAAGACCGCTGGAGGAACTAGCACGAACATCTAGTCTCCCAAAAACGAGAGCAACACGACCGTGTATCTCTCGTTTTTGGGAGACTAGATGTTCGTGCTAGTTCCTCCAGCGGTCTTCCAGTCTGTTATGCAGTTGGCTACGCCCACTTTTACGAGACACGAAACAGGCGTTTGTATTTCCTCTCGCACGTTACCACTCGAACCATTGAACCAGAACGACCGTGTTCTGATTGATTCCCATTCCACTCATAAGTTCAAGTTGCTCGTGATTCCACTTTACCTCTCGATATGAAATCCGGATTGCTGCGTCCTGAAACGCCAAGGGCATGTACCGTTTCGATTTATATTGCGCGATTTTCCACCATATTCGTGGAATCACGGGCTGGAGACCTCTGCAGGTTATGAGCAAGGCTAACCAGGGAGTGAAATAATTCTCAACATGCTTTAGGATTGGTTTTCGGAACTGCTCCCGCAAAGTAGTGAGTGTAATGCCGATATTTCAACAGCCACAGGCGTTTAACTCAAAGCCGCGTTCCTGCCGGGCTGCCAGGCTCTTCAAGAGTACGTCCTCGCTGTGGGACCCTCGAACTATAATCTTTCCCATGCGTTCACTGCGCGTCGCTTGGTTCGCGGTTGTGCTCTCAGTATTGGCGGTAGTCACCGTTGGACTTTGCGCGAAATCTACCGTGCACTCCTCGGTACAGAATCTCAAAATCACTATCCTCTCGACCATGCTCGCCGACGAGGGGATCGGCGAGTGGGGTTTCGCGGCGCTCGTGGAAGTGGACGGTCACCGAGTTCTCGTCGATACAGGAGCGAGGCCTGATACTGTGCTTTCCAATGTCCGCGATCTTCATCTTGATCTGAGTGACGTGCGGGAGATTGTGCTCACTCACAACCACGATGACCATGTTGGTGGATTGCTGACGCTGCGCCGTGAATTCATGAAAAAGAATCCGGCTGCGCTTTCGGTCGTGCACGTGGGCAAGGGGATTTTTTACAGCCGCCCAGAGAATGGCAAAGAGGGGAACGTCATGCTCACTCTGCGCAAGGAGTATGAAGCCACGGGAGGCAAATTCATCGAGCACGACTCGCCTGTAGAGTTGTTCCCTGGCGCATGGCTCAGCGGCCCAGTTCCGCGCCCCTATCCCGAGCGCAACTGGTCGGCCCTTGGGCAAGTGCAAACACCATCGGGTCTGGTGGAAGACACCATTCCTGAGGATCAGTCGCTCGTCCTCAACACCTCCAAGGGCCTCGTGCTGGTCTCCGGATGCGGCCACGCGGGTGTGGTCAACACCCTCACCTTTGCCGAGAAGGAGTTCCCCTCGGCCCCGGTGTATGCGCTGATTGGCGGATTTCACCTTTTCAACGCCACCGACCAGCAACTCGACTGGACGGCCGACAAACTCAAGGGCTGGGGAGTTTCGTACCTAGTGGGGGCACATTGCACGGGGATTGAAGCCGTCTACCGCATTCGGCAACGTCTCAATTTGTCCCGGCAGTCAGCAGTAGTTGGCGCGGTCGGCGCAACGTTCGGCCTGGGCGAGGGCATCCAACCGGGGAAGATCGCGCAATAAGCCCCCGCAAATCCGTGTTCGGCCTGGATGGTAGTTCGCCACTCGTTGTCCTATCTGTCGTTAAACAGGCAATTACGCTCAGAACCCCGTCAGAGTGCGTTCTCGATGTCTCACCCGTGAAACCGGACTAGTTACGAGTTCTCTCTTCCCATCGTCGCGTTGACTAGCCGGTTCTCCCCACGTAAGATTGGCGCGCCCATGATAGGCCAAACAATCTCACACTACCGGATTACGGAAAAACTCGGCGGCGGCGGGATGGGCGTGGTTTATAAAGCTGAAGACCTCGAGCTCGGCCGCTTTGTGGCGCTTAAATTCCTGCCGGAAGAAATGGCGCACGACCCTCAGGCCTTGGAGCGTTTTCGCCGCGAGGCGCGCGCCGCTTCCTCGCTCAATCATCCCAACATCTGCACCGTCCACGAAATCGGCCAGCATGACGGATGCCTGTTCATCGTGATGGAGTGCCTCAACGGTCAGACCCTGAAGCATCTCATTCAGGGCAAACCGATGGAGTTGGACCTGCTTCTTGGTGTCGGTATAGAAGTCGCTGACGCGCTGGAGGCGGCGCACAGCAAAGGAATTCTCCACCGCGACATCAAGCCGGCAAATATTTTTGTCACCGACCGCGGCCACGCCAAAATACTTGACTTTGGATTGGCCAAAATTGCGCGTCCGAAGACAGAGTTTCTCGATGAATCGCAAACCCGCGGAGATGCCAGCGTGCTTGACCTGACCAGCCCGGGCAGCGCGGTTGGCACGGTCGCTTACATGTCTCCGGAGCAGTTGCGTGGAAAAGAGTTGGATGGCCGCACAGATCTGTTCTCGTTCGGAGTGGTCCTTTACGAAATGGCAACTGGGGTTGTGCCGTTTCGCGGAGACACGTCTGCGGTCATCACCGAAGCAATCCTTAACCGGAATCCGACGACGACCACCAGGCTGCGCCCCGAGCTCCCGGTGAAACTAGAAGAGGCAATCAGCAAAGCTCTAGAGAAGGACCGCGAACTGCGCTGCCAGACAGCGGGTGAGATGCGTGCGGACCTGAAGCGTCTGCAGCGCTCGACCGACTCATCGCGGGCATCGGCTGTATCGGAATCTTATTCGGGGTCTTCTTTGGGATCGTCGGCGACGCATCTTTCCACTACACATGCTGCATCTGTAGCTATGGCCGCGACCGCAAAGCGCACGTCTTCTCCGGTTCTGCTTGTTGCGCTGGGCACATTGCTGGCGTTGGGTTTGGGTTTATTCGGTGGCAAGCTCCTTTTTTCTACGATGCCTCCACCACCGCCAATCTACCGACAACTTACTTTCCGGCGTGGAAGTATTCGGTCCGCCCGCTTCGCTCCAGATGGTCAGACCATTCTCTACAGCGCGGCATGGCAGGGCGGCCCGGTAGATGTTTTCACAGCTAGACCAGAAGCGCCTGAAGCTCGCTCCATGGGCTTAAGCCGGACGCAGCTGGTCTCGGTCTCTTCCACTTCCGAAATGGCGGTACTACTGAACAGCAAAGCCATCGGTACATGGGTGAACATGGGAACGCTGGCTCGCGCGCCGCTAGTTGGGGGCGCTCCACGAGAGGTGCTGGAGCAGGTGCAGTGGGCGGACTGGGCGGCAGATGGAAGCAGTCTCGCCGTGGTTCGCAATTTTGGCGGTCGCAATCGCCTGGAATTTCCTATTGGAAAATCTCTCTACGAAACCGGAGGTTGGATTGGTCATCCGCGCGTCTCTCCAACCGGAGATCGAATCGCGTTCATCGACCATCCTGTGCAGGGAGACGACAGTGGTTCGCTCGCCATGGTCGACATGAACGGTAAGAAGACTTCGCTCTCCGGGGAGTGGTACACGATTCAAGGTGTGGCATGGGCCCCGAGCGGGAATGAAGTTTGGTTTACAGCCAGTAAATCCGGCGTTGATCGCACCCTTTACGCAGTCACCCTCGATGGCAAAGAGCGGATGGTGTTACGACTGCCCGGCGCGCTCATGTTGTTCGACATTTTCAAAGATGGTCGCATATTGCTGATGCGCGCAAGCTGGCGGCGCGAGTTAGTCGCACTCACAAACGACGAATTGAAGCAGCGTGATC
>JAYWAL010000130.1:0-25848 GCA_043782485.1 Acidobacteriaceae bacterium | reverse complement strand
AGGAAACTGGGACGCAGGTCTCCACTCCCCCGGACGCCATCCGCCTGCGGGCGGGGCAGATCATTCATACCAACGCGGATGGTTTCCTAAGCGCGCCTTACGATGCGTTGCTGGTGCGCGTGCGGGCGCACCTGGTCGACCGCATTTCCGGCAGCAAACAGGAAATCCTGGTGCTACGCGACGGGGATCAGTTATTCCGCGCCTATGTGCCGAAGCCCGAGGAGTCCCAGGTTCTTACCGGCGTAGGACTGGGGAGCGAACTGGAGCTGACGGGCGTCGTCGCAGTGCAGTCGGATGGAAGTCGTGAGCCCCGGTCCTTTGAACTTCGCCTGGGCACGGCCGGAGATGTCGAGGTAATCCAGACGCCGCCCTGGTGGGATCTGCATCACGCTCTCACGCTGGGTCTGGCGGTGTTGGCCGTTTGCGGATCGCTGCTCGCCGTGTTGCTGCTGCGGCGGCGCATACGGCAACAGGGCGCCCATATTCTTCGTCTGGAACACGCCATTACGCGCCGGGCGCGGATGGATAAACCGGTTGAAGCTCCGCTACGCCTGTGGGTGGCCGGAGGTTTCATGACCGCACTTCTGCTGACTGGCGTGATGGGCTGGCTGTCCTGGCGTGGTGCCTTGCGGGCTCGAGAAGAGGACAACCGGGTGACCCACACCTATGCGGTGCTCGGCGCCATTCAGACTGCCTCCACGCACTTGAATGAGATGGAGACCAGCGGTCGGGCCTTTTCTTTGAGCGGGCAAACCGCGCTGCTGCCGCGGTATGAGCACGGGCGGGATGGTGTGGCACGGGACATGGCAGAACTACATCGGTTGACCAGCGACAGCCCGAGTCAACATGAACGTGCCATGCTGCTGACGCGGCAGGCGGTTGAGGCGGAGGTTCTCTCCTCGCGTGCCGTGAACCAGCGCAAATTGGGCCCCTATGCCGCGGGCGCCGACGCGGTCGCCATTGAGCGGAGCATCGCCACGCTGGACGGCACGATGGATGCGATGCGATCGGAGGAAACGCGCCTTTTGCAGTTACGCACACAGGAGGCCACAGCGAGCCGCAGCCAGACGAATTTCCTGACCGCAATGGGCGCGCTGGTGGGCGTGGGCTTCCTGCTGCTGGCCGGCTTTGCCATCAACCGCGAGATCAACCTGACGGCCAGGGCCAGGGTGCAGATTGGAACGCTGAACGCTGAACTGGCCGACCAAAAGTTTGCTCTCGATCAGCACGCCATTGTTGCGATTACCGACGTTCAGGGCACGATCACCTATGTAAATCAAAAGTTTTGCGCCATCAGCCAGTATTTCGAGAAGGAACTACTGGGGCAGAATCACCGCATTCTCAATTCCGGTCATCATCCGGGGGAGTTTTTCCAGAACATGTACCGAACGATTGCCCAGGGGGAGGTGTGGCAGGGCGAAATTAAGAACCGCGCGAAAGATGGATCTCTGTACTGGGTCGATACCACCATCGTTCCCAACCTGACATCCGCCGGAAAACCGCGGCAGTACGTCGCCATTCGCGCCGACATCACCGAGCGCAAGCGCACGGAGGCGGCGCTGGAGGAAAGCCGGAAGAACCAGATCCGATTCAAGGATGAATTTCTCTCGCACGTTTCCCATGAGCTGCGTTCGCCGCTGACGGCCATCAAGCAATTCACCAACATCCTGCTGGGGGGGATGGCGGGAGAATTGAACGCGGAGCAACGCGAGTTCCAGGGAATTGTTCTCAAGAACGTTCTGCAACTGCAACGGATGATTGACGACCTGCTGGAGGTGACCCGCCTGGAGACGGGCAAGCTGAGTGTGGAACCGGAAATTGTGTCTCTAGAGGATCCGGTGAGGGACTCCATCCATACCCTTCAGGTCAGCGCCAGTAACAAGGGCGTGAGCCTTGCTTGCGAACTGCCGGCTGGTTTAGCTGCCGCGCACGCCGACCCGACGCGGCTTCGCCAGATTCTAATCATTCTTATGGATAACGCCGTGAAGTTCACCCCAAAGGGCGGCTCCATCGAGGTACGGGCGCGGCGCTGGCCGCAGGATTCGCATTTTCTGATTTTGGAAGTTTCAGATACTGGTTGCGGCATGAGCGCAGAAGCGGCCGCGCGAATCTTTGAGCGGCTTTATCAGGTGGAGGATCCAAACGAGACCACTCGCAAGGGTCTGGGGTTGGGACTGTTCATCTGCAAGGAATTGGTCACGCGCCAGGGCGGGCAAATCTGGGTGAAGAGTCAGCCCGGCGAGGGGACCACGTTTTCCTTGACGGTGCCAGTATTCTCGCTGGCCAATGTGCTCGCGCCTCTGCTCAAGGACAACCAGTGGCCCGGCGAGTCGGTTGTGCTGATTCAAGTCGAGACCGACTTTCTGGGTGGACCACCATCTCCGGATTTTGAGAAAGAATGGTCGCAGGAAATCCGCGCCCTGGTGGGTCGCTGCTTGCTGCCCGGTTTGGACGCTCTCCTGCCTAGAATTGGCAGCGGCCTGGAGCGCCTCTATGTGGCGGCTTTCGCCGATGAGCGCGGAGCCGCGGTGCTGGCGAAACGAATTCGCGAGCAGTTTGACCGCCTGCCGAAGGCGCGCCGCAGCGGCCTTGCGCTATCGGTTTCCTGCAGATTGCTGAACGTGACGAGGCCACAACAAGGCGGTCTTGTTGATGACGCCGTAACCTTGTTGGCCACGCAACTCGAAGAATGCATCCATTCACAAATTCCACTGGAGGTTTTACAACATGAGTAACAAGAAAGTTCTGGTCATCGAAGACGACGGCGATGTGCGCCTGGGCTACCATGTTCTGCTGAAAGCTCACCATTATGAAACCTTTTTTGCCGCCGATGGCATGGCCGCCATCTCTGAGGCGCGCCGCCATCAGCCGGACCTGATCATTCTCGATCTGGGTTTGCCCGCTGGAGATGGCTTTGTCATATTGGAACGCTTGCGCGCCAACATCCACCTTTCGGTCATTCCGGTGATCGTGATATCCGGGCGGACCCTGCCCGGCAACAAGGAGCGCGCACTGCGCTTCGGCGCAAGAGCCTTCCTGCAAAAGCCCTGGGACGACACTGAACTGCTTTCCCTGATCGAAAAGCTTACCGGCAGCAACGCCAAGAGCGCTGCTGGAGCTTGACGGCCATTTGACAGAGGAGATCGATACTGGACAGGGGTCCCTGGACGACTCAGTGGGATAGGAAGCTCTGGAGACGCTACTTAGTCCCCGGCCTACTTCGTATCTCAAGGAGTTTGGCTTGCTGCTCTGGTGTCAACTTGTTCTTGATTCGCACCAGCAGAGTGACCTGGGCGCGCTTGATCTCGCGCTCCATAGCCAGAACCTTCTCCAGCTCGGCGAGGGCTTCTGCCTCCTCGACGCGGGGCTGCTTGACCAGAGCCGCCAGCTTCTCCATTTCTTCTTGCAGCTTCCACTGCGAGTCGGTGAACTTTAACTGGACTTTATGGAGTTCCGTTTTCAGAAATACTTTCTGCTCGTCGCTCAGGCCGATGGCGGCCTGGTTCTGAATGACGAGTTCCGGGGCAAAAAAGTTTTGCCCGATGGGATCCTGGTCGGGTTGTTGCCCGAATAGTGTGGTGGCCGACAAAATTAGAAATACGAAAATCGACAAGACTTGAGCTTTCATGTCACTCCTCCTCGTTGGTGTTCGCGGTGGACCTGGGGATTACGGGCAAGTACGACTGGCCGAGTTTCGGCGTAGTTTGCAAGATCTGGGCTCCTGGAGCTGCCAGCAGCACGTCGCTGGGTGCGCGCCATTGCGTCAGTTTTTCGGCCGCCAATAGTTCCGTTTCTGGCACACTCGATGCCCCTGGGTGGAACGCCCAGCCGACTACCAAAACCGCAGCGATGAGGCCAGTGACTCCGACCAGGCTCCAGGATGGCCAGAAGCGAGGTCGCCATGTCGAGTGGGTGGCCTCGGCAACGGCCAGAAGTCGCGCTCGAAAGTCCACCGAGGGTTCCGCCCCTTGTGCCAACTGGGGCAAAAGCGAATCGAGCTGTTCGCGCCGGGTGCGTAGCGCCGCAAGTTCCCCGGTGCAGTTAGCACATTGCGAGACATGTGCCTCGAGAGCGTTGTTGGCGGCGCCGGTAAGCACAGCCTCCAGCAAGGCGTTTTTCCATATTGAGCAATCGTTGGTCATTGTGTTGGTTTTTTGTCGTCCGTCATTGCATCGCTTCCAGCAAAAGTTTTCGTGCCGCGTGAAGCCTGGACCTCACTGTCCCCGCCGGGATGCCCAGCACCCTACTGACATCGGACGGGTCCATATCCTTGACAATTGAGAGCTGGAGCACGTCGCGCAGCTTCTCTGGCAGGTTCTCAATTTCGCTGCGCAGACGGTCGACCATCACCTGTTGGTCAGCCTGCCTGCTTCCATCCATGAGTTCCGCTGGCGCCTCGGCATGCCAGGTGGTTTCGCGATGCAGCCGACGCCGGAAACCGCGTTGGCGGTTCAAGGCCAGGCGAAAGGCGATGCGGTTGACCCAGGCGCGGAATTTTACCGAATCCCGCAGCGAGGAGAATTTTTTGTAAGCTCGCAGGAAGGTATCTTGCGCAATGTCCTCGGCATCGGCCCGGTTTCCTAGAACGCCGTAGGCGATGTGAAAGACACGGCGCTCGTTTTCCGCGACACGCGCGCCGAATCCCTGCTCCAATCCCTGGTGTTGGCCAACCTCCGTCCGCGCGATCCAATTGTCCATGAACGTTCGCGTCTCCCAGGGGCCCCCGAGTTTCCGTAAGTTCCAGCACAGCGTCGCGCATCCGCTTCAGGTGAATCGTACACGCGCGGCGGACTCGTCGAAGGCCCGTTCTGGTCACAGAGGAGCGACCAGAACGGGCACCTACGAAGAAGCACGCCAGGCTAGAAGAGCTGCAACAACTCAAACGCCGGAACGATTGGCTGCAATTGCGCCGCACTACCGACGGCGACCAATCGCTGCTGCTGGTTCTGGTCCAGCAGGCTGATGAAATTCGAGAGGAATGTCTGCTGGATCTGTGCAATCTGTTGCTGCAATGCGTGAATTTGCAGCAGCAAGATGCCGATCTGCGCCGGGTTGCCTCCGGAATCGAGCAAGGCGTTGATCTGCTTCTGTTTCTGCGCAATGGCCAGGAACAAGGGAGTGACGGCCGTTTGCCGCGCCTCGAGCAACTGCCCGAAGACCGTCTGCTGGGCAGGCTGAAGCTGAAGAACTTGGGCGACGATCTGGAGCGGGCCGGGGGCGTCCGGGGTGGCCGATTGCAACGGTTGCAGCATGGCAGTGATGTTGAGCTTGGAAAGGTCGGGGGCCAGGATTGTAGGCTTCGAGGCGGCAGAGCTCTGGGCGGGCAGCAGGGTTGCGCCGCCTAGAAGGATGCCGAAAAGAGCAGTGGCGAAGGATTTTGCTTTCATGGTCGTCTCCTATGGTAGGCAGGGTATTTTATGCCTTCACTAATCCAGACACCACGGGGACGGAGAACGTTCGGTAAGTCTTCCAGCCACTGCCTGTGGGGCGAATTGACGGCGTTCCAAGGGCGGCGATCACAGTGCGGAAATTGACCCGGCACACATAACGCGGATACAAAATACGTGGCGCAGTGTATGGAAGCGATTATGAATCCGGGGGTGGAAACGGCAATCCATCGGCATCCTGGGCCGGAATCCTGGTATCAGGAAGGCGGAGAAACCTGTTTGAAAACGCCGGAAGGCAACCGGGTGGGGAAAAAAGGTGTGAGCGTGGTGGTTCCCGGCGGCCAGCCGATGAAGCTTACTGTAACCGGCACCCAGCAGCGGCGGTCTTTGGTGCTGGTTCTCCACGACGCATCGCAGCCCTGGATGACGCGGGCATCGGAGGATTGGACCGCGAAAGGGTTGTGCGGAAAATGAGGAGGCTCCCACGTCACATTTAGGGGGCGCCAAGCAGGACTGTCGGCCAAGGCCCGCCAGAGCTGAGGGTTTGCGGCCTAATTACTGCGAAAATTTTGCGTTTCCCACCATTGGCTTTGGTACCATAACTTATCCGCAGAGCCAACCGCCTTAAAATCAGCGGGTTAAGGTGCGCTTTTCGCAGCAGCGATTGGCTGCCTGCGTGCATCTAACTAGAATACGGGACAGTTTTGGCCCGAAATGTGGCACTTACGGGTAGGCCAGAACAGGTACCACAATCTGCAAGTTTGTTGTCTGAGAACATATGCCCCCAGGTTCCTATCAGCCCCAATTCACGCTGCTGCCCGACTCCAAGCCGCCCTGGCGGAAGATGTTGGTCAGCATGGTTGTGGAAGTTGGGGCGGTTTTGCTCGTTACGGTGCTGATTTTGCTGAGCCCGGTGGGCAATGTTGCCGCGCGCAAGGTGCTCACATCCATTACGCTGGTGGATACGCCGCCGTCGGTTCCGCACGAGCCGCAACCCATTCGCAAGCTAACGCCGTCACCACCCGTGGAAGAGCTGAAGGCTGTGTTGAAAATGCCTGCGCCCATGGTGCCCAAGCCCAAGATTGAGGAAGAAGTGAAGGCGCCGAAGATTGAAGTGGCCTCGAAGCGTCCGGTGATCGACATTCCGCCGCCGAAGATGCCGAAGGAACTGGTGAAGACGAACGTATTCACCACCGGCAGTTCCGCGCCGCCCACGATGGCGAAAGCTCCGGAGAAGGTACAGACCGGCGGTTTTGGCGACCCGAACGGGATTCCTGCGCGGGATAGCAACAGCAAGGCCGCGGTGAATATTGCCAAAGTGGGATCGTTTGATCTGCCGAACGGCGGCGGTTCCGGCAACGGCACTGGCGGCGAAAAAGGCGCGAAGGGCGTGGTGGCGAGTTCTGGCTTTGGCAACGGCGTGGCGCAGGGCGACGGTAGCGGAAGAGTCTCCGGCTCACGCGTTGGCCAGGTGCGGCAAAGCGGATTTGGCGATACCGAGGTTGCGGCCCGCTCGGGGCCTAAACCGCAAACTACGACGGTGCCGCATACTACGCCTGTCGAGGTCATTTCGAAACCCACTCCGGTATATACCGAAGAGGGACGCAAGTTAAAGATTGAGGGCGAAGTCATTCTCGAGGTAGCCTTCGAGGCGGGCGGGCGGGTTCGCGTGACGCGAGTGGTCAGCGGACTCGGGCACGGACTCGACGAAGCAGCCGTTCGAGCTGCGGAGCAAATTCATTTCAAACCGGCCACGCGAGACGGGCAACCGTCCGATTCGGCGGCGAAGCTGCACATCGTTTTCCAGCTGACATAACCGGGCGCACTTTCATTTTCTCCAGGAACAACATGCAAACTATGCGACGAGTGATATTTGGTTTCGGATTGATTGTTTTGGCTGCGGGATTGGCCGTTGGGCAAGCGCCCACGGACACCGCCAAGCCGTCTGCCGCGACACCCGCGACACCAACCCCGAGCGCGACGGCACCGACGCAGATGCCGAACGCTACTACCGCTCCGGCGCCGGCTCCACCCCCTCCTAGTGGAGCGACCAGCGGACCGACGACCGATGCTCCGTCCGCCACGGCACCCAGCGGCACCGCGCCCCCAGCCACGCCTGCTCGCAGCGGCCCGCCACCATCGTTCGATCAGGTGGTTGACCTCATCGTGGACCGAGAAAACCGCTTCGTCGCGCAGATGGAGAAGCTGCATCCGCTAGTCGAGACCTATATTCAGAACATGAAGCCCGACCCGGAGCTGAACGCCGTACCAGTCAACGACGAGTATTTTCTTGGCCGTCTGGACCTCACCGAAGGCCAGACCAAAGACGTGTCATTTAAGACCCAGGCCAATTTGTTTCACCGTTCGCTCGACCGCCTGACCAGCATTTATTCCATGAAGTTTCTGCCGCTGGGCTTTGCGCAGATGGTGATGCTAGACACCAACTTCGACCGCCGCGACTACGACTTCAAGTTCGTGCGCCGGGAATTTCTGGGAGAAGTTCGCTGCCTGGTAATTGACGTTCAGCCGAAGGAAAAAGCAGGTTCCGGAAAGTTTCTGGGTCGCATCTGGGCGGAAGATCAAGGCTACAACATTGTGCGATTCAACGGTACGTACAGCGAGTCGTCGCGCTTTTCGTTCTATCTGCACTTTGACAGCTGGAGGCTGAACATTCGCCCCGGCGTGTGGCTGCCCACTTACATTTACAGCGAAGAAGCGGACCTGAAATACCGCTTTGGACAGAAGCTGAAGTTTAAGTCGCAAACCCGGCTGTGGGGATACGACACGTCCGCGCTGGACAGCAACTCGGAGTTTTCCGAAATCATGGTCGAGTCCTCGGATCAGGACGTGAAAGATAAATCGGAAGTCCGGCAAGATCCTTCCCCAACGGAAAGCCAACGCGAATGGGAGCATCAGGCGGAACGCAACATCACCGAACGCCTGCAAAAAATCGGCCTGCTCGCGCCGCCAGGAGAAGTGGAAAAAGTACTGCTGACGGTGGTCAACAACCTGGAAGTTACTAATAATATCGACGTCCAGCCGGAGGTCAGTTGCCGGGTCCTGTTAACCACCCCGCTTGAGTCGTTCACCATCGGTCATACGATCGTGATCAGCCGCGGATTGCTGGATGTGCTGCCAGATGAAGCCTCGCTGGCCATGGTGCTTTCGCATGAGCTGGGACATGTGGTTCTAGGCCACAAGCTCGACACCAAAATGGCGTTCAACGACCGCTTGTTCTTCCCCGATGAAAAGACGTTTCAAACTATGGAATTCACACGCAACGCCGATGACGAACAAGCCGCCGACAAGAAAGCGGTTGAGCTGCTCAACAATTCGCCCTATAAAGACAAGCTCGCCGTGCCCGGTTTGTTCCTTCGTATGGTGCAATTGCGTGGACCGAACCTGAAACAATTGATCCGCTCACACCTGGGTAACAGTTTGAGCGAGAGTGGCGGCTTCCGCATGGAGGCTCTGGCGCAATCGGCACCGGCCATCGACTTTAAGAAGCTGGACCAAATCGCCGCGCTGCCACTGGGTGGGCGCATCAAGGTGGATGCCTGGACGAACAAGGTTTCGCTACTCAAGTCGAAGCCCGTAACCTTGGTTTCCGCTTCGGAAAAAATGCCATTCGAGGTCACGCCGTTCTTCCCATACCTGACGCGATTCACCGCGGATGCTCCACCGGAAAAGGCAACAGCAGCTCCGGGCAACTAGCGGCCACCGGGCCGGCCCAAGACCACCGGATCCGATGGGAGGGTCGTCCTCGGCCTTTCGTTCAGTCCTCAGAACGCAGCGGCCCCGGAGAAGAGATCACCAATTTCCAACACAACAAAAAGCCGGACACAGAAGCTTAGCTTCTGGGTCCGGCCCGAATGTCGTCCTGGCGCGCAAAACTCTACTATCCGATCGCGCTGCCCACTTGCGAGAAAATCGTGTTGGCGTTTTGGCCAATCAAACGAACTGTTCCAACCACAATGACAAGGATCACGGCCAGCATGACTGCGTACTCCGCGATGTCTTGGCCCTCTTCATCTTGCCAAAGTTTCTGAAAAAATTGTCTCACTGTCGTTCTCCTTGAGGGCACCGTGAACGGACCCTGATTTTCCTTCCATCCGGCCAGCGACTTATCCGCCGGTGGGGACCAGACTGCTGCACTCTTCACATATTATTCACAACCAAGAAACAAGACTATGGCCCGTGTGTGCCATTGTTGCACCTTCGTGTAAGTCTTTGTTCTTAACAACTTACGCTACTGTATTGGAATCAGAGGCAGCCCCTGATTCACCGCGAATAAGGCTAGTTCCAAACGGGTGGAGACCCCCAGCTTGTCGAAGATGTTGCTCAAGTGATGTTTGACGGTGTCTTCGCTGATCTTGAAATGCTCGGCAATTTCTTTATTGGCAAAGCCCGCCACCACCGCCGACACAATTTCCAATTCACGCGGCGTCAGCCCAAACTTGCGCTGTCGCGCCTCCTGCGCCTGGGTTTGCATGAGCGTCCGCAGATACTGCACCAGATTCGTGACCTGTTCGCGGCCCACCCAGTACTCCCCCGACATAACTACCCGTACGGCCTGGATCAGGAGCTGCGTCGCGGAATCCTTCAGAACCACGCCGCGCGCGCCCAGTTGTAGGGCTTCCACAATTTGGCTTTTTTCGACGGCCGCCGTCAAAAGAATGATGCGCACGGACGCGCCCAGCGAGCCCAACTCGCGGATCGCTTCAATTCCGGTCTGTTGCGGCATCGAGAGATCCAGCAACAACAGGTCCGGTTTGTGCAGCTTCACCAGCTTCACCGCCTCGGCTCCGTTGGAGGCTTCGGCAATCACTTTTAAGCCGCTCTCGGCTTCGAGCAAACGTTTCAGACCATCACGAAAAATTGGATGATCATCGGCCAGCAGGATGCGAACTTCTTGCGCGCTAGGATTCATAGGTATTTTCAGGTTTTGAGGTGACGGTCACTTCCAGACGCGTCCCTTCTCCGGGACTCGATTCTATCGTGAGTTCCCCTTCGATAAAGCGTACACGTTCTTTTATCACGGCGGGGCCTTTGCGCGCCGCTTCCATCTCGTTTTGAGACATACGTCCGGAAAAATCGAAGCCACGGCCGTCGTCCTCCACCGTCAATTTGCATGAACCATTCGTAGCTCCGAGCCGCACAAACACGTGCTTGGCTTGACTGTGCTTGCGCACGTTCACCAGCGCCTCTTGGGTGATGCGCGCCAGTTCGCGGCAAACGCGAGGGGGCTGGCCCGCATCTTCCACTTCGGAAAAAAAGCTGGCCTGGATACCGGTCTCGCGCTGGAAGCGCTCCACGGTTTCGGTGAGAAAACCCGGGAGTCGCTTACCGTCCACATCCAGGGACTTGAGTTGCTGCATCAACTCGCGCAACTTTAATACTTCCTCGCGCAGCAGTTTTTGAATGCGCCCCAGGTCGCCCGCGAAGGAACTGGCCTTGGTTTCAGCCTGACGCCGGAGGATATCAACCTGCATTTCCATGGCAATCAAAGACTGAACTGCACCATCGTGCAATTCACGGGCTACGCGGGAGCGTTCCACGGCACCAGCCCGCTGCCGCAAGCGCCGCAGCAGGAACACGTTGTAAACCGCTGGCCCCACCTGGTCCAGCAACTCCCGCAGAAAGCGCAGCTCTTCCTCTTGGCCCCAAAAATTTGCGGGATCATCCAGGAATATCCGCCCCACCCAATCCTTTCCGAAGGTGAAGTCCACGCCCGCCACAGACTGCACGCCCAAATCCGCGCCCGTCTCCCGCCCAAGCCTGGCGGCTAGTGCGGATGGGATCGCGCCCAGCCGGTTCCCTTCCCGATCCAGGCCGGTCGCGACCCATTTTGTCCCGTCGTCCTCCGCGTACCAAACCACAGCTGGCGTTTCAAAGAGGTACTTCTCCCGGTCCATAACAGTCGCATTCTCCCAGCGAAACGCCCCCGTCGGCGAAAGCACCCCGGCAAACATGCGAAAGCCCTTGTTCTCCAACACCGCGACCCGCACGTTCCGTGTCTGATACAAATCGCCAATGTCGCGCAACACCGCTTGCAGGGTCGCGGTCATACCGGCTTCCACCCGCGCCTTACTCAAGATGGTTGTGATCACGGTCTTTTCCGCGCGCAGTTGCTTCTGTTGCTCGCCCAAATACCCCAGCAGGAGCGCCATCACTAGCAGCGCAATCGCGCGCTCAAAGAGCGTACTCGTATTCAACTCCGGCGGAAGCGCACTGGCCAGGTGCAGATGCGTGAGAACAAACACTTCCACCACGGGCAAAATAACCGCCACCACGCCCGTGGCCAGTGTCTCCATCAGGCCCCAGCGGTACGCCGCCGCCAGCAGGGAAAAGAAAAAGAACAGGAAAAATGAACTGGTCCTCGTGGTGGAAAAACCCGCGATCAGCAACGGCCACGTCGTATCGATCCCATGAACGAACCATACAAAAATTCCCGACGGTCCGCGCCGGTACCGGAAAAACAACATTACCGAGAGGGAAAAAATTAAGTAAATCCCAACCACCACATAAGCGATGCCGCTGAAGGACCCGGTGATGGCAAATAACGCGGCAAAAGCCAGGAAGACCCGCGACGTCGCGAGCCGACGCTCAATGCGCCGCCTCTCCTCCGGCGTCGCCTCCGCCCGCCTTTGCACGAACTTCTTCTGGCGCCTCAGCGCCCCCAACACCCGCATCATCAAGCTGCCCCAGATCCCCGGGCACTATTATGCCATCCCCACCGTTCGGCTCGTTTTCCCTAACACCAAAGGGCCTTGTTGGCCGTTGTAAATTTGTGGTAAAACTTCAATCGATCGTAGATTGCTCTGCATCGATCTCCTGGACGAGATGGATCGTGAGCAACATCGTGACCAACGATGTAAGCAAAGACGAGTGATCGATTCCTCCGCCGACACAGTGGAATCGGGGAGGCCCAAATGAGCAGTTGGAATCCGTGGGATGGACCCGAGCAATACCTCTGGGTCGTGATCTGCAAGAACCGCAAGTTCCACAACCATCAGAACATCTTCAGCGGCCATAAAATTCCGCTTGGCGAGACGGATGCCCTCGAAGCTCCTCCGGAACTGGACGACCGCCTCAAGGTCCGTTGTGATGAATGCGGCGAAGAGTACGCTTACGGCCCCACTGACCTAGTTCGGCTCAAGATGGAGTTGGCTGCTTCCTTTAAGCCACACCCACTTTTCGGCTAGGCCGGTTGACCAGACAGAAACGACTGCAAGGGCGAACCGCCCCGGTTGGCTAGCAGGCCAGGTGGTTCCGGGTCAATTTTAGACCGTTCAGGTTCCCCAGCACCGTCACCGCGATGGATTCGCCCTGGAAGAATTCCTGCGCCTGCGTCAGGAGTTCCTCGGATGTCACCCTCTCGATAAGGCCAATTAAGTCGTCTATGCCGTAGAAGCGGTCAAAATACATCTCTTGGCGCGCCAGGTTGGACATGCAGGACATGCTCGATTCCAGACTCAGAACCAAACTTCCCTTGAGTTGATCCTTGGCGCGGCGCAGCTCGTCCGGGGGAACGATTTCCGTCTTCAACTTCCGGAATTCCGCGACCACCGACTCCACCAACTTGACCGCCGACTCGCGCGATGTGCCCGCGTAGACGGAAAGGCAACCGGTGTCGCGATAGGGGTTCAGATCGCTGTAGATGGAATACGCCAGCCCCTGCTTCTCCCGAATATTCTGAAACAACCGCGAACTCATGCCTCCGCCCAAAACTGTATTCAGCACGTAGCAGATAAAGCGCTTTTCGTGCGCGATGGGGTAGGCTGGCACGCCCACACACAACTGCACCTGCTCCAAGGCCTTCTTGTTGCGCATGGTAATGCGCGGCACGATCTTCGGTGCGGTGCTGGCATGGCCATTGGAGCCGGGCTTCATGCCGTCAAAATGCTTGCGAATCATGTCCAGGAACTGCTTGTGCTTCAGGTTTCCCGCAGCCGCAATAATCATGTTGCCGGGGTAAAACCGCTGTCCGTAAAACTCCGAGACGACGGGCTGTTCAAAGCGCTTCACCGTTTCTTTCGTCCCCAGAATCGGTTTGCCCAGCGGATGATCTTTCCAGAAGCTTTGCGTAAAGATCTCATGCACCAGATAGTCGGGGTTGTCCTCGTCCATCTTGATTTCTTCCAGGATGACGCCGCGCTCGCGGTTGATGTCCTTGGCCTCAAAGAGCGGATTCAAGACCAGGTCACTCAAAACGTCCATGGCCGCCGGAAGATGTTCGTCTAAAACTTTGGCGGTAAAGCAGATGCATTCCTTAGCGGTGAAAGCATCCATATTCCCGCCGAGTGAATCCACCTGCCGCGCAATGTCTTCGGCCGTGCGGTGTTTCGTGCCTTTGAACAGCATGTGCTCGATGAAATGGGAGATGCCATTGTGCTGCGCATCCTCGTCGCGCGAACCAGTCTTCACCCAGATCCCGACAGAGATCGAACGCACGTGCTGCATCTCTTCGGTGATGACGGTCAGCCCGTTGGGTAACACCTCACGACGAATATTGCGCGGTGCATCAGTCATGTTGTTTGCAAATCCTCAGGAAAAAATCAGGAAAGGAGCTGGGAAAACCTGTTTCTATTGTACACTCACCGGCGACTTGGGGATGGCAGATACAGTCTTTGTTTTCAATAAGATACACGCATTAGCCTCAAGCCGACCGAGCCGCCGACTGGTTTTGCCTGTTTTTCCTTGATGTAGTCTAGAATCAGCTAGATACAAGGTTTCTCCAGAATGATGCAACCGCCTCCAAAAACGCTGTTAGGCCTTACTTTTCAAGAGCTTAGCCAGCTCGTGGGGGAGTCGGGAGAGCCAAGCTACCGCGCCCGCCAGATCTTCCAGGCACTCTATACTGAGCGGATCGAATCGGCCGAGCAGATTACGACTCTGCCCGCAGCCTTCCGACAGAAGCTGCTTGAGCAAGGATTGCCAGTTGGGTTACCGAAGATTGAAAACAAGTTCACCTCGAGCGACGGGACCGTGCGCTATCTGCTGAGCTTCGCGGACAGACAAAGCGTTGAAACCGTTTGGATGCCCGACGGCGACGGCGGCGAAGCGGGCGATGGGAGCGAGGCGGGAGACGAAGAAGCCAAGGACGAAAACTCAGGCCAGACCACCGCTCCAGCTAGCCGACACTGGCATCGAGCAACCATTTGTGTCTCCAGTCAGGTAGGTTGCGCCGTCGATTGCAAGTTCTGCCTGACGGCACTTTTGGGGCTGAAGCGCAACCTGACGGCTGGGGAGATCGTAGGCCAGGTGTGCGCTGTCCTGAACGACGTATCGCGGCTCGGCGAACGCATCACGCCGCCGGGGGACCGTGTGAACCTGGTTTTTATGGGAATGGGCGAGCCGTTACTAAATTACGACAACTTTATGAAGGCGGTCCGACTGATGGTTGAGGGTTGCGGCATTCCAGAGTCACGGATGACCGTTTCAACCGCCGGGGTGGTGCCACGGATTCGGGACTTGGGCGCGGAACCGGTTCGACCGAAGCTGGCCATCTCCCTGAACGCCTCGAACGATGAAACGCGGGCGCGGATCATGCCCATCGACCGCAAGTGGAACCTGGCCATGTTGACCGAGGCGGCGCGGGAGTTTCCCTTGCGTAAGCGGGAACAACTGACATTTGAGTACGTCCTTCTGGGCGGCGTGAATGACGCGCCAGCGAATGCACGCGAAGTGATAGCCCTGGTGCGCGGGATACGGGCCAAAGTCAATTTAATTGCTTGGAATCCCGGACCTGGCGTGGCCTTTGTGATGCCGGAAGCCGAACGCGTGGCGGCTTTCCAGAATATTCTGATCGCGGGCGGAGTACCCGCATTCATTCGCAAGCCGCGGGGACGTGACATTTACGCGGCTTGCGGGCAACTCAAAAGGACCATTGCAGCCGAATGAGCGTTGGCCTCAATGGCTAACCAGCAAGATCGGGGACGGAACTACGGCAACCGTTTTACGAACAATTTGCGAGGCTTTTTTTGTAAATCACACTCGGGCGATTCGCGCGGGCGATACAATCGTGAGTCCGAACGTGCTCTCCCGCGGAGGAACTGATGCGACGCTTTTGCACTTCCTTTCTTTGCCTGATCTGTCTTTGCCTGGTCTACGCCGGGTTGCTTCTTCCCATGCCAGCCCGAGCCGCTGGTCCGGTGCCGCTGCTGTTTGAAATTTCCTTTGACAAGGAACTTTCGGCAGGGCCCGTGGACGGGCACATCCTCCTGATTATTTCCAAGAATGAAAAGGAAGAGCCGCGCTTCGGGCTGGGCGAAGGCATTGAGTCACAACAGGCTTTTGGCGTGGATGTGGATGGCCTGGCACCGGGCGCAATGGCGCGGGTGGATTCCGGCACCCTCGGGTTCCCCCTGGAAAGCCTAAGGGATCTGGCACCGGGCGACTATTTCGTTCAAGCGGTGTTGAACGTGTACGACACCTTCCATTTGGGGAACGGGAAAACGCTGAAGCTGCCGCCGGATCGCGGAGAAGGCCAGCACTGGCAAACCAAACCGGGGAACTTCCTGAGCCAGGTGCAGAAGCTGCATCTGGACCCGAAATCCTCCGGCGCGATCCGAATTGCCTTCGACCACAAGGTTCCAGCGCTCGAGCAGGAACTTGCCGCCGTCGAAACGAGCCTGGACTGGCGCGAGATCACGCAACCAACATCCGGCGAAGACAACCGCTGGGAAAAGCACGTCCACATGCACAGCGAACTGCTCAGCGCATTCTGGGGGAGACCCACGGAGATCAGCGCGGTGGTGGTGCTGCCGGATGGTTGGGAGGAGCATCCGGATGCGCGCTATCCCGTTCTACTATCAGAAGATCATTACCATCGCCATTACTTCCCGAATTTCCGCACCACGCCGCCCGACCCCAAGGTGACGGACAAGGAAAAGTCACTCCAGCAATCCGGATGGAACCTGTTCCAGGCATGGACAAGCGGCCGTCTGCCGCGCGTGCTGCTGGTGATGCCGCAGCATGCCAATCCGTATTTTGATGACTCCTATGCGGTGAACTCCGCCAATGTTGGTCCTTACGGCGATGCCATCATGCACGAACTCCTGCCGATGATTGAAAAAAAGTTTCACGGTCTCGGCCGGGGGTGGGCGCGGGTGGCATTTGGCGGCTCCACCGGCGGTTGGGAAACGCTGGGTGCCCAGGTGTTTTATCCCGATGAAATCAACGGAGCGTGGATCGGCTGCCCGGACCCGATTGACTTCCGCGCTTATGGAACGGTGAATATTTACGAAGATAAGGATGCGTTTTACCGCCAAGGGCCATTTCTCAAAGTCCCGCGACCGGAAATGCGCAAGCCGAACGGAACTCTTGAGTCCACGATGGAGCAAGAATCGCGCTATGAACTGGTGTTAGGCACGCATTCCCGCTCGGGCGAGCAGTGGGACATTTGGCAAGCCGTGTTCAGCCCCGTCGGCGACGATGGCTACCCTAAGCCGATTTGGGACAAACGCACAGGACAAATTGATAAGTCGGTAGCGGACTACTGGCGCGAGCACTATGACCTGAGCTACATCATCAAACGGGACTGGGCCACTCTCGGTCCAAAGCTTGCCGGCAAGCTGCACTTTGCGGTCGGTGACGCTGATACGTGGTACTTAAACAACGCTGTCCACCTGACGGAAGCGGTGCTCACGGACCCAAGACTGACGCCAGCGGCCAATGCGACGTTCGACTACGGCGCGCTGCAACCCCACTGCTACACCGGCGTAAAGCTGGACGCTCCGGAAATCGAGCGCTTCAACGCGCTGCCAGCGGCAATTGTGCGAATGGTCCAGCACATTGAAGATACCGCGCCGAGTGGAAGCGACCTGAAAAGCTGGAAATATTGAGCGGATGCCATCGGCAGATTCGCGGCAAAATTCTCCGGCCCCAAGCGGCGTCGACTGGCAGGTGAAAAGCATCCAAAGGCTTTAAGGAGTCGGCTTTGAGACTAGCGGCATTGTGGGTGGTGCTCGGTTGCGGTGGCCTGGTGGCCGGTCAGAATACGGCTAACCTGCCAGATGCGCCCTCGGCGCAAAAGCAGGATCAAAAACAACGCCAAAAGCAAGAGCAAAAGGAAGACCAAGACGAGGAAGCGCGAATTTCCGCATCGGGCAAATTGCCGGCGCTGTTGGCTCCGCAGATGACGCGCGACCGGCTGACGGCCGGGGATAAGTTTCGCCTTTACACCCATCAGGCGTTCAATCCTTTAGCTTTACTGCCGCCCGCGCTCAGCGCCGGGTTTAACATGGCTCGTCCCAAGGATGGATATCCGCACGAGTGGAAGGCCGGAGGCGGCGGCATCGGGCGGCTGTATGGCGACGCACTCGCGCAGCGGGAGGCGGAACAGGCGGCTAGTTTTTTGGCGGGGGCGGCGTTGCGGGAGGATCCGCGCTATTTGCCATCAACCGGCCACGGGGCGCTAGGGCGGGTCACGCACGCGCTGGAATTCGCGATAGTCGACAAGGGCGATGGTGGCCGCGCCGTCCCGGCGTTTTCGAATTTTGCCGGAGCGGCGGCAAGTGGCTTTGTAGGAATGGCGTACCTGCCGCGAGGCTATGACGACGTCACCCACGCCGGACAACGCAGCCTGACAACTCTGGCGGGTTTTGCCGCCAGCAACGTGCTCAATGAGTTCTGCCCCGAATGGGGACCCCTGGTTCAGAAACTGCATCTACCGTTTGTGCATCCTCCGTGCCCCGACCGGATGCGGGCCAAGAAACCTTAGTCCCCTTCTTGGACACGGCTTGGCCCGGAGTACGGTGGGAGGTTATCATTGCAACATGAATTTCGGCATGTCAGAGATGATCTTTATCTTCATCGCCGCCCTGATTTTGGTGGGGCCGAAGAAGATGCCGGAGATCATGCGCCAAGTGGGTAAGTGGATGGCCGAGTTTAAACGGGCCTCGAACGAATTCAAGTGGCAGATTGAATCGGAAATGCGCAACCTGGAGCTGGAAGCCGAGCGCTCCAAGCAAACGGTTTTGCCTCCCGTGGCCGCGCCGCAGGGAACCATTGCCAGTGGCAGCTCGGTCGAGAGCCAAGCGGCCCTGACGAGCGGGTCCGATTCGCCGGTGCATACCGAAGCGAACATCGAAGCGAACCCCGAGACCGAAGCGTCGGCAAAGAGCGTCGATGCCTGAGGCGGGCACTGGCGCCACTCCTGAAACGATGAGCCGCGAAGAGTTGCTGCGGCAGATGAGCTTCCTGGAACACCTGGAAGACTTGCGGAAGCGGCTCATCTATTCCGTTGTGTCAGTGGTGGTGGGCTTTTTTGTCTGTTACGCCTTCGCCGAGAAAATTTATGGCTTGATGCAAAGGCCCATTATCGCGGCGCTGCGCAACCACCACATGTCGGACTCGCTGGTGTACCTGAGCCCAACGGAGCCGTTCAACCTTTACATTAAAATCAGTTTTTTGGCGGGTGTGTTTCTTGCTTGCCCGGTGATTTTGTACCAGGTCTGGCTGTTTATTTCGCCCGGACTCTACCGGCACGAGAAACGGTATGTGGTGCCGTTCATGATCTCCACCGTGGGACTGTTTATCGCCGGTGGTTTATTCGGCTTCAAAATCGCTTTCCCCGCGGCGCTCGACTTCTTGATCGGCTATAGCACGCAATTCAAGCCGATGATCACGATCGGGGAGTATACCGATCTGTTTTTGACCATCATCATCGGACTCGGCGCGGTGTTCGAGATGCCGATTCTGGCCTTGTTTCTGGGCCTGATGGGAATCATTAGCCCGACTTGGTTGTGGAACAATTTCCGCTATTCCATTTTGATCATCTTTATTATTGCCGCCATTGTGACGCCCACCACGGATATTCTGAACATGTGCATTTTCGCCGCGCCCATGATCCTGCTGTATGTGGTGAGCATTCTGGTGGTGTGGCTAGTGCATCCCAACCGACGCAATCGCGGAAAAGAGGCGTAGTGGCGTCAGGGCAAAGATTCGCGCTGATCTTCGTCGTCACGTGTAGTTTGTTCGCCTGCGCCCGGGACAACGCAGCCCCGGTGCAGCAGAACCCGGTGCAGCAGAACCCCGCGCCCGCGCGGCCAACCGCCCCGCTGACGCAACGCGCCCCCAAACCCCTCGTTGACGGCACTCGCGCCATGCAACACGTGAGGGAAATCATCGCGTTGGGTCCGCGTTTCCTAGGCAGCCCCGGACATGCCAAAGTCGAGACCTACCTGCGGGCGCATTTAAAAGGCGACGACGTCGTGGAAGACACCTTCACTGTCGACAGCCCCGAGGGTAAGTTCCCTGGACGGAACTTTATCGCCAGGTTTCCCGGCAAGAAAGACGGTATCATCGTCATTGCCAGCCATTACGACACAAACTATCCGCTGCGGAAGACATCCTTCATTGGCGCCAACGACGGCGGCTCCACCTCCGCGCTGCTGCTGGAATTCGCCCAGCATCTTCGCGGTCAGAAGCGGGAAGGTTATAGCGTTTGGCTGGTCTGGACCGACGCCGAGGAAGCCGTGCAGCACTGGACGGATACCGACAGCGTTTACGGCAGTCGCCATCTTGCGGAAACCTGGGAAAAAGATGGCACCCTCAATCGCGTGAAGGCGTTCTTGCTGGCCGATATGATTGGCGACGCCGACCTCGACATCCTGCGCGACGCCAATTCTACGCCCTGGCTTGAGGACCTGCTTCTCGAAGCCGCCACCCGGCTTGGCTATCAGTCGCATTTCTTTGCTCAAACCGGCGGCATCTCGGACGATCATCTCCCGTTTGCCAAGCGGGGTGTGCCCGTAGCCGATGTTGTTGACCTTGACTACGGTTACAACAACGTGTTCCACCACACCACGCAGGACACGCTCGACAAGCTCAGCCCGCGCAGCATTGAAATCGCCGGCGATGTCATCTGGGAAACCGTGCAGTTAATTGACGAGCGCAAATAACCAGCCCACAGAATGAGAGTCTCGTGAGCCAGCCCATATTCTGGATCGCCTTCAACGCGTTCGTCCTGGTCATGCTGGCGCTGGACCTTGGCGTGTTCCGCAGCCGTGCCAATGCTGTTTCGTTTCGCGAAGCGACACTCCGCAGCGCTATCTGGATCGCGCTAGCGTTCGCCTTCGCCGCCGTTCTATACCATTGGCAGGGCCGAACGCCTGCGCTCGAATTCATCACCGGCTATGTCATTGAGCTTTCCCTTAGCGTCGATAACCTGTTCGTCTTCCTGCTCATCTTCCGCTATTTCAGCGTCCCGCAGGAGCACCAGCAGCGCGTTCTAGTCTGGGGAATTCTCGGCGCGCTCGCTCTACGCGCCGTCTTTATCTTCGCTGGCGTCGGCCTACTGCGCCGCTTCCACTTCATCACCTACGTATTCGGCGCAATTCTGGTTTACAGCGGCATCAAGCTTTTCCGCGAAGGCGAATCCGAAATTCATCCCGAGAAAAATCCGGTTCTGCGCCTGTTTCGCAAGCTGATACCCGTAACCAAAGACTATGAAGGCGACAAGTTTTTCGTTCGCCGCGCCGTCCTCATGGCCACGCCGCTCTTCATTGTGCTGCTCGTGGTGGAAACCACCGACGTGCTCTTCGCCGTCGATTCCATCCCCGCCATTCTCGCCATCACGCTGAATACGTTTGTCGTCTACACTTCCAACGTTTTCGCCATTCTCGGCCTGCGCGCTATGTACTTCGCACTCGCGGGAATGTTGGATGTGTTCCACTACCTACACTACGGCTTGGCGATGATTTTAATGTTCGTTGGGGCGAAGATGCTGAGCTCGGGATACATCGAAATTCCCACCACGGTCACCCTAGGAATCGTGGCCGCGGTGCTAGCGTCATCCGTGGGTGCTTCGCTGCTGAATCCGAAACGCGCGTAACAACTACTTCTCCAGCAACTGGCAGTTCTCCGAACACTTGTACGTCTGCATCTGAATTTCCGCCTTCTTGTTTGGCAGCTTTCCCTGATCCGGAACCACCACCAGCGACTGCCGCCCGTCCGCCAGGTTCACCGTGCAATCAAAACTGAGCGACTGCACGCCCCGCTGCTTGCAGGAAGTGCTGGCCAGCGCCGACGTTAGCTCTCCTGGGTTGTCATACACGCGGTCCGCCAACCCCGATGGCAACAACGCCACCGTCATCGGCACCGGCGCCTTGATCCGGATGTTCACCTGCTGCCCGTCTCGTTCCGGAGTTAGAAGACTATAGATCTTGGGCACCGACGTCAGCCGGTACTTTTCGCTCAACAACGAATACCAGCCAAACTCCGCCTCCTGGCAATTCCGCACGCAAGCCCAGTTGTAATAGGTCACCGCCACATCATTTGGCGAGAGGAAGGCTTTCGCGTTTGGCCCCAGCACGCTGGCGATCCCGGTCAGCACCGCATGCCGCGCTTTCCGCTCGTCTCGGAACAACAATACCATCGGAAGATCTCCCGCCAACTGGCACTCATACGTCGCATTGGCAACGTGTTCCCGCACACAGGAAAGCTCATATCCGATTTGCGTCTCTGGATGCGCCTGCTGCTCCTGCCACTCGGCCGCCGGTGCCATTGCAATGGTCACAGGAAATCCCGCCTGTACGTCTACGTGAATATTCCCGCCGTTCCGACCCGGGTGATACACGCGGGCAGAGCGAAAATCCGACGGGTCCAACTGCGTCACAGCACTGTTGGCGCGCACCCAGCCAAACTCTTTTTCCCCAGACTGCGCCAACAACGCGCCGCTCAAAGCCACCCACAACCCAACCGCGCACACGTATCTCATGGAGTCTCCCACCTTGAATTTAAGAGCACCCATACGGCAAAGAACAAGCGCCAACCGCTGGGCTGCATGACCTTCGTAATAGTCCTGTAATACCTTGCTGCCCGCGCCGCTGCACTTCCGTCCGCTATGTACAATTAAGAGGTACCTGAATCGCCCAGAGGCTTAGCACGTGATTTCTGATGGCTCCAACACGGTGAACGCGAAATACCGCCTTAGCTCCGTCGTTCTCTTCTTCTTGCTGCATGTCGGCTGCCTAGCCGTCTTTTTTGTTCCGTTCCACTGGTGGTACGTTGGGCTAGCCGCCGGACTCTATTTCCTGCGCATGTTCGCCGTCACTGCCGGATACCACCGCTACTTCAGCCACCGCACCTACAAGCTCGCCCGCGTCCCTCAGTTTCTTCTCGCTTTTCTCGCGGAAACCTCTGGACAGAAAGGCGTGCTCTGGTGGGCCGCGCATCATCGCGAACACCACCTTTATTCCGATACTCCGCGGGACGTGCATTCTCCCGTTCAGCGCGGTTTCTGGTGGGCCCACATGGGATGGATACTCTCCGACGCCTACGACGACCATGATCCGAATCTGATCCGCGACTACGGCAAGTTTCCCGAGCTGCGCTGGATCAGCAAAAATTATTTGATTCCGCCGTTTGTCTTGGGAGCCGCTGTGGCTTTGCTCGGTGGCGTGGGCCCGTTCGTCTGGGGATTCGTACTGTCGACGGTCCTGCTCTATCACGGTACTTTCACCATCAATTCCCTGGCCCATGTCTGGGGCAATCGCAGATTTGAAACCACCGATGACAGCCGCAACAACTTCATCCTCGCCCTCATCACCATGGGCGAAGGCTGGCATAACAACCACCACAAATTCATGTACGCCTGCCGCCAGGGCCTGCGCTGGTGGGAAGTTGATTGCACCTATTACGTCGTCAAGGTTTTGGGCTGGGTTGGGATCGCCCATGAAATCCGCGAACCGAAGATCCTCGCAGAAGAGCCGGAGCCAGAACTGGCTGAAGCCGTCGCGGGTTAGCTAGAAATGGCATTTGCCATTTGGGATTTCCCCTTTTGATAATCCCATTCATGAACACTTCTGTCACCCTCGACCGCGCTGGGCCCATCGTCATTCCCAAACCCCTGCGCGATGAATTACGCCTAGAACCCGGTGATTCCCTGCTTCTCGACTCCGAAGGGTCCACCGTTACGCTCCGTCCCGCCGTCTCCGCTCCGCGCCTAGTCAAAAAACGCGGGGTCTGGGTTCTCCGCGGTTGCGGTCCGAAACTAACCACAGACATCACTAATAAAATTCTCCGCGATCAGCGGGAAGAGCGCGACCTTAAGAATCTCCACTCGCAATGAAAGCGTTCCTCGATAGTTCAGTCCTAGTCGCCGCGTTTGTGGAGGGCCATGAGCATCACGAGGCCAGCCTGGATCTGTTCTTGCGATACGACTCCAGCACTGCTGCCTGTAGTTCCCACAGTCTGGCCGAGGTCTATTCCACCATCACCGGGACTCCTGGCGAAGATCGCGTCAGTGGCGATGAGGCTCTCTTATTTCTGGGAGAGATTCGCCAACGGCTGACGCCTTTCACACTGGACGCGGAAGAAGTGCTTCACGCCATCGAGACGTCCGCCGGCAGCATCACCGGTGCCGCCATTTACGACTCGCTCATCGGCCATTGTGCGGTCAAGGCAAAGACGGACGTGGTCTATACGTGGAATTTGAGAGGCTTCCAGCGTTTGCCACCAAAAATTGCATCTCGCGTTCAGACTCCGCCGTCACTTTGAAACCCACACCCGCCACGTGTTGTGTCTCCTCTTGAAGCGGCTGCCAACACCTTGCTGTCCCAAATCCCGTCGAGGCTCGTCCTCTGCGTGATACCGTTGTCTTTTGTAAAAGCTTTCAACACGCCTGCCACTGCCTTTAGACTGAACTCGTGCGTTGCCACAAATTTTTCGTATCAAACTTTGCGATGACCGCGACGACTTCTTTGCATCTGGGTCGCCCCGGTTTTCTTAGATAATGCTGAAGGGAGAATTTCTCAGAATGAATACATGCAAGCGTGGTTGGGTGTTGATCGCAGCAACTCTGCTGTTGACCGCAATGGGCGTCGGGCAATCGAACAATGGCCGCATCCAGGGCACCGTCACCGATCAAACTGGCGCAGTCTTACCCGGTGCCAAGGTGACCATCACCGACACCGAGCGCGGCATCTCCCGCACGCTCACGACCAACGAAGTTGGCGAGTACGTTGCCCCCAATCTCCAGCCGGGCCTCTACAAGATCACCGGCGAGGCCTCCAACTTCAAGAAGGTTGAGCGTCCCGCCATCCGCCTCGAGGTCGCCAAAGACCTGCGCATCGATTTGCAGCTGACCGCCGGCAGCGCCTCGGAAGTCGTCACCGTCACCGATGAAGCCCCGCTCGTCGATACCACCAGCGACACCCTCGGCGGCACCTTCTCCAACAAAGCCATCAATGACCTGCCCCTCAACGGCCGCGATTTCCAAAATCTCGTCACCCTGCGCCCCGGCGTCCAGCGCTACCCCGGCGGCGGATTCTTGTCTATCAGTTCCAACGGCGTCCGCCCGGAAGACAACAACTTCATCATTGATGGCACCGATGACAACGACCCCTACTACGGCGGCACCGTGATCAACGCCGAAGGCGTTCAGGGCACCCCAGCCACGCACATGCCCGTGGATGCCATTCAGGAATTCAACGCCCTCGAGAACCCGCCCGCCGAATACGGCTGGAAACCGGGCGCGATCGTGAACATCGGCCTGAAGTCCGGCACCAACGCCATTCACGGCTCCGCCTTCTACTTCCGACGCGACCGCAACTTCGATGCCCGCAACTGGTTCAACAAAAAGCCCGATCCGCAAAAGCCGCTCCGCCTCAACCAGTACGGCGGTACCGTCGGCGGACCGATTAAGAAAGACAAGCTCTTTTTCTTCCTGGCGTTTGAGGGTGTCGGGGATTTGGTGGGGAACTCGGAAAACCTCCCAACGCCCGCCAGCGTAACTCTGGGCGGCGACCCCACCAACAGCATTCCCGATGCGATTGCCGATCTGGCGGCACACGGCAAAACGGTGAGTGCCCTAAGCAACTCTCTCCTGCCTCTGTTCCCTACTAACAACGCCAACAACCCCAATGGTGACCCAACCTCACTCAGCGTAGGCTTCCCCAACCGGAATCGCGAGGATGACGGCTTGGCGAAGATTGACTATCACATCAATGATCACCACGTAATCTCTGGCCGCTATTTCGTGGGCGACAGCCTGCAAACCGAGCGTGACATTTCCGTGCTCCGAGCCGAGTGGCAGTCGCAAGCCAAAACCCGGGCGCAGGCCGCGGGCGTGAACTGGACTTGGACGCTCAGCAACAACTGGGTCAACGAAGCAAAATTCGGCTTTAACCGCTTTTGGCAGACGATTCTTACGGCCGATGCGAGCCAAGACCCCAACAACTATCATCTCGGCGGTAGCGTCTATCACATCAATACCGGCGTCACGACCCCCATCAATTTCGGCCTGCCGGAAATCGCCATCTCCGGCTTCACTTCGCTGGGCGGAAACCACGGGTGGCCGCTGGAAACCATCCCCGACCAGACCTTCCAGTTCTCGGACAACGCTTCCTACACGCACGGCAAGCACACCATTCGTTTCGGCGGGGAGTTCCGTCACGGCAGCACCATCAATATTCGTGATCGCTACGGCAAGAGTCGCATTCGCTTCAAGGGCGAA
>JAYWAL010000129.1:0-9823 GCA_043782485.1 Acidobacteriaceae bacterium | reverse complement strand
GCAAACGCTGGATCCAGAACATCCATGTCCACCGTCACATACACCGGCCCGGTAATTTCCATCTCGGCAAAGTTGACTTCGTTCCCCATGCGGTACACCTCAACGTCATACTTCGACGCCTGTTCCCGCTGGTGCGAGTTCATCGTCCGGATTCCCACCTGAATCAGCCGCTGCGCCAGCTTCTCTTCCAGAATGCGCGCAAACGGGCTGGCATGCGAGTAGCGATTGTTCCCAAACTCTTCATACAAATCAGGATGCGCGTCAAAATGCACCACCGTCAGCTTGGAATACTTCCGCGCCATCCCGCTCACCAGCGGATACGTCACCGAATGGTCTCCACCCAAAAACAGCGGCTTGCACTCCGCCGCCAGCTTCCCCGCCTTAGTTTCGGTCTTGGCGAACCAGTCTCCGCCCGAGCCAAACTCCACATCTCCGGCATCGCCAAAAATGTCCCGCACCGCCGTATCAATTCCCGTCTCCGACCACGAGTTCGACGCATCGCACTTCAGCGCCTCACGAATCGCCCCCGGCGCATGTGCCGCACCCCGCAAAAACGATGAATTCCCGTCCCAGGGCACGCCGAGCAGCCGCACATGGGAGCGTAACGCGCTAGAAATTGCCATATCTTCCATTGTAGGGGCTAGAGCGCGCTGCAGCGAAACAATCCAGTGACCTAATTGCCCCAAAATCAGCAACATAACCCCGAAGTACCCTGTACCCCCGCTGGTTGACCCTTCCCGAACCCGGAGAGTAGCATCTCACAGGGTTCGAAAACCCCTACACGCAGCCATGGGAGCGTTAACCAATTGATAAATAGCCGCTTAAGCCGGTTCGCGTTTTTCAGCATCGCGTCCGGCCTGCTAGCGACCAGTGTCCTGGCGTCAGCCCAAGCCCCAGCCACCCGATCTTGTGTGGGAGCAAACGCCTTCGCCTGCTCCCCAGTTGAAACCTCTCAGGCATCCGACCCCTCCGACCCCATCGCCACCCTCATCGACCAGGCCGAAAAGGAATTCCTCTCCGGCCAGCAAAACTACCAAACCGGCCACCTCGTCGCCGCACGCCTCAATTTCGATAACGCCTTCAACCTGCTCCTGGAAAGCCGCTACGACATCCACGCCGACGACCGCCTGCAGCGCGAATTCGACAAGATCGTCAACGGCGCATCAAGCCTGGAACTCGCCGCCCTCGAGCAAGGCGACGGCTTCGCCCAGCAGAAATCCGAACCCGCCCCCATTGACCAGACGATCGATCAGGCCACCGACCAGGCCGCCGACTCGGCCAACGCCGTCACCTTCCCTGTCGATCCCAACGTCAAAGCCCAGGCCGAAGCTGAAATCAAGTCCACACGCTCCGACCTGCCGCTCATGCTCACCGACCCGGTCGTCCAGTTCCTCAACTATTTCTCCCACAACGGCAAAGGCACGCTGGAACGCGGCCTGATCCGCGCCGGACGCTACGAGCCCATGATCCGCCGCGTCCTGAAGGAAGAAGGCGTCCCGCAGGACCTGATCTACCTGGCCCAGGCCGAATCCGGCTTCCACGAACTCGCCCTCTCCCGCGCCGGAGCACGCGGCATGTGGCAATTCATCAACAGCCGCGCCACCGGCTACGGCCTCGCCCGCAACTGGTGGATCGACGAGCGCCTCGACCCCGAAAAATCCACCCGCGCCGCCGCCCACCACCTTCACGACCTCTACAACCAGTTCGGAGACTGGTACCTCGCCATGGCCGCCTACAACTCCGGTCCGGGCAACGTGCAGCAGGCCGTCCGCCGCACCGGCTACGCTGACTTCTGGGAGCTTTACAACCGCAACGTCCTGCCTAAGGAAACCAAGAACTACGTCCCCATCATCGTCGCGGTCGCGATCATGGCCAAGAACCGCGCCCAATACGGACTCGACAACCTCATCCCCGACCAACCCGCCGCCTCGGATACCGTCAAGATCGACTACCCCGTGGACCTGCGCCTCGTCGCCGAATGCGTCGATGCCCCGGTCGCCACACTGCAAGACCTGAACCCCAGCCTCCTGCGAACCACAACACCCAAAGACACCACCTTCGACCTCCACCTTCCTGTGGGAGCCGCAGCCCGCTACCAAACGGCCATTGCCGCCATTCCAGAAGACATGCGCGTCTGGTGGCGCTACCACCGCGTCGCCCCCGGCGAGACCCTGGCCAGCCTCTCGCGCACCTACCACACGCCCGCAGCCTCGATTGCCGAGGCAAACGGCCTGACTTCGGCTGTAGCCTCTTCCGTCTCCGGTGACGTCGAGCCTGATGCCAAGCTCATTATCCCCATCTCAGCCGGGCAAGTCGTAGCCGGAGAGACCGGCGACCTTTACTCCAAGAACGCCGTCCGCTACCGCACCCGCCGCGGCGATACCATCGCCTCCGTGGCCCAGAACTTCGGCGTGCCCGCCGACAAAGTCCGCACCTGGAACCACCTCCGCGGCAATTCCCTCCATGCCGGGCGCACCGTTCGCATTTACCTGCCGCTGGTGGCCGGACGCGAGAAAGACGCCTGGACCGGAGGCACTACAACCAAGCACCATCGCCGCAAGGCCACCACCCGTAAAGCCAAGGCCTCTAAGCCCCGCCACACCTCGTCCGCTGCCAGCCTGGCCAGTGAAAACCGCTCCTCCCAGGCACGAGCACGATAATCTGAGGAACCTTCGAAATACTTGGACCAGCAAATCCAGGAAATGCAGAGCCTTCGAAATGCGGGCCTTCCCAGAATTCGTGAGAACTCGGCGCCTGGCCCGACACGGTTGAGCGGCGCTTCAGCGCCGCCGCAACGGCTCCCATGAATATCGGGGTTTAGCTCCTGTAAGGAAGCACCCTGAGACTTTCGCTATTTCTTCCGCCCTCTTTTCCTCTTGTTGAAAACGCGGGGGAATTGCTATACTCGCCGCCGTTGCTCCAGGAGGTTTTTTTGACTCCCGAAATCATCGTTTCTCAGCTGTAGTTTTCTCAACTTTAGGACCCTGCCCCCAAGTCGTTTCGAAGGAGATGCCGCGATGTTCGATGAGAGGAAATACTATATGCGCGACGACGAGATGGACGAATTCGGCGACACCGGCGCCTACGGTGATCCGGTCGAAGAAGATTTTGAAGAAGAGGAAGAAGAGTCCGACGTCGTCATGACGGAAGACGAAGAAGAAGTGGCCCCGATGGCCGTGACGCCCGTTGTTCCAAAGGTTGTTCCAAAGGTTGTTCCAAAACCAGCGCCCGCCCCACCGAAGCCTCCGGCTCCTAAACCAGCGCCGAAGCCGGCAGCGCCCGCCAAGAAGGCTGCTCCCAAACCAGCCCCGAAGCCAGCCGCCAAGCCCCCCGCAAAGAAAGCGGCCCCCAAAAAGGCTGCGAAAAAAACCGCCCCCAAAAAGGCCGCCAAGAAAGCTCCCAAGAAGAAGGGCAAAATCGTAATCCGCAAGCCCAAGAAGCCCATCGAAAAGAAACATAAGGCCAAGGCAGCTCCAAAGAAGAAGGCCGCCAAGAAAAAAGGCAAACGCTAAGGTTTAAGTAGCGGCGGGCGCCCTCGCCTGCCGCTCAAGATCGAAACAAAAAGAGCGCGGACTCAAAAAGTCCGCGCTTATTCATTCCCCACTCAGTCCGGGTCCCCCGTCCTTGTCGCGTTCTGTGCGACAGATCGGGCCACCGCAAACTCGCACCCATCGGGTACGTCTGTTCCAAACTCTACTTCTTCACCACATCCAGACACTTCTTATAAAGCTCCAGCAACTGTGACGTTTGCTCTTCCGGCTTGCTAGCCGACCCGCCGCCCTGGAACCCAACCCCACTTCCCGTAGCCGCCTTGCCATACCCAGCCGTAATGGCCACGAACTTCATCAAGTCCAACGCAATGTCTTCATTCCGCCGCCCGCCCGGCCCCGCTGCCGCTTCTTTTCCCGGTGTCTCTTCCATCGCAAGTCTCCTGTTGGCTGTCAGCTATCGGCGGTCGGCTTTCCACCGATCCATCCGCCCAACGATGCCGTCCTGTCGATGATAACCGAGTCGTCAGCTGTCAGCTATCAGCCATCAGCCGTCAGCTTTCAGTCCCGGACGCCAAACGTTCTGGTCTTAGCTGACGGCTGAGAGCTTACGGCTGACAGCTGCTATGCTGACCCTTCATGCCCACCCCGCCCGACAACCCTACCCGCGCCCGCGACCACCTCGCCAACGAACGCACGTTCCTGGCCTGGGTCCGCACCGGCCTCGCCATCATTGTCTTCGGCTTCGCCATCGGACGCTTCGGTGTGGCCCTACAACAATTTTTCGCCATGCAGGGCGGCAAAGGCCCCAGAACCACGGGGATGTCCGTCTGGCTCGGCCTGGTTTCCATCATCGCCGGAATGGTCATGGTCGTAACCGGCCTGGTCCGCTACCACATCACCCGCAAGCAACTGGAGGAAGGCAAGTTCGAGCCAGCCGGATGGATCATCGACCTAACCGCCATCCTGGCTACCCTGCTCAGCCTGGCGCTAGCGGGATACCTGTTCCTGGTACAGAATCGCATCCACTAAGGGTAGTCACCAATGGAGGCACGGGCGTCCCCGCTCGTGCGCAAGCTGAGCTCGTGCCTCTGTCGACCTCTGACCTCTGAAAAACTCCGAACGAGCATCTTGTTTTTGCTTTGTCATTCCGAACCCGCAAGCCTCAAGCCCGCAGCGCGCTGGCCTGCCCAAGTGCCTTGGGGCGAAATCTAGCCACCGTGCGTTTGATTTCGTCTCCAATCTGCTCGGATGCCAGATCCAATTCATACTTTTTTTGTAAGTTCATCCAGAAGGCCGCCTCCACGCCCAGCCATTGTTCCAGGCGCAAAGCCGTATCCGCGGTCATGGCGCGCCGTCCAGCCAGTATTTGGTACAGCCGGTTCGATGGAACATGCAGATGCCGCGCCAGTTCTGCGGGTGAAATTTGAAACTCCGCCAATTCGCCTGCCAAAATCTCGCCGGGATGGACTGGATAAATCGGTCTCTTCTTGGTCATTGGGCCGCCTCCGCTAGTGATAGTCAACGATTTCGATGTTGTAAGGCTTCTCCGCTTCATCCGGCCATTCGAAGCAAAGCCGCCACTTTTGATTGATCCGGATACTAAACTGCCCATCGCGGTTACCTCGAAGAGTCTCGAAGTGATTGCTCGGCAACAACATCAGGCTCATACGGGAAACAGCGGCATGCAAAATATCCAAGCGCTTCTTGGCTTGCCTTTCGAATGCCTGGAACGCCAGCACCCGCTCACCCTCCGCAAAGCCGGCTGTCCGTTTATCACGGTAGAGCGGCGGCGTGGAATCATCGTTTGATATCCGATCCCAGTATGATATGGCTACGTGCGACGTCAAGCGTCGTCTATTTACACGGCCTCAAACGACATGTTTGAAGCGCCGCCCAACTTCCCTTGGTAATGCTTCCCAACAACACACTGGATTGGCCTTGACGAAACGGAACCTTACTTATCCGCACCGCTCGTGACATAAATAAGATTCGTATCAGGCCACCGCTTCCGCAGTGGCGCCAATGCTTCTTATCAGTGCGCCTTCAGGCGCTGGATCTTGACTTCCAACCTTCACCGCGGACAATTACGCCCACAACACCTTTTCGTGCCGAACTACCGGCACTCGCGCCCAACCTCCGGCGCGCGAGTTCGGCACTTGCGTTGCTTTCGGCTGAACGCCCCGTCCGACGCGGCTTTTCTTGAAAAAAGTTCTTGACTTAGAACTTCACCAGCGCTAGCCTGATCCTAGGTAGGAACCCTTAAGTCCGGAGCAGGAATGACCACAGCAGCCAGTCCAGTGATCGCTTCAGCGACTACCAACCCGGAGATCCCAACGGAGATGCCGCTCGAAGAGCGTAGCTTCGTCGAGCTCCGCCGCAAGGTTCGCTCGGCGGAGATTCTATCCGCCGCCGTGGAACGCCTGCTCCGGACCCTTCGCTTTACCGGCAGGCTTACCGTTGTCGTACAGAACGGCAAGGTACTCAAGTCCGGCTATGAAGAAGGCTACTTTTCCCAACGGGAGCGCGAATCCCCTGCGCGCCTCTAAGCGGTAAGTACTCGATATCAGCCCTCCCCAAGGGTTGTAGTTGCAACTTAGGCCCAATCCCCGCGCCTCCCCAGCGCGTTGAACCAACAAAATTCCATAGCCCAGGCAGGTCTTCGTAACAGAAACGAGCCCTGCTCCCAAATACACGGGAGCGGGGCTTTGTCTTTTTTGCGTTGGGAAATTCTTGCGTTGCCGCACCTCTTTTCCAGGAGATTACAAATGCCACGAATCAAACCGAGTAACCGCGTTGAGCTGAAGTATTGCGAAGGCTGCGGCATACTGGTAACCCGTCCGGTGGGCTCGGGCGAAACTTTCTGTTCCGTCTGCGAAGTCAAGCACTCGGAGTCACGATTTCTTACCCATCCTAAGAGGATCTCACGGCGCCCCGCGCGCCTACCCAACGGCCTCGATCTACAAACCGCTACTGATCCAGATGCTGATCCAATTTTGCAAGCGTGCGCATGAGTTCATCCGCGTGCAATCCCGCGGAGGACGCTGAGCCCGTTGCTCCTGCGATTGAACCCGTGCTGCCCGAGCCGCCTTCGTTCGAAGAACCTCCGCCGGAGGATCAGATGGCGGAAATTTGCCTCTATCGGCGGCGCTCCATCATCTTGCTGCGGCGCTACGCCAAACTCGCCATGGAAACCGGGCGCTTACCTTCGGTACTTGGCGGATTGGAATTTCAGGCTCGAATTAGCTCGTATCCCCTTCATACCTTTGAAGATGCGGTGATCTTCGTGTTTGATATGGAACGCTGCCTGGGAGAATTGAATGAGCGCTCCTACGAGGTCATCGCGCGAATTGTCCTTCGCGATGAGACGGCGGAGCAGGTGGCGCGCCGGTTCCAGTGTGCACGCTGCTATATCTACCAAATCCTGGAGGAAACGCTGGATAGACTCTCCGCCAGGTTCCTGCGAAGGGGACTCTTGGATCGTTCCAGGATTAGTCCAGAACTCTGTCAAGACGGTAAAAGCGGTGTTTTCACTTCAAGTTCTTGAAAAGTTGTCATCCTGAGCGAAGCATTCGCGCGCGAAGCGCGGGCATGCGCAGTCGAAGGATGACAGACCTGAAGGGGAGACGTTGCGGACAACAATTGGGCAGGTTCAAACGGCAACAGGGTGGTTTTTGGACGATTTCCAGATTTACAAAAAGGCTTGTCAAGAGGCAAAATGGACTCTTTTCGACTTAAGTTCTTGAAAAGAAACTAAATATAGTTTGAAAAAAAAGTATAATCTACCCCCCTTGACATGATATCCTGAACTTAAGAGTAGAAGAAAGGGACGCGGCCTACGCCGCGTCCCTTACTTTTTGCCCCTTACTCTTGTAACTCGCTCCTAAGGCTTTGTCATTCTGAGCGAAGCATTCGCGCGCGAAGCGCGGGAATGCGCAGTCGAAGGGATGACAGACCTGAAAGGAGACGTTGCGGACAACAATTGGGCAGGTTCAAACGGCAACAGGGTGGTTTTTGGACGATTTCCAGATTTACAAAAAAGCTTGTCAAGGGGCAAAATGGACTCTTTTCGACTTAAGTTCTTGAAAAGAAACCAAATATAGTTTGAAAAAAAAGTATAATCTACCCCCCTTGACATGATATCCTGAACTTAAGAGTAGGAAAAAGGGACGCGGCCTACGCCGCGTCCCTTACTTTTTGCCCCGACAAAGGCATTGGAATTTACTTATGACAACAACGAAGAAACTCGCAAGCGCCATCGAGAAGTCCGCGGACGCCAAGCCCTCCCCTGACAAGAAGAACCGGGCGTCCGCGGCCTGCAAGGTCACGCCACTTGACCCGGCAACGCCGCTAGGCTTAGAGGACGCGCGCCGGGAAATTTTGCGGTTGGTCTACCAAAGCTCGGTGGCCATCACGCAAGCGCTGATCGAAGACGCGCTCGAGCGTAAGTACTTGTCCGCAAAGTTCTTATTCGAATTGGCGGGCCTGAGTACGATGAAGCCCGACGATCTTGAGAGTCCGGCTTTGCGGGAAACGTTTGAGAGCATGCTCCTGGAACACTTCCAGGTGGCGGTGCCGAAAGCGGCGGACCATGATGTGGCAGGCGAGAGTGTGGCCGGCCAGGGAGTTACGGAAGTAGCAGAAATTACCCTCGATACGCCTCCGGTCGCCGAGGCTCCCGTAGAATTGTAGATCGGGAAACAACTGGAGCTTGGGGGGCGCATGGACTGGAGTTGGGTGACAGGGCGAATCGCGGTCGGTGGGGGGATTTGGAACGCCACCAACATGGCCGAAGTGTCCAGGGCGGGCATTACGCACGTCATCGACATGCAGCTGGAATTTGACGACCGGCCCCTGGCCGAGCCGTTTGGCATCCACGTTTTGTGGAACCCTGTGGATGATGATTTTCTTCCGAAGCCGGCCGATGTGTTTGTCCAGGGGGTTGCGTTTGCCAGGGCCGCGCTGGACGTGACGGATAGCAAGATTTTGATTCACTGCGCGGCGGGAGTACACCGTGCGCCGATGATGGCCCTGGCGTTGCTTTGCAGTTTGGGATGGAAATTGCCGGATGCGATGGCGCTGATTGAATCACGGCGTCCGGTGGTGGATTTTCCGGAGGTCTACGTTAACAGCGTGAAGACGTTTTTGGCGGTGCAAGACAATCCGGCTGTGACCACGCGGGCTTCCAGGGCCATGGTCCCGGAAGTTGGGTAAGTGATTTTGTAAACACGAAGAACAACGCGGCGGGAAACTGCCGGGGTACCGAAAGGCTGCGGATTTATTCGCAGCCTTTTTGCTTGCCTGGTGGAAGGGTCTGGGTGCGGGGCCTGTGGCTGTGCATCCAACGGGTCGGGGCGAAGAGTCGGCATAGAAATTTTAGCGGATATATTCTGGCAAATATGCGGGGAGATGCGATGAATCAGTGCATTTGGAAAGTAGTACGGTTGGCGGGAGTGGCGTACATGCTATTGACGGCGGCCGGGGCGCAGCAACCAGCGAGAACCACGGTGACGGATACGCTGTATCGCGCGGACGGAAGCGCGGCATCGGGTACGGTTTTGATCTCGTGGCCAGCCTTCACCACGGCGGACACCAAGCCGGTGGCGGCGGGAACTCTGACCGTGCCGCTGGGCGCGGGAGGAGCCTTCTCGGTGGCGCTGGTACCCAACGCGGGCGCAACTCCGGATGGGACGTTCTACAAAATTGTGCTGAAGCTGGATGACGGCACGACGGAAAAAGAAGCGTGGGTGATTCCCTCTTCGGCCACGGCCATCAAGATTGCGGCGGTGCGGTCGACGGTGGTGCCGTCGAGCGTGGCGCTGCAGGTGGCGTCGCGGCAGTATGTGGACAGTGCGGTAGCGGGCAAGGCGGTGGACACCGGAGTGGTGCACCTTGCCGGCCAGGAAACCATTGCCGGCACCAAGCAGTTTTCCACGCCACCCGGCGTTCCGGCACCGCAACAAGCCACGGACGCCGCCAACAAGGCCTATGTCGATCAAGCGGTATCGACTGTGGGGTCGGGGTCGTTTGTAGCCAGAGCGGGCGACGCCATGACGGGGCCGCTGAATTTGTCAGGCGATCCGACAGCGCCCTCGCAAGCGGCGCGCAAGCAGTATGTGGACACACAACTGCTGGCGAAGGCGGATAAAGTGAGCGGCGTGGTGCCGCTGGCCGAGCTCGGCAACGGCACGGCCGACGGGACCAAGTGCCTGAAAGGCGACCAGACGTGGGGCGCATGCGGCGCGAGCAGCAACGCCGTGCAGATCCAGGGCAAGACGGTGGATGCGACCGCGCCCTCGACGGCGGGGCAGGGCTATGTGTGGAACCCGACGGCG
>JAYWAL010000128.1:0-60484 GCA_043782485.1 Acidobacteriaceae bacterium | reverse complement strand
CGTAACTTTCGCCCTTAGCGCCGTAGCCTTTGCCTCGGAAGATGCGGCCATCTTCGAGGGCAAGGATTGCTTGCATTCCCGCTCCCGCGTTTGGATTTTACAGAGTTTATCATCTGCGGCGGGGAGCGCCAAGTTAGTTAACGCCAAAATTTTCGATGCGGCTAACCCACTTTTCTCACGGGCCTGCGAACGGGTGCCGTGCTCACGCCTAGTTGTTGCAGCTTTTCCTTGGCCTGCGCCGCTTCCGGGGCACGCGGGAAGCGTTGAATTAGCGTTTGCAACTCGGCAATGGCCGCATCTTTCTGGCCGAGTTCGGCATAGCTGTAGCCCTTCTTTAGGTGCGCGGCAGCCACTTTATTGCCGCTGGGGAAGTTTTCCAGGACCTTGTCATAGTCCTTGGCCGCCTGGGCATAGTTGCCCGCTTTGAATTCGATTTCCGCCAGGTAGAAGCTGGCGTTTCCAGCCAGGTCAGTGTTCGGATAATACTTCAGATAATCATTGAATTCCTGGGTGGCCAGGTCGGTCTTGGCGGCGTTGTAGTCACGCAGGCCGTTGTTGTAGAGCACGTCGGGCGGCGGCGCCTGCTGTTGCTGCTGCGCGGCTTGGGCTACTTGTGCCGTCTGTGCCGTCTGTGCGGCCACCGTTTGCTGCGAAGCTTGCAAGTCGTCGAGTTGCTTGGAGACCTTGCCCAATCGTGCCTTGAGCTCGTCAATGCTGTCATTCAGCGACTGAATCTGCCCGGAGAACTGGTCCACGTGCGCCGCTCCATCCGTGTTCTGTTTCTGGATGGAAGTGTTCAATTTATCGATCAAGGGCGCAATCTTGTTCACGGAGTCGGTATTCTGCTCCACCAGATTGCGCATCACGCCCATGCGCTCGTCAAAAGAGCGCTGCATGCTGGTCATTTGCTCTTGCATGACCTGCACCTGCGTTTGCAGTTGCAGGATTTCCTTGCTTACACCCCACGCCGGAGCCGCGCAGAGAAGGCTTGCCCCGAAAATTAAGACTGCAATTCTGTTTTTCATCATGATGGCCTTACCTCGCACAAAAGTGTGCCATCCCGAGCGACGCATCGCCCGAGATGGCAGTCAAAACTACTTCTGATACACAAAGTGCCCGCGCCGATTCTGCTGCCAGCAGTCTTCGGTGTGATCCGAGCAGAATGGCTTTTCCTTGCCGTAGCTGATCGTGCGAATGCGATCTCCAGGAATTCCAGCCTGCACCAGCGCACTCTTCACAGCGTTGGCGCGATTGTCCCCCAAAGCCAGGTTGAACTCCGTTGATCCGCGCTCATCGCAATGGCCTTCCACCGAAAACTTGATCCCCGGATGCGCCGCCAGGAACTGCGCCGTTGCCGTGACGCTGCTTTGCTGCGCCGGACTTACGTCATATTTGTCGTAGTCGAAATAGATGTCCTTCACGCTGTGGTTGAACAACTGCTCTTCCGTAAGCGACGCGCCCGTGTCCACGGGAACAGGCGGCGCTGCCCCTGCGGTCACTGTCACTCGCGCCGTAGCCTCCTGCGAGCCTCCCGAGCCTTTCGCGGTCAGGCGGTAGGTTGTGGAATCGGCGGGCGTCACCTGCTGTGATCCCGTCGTTTTCACCGGTCCCACGCCATCAATCTGCACCTCGGTGGCGTTGGTCGTTTCCCAAGTGAGCGTGGTCGATTCACCCTTCTGCACGGAATTCGGGTTTGCCGTCAAGGAAGCCGTGGGCGATGGCGGCGGAGGAGTGGGCGGCGGTGGGACCGGCAGGGGTTTCTTATTGCAAGCGCCCAATAGTAGCGCACCACCAAAAGCCAGGACCGAAACGAAGCGGCTAACGTTTTTCACGGCATCCTCCAAAGAGAAATATAAAGTCTATGCGCTCAAAGCGAAGTTCCTTTTGGCTCACTTCCAACTCCAATTCGCCTGCGTATTTCCGCCGCTAGTTGTAAGCTGGTGCGGGTTGCTGCCATCGGCCAGCATCGTCCAAAGCTGTTCGCTGCCCGAGCGCGTGGATTGGAACACAAGATGCCGCCCATCCGGCGACCACGAAGGGAAGTCATTGCGCCCTCCATCGTGCGTCAGCTGCACCCACTGCTTGCTCACAATGTCCATGATGTAAATATCCTGCGCCCCTGGTGCTCCGGGACCATACTTCCGCATCCAGGAAAACGCCAGAAACTGCCCATTCGGCGACCATGCCGGAGAAACCGCGTAACCTTGGTCCGTCATCCGCTGCGGATTCGTGCCGTCCGATTCCATGGTGAACACTTGCGGCAGCCCGCTGCGTCCGCTCACAAACGCGATCTGTGATCCCGTTTTCGGATTCCACGAAGGTGAAACATCCGGACCCTTCGAGGTCGTCACCCGTTTCAAATTTCGGCCAGAACTATCCGACACGTAAATCTCCGGGTCGCCGCTCTGCGATGACGAAAACGCAAGTCGCCCTCCATCAGGCGCCCATGCTGGAGAAACGTTGGTCCCGCCAAAGCGCGGAAAGCTCACCGCACGCCCCAGTTCCAGCGAGTACATATCAATCTGCCACCCGCCAGCGCTGGTGACGGACGAAAACGCAATCCGGCTGCTGTCGGGAGAAATGCGTGGCGAAAGCGAAATCGACCCCAGCTTCGAGATGGCATGTTGATTCGCGCCATCGTAGTCCATCATCCACACTTCCTTATGTCCACTCCGCGAGCTGATGAAAACGATCTGACTCTCGGCAATTCCCTGAATTCCCCCACCCAGCCGGAAAATAATTTCATCGGCAAACTTGTGCGCGATCATGCGCGCCGCGTCGCTCGTGGGCTTGTCTTGATACTGCTTGGCCAGTACCTGCGCCGATTGCGGATTCTTCACGTCGTCCAGCCATCCCTGCACGGTCATCGAATCGGCAGCGGTGTTCAGGTTGCCGAACGCCAGCATCGAAGCATTCGGCGGCGGCGCACTCCATTCCGTAAAATTCACTTGACCCTGCATGGAGGGAACGTTCAGCGGATGGAAGCTTTTCGACACCATGTCGAAAATGCCAGCGTTCTCCAGGTCATTCTCCAGCGTGTCGTTGAATGCCTTAAGCAGCGCCGCATTGCGCGGGTCAGCGGAGGACGGCTTAAAATCCGCCGCCGCCAAACGCACCTTGTCCACGCCGAGCCCCGTGCCCGTGCGAATCCAGTCCTGCTGCGCAATCGCCGACATGCTCACCAGCACCAGCGCTAGAGCTGCAAATCGAGAAGCAATTTTCATTTCACTTTTTCCAATCAAACCAAAACTCCACGGAAACCTTATTTCCCGAATAATCCGCCGGCAACGGCCCAAACGTATCAATCCGCTGCAACGCCCGTACCGCCGAAACATCCAGCGATGGCACCCCGCTCGACTGCTCTACCTGTATATTCGAAGGCCCTCCGCCGCGCGAGATATCAAACGACACATACACCCGCCGTCCCTCCCGCACCGCCGGATCCACCTCATATTTCAGCCAATTCTCCGAAACCTTCCGCTGCACCACGCTCACGTAATACGCATAACGGCTGCCAAAATCGCCCGCGCCGCCACTAAACGACATCGCCCCCTGCCCGCCCGCCGCGCTAAACGTCGCCGCCGGACCGCCCTCGCCAAACGGCACCTGGTTACTTGGTTGCGGTTCCGGCTCGCGGGGTTTCACCGTCGAGTTAACTGGCTTGGTGATCCTCTTCTTCGTGTCTTTGTCCGGAATGGCAATCGCGTCCGGCTCTTGCGTCTGCGCCACCGGCTGCGACTGCGAAAGTCCTTTCGACTCCACCGCCAGCACACTCTGCGTCTGCGTCGGAGTGGAAGGCAAGGGAAGCGCGCTCACCAACGTCGCGCTCATCGCCTCTCCGCCGCCGCCCGTGCCCCACATGGGACCACGCGCTCTTGCGAAGAAGACGCCGTAAGCCACCAGCACGCCAACCAATCCCGCGTGCAGCATCACCGATGCAAAGATCGGCAGCCGCCAAGGCTCGTGCTCGAAATAGATTTCAGGGCTTGCCGCCATGGGCCTCCAGCGGCTGCGTCACAATGCTCACGCTGCCAATGCCCGACTGCTTCACCGCATCCATCACGGTGGCAAACGCGCCAAACGGCACATTCTCATCCGCCCTCACAAACACCGAATAATTCCGCGGATCACGCACCCTCTGCCGCAACTTCGCGCCAATCTCATGGATGTTGATCGCGTCGTTCCCCAGAAACACCTGCTGTTCTTTGTTAATCGAAATCACCAGCCGCTCTTCAGTAATCTCTTTCACCGATTTCGTCTTCGGAACGCTAACGTCAATCCCGGATTGCAGCACCGGCGCCGTCACCATAAAAATCACCAGCAGCACCAGCACCACATCCACCAGCGGAGTGATGTTAATGTCCGCCAGCGAACTCATCGTGCGTCCATTGGAGCCGGTAAACGCCATCAGTCGTGCGCTCCCGCGCGCTGCGGAGCCGACTGCGTGCTCTCCACCGTATTCAAAAACTCCATGGCAAAGTCATCACTACGCGACGCGAATTCGCGAATGCTATGCGAAAGCAAGTTATAGGCAATCACCGCCGGAATCGCCGTCGCCAACCCCGCCGCCGTCGTCACCAGCGCCTCGGAAATTCCCGGAGCCACCGCCCGCAACGTCGCCGCCCCAGCCGTCCCCAAGCCGTGAAACGCGTCAATAATTCCCCACACAGTGCCAAATAGCCCAATAAATGGCGTCACCGCCGCCGTAATCGCCAGCCACGGCAAGCTGCGCTCAAAGCGCGTCACTTCCTCCGACGCCGCAATCTGCATGGCCCGCTGAATCGCCAGGCTATTCGGCAACCCGCCCGCCGAAGCCTGCCGCTGACACTCCGCATACCCATTATGGAACACGCCCACCAGCGGACTCGGCCGGAACTGCTCCTCCACCGCCTGCATGTCCCCCAGTCGCTGCGCCTTGCGGAAGGCCCGCACAAACCGCCCACTCTGCGTCTGCGCCTTCCTCAGCAAGCTCCACTTGGAAACAATAATGGCCCAGGAAAGTATGCTAAAAGCGAGCAGAATCAACAGCACAGTCTTGGCGACCGCGCCACTCTGCGAAATCATATCCAAGACTTCGCCGCCAACGAAAACTGCGAGGGTAGAAAGGAAAGCCATGGTTTGTTAGAAAGCCCTTTGCACAATTATAGGGCAATACAAGGGCCAATTCCGCCCACAAGGGCAGCAGGGAACCAGCCTGTAAACCGGGCATGTGTGCGGCATTAGCTTCTCGGTCGCCATCAGCGACCAACCAGTAAATCCCTGGAACTAGAAGCTTGACTTCGAGATTGACTGCGCAAGTGTTGGACACAAAAAACTACCATCCAAGGGGTGCCCCGTCCTTGTCGCGTTCCCCAGCCACAGGGCGGGGCTTTTAACTCAGGAAAGTTTTGCTTCAACTAGGGGCCCAGGAAACCCACGAACCGTCATTCCTCTCAATCCATCTCTTCTTATCCCTTACCCCTTGTCATCTCGAGCGCAGCATTCGCGCGCGCAGCGCGGGAATGCGGAGTCGAAAGACCCCTGCCATGCCGGACCGCCCAGGCGAACGCGGATTGTTTTCACCCACAGTTGCCGGGTGCCGGGTGCCCCAGGTTCGCGCCGCACTTTGGCGCTAACCTGGGCCGAGAAACAGTCTTGCGTAACCGCCGGAAGTTAGCATTTCGCGATTCGTGTGCGGTACATTCTGACTCAATCATAGGGGACAGTCCACCGACGACCATCCGGTATCAACCGAGTGCCCCAGGTTCGCGCCGTACTTTGGCGCTAACCTGGGCCGGTCACTGACACCCGATGATCCTCCGGCGTAGACTGTCCTGCAAGACAGGCGGACTGCAACGATTCCGCGAGTCCGGCCAGTCCCATTTCCTCACCTTCAGTTGTTATCAGCAGGCCGCAAGTTCGTATCGCCGGGTGCCCCAGGTTCGCGCCGTACTTTGGCGCTAACCTGGGCAGTCGCTGACACCGGATGGCCCCCGCGCGGACTGTCCCCTATGATTGAGTCAGAATGGACCGGGCGGGTGGTCGACCATTCCAGTGGCCTTTGATCTCCATTCCACAACCAGAATCTCGGGAACGACACACTTGACGGCCCGCAAGTATTCAGAACGCGCTACTCTGCGGCGGCTTCCTTGATCCGTGCCTTAAGTGAAGAACTTCGATTACCTTCCGATCCTCGTGGCATCGGTAGTAAACCAGAATCGGGCTATGCACCAGTTTGCGCACGCGCGACCGCTTCTGAATGGTGTGGCCCATGCGCGGGAAGCGGACGAGCAAGCTCACGTGGTCGAGCAGTGACCTGCCAAAACGAGAAGCCGCCTCGGGGTCGTCGGCAGCAATGTGGCCAACAATCTCGGCGAGGTCGTTCAGCGCTTCTTGCGAGTAGAGGAGGCGGTAATCCACTTGGGTAGAAGTTTGCGGACCTCTTCAGCGGGCACGGTGCGTCCAGCTTTGGCGTCGGCGATGCCTCTGTCGATGGCAGCCAAGGTTTCTTCGTCTTCGTCGTCGTCAAGCGGGCGCGCCGAAGCTGCTGCTTGGGATGGGTGCGCTTTCGCCATGACCTAATGCTAGGCGGATCAAACGCCGGAATCAACTAAATAAAAAACTGGGCACGGAAAAACTGGGGGAACCCTGGGGACGAACCCTGGGGACAGACGGAACTAACCCCAAGTTCTAATTTTCAAGAACCGGTGAACGTCCCTGTTCCCTGCTTGTTTCGTCCGATATCACGTAAGCTATTTTGCAAGCTCAATGGTCACTTTCACCGACCCTGGCACGTTGAACGCTTCTGCCCCAGCTTCGATTCTTGCAACGGGAATCACGCCGGGCGAAGGTATGGACTCACCATCTTGGTGGTAGTAAATGGCAACGTCGTGATTTGGAGACCAATAGGCGATATCACCGACCTCGTAGCTATGCGTCGCCGGCCCGTTTTCCGAAAGCGCTTTCGGCAGCTTACCGAACTTCTCTCGTCCGAATAGATCCTTCATTGAGAGTTTCAACGGTAGAAGAGAAACGAAGTCGCGCGCGGTCTCGTTGTCTGCCAGTGTGGCGCTGATCGTTTTGTCGGCAATTGTTATCTTGATTTTCATGTTTCGGCCCCACACGTTCTTTTCCACTCAACAGATTATCGCTTTGCCATGATCTGCTCCAGTCCGGATGACAGACTTGAGAAGATCTGAACATCCCCACTCAATCCAAAACTGGGATCGATTGGCACCCGCCTTTACCTTGGCGGGGCGGGTTCAGCGGCAGACGACACAGGGACGACGAAACAGAGACGACGAAACAGGGACGACGAAACAGGATAGACGGAGGTGACACGTTTCCAGCGCCGCAATCCCGTGATATGCTTCGGCCAAATCACTTACAAGTGGGGATCTGTGCTGGTTGAACTACGCCTCGAAAACTACGCCGTCATCGACAACGCCGTGGTGGAGTTCGCCTCGGGGTTGAACCTGCTCACCGGCGAAACCGGCGCAGGGAAGTCGATCCTCATTGATGCCCTCGCACTTCTCCTAGGCGAACGCGCCTCCGCCGACGTCATTCGCTCCGGCGCGGAAAAGGCCGTGGTCTCCGCCGTCTGGGAATTGGAAGCCAGCGCGGCCAAAAAGGTCTCCGAGGTTCTTTCGGAAAATGGCCTCGACCCGAACACTCTCGACCCGAACGACGGCGAAGGCGGAGATTCCCTAATTCTCCGCCGCGAGGTCGCCGCCGGTGGTAAGGGTAGGATCTTCGTTAATAACCAACCTGCCACGGTAACTACTTTGAAACGTTTGGCCCCGCACCTGGCCACCATCCACGCCCAAAACGAGACCCTGCTCTCCTTCGACGCCAGCTCCCGCCTCCAGCTCCTCGATACCTTCGCCGCCAGCAAGCTCGAAGCCACCGCCCAGGCCTTTACCGCCTGGAAGACGCTTGGCGACCGCATCGCCGAACTCGGGCGCGACGAACAGGACCGCCTCCGCCTCCTCGACCTGTGGAGCTTCCAAGCCCGCGAAATTGACGAAGCCCGCCTCCAGCCCCAAGAAGACGAAAAGCTGGAAGCCGAAAAGCGCGTCCTGGCCAACTCCGAGAAAATCTACAACGCTGGCATGAACGCCTTCGACCTGCTGTACGAGGGAAGCGCTTCCACCTCGGCCACCCTGCGTTCGGCCTCCAAGCACGTGGAAGAGCTTTCCCGCTACGAACCCAGGTTTAAGACTGCCTTGGAAGCCCTTGATTCGGCGAGGATTAGCATCGAGGACGTAGGCGCATCCCTGCGCGACTATGCCGGAGCCATCCAAGCCTCTCCCGAACGCCTGGCCGACGTGGAAGACCGTCTGGCCGCGCTCGACCGCCTCAAACGCAAATACGGCCCCACACTCGACGATGTGGTCCATTTCGGCGCGGAGGCCACCCGCAAATTGCAAGAGATGGAAAATAAAGACGAAGTCCTGCGCGACCTGCGCCAGAAGCAAGCTGCGGCTGCGCAAGTCTATCTACTTGCTGCCAAAGCACTTAGCAAGGCCCGCAAGGACGCTGCCAAAAAGCTGGAGAAATTGGTGGAGAGCGCCATCAACGACCTGGCCATGAAAGCCGAGTTTCAGGTTGCAGTGACCACCACCGACAGCGCTAACTCGTGGTCGGCCAAGGGTTTAGACGAAGTCCGCTACCTGATATCGGCCAACCCCGGCGAACCTCTGCGCGACATGGAGCAAGCGGCCTCGGGCGGGGAGCTGTCGCGTGTGATGTTGGCGCTAAAGTATTGTATCGAAAAGACTTCTACGGGAGCGAAAAAAGCCAGCGGCCCAAGAACCATCGCCCAACGAACCATGGTCTTCGACGAAATCGACACCGGCATCGGCGGCCGCGCCGCTGACGCCGTTGGCAAGAAGCTGAAAGCTCTGGCCAGGACCGCACAGGTCCTCTGCGTCACGCATCTGCCTCAAATTGCGGCATTTGCGGACCAACACTACCTCATCGAGAAAAAGACGGCTGGCGGCAGGACCAAAACCTCCGTCCGCCGCATCGAAAACAAAGAACGCACCGAGGAAGTGGCCCGGATGCTGAGCGGGGCGAAGCTAACGGAAGCATCGCTCAGGAACGCTGAGCAAATGATTTCCGAAAGCGCCTAGACCACATCGGGCGCTAGTCGTCCGAAGCTTGTCATTCCGACGGCAGGAGGAATCTGCAAGTGGCTTCTGAGGCAGATTCCTCCGGCGTCGGAATGACAAGGCTTTTTGGTCTTTTTGAGGGTGTATTTGCAGGGCGTTTGGATCAATCCTGGCAGGGCTTCCCGCTCACCGCCCGAAAAGCTCCAGTCACTGCTAAGCTACTGCTTTTGCATGGTTTACGTTGACCTAGGCGGGCGGTTTCGGTAGGCTAAAAATAGCAAATTCTCTGTCACAGCCAGGCTCTGGAGCCGGGTAAGAAAGGCGTACAGCGACCGATGTCGACTGCTCAAGTAACGCTGAATCAAAAAGCTACTGATCTCAAGGCTACGGATCTGAAAGCTACGGATCAAAAGACTTTGCTCCTGTTGAAGCCCCGTGGCTTCTGCGCCGGGGTGGTGCGGGCCATTGACATTGTGCGGATTGCGCTCGAGAAGTTTGGGCCGCCGATTTATGTGCGCAAGGAAATCGTCCACAACCGCTACGTGGTGGAAGAGTTGCAGCAGAAGGGCGCGATTTTTGTTGATTCCGTCGAGGAAGTGCCGACGGGCGAGCGCGTGATTTATAGCGCTCACGGCGTGTCTCCGGAAGTGCGGCAGGATAGCAAGCTGCGCGAGTTGCGAGTGATTGATGCGACTTGTCCGTTGGTGACCAAGGTCCACGTGGAGGCGGTCAAGTTTGCCAAGGAAGGCCTTTCGCTGATTCTGATTGGGCATCATGACCACGATGAGGTTGTGGGGACGTTGGGAGAGGCTCCGGATGTGACGCAGGTTGTTGGGACACCGGAAGAGGTTGAGTCGTTGACTGTGCCCGATCCGAACCGGGTTGCTTATTTGACGCAGACGACTTTGAGTCTGGACGAGACTACCGGGATTATTGAGGCCTTGAAGAGGAAGTTTCCGAATATTAAAGGGCCGGCGGCGCAGGATATTTGTTATGCGACTGAGAATCGCCAGGTGGCTGTGAAACAAGTCGCGGCTGAGGCGGATTTGGTTCTCGTGGTCGGTTCGGATAACAGCTCGAATTCGAACCGGTTGGTGGAGGTTTCGCGGAACTGGGGTACGGCTTCGCATTTGATTGACAGCTACAAGGACATCAAACCGGTTTGGCTGGAAGGCGTGAAGCGGATTGCTTTGACCGCTGGAGCTTCGGCGCCGGAGTGTTTGGTGGAGGAAGTAGTGAAGTATTTGGCGGAAGAAGGCTTTGGGAACGTGGAAGAGTTGGAAGTGATGCCGGAAAATGTGCGGTTTGGGTTGCCTCCGGAGATTGTGGAAGCCATTGCTAGCGCGCCGGTGAGGTAAAGCTTCGAGGTGATGCTTTAATAGCAGATTCCTCCCGTTGGTCGGAATGGCAATTTTTTTTGATTGAATTGAACGGAGACAACAGTAGAAACGGAGTTGTTGACCATGGAGACCTCCCCCTCGTTCAGCAGTACCGTGCCGCAGTTGCGTTTCGGGAAGATTGAGGATTTAGGCAGCCATGTTGCGCCAGCGGTGGATGCGGCGCGCAGGCATTTGTTCTCAATGCAGCACGAGGACGGATATTGGTGCGGCGAACTCGAAGCCGACACCACCCTGGAAGCGGACTACGTTTTGCTGCACGTGCTGCTCGGCACGGGCGACCCGGCAAGGTTCCAAAAAGCTGCCAACTGGATGCTGCGGCACCAGAATGAAGACGGGGGCTGGCCGATTTATCAGGCTGGGCCGTCCAATATTTCCGCGTCGGTGAAGACGTATTTCGGTTTGAAGCTGGCGGGGATTCCCGCGGATCATCCGGCCATGGTGAAGGCCCGGAAGAAAATCCTCGAGATGGGCGGCGTCACCGAGGTGAATACGTTCACCAAGATCTATCTTTGCTTTTTTGGGCAGTATGACTATGACGGCGTGCCTGCGATTCCGCCGGAGATTGTACTGTTCCCGAACTGGTTCTGGTTCAATATCTACGAAATTTCCTCGTGGTCGCGGACGATTCTTGTGCCGCTGGCGATTTGCTACGCCAAGAAGCCATTCAAGAAGATTCCGGAAGAGATGGGCGTGGAGGAGTTGTTTGTAGGCGGGCGCGATAAGTCGCGCATGCGGCTGAACTGGTCGAAGGACGTTCTCTCATGGCGGAATTTCTTTCTGGTATTGGATCGCATCACCCACTGGTTTGAGCGCGTGCATGTGCGGCCGCTGCGGTCGATTGCTCTGAAGCAGGCCGAGAAGTGGATGCTGGAGCACTTTGAAAAGAGTGATGGCCTGGGCGCAATTTTCCCGGCCATGATGAATGCTGTGATCGCCATGCGGTGTTTGGGCTATTCCATGGATGACCCGCAGATGATTCGGGCGATGGATGAATTTGAGAAGCTGGGCATTGAAGATGGCGATACATTCCGGATGCAGCCAGCGGTTTCTCCGGTGTGGGATTCGGCGTATGCGTTGTTCGCGCTGGGCGAGAGCGGCGTGGACAGAGCTGACCCGAGAATGGTCAAGTGCGCTGACTGGATTTTGCAGAAGCAAGTGCGCAGCGTCGGCGACTGGAAGGTGAAGAATCCCGAGGGCCAGCCTGGCGGGTGGTACTTCGAATTTAATAACGAGTTTTATCCGGATGTGGACGATAGCGCCATGGTGTGCCTGGGATTGAGCCGCGTCGAGCATTCGAACGGACGCTATCAGCGGGAGTCGGAGCAGCGGGCGATTGACTGGATTTTTTCCATGCAGTGCCGCAATGGCGGGTGGGCGTCGTTCGACAAAAATAACGACCGCATGGTATTCCAGCATGTTCCGTTTGCGGATCATAACGCCATGCTGGACCCGCCGACGGTGGATATCACCGGGCGCATTTTGGAGATGCTGGCGACATTTGGGTATGACAAAAAGCATCCGGCCGTGGAACGGGCCTTGGAATTCTTGCGGAAAGAGCAAGAGTCCGATGGGTCGTGGTTTGGCCGTTGGGGTGTGAATTACATCTACGGGACCATGCTGGTGCTGCGCGGCATGGAAGCCATGGGCGTGGATTCGCATGAGCCTTGCGTGCAGTCGGGCGCGGAGTGGCTGCGCATGGTGCAGAACTCCGATGGCGGTTGGGGAGAGACTTGCGGGTCGTATGACGACCCAACGACGCGCGGGATTGGACCGAGTACGGCGTCGCAAACGGCTTGGGCTGTTTTGGGGTTGCTGGCTGCTGGAGACACGCGCAGTGATTCTGTGGCGAAGGGCGTGGCGTATTTGCTGCGCGGCCAGAAGCAGGATGGATCTTGGGATGAGCCGCAGTACACAGGCACCGGGTTCCCGCGCGTGTTCTATTTGAAGTACCACATGTACAAGGATTATTTTCCGCTGTTGGCGCTGACGACGTATGGGAAAGTGATGGCGGCGGAGCAGGAGCGGACGGGGAATCGAAGAGGGCACGCGTAGTGGATTGCAGATTGAAGATTGCAGATTGCAGAAGTGAAAATCAAAGCCATGCAGATCGCGCTTGCTGACTTTTGTCACAGGCGCGACCGGGTTCTTGGGTAGTCATGTGGCGCGGGTGTTAGCGCAGCAAGGGGCGGAGTTGCGGCTCTTGGTGCGCAAAAGCAGTGATTTACGCAACCTGGAGGGCGTTCCGGGCGAGCGCGTAACCGGCGATTTGCTGGAGCCGGAATCGTTTCGGGCGGCGTTGACGGGTTGTGAGGCTGTGTTTCACGTGGCCGCCGACTACCGGTTGTGGATTCCGGAGCCGGAAGCGATGTATCGGGCGAACGTGGAGGGTACGAGGGCGCTTTTGCAGAAGGCGCGCGAGCAGGGTGTGCGCCGAGTGGTGCACACATCGAGTGTGGCGACGATCGGGTTCAGTGACGTTGGAGCTGTGGTGGACGAGACTACTCCGGTTTCGCTGAGTGGAATGATTGGGCACTACAAGCGGTCCAAGTTTTTGTCGGAGCAGGTGGCGTTTGAGGCGGCTCGTTGTGGCCAGGATGTGGTGGTGGTGAATCCGACTACGCCGGTCGGGGAACGCGATATTAAGCCGACGCCTTCGGGACGAATTATTTTGGATTTTCTGAAGAAGAAATTTCCGGCGTATGTGGATACGGGGTTGAATCTGGTGGATGCCACCGAGTGCGCGCGGGGGCATGTGGCGGCTTTTGAAAAGGGGCGTTCGGGAGAGCGCTACATTTTGGGTGGAGAGAATTTGTCGTTGAAGCAGATTTTGGATCAGCTGGGGGAATTGACGGGGTTGCCATCGCCTTCGATCAAGCTGCCGTATTTTTTTGCCTTTGCGACGGGCGTGGTGGATGAGTTGGTGACTGGCCGGTTGTTGGGTCGTGAGCCGCGGGCCACGATTGATGCGGTGCGGATGGGGAAGAAGAAGATGTGGGTGTCATCGGGTAAGGCGGAGCGGGAGTTGGGTTGGAAGATTGTGCCGGTCCGAGGAGCGCTGTTGAGGGCGGTGGAGTGGTTTCAGGGGAAAGGGTATTGTGGGGTTGCGTAACCTGGCCTCGGGGACTAAAGCCCCCAAAATTCCCGAACCTTTTTTGGCACGGCTGAAGCCGTGCCCCTTCAAAGCGAAGGGCTTTCAGGCGAAGGGCTTTCAGGCGAAGGGCGTTCAGGCGAAGACCGACGTTCGTGTGCGAAGGCGAGGTTCTGAGTTGTATGGCTAAGGTCGCCGTGGTGGCGGCGCTGGAGCGAGAGGTGGCGCCGCTGGTAGTTGGTTGGCAGGTTGGGTGGCGGAGCTGGGATTCGCGACAGTTTAAGTTTTTTGAAAGTGACGGCGCGGTGGTGGTTTGTGGCGGAATTGGGCCGGCGGCTGCGCGGCGGGCTTGCGAGGCGGTTTGTGGGTTGTATGGGCCGGAGATGGTGATTTCGGCGGGGTTTGCCGGGGCGTTGGTTTCGGATTTGCAAGTGGGAGATATTGTGGTTCCGGCCCGGGTGATTGACGCTGGGGATGGCAGCAGCGTCGAAACGAGTGCGGGGTCGGGTGGACTGGTTTCTGTTTCTGAAATGGCAACGGTGGAGCGGAAGAGGGTTTTGGGTGGGAAGTATGACGCGGTTGTCGTCGACATGGAAGCGGCAGCTGTGGCGAAGGCTGCGGGGTTGCGACGGGTTGGCTTTGGGGCGGTGAAGGTGGTTTCGGACGTCGTCGATTTTGAGATTCCGGTTGTGGAAGGCGCGGTGGATTCGCGGGGACGGCTTCACGAGGGACGTTTTTTGGCTGGAGTCGTGATCAGGCCTTGGGTTTGGGGGCGGGTGGTGAAGATGGTTTTCCATAGTTCGGTGGCTAGTCGGAAGTTGGCTGAGGCTTTGCGGGTGAGGTTGGGGGAATTTCGGTAAGGCAAGAGCCGGCCGAGCTTTGCTCGGCTGGGCAGGCGAGGGTGCCGGCCCCTGCGTGGGATTGGGTGGGTCAGAGAATATGGTCGTTTTGGAACAAGCGAAGACTGGTGGGGCGGTTGGGGTGATTCCTGCCTCGATGCGGGCGGCCGTGTATCGCGGTATCAACGACGTGCGCCTGGAGACCGTCCCCGTCCCCTTGCTGGGGCCTGGGGAAATTCTGGTGCGGGTGCATACTTGCGGGATTTGCGGGACGGATTTGAAGAAGATTCATACCGGGTCGCACTCGGCGCCAAGAATTTTCGGACATGAAACGTCGGGCATGGTGGCAGCGGTGGACGCGGGGGTTACGAAGTTCAGCGTGGGCGACCGCGTGATTGCGTTTCATCACATTCCCTGCGGGGATTGTTACTACTGCCGTCATAAGACGTTTGCGCAGTGCGAGACGTACAAGAAAGTCGGCTGCTCGGCGGGATTTGAAGCCAGCGGTGGTGGGTTCGCGGAGTATATCCGCGTGATGGATTGGATTGTGCGCGGGGGTGTGGAAAAGATCCCCGACGACGTTTCCTACGAGCAGGCATGCTTCGTGGAGCCGGTGAATACCTGCCTCAAAGGCGTGGCCACCCTGCGGCTGCAACAAGGCGAGACCGTTCTGGTCATTGGGCAGGGGCCGATTGGCATTATGCTGGCCGTCATGGCCCAGCGGACAGGGGCAAGGGTGATCACTTCCGACCTTTATCCCGAGAGGCATACAATAGCTGCAGGGTTCGGATTAGCGAACGGGCTGGATGCCGCGAAGATAGACGTGATTGCGCACATGCGTGGGCTGACCGAAGGTCGGGGCGCCGATGCGGTGATGGTGGCCGTGGGTGGCAACACTTTAATTAAGACGGCGATGGATGCGGCGCGGCCTGGTGGCCGAGTGCTGCTGTTTGCGCAAACGGCGCGCGGGGAAGCGACCATTGATCCGGCGGCGGTTTGCGTGGATGAGAAGACGTTAATGGGGTCGTACAGCGCCTCGGTGGATTTGCAGGAGGAGTCGTTGCGGTTTGTGTTTGGGCACGCCATGAAGCTGGAGGGGTTGATTTCGCATCGGTTTTCGCTGGAAGAGAGCGTAGAGGGGCTGGAGTTTGCAGCGCGCCCACAGGCGAACTCGATGAAGGCCGTTATCCAGCCGGGCGCGAATTGGGAAGGACGTTCAACTTGAGCAGCATACATTCCAGTACGATGCATTCCAGAACAATGATTTCCGGACCTACCAGCTCTAGAACGATGACGGCTGCTGTTTTGCACGGCAAGGAAGACGTGCAAATTGAGCAGGTGCCCGTGCCGGTTCCGGGCGAAGGCGAAGTGCTGATTAAAGTGCAGGTGGCGTTAACCTGCGGCACGGATCTGAAGGTGTACCGGCGCGGATATCACGCGAAGATGATTGTGCCTCCGTCTTTGTTTGGACACGAGCAGGCTGGGGTGATTGAAGAAGTTGGGCCTGGAGTGAAGTTTTTCCAGAAGGGTATGCGCGTGGTGGCGCTCAATTCCGCGCCTTGCGGGGTGTGTTTCTTTTGTAGCAAGCATCAGGAGAATCTCTGCGAGGATTTGTTATTCAATAACGGTGCGTATGCGGAGTACATTCGGATTCCGCGGCGGATTGTTGAGCGGAATATGTTGCAGATTCCTGTGGAGGTAAGTTACCAGGAAGCGGCGATGACGGAGCCTCTGGCTTGCGTGCTGCGCGGATTGCAGGAGACGGGTGTCGAGCCTGGAGATTCCGTTGCGGTGTTGGGGGCGGGGCCGATTGGGTTGATGTTTGTGCAGGTCGCCAAGGCGATTGGCTGCAACGTCATTGCGGTAGTGAAACGCGACGGGCAGGTTACGGCGGCGCGGCAGATGGGCGCGGATGACGTGGTGCAGCTGGGTCGGGTGGAAGATCCGATTCGCGCGGTGCGGGCGCTGAGCCGGGAGAATCGGGGCGTGGACGTGGTGATTGAGGCGGTGGGGCGTCCCGAGGCCTGGCAGTGGGCGGTGGAGATGGTGCGCAAGGGCGGAACGGTAAACTTCTTTGGTGGGTGCGCGGCGGGGACGCGGGTGGAGATTGACACGAATTTACTGCACTACTCCGAGCTGACGTTGAAGGCGACGTTCCATCACACTCCGGCGACAGTGCGGCGGGCGTTTGCGCTGATTGTGGGCAAGAAGGTGCGGCCCACGGAATACATTACCGGGGAAGAGCCATTGTCGCGGCTGAATGAAGTTTTACGGCACCAGATGCTGCACCGGAACGGCGATATTAAGACGGCGATTATTCCGGGGCGTTAAGCCGTCGGAACAAGAATCATGTCCATCATTTCCATCACCGCGGAGGCAAGTGTGTCCGCCGCCGAGCGCGGGTGGCGGGTGCTGCCAGCAAGCTATGCCATGCCGGAACGGCGGCCCAGCATGGGCGAGGCGCAGAAGTATTGCCGAGATTTGGCGCGCTCGCACTACGAAAACTTTTCCGTGGCTAGCTGGTTTTTGCCGAAGAATTTGCGGCAGCATTTTTTCAATGTGTATGCCTATTGCCGGATTGCGGATGACTTAGGTGATGAGGTTGGGGATCCGCAAGCTTCGCTGGCGCTGTTTGATGAGTGGGAACAAGAACTCGACCGCTGTTACGACGGCAGCCCCATGCATCCGGTGTTTGTGGCTCTGACGGAGACGGTGCGGGAGTTCCAGATTCCGAAGCACGAGTTTTCGGATTTGCTAAGGGCGTTCCGGCAGGACCAGACGGTTACGCAATATGAGACGTTTCAGGATTTCCTGGGATATTGTCGATACTCGGCGAATCCTGTGGGGCGGTTGGTGCTGTATTTGGGTGGCTATGGAGACGAGGAGCGGCAGCGACTTTCGGATTTCACCTGTACGGGACTGCAACTGACGAACTCCTGGCAGGATGTGGCGGAGGATTTCGACCGGGGCCGCGTGTATTTGCCGCAGGAAGACCTGCGGCGATTTGGCGTGAACGATGCCGTCATCGCCGGAAAGCGGGCGACGCCGGAATTCCGCGAGTTGATGCGCTTTGAAGTGGAGCGGGCGCGGGAGTGGTTTCGGCAGGGATTGCCTTTGATTGGGCAAGTGAAGCGCGAGGTGGCTCGGGATATCGATTTGTTCAGCCGGGGTGGGATGGAGATTTTGCGGGCCATTGAAGCCTCGGGATACGATGTATTGAGCCATCGTCCCGCCATTTCCAAGGGCCGTAAGCTGGCGCTGGTTCTGCGCGCGGCGTGGAGTCGGATGCGATGAGTGTTGCCGCACAGCCTGCCTCCACGTTTACGCCGACCGAGTCGCAACTGGCGGTTGCGTATTCCGTTTGCAAGGGGATTGCGCGTACCAACGCCAAGAATTTTTACTACGGATTCCTGGTGCTGCCGAAACGCAAGCGGGAGGCCATTTCGGCTGTCTATGCTTTCATGCGACACTGCGATGACATTGCCGACGACCCCAGTTTGCCTTTGCCCGAGCGGCGCGAGAAATTGGCCGTGTGGATCGATAGTTTCCATCGCGCGGCGGCGGGGCTGGGAACTGACGATCCGGTTTTGCTCGCGCTGGCTGATACGCAGCGGCGCTATTCCATCCCGGTTGAATTGTTGGACCATCTGGCGCATGGCACAGGCATGGATTTGCAAGACCAGATGGAGACTGGCAAAACGCCAAGCTTTGATGCCAACGCCATCAATGTCCACTACCGCAAGTTCGACGACCTTTACCTCTACTGCTATCGCGTGGCGTCGGTGGTGGGGTTGGTGTGTATTCGCATTTTTGGCTACCAGGACGCTAGAGCTGAGGCACTGGCGGAGCGCCTGGGGATTGCGTTTCAATTAACGAACATAATTCGTGACGTCAAGGAAGATGCCGCGATGGGCCGCGTTTACATCCCGGCGGAAGATCTGGCGAAGTTCGGCCTTTTGGCGATTGATCTTCGTTCGGTAGACGCGCGTTCCGCTGCCGATACGGCCCGGTTTCGCCCGCTGCTGGAGATGGAGGCAGAGCGTGCCCGCAAGTTCTATCTGGCGGCCGAAGATTTGACTCCATTGATTGACGAAGATAGCCAGCCCGCGCTGTGGACGCTGGTGGCTGTGTATCGCGCGCTTCTGGAAAAAATTGCCGCCGCCAACTACGACGTTTTCGGTGCGAAAATCCGCCTGACCACTTTCGAAAAGCTGACCATCCTGGGTAAAGGCTTCCTGCGTCGGCTCACCTGATGGTTCTATCTCAGAAAGCACTCCCTGCTTCTGTCCCAGGCCAACCCCTGCAAGTTGCCATCGTCGGCGGGGGGCTGGCTGGATTGGCTGCGGGCTGCGCGCTGGCGGAGGCTGGGTGTCGCATTTCCCTCTACGAACGACGGCCCTACCTTGGTGGACGGGCGTCGTCGTATCAGCATCCGGGAACGGGCGAGGTGGTCGACAATTGCCAGCACGTGCTGCTGGGCTGTTGTACGAACCTGATCGACCTGTACCGCCGCACGGGCGTGGAAGACAAGATTCGCTGGTATGACGAACTGACCTATCTGGAGCCGGGGGGCCGGGCCTCGCGAATCGCGCCGTCGTTCCTGCCCGCGCCATTGCACAATGGCCTCTCATTTCTGGGAGCGCACTTTCTTGGATTGCGCGACAAGCTCAGCATCGCGCGCGTGATGCGGGCATTGCTGCGGCGCGTTCCGGATGACAACGGGCAGTCGTTTCTTGCTTGGCTGGAGCGCTATAGCCCAACACCGCTGGCCCTCGAGCGCTTCTGGAAGCCCATTCTCATCAGTGCGTTGAATGAAGATTTGGATCGTGTTTCTGTTTTCTACGCCGGGCAAGTGATTCGCGAGTCGTTTATGAAGTCGGCGGCGGCGGGTCGGATGGGAATTCCCGCGATTCCGTTAAGCGACTTGTATGCGGCTGGTGCAGACTATATCCAGAGTCGGGGCGGGGAAGTCTTCCTGCGGGCTTCAGTTGAGGCGCTTGTCATCAAGGACACCGAAGTTCGATTGAGCACGGGGCAGGGCGAGGTGGCGGCTGATGCGGTTGTGCTGGCGGTGCCGTCGGATCTGGCGCTGAAGTTGCTTCCCGAGAGTCTGCGTCCGGAAGGTTGGACCGCGGCTTCGGACGGCTTGGAGACCTCGCCGATTGCGGGAATTCATCTTTGGTTTGACCGGGAGATTTCCGAGCTGGATCACGCTGTGTTGTTGGATCGCACGATCCAGTGGATGTTTCATAAGTCGCGGATTCAGGCGGCGGTCCGAGGCGGGAGCACCGGCGGGAGTTATGTTGAGCTGGTGGTAAGCGCGGCGAAGTCACTGGTCAGTCTTTCCAAGAATGAAATTGTGGAGTTGGCCGTGCGGGAGTTGCGGGAGTTTTTTCCAGCGGCGCGCGACGCGCAGTTGGTGAAGTCGACGGTCATTAAAGAAATTCATGCCACGTTTGCTCCCGGACCCGGAGTGGATCGGTTGCGGCCTTCGCAAGCGACCGCGTCCGATCGGGTGTTTCTGTCGGGAGACTGGACGGCTACGCATTGGCCAGCGACGATGGAAGGTGCGGTGCGCAGCGGGTATCTGGCGGCTGAGGCTTTGGCTCAGACTGCTCAACTGAAGAGTAGCGGGTTTGTTATTGCTGATCTTCAGGCAGCCGGCGTTATGCGCTTGTTTGGCTAGGGTGATCGATAGCCGGGGTGCCCCGTCCTTTTTTCGCGTTCTTTGCGATAGAGGGCGGGGAACTAGGTGAGCGGTGATCCAAACCCCGCCCTGTCGCACAGAACGCGACAAGGACGGGGCATCCGGATTGTTGGATTTGTTTCGCGGATCATGTTGTGGTTCGTTCGAACTAGCCTCAAGCAAAACTCCGCGGGCGGGGGCGCCCGCGGCTACGGGAGCTTAGCCGGCTAGAAGGAAGACGCCTGCGGCCACGAAGACTGCGGCGGTCCAGCGGCGGCGGTCGACGCGCTCGTGGAGGAAGAGCTTGGCGGCGAAGGCGTTAGCTACGAAGGTTAGCGATGCCGAGGCTGGGCCCACCATGCTGACGTCTCCCCAGGAGAGCGCGAAGAGCAGGCTGAAGAAGCTGAGTGCCATGAAGGCAATGCCGAGCATTAGCGAAGGCGTGCCAAGGACGCGGAGGATGGTCGGGGCGAGCCCCTGCCGTCTGCGCAATTCGCCCAGGTCTCCCACCTGCTTCATGGCGCGGGCCAGCAGGCAATCCCCGGTGGTGGACGTGACTACGATCAGGAAAATTCCGAGCCACGCGTAGAAATTTGTCATGGGCGGAGTTCCGCCGCGCTCAGCGCTGAGTCGTCAGCCTTCTTGGTGGAACTGGACTCTGGTCCACCAGCCACAAACCCCACTCCCGCTGTGATCAATACGATTCCCAGCCATCGCACCGGGCTAATGTGTTCGTGCAGAAAAAATCTGGCGATCAGCGCGATAAAGACATAGCCGAATGCCGTGGCCGGCAAAACATAGGTGAGGTCAGCCCAGGACAAAGCCGATAAGTACGTCGACATGAAGGCTAGCAAAAAGAAAATCCCCAGGAACACATAGGGATTGAGCACCGCAGAAAACAAGTGAAGGATTTGGCTGGGGACAACCGAGCCGAAAGCCTTCATCCCGCGAGCTAACAGGGTATCGCCGATGGCTCCAAAAGCGGCGATACCCAATAGCACCAGATACTTGCCCGGGGTCACGCTGGCCTACGCGTTGACGGCTTCTGGCGAGGAAGTGGCGGCAGCCGCGCGTTTATCTTTGACCCATTTGTTGCGCTGGGCACGAAGTTTCAAAAAGCTCTTGGCTTCGTGATAGAGGCGCTTGCGGTCTGCGTGCGTCCAGGCGGCTTTGTACAGGATTCGGAACGCTGCCTTGGGGCGGAAATAGTATTCGTCGTAGAAGTGGTGTACGGCCTCCATGAGGTCGTCGGCGGGCAGACCTGGATACTGGATCTGCGCCATCTGGTGGCCGCCTTCGTCCACCATTTTGTGGTCGCCGACCATGAAGCCGTTCTTCACAGCGAAGTCGTAGAGTTCGGTGCCGGGGTACGCGTGAGCCACTGAAACCTGGATGGTTTCGACATCGAGTTCTTTGGCGAAATTGATGGTCCGGCGGATGGTCTCGTGCGTTTCACCGGGGAGGCCCAGAATGAAGTCGCCGTGAATGACCAAGCCCAGCTTGTGGCAGTCTTTGGTGAATTGCTTGGCGCGCTCGACCGTTGCGCCTTTCTTAATGTTCTTTAGAATCTGCGGATCGCCGGATTCGAAGCCGACGATTAACAGGCGGCAGCCCGCTTCGCGCATGGCTTTTAGCGTTTCAAAATCGGTGGTTACGCGCGACGTGCAGGACCAGGTGAGGCCTAGAGGCTTCAGCTTGGCGCAAAGTTCAACGGTGCGGGCCTTCTGAATGTTGAACGTATCATCGTCGAAGAAGAATTCCTTCACTTCGGGCCAGTACTTCTTGGCCTGCGCCATTTCGGCGGCAACGTCGTCGGTGGAGCGCTTTCTCCAGGCATGGCCCATCAGCGTCTGTGGCCACAGGCAGAACGTACACTGAGCCGGGCAGCCGCGTGTGCTGTAGAGCGCTACGTAGGGATGGAGCAGGAATGGGACGTTGTACTTGGTCACATCCAAGTCGCGTTTGTAGACATCGGTTACGTGCGGTAGAGCGTCGAGATTTTCGATCTGCGGGGCGTCGGGGGTGTGTACGACCGTACCGTTCTCGAGGAACGACACGCCAAGGATATCTTTGAGTGGCTTGCCGTTGGCGAACTCCACCACCGAGGTATCAAATTCCTTGCGGCAGACGAAGTCGATGGCCGGGGCCTCGCGCAGGGTTCGTTCAGGAAGGACGCTGACGTGCGGGCCTACGAAGGCGACCTTGATGCCGGGATTGACCTTCTTGATCTCCGCGGCGAGCAGGATGTCTCCCGGGTAGCCGGGGGTGCTGGTGAACAGCACCAGGAACTCGTACTTCTTCGCGATCTCGATGGTCTCTTCCGGGGAGACGTGGTGCGAGGGCGCGTCCAGCAAGCGGGACCCCTCGAGTTGGCCGGCCGGATAGGCGAGCCAGACCGGGTACCAGTAGGACTCGATTTCACGCGTGGCTGGCCAGCGCGAGGCCGCGCCGCCGTCGAAATTCTCGAACGAAGGAGGGTTGAGGAGTAATGTTTTCAGAGGCATAGGAGTGATTCTCTATCTTACCATTCTGGCCAGCTCGGTCGGAGCACGCAGGTTCCTAGCCCGTACACGACTCGCCATCTTCGCAGTCTATTCGCCATGGAGGCGCTAGGCTACCGGATCGCGTCCAACCCCCAGTTTGATGCAGTAAACGGGCAAAACGGCTCCCGGACGGGCTGCTACTTTGGGCCCAGGACCCAGGCTTCCAGGCCTCCCGTGGACCGCAGGAGACCGATGCGGGCACGGTTGAATTGCAGATCGGCGTCCAGAAATTGGTCGCGACGCTCGCGGGTCTGGGTGCGGGCATCTTCCAGGTCGTGGAAGGTGGCCGTCGAGGACTGGACGCGGATGTTCACGGCCTCGAGTTGCGACTGTGCAATTTGATACTCCAGTTCGGCCACGTCGCGGGCGGCGGAGAGTTGCTGCACGGTGCGCTGAAGTTGCAGCAGTTCGGCTGAGACTTGGTCTTTAGCGGCCTCGGCTTCTTTCTTGGCCTTGAGGGCGTCGGCGTCGGCACCTTGGGCGCGGGCCTTTTGGGAGAGATTCAACAGGGGAAACCGCATCACCACGCCCACCGTACCGTTGTTTGGCTGCAACGTTTTGGAATTGAAATAGTCGGCGTAGTTGTTGAACGTGGCCAGCCGCGAATACTGCCCGGCAAAATCCAACGTGGGCCACAGCGCCCGGTGCTCACCCTTGGCACGGAGATATTGGGCGCGCGCGTGTTCCTCCGCGCTGGCCACCAGCGGATTCTCGCTGGCGCGCGAGGTAAGGTCTGCGTCGGGCGCTGGGGTTGGCATGGCAGGGATGGAATCCGGCGAGGTCTCCAGAGACAGTTCTGGAACGCCTGTCATGCGGGAGAGCTTAAGCCGCAGCACATCCGCCGATCCTTGCGCCTGCGCCAGTCGCAGCCGTATGCGCGCGGTTACCAGCTTCGCCTTGCTGCGTTCCAGGGCGCTATCCACGCCTTCGTGAATACGCTCGTCAATGGCGGTCTCCATTTTTTGCGACGCTTCCGCGTCCTTTTGCAACTGCTGAATCTGTTTTTCCCACTGCGCCAGTTCCAGATAGTTCAGCACCACTTCCTGAATCACCTGTGCGCGGCGGTCTTGGGCGGTGAGCGAAGCGGCGGCGCTTTCCGCTCGAGCGGCCCGAATGAACTGCTGCAGGGAAGGATTGAACACCGCCGCTTGCGTGTTTAAGTTCACGATGGACGGAGCCGCGCCTTCCAGCGTGAGGGGAAACCCGAAGGACTTGCCCAGGGCCGATCCCAAAACGAACGTGGGCAGGTAGTTGTTCCGGGCCTCGCGAAACGCGGCGTCCGCTTTTTGTTCCTCGGCAGCGGCGATGGTCGTGGTTGTTCCATGGGTCAACGCCAGTTCCACGGCGTGGCGGAGGGTAAGAGGTTCGGCAGCGAGCGCCAGCGTCGCGGCCATCAGCGAAAGCGCAGTGGTCAGCAAGAAAGTCCGTTTCATGCGTTAGCCGCCGACCCGCTTCAGTCCATCACGAGCGGGTTTGTAGCCCGAAGCCAGTGCCAGAGCAGCCTGGAATTCCGCGGCGGCGGCCTTCTTGTCTCCCTGCTTTTCGTATACGGTTCCCAGAAAAGTGCGCGCCCGAAACGCTGGTGCGTCTTCCACGGTTTTTCCGGCGAGATAGCGTTTAAGCAGCTGTGCCGCCATGGGTAAATTGCGTTCTGAACGGAGAAGCGTAATGCCGGCATCCACCAGAACATCGCTATTCTTTACCGGTGCGGCGTTGAGTTTCTCGATGGCGCCGTCCAACTCGGCCATGCGCCCAGTGCGGCGGTAGTAAATCGCCAAATCGAGCCAACCTTCGGCTCCACCATGAGTGGCATCGAGCGCGGCTTTATACTCACGCTCGGCTGTGCCGTTGTCTTTGTTTTTCTCCGCCAGCCGGCCCAGCACCCAATGCCCTTTGGCCGGAGCGATTTTGAGCAGCGCGTCCGCTTGGGCGCGCGCTTTGTCTGGCCCGCCGCCCATAATTCCCGGAGCTTCCATATAAAACTCAGCCAGGTCGGAGCGCGCCTGCACGTTCGAGCCGTCCAATTCCACGGCCCGCTCGAACGATGCCCGAACTTTTCTGGCCAATCCAGCGGCCGAAAAAAAGCTGGAAGCGTCGGCCTTTTCGCCATAGGCCCGGCCCAACCAAAGGTGGTAGTTGCTTTTCTCCGGAGCCAGACTGACAGCTTTTTCCCCCGCGGAAATGGCATGGTCCCAATCTTGAACGGAATAGTAAGCGCGGCCGAGCAGGTGGTTGGCTTCGGCGTCGTTGGGGGAAGACGCCACGCGCTGTTTCAAAGCTGCAATTGCGGCGTCCGCCTTGCCTTCGGCGAGCAGCGTTTCCGCGGACTGAGCCACGGCGAAAGCGGCGTGAAGAACCGTGGCTTGGAAAATGAGGAAAAGCCCGGCGCTTCGCAGTCTCATTAGTTCACCACTTTGATCGAAGCGCCATCCACCAGCGGTTTGCCATTGGTGGTGCCGAGCGCCACACGAGTCTTCTCCGCAATGCCTTGCACTTCCATTTGCGTGAGCGTGGCAATGCCGGTAGTAACATCATGGCGAGTCAACGCGCCGTTGGCCACGTCGAACACATAAGGCTTGCCGCCGCCGTCTTGCCGCAGCGCCTCACGGGGCACGTGTAGCGCATCCAGATGCTCCGAGGTGACAATGGCGACGCCTACATTCACGTTGGGTAACAAAGCCAAGTCCGCATTGTCCGTAACCGTGGTCAGCTCCCCGACGTTCCGGGTCCCCAGCATATGCAGGGAGGCTGGAACCACCGTCACTGAGCCTTGCCACGTGCGTCCAGGCAGGGCATCCCAGGAAACTTCAATTCGTTGGCCGAGATGCAGGCGACCCACGTCCGGCTCATCCACGTAGGCACGAATGAGGACTCTCGTCAGGTCGGCTTCTTCCAAAAGCAGGTCGCCGGCGTTGACATACGTTCCTTCGCGAACCGGCAAGGCATAGACAAGGCCGCTCTGCGGAGCGCGGATATTGGATTTCGCCAGCCGGCTGTGTGCAGCCACCAGTGACGCTTTCGCCTCGGACGCCTGCGCCTGGACCTTGGCGACTTCCGGCGCGGAGTAGCGGTTCTTGCGCTTTTCTTCTAACAGCGTTACTTGCGCCGACGCGTGAGTCAGTTGGTTCTCGGCGTTGCGCACCTCGCCCTGCGATGCCGCGCCCTTTTCATTGAGCTTGCGAAGCGTCTCCAACTCCCGCTGCGCCGTATCGCGGTCCGTATGGGCCTTGGTTAGCTCCGCTTCGGTGGTGACGACTTCTTCGTGAGTGCCGCCGTTCTGGATTACGTTTTGCTCGGCTTCCGCCGAGCGCAGCGCAGAAATCGCCTGCGCGGCCTGCGTGCGCGCGTCGGCATCTTCCAGCTCCAAAAGCAGTTGCCCCTTCTTCACGTGCTGCCCTTCGTGGACGAAAACCCGGCGGACCGTGGCACTGGTCAACGCGCGCGCCTCAAAGTTTTTGAGCGGTTCCACCTTGCCGTTGGTGGAAATCTGGCTGCGGATGGTCCCGCGCTCGACTGCCGCTGCTCGCACTGGCAACGTACCCTTGCGGCTGGAAAAATACCAAATCAAACCAATTACAAGAAACGCCACAGCCAAAAGAGGCCAGCGGCTGCCGTTCGATGTGTTTGCCTTTGTCGTCAAATCGCTCCGTCCAAAATTGCAGCCCCTAAGTTACCATCCCGCCGCCAAATCGAACATAGCAAACGAGCTTGCCCCAACTTAGATGCAAGTTTTGCTCTCCACGATCTTGGACGCGAGTTGGCACGGAAACGCGCTTCTATTTAGAATGAAAAGGCGATGCCGAAGACTCCCCGCTACACCGAAGACCACGCCAGATCCGGGCTGAATGCGAAATTTCCCGAGATTGAAACCTGGCCCAATCAATTTCCCGACTATGAGATTGTGGTGGACGTTCCCGAATTTACATCGGTGTGTCCGAAAACCGGACTGCCCGATTTTGGCGAACTCTGCATCCGCTACGTGCCCGACAAGCTTTGTCTGGAACTGAAGTCTTTGAAGGAATATTTGCTGGCCTACCGCAACCTGGGCATTTTTCAGGAAAACATCGTCAATCAGGTGCTGGAGGACGTGGTTCGCTATGCCAATCCCGTTTCGGCGGAAGTTGAGGGCGATTTTCGGCCACGAGGCGGCATGGCTACCCGCGTGGTGGCACGCTGGCCGAGACAACGGGGGAAACGCCGCGGCAACTAGTGGGCTGTTGGCAGCGTGCTATAGTCTCGGCAATTCATGACCTCCAAAAGCTATTTCCCGCGCACCGCCCTGATCCTCCTAACCGGGCTGAATCTGCTGAATTATATGGACCGCTCCGTTTTGGCGGCCGTGCAGACGCAAATTCAGGATGAGTTCCACCGCAGCAATGCGGACATGGGACTGGTTACCACGGTATTTTTCTGGTGTTACATGCTGGTGGCGCCGCTGATGGGGCCGCTGGCCGACCGCTTCTCGCGCAAGTGGATTGTGGTGTCTGGGGCCGTGCTTTGGAGCCTGGCGACGCTGCTAACGGCGGTCACGCACAGCTATTCGACGCTGCTGTTTCGGCATACGATTGTTGGCGTTGGCGAGGCGAGTTTCGGAATTCTTGCGCCTACGCTGATCGCGGATTTGTTCCCGGAAGGCAAGCGCGGACGCATTCTCGGCGTGTTTTATTTGGCGATTCCGGTGGGGACCGCGTTGGGCTACTTAATCGGCGGCCCGATTGGGGAAGCACACGGCTGGCGAACGCCCTTTTATCTCGCAGGTGCGCCCGGACTGCTCCTAGCTTTGGCGATTGCGTTTTTGCCGGAACCACCACGGGGCATTCAGGATTCCATCCCTGAAACTGCGGAACGGAAGTCCATTGGCGGCTTAATTCGTAACAAAGCCTTCTGGACCGCCACGTTCGGCATGGCGTTCATGACATTCGCTCTTGGTGGGATCGCCGTCTGGATGCCGACGTTTCTGGTCCGGGAACGAGGCTATTCGGTGGCCTCGGCAGGCACCATGTTTGGGCTGATCTTGGCCTTCGACGGCATCGTCGCTTCTTTGCTGGGCGGTTGGATTGGTGACAAGCTGCTGCCGCGATTCAAGGGCGCCTACTACCTGGTCTCGGCCATTAGCCTTGCTCTCGGCGTGCCGACCATGGCCTTTGCACTCCACTCGTCTGGTCGGCCCATGGAAATTGCCATTCTCTTCGCGGGTTTCTTGCTGCTGTTGAATACCTCTCCACTGAATGCCGCGCTGATCAACGCTGTTGGGCCGCACATCCGGGCGTTCGCGCTGGCGGTCAATATTTTCGTCATTCACCTGCTCGGCGATGCCTTCTCGCCGTGGATCATAGGACGTCTGGCCGACCGCTGGCCCTTGCATCTTGCTTTAAGTAGTACGTCCATTGCGCTCGCTCTTTCCGCCATCATTCTCTTCTACGGCATGCGGTTTGCACCGCGCATGGGGTCCGACAGGGAAGCTGTGGCCGGAGCTGTTCGCGAATGAGTTGGTTTCACTTGATTTCTGGCGGCCTGCTGGGTGTTGCCTGGTTTTCGCGGGTAGTGGAAGCGGGCCTGGGGATGCCCAAAATCCCCGACATTGCTCAGCCAGCCTGGGATCGCTGGCCCGAAACCAGTCCACGGATCAGCGTAATCGTGCCCGCCAAGAATGAGGAAAGCACAATCGCGGGCGTTCTGCGCGGGATGCTGGCGATGGATTATCCAAACTACGAAGTCCTGGCCATCGACGACCGTTCCACCGATCAAACAGGCGCGCGCATGGATGACGTGGCTGCAAGTGAAGCCTCTGCGCGACTCAAAGTTCTGCACATTACCGAACTACCCGAGCGCTGGCTGGGCAAGACCCACGCCATGTGGACCGCTGGCCAGCAAGCCACCGGCGACTGGCTCCTCTTCACCGATGCCGACGTATTTTTCCACCCCGACACGCTGCGCCGTGCCGTCGCCTACGCCGAATCCGAACGTGCCGACCATCTCGTCGTTTTTCCAACCCTGGTGATGAAATCTCCCGGCGAGCGCATGATGATCGCGTTTTTCCAAACTCTGTTTGCCTTCGGCCACCGCCCCTGGAAAGTCGCCGATCCCAAATCCAAAGACCATATGGGCGTCGGAGCCTTCAACATGATCCGCCGCGCCGGCTACGACAAAGTTGGCACCTACAAGGCGCTGCGCATGGAAGTGCTCGATGACATGAAGCTGGGAAAAGTCGTCAAAAATGCGGGTCTGGCCCAACGCAATGTCTTTGGCGATGGCCTGCTCTCCATTCACTGGGCTTCCGGCGCGTTCGGGGTCATCAACAATTTCACCAAGAACTTCTTCGCCGTCATGTCGTTCCAATCCTGGAGAACGCTGGGTGCGGCCTTCGCGCTGCTTTATTTAAACGTGATGCCTTTCGTAGGCGTCTGGCTGGCGCATGGCTGGAGCCGCGCCGGCTATGCCGTCGCTCTGTTTTCCATCGCGCTGATTTACGCAGGCATGTCGCTGCGAACCAAAATCTCGCCGTTATACGTCCTGCTGCACCCGGTCAGCAGTGTGCTCTTCAACTACGCACTGTTGCGGTCCATGTTCGTCACGCTGCGCGACGGCGGCGTAACCTGGCGCGGCACCAAGTACCCTCTGGACGAATTGCGAAAAGGCCTGGTCTAAAACTCAGCCTCATTCATTCGGGTCCTGTTCCATATCTACCGTAGTCGGCAGCGTAGCCTTCCTGTGGCTAGCCTTCCGCGCCTTTGCCGCATGGAATGTCCCCGCCGAGAATTTCCCCTGCTGTTCCACATCAAACTCCCGGGGCACAGGCGGCAATTTGCGAATTTCCCCGCCCAGTTGTCCCACGTTTTGCAGAACAATCTCGGCCTGTCCGTCGTAATCTTTCACCTTCCCGCGAATCTCAATCGTCCGCCCCACCAGCGAATCCAGCGCCCCCAAGTGCCGCAAGTCCTCATCGAAAATCACAACGGCAAACGGGCACACGCGGTAGTCTTCGCAGAAGTCCAGAAACGTCCGGCCTTCCCCCGCCCGGGCCGCCTTGACCACAGTTCCGCGAATGCACTGCCGCGTGCCAATCAGTCTTTTCGCCTCGGTAAACGGAGAACACGCCGCACTCTCCGCGGCCGGCTTTTCTGCAACGGCCACGTAACCCAGCAAAATCAAAGCCCAAACCACTTTTCCGCCAACACTCATACCCGCCTCCAAAAGAGATCAGGGCCCGGATTACTTCGTAGGTTCCATCTTCAAAACATCATTGAACCGGTTGAAATAGTTAAACAACCCAATCGCCGCCGCCAGCTCAATAATCTCCCCTTCATCAAAATGCCGCCGCAGCTCCGTCCACTGCGCATCGTCAAACCCCTGCGGATCGCTCGTCATCTTCTCCGCCAGCCGCAGCGCCGCTTTCTCTGCCGCACTAAAGTCCTCCCGCCCCTCAAACTCCGCCAAGTGCTCAATCTGCTCGTCGCTCCACCCGTGCCGCCTCGCCAAGGCGGTATGTGACGATAGTCAATACTCGCAGCGGTTGATCTGCGAAGTCCGCACAATCACCAGCTCTTTCAGCTTGGCCGACACCGTTCCCGTCGACATTACCGCCCGGAAATGCGCAATCATCGTCCGCAAAATCTCCGGACGGTGCGCCACCGTGCGAAACATATTCGGCACGTTGCCGCGTTCTTTTTGATAGGTGTCGAAAACTTCCGCGGTCGCGGAATCAACTTGGGATCGGTCCAGACGGGGAATTCGCATCCCGCCATTCTACGGCCAAACCTGGCGGCGGCAAGTCTACGAAAGAGGACACAAGAAATCAGGGGCCGCCCGGGCGGACGGCCCACCCAACTCTAGCTAAACGACTTAATCGCCGCCGCTTCGTTATCCTTCACATCGAACACGGTGTACAGCTTCGTAATCTGAAGCAGATCGTGAACCTTCTTCGTCAGGTTCAACAGCTTCAACTCGCCGCCCTGATTCTTGACGGTGGTAAAGGCGCTCACCAACTCGCCAATTCCCGAGCTGTCAATGTAGTTCACGTCGCCCAGGTTCACCAGGATCTTCTTATTGCCCTTGGAGAGCAAATCCCGCACGGCATCGCGCAGCACCACGCTGCCTTCGCCCAAGGTGATTCGTCCACTCAAGTCCATCACCACTACTCCGTCTACTTGTCGCGTGCTGACTTTCATGCTCACTAGGAAGCCTCCTGAGAATCCCCGGCTGGGCCGTGGAAATGCTTAACAAGTTTCACTTCAGTGCCTGTTTCCGAGGCCTTGATCTGCACCTCGTCCATTAACGAACGCATCAAAAAAATTCCTCGCCCCGACTGCTTCATCAAGTTCTCCGGAGCCAGCGGGTCGGGAATCGACTCCACGTCCACGCCCTTGCCCTGGTCGCGCACCACAATCGTCAAATCCTTGTCATCCTGCTCGAATGCCAGTGTAACTTTTTTCCCTGGATCGTACGCGTTGCCGTGCAAAACCGCGTTGACCGCCGCTTCCCGCACGGCCATGGCAATGCTCATGGTGTCATCTTCGCTGAAACCTGCCGCCGTCGCGATGCGACTGGCATGTTCTTCGGCATGGTTGATCGTCTCCAAAGTTGACTCAAACGTGTAGGAGACCTTTTTCGCAGTCATGTCTAGGAATCGGGTTTCAGCTTTCCAGTCCCTCATCCCGAGGGCGAAACCGTAAGTTTGCCTTTGACGCGCCCAAAAGTCAACGAAACTTGTCAGATTTCGCCGCAAGATGTCGACGCACCACAAAAAGTCTGAGACTCCTTGCGGTTTGTCTAGCTTCCCCCTTCTCGCTTTCGGTATGCTGATTTTCAGGGGCGAGATGACTGAGATGACCGGCTTAACCCTCACCGAACTGCTTGGCGCGACCGTTTACGAAGCGAACGGCAACGCTGGGGGACGTGTGCGCGAAGTCGCCATCTCCCCGCAGGACGACCTTTCCCGCGTCTCCGCCGTCATCGTCAAAACCAAATCCGGTGACCGACTCGTCCCCTTTGGCTCCATTTCCGCCTTTAACGGCGGCGTCAAAACCTCCAAAGCCTTTGCCGACTGGCAACTGCTGGACGGAAGCGAAGGCATGCTGCTGCTGGAGCGCGACCTGCTCGACCAACAGGTCATCGACGTCCATGGCCGCAAAGTCGTCCGCGTCAATGACGTCGAGCTCTATCGCGACATGCTTGACCACCACCCCATCCTGAAAATCGCCTCGGTGGATGTCGGCGTCCGGGGCGCGGTCCGCCGCCTCCTCAAGGGTGCGGTACCCCACGCCGCCCTGCGCTCTTTACTGCGCCGCATTCCGCCACGAGCTATCCCCTGGGAATTCGTCGATCTCATTGAGTCCGACCCGGCCCGCCGCGTCAAACTCAAGATTTCCAACGACCGTTTGGCTGAGCTCCACCCCGCCGATATCGCGGATATCGTCGAAGACCTAGCCCCCGACGACCGCGAAGCCGTCTTCGAAACCCTCGGCCACGGAGTCGCCGCCGAAACCCTCGAAGAAGTCGAACCCAAGCTGCAAAGGGCCATCGTCGAATCCCTCGACTCCGACCGCGTCGCCGACATCATGGAGGAGATGAACCCGGACGCCGCCGCCGACCTCCTCGGCGACCTCTCCGACGAGCACTCCGAGCGCATCTTGCAGGAAATGCACCCCGACGACCGTCAGGAAATGCGCGACCTGATGGAATTCGAGGAAGACACCGCCGCTGGCCGCATGACCACCGACTACCTCTCAGTCGAGTTCGGCGCGACGGTAGCCGATGCCATCGCCACCCTGCGCGCCTTCGAAGGCGGCCCCGCGGCCGTCAGCACCATTTACCTCACCGATTCTCACGGCACCCTGGTAGGCGCGGTCCCGCTGGCCAACTTAGTCCTGGCTCCAGCCGCAGAACCCTTGCTCGCACTGGTCAGCGAACCGCTCATCTCCTGCCACCAAGAGACGGAAGAAATCGAAGTAGCTGAACTCTTCGACAAATACAACCTGCTAACTCTTCCGGTCGTGGACGATCAAAAAATGCTGGTAGGCGTGATCACAGCCGACGACATAATCGGCTTCCTTCGCAGCAGGATCTAGAAAATCCACCGCCGCAGCACGATCTCGAAAATCCACTTCTAGATAGTTTTAAAATTTAAATAGTTTTGTCATCCTGAGCGGCGCCAAGCCTTCACGAAGTGAAGGCTTGGCGTAGTCGAAGGACCCCTGCTCCGTCAACACCCTCAACCACCCGCCAAACACTTCACGCTAGTTCGAACCAACCCACATAACAACCAAAAATAAACCCCAACCCTATAGCCGAATCTCCCCAGCCCATTTATCCTGACCCTTCAAGTCTTTCAATCCCATGTCCAAAGACGGCGATCATGCGGTGGCTCCGGCGCTGGAAAATCCAAATCCTGGTGCTCTTCTCCGTCCTCGGGCCGGGATTCATCACTGCCAACGTCGATAACGATCCCGGCGGCATCTTCACCTACTCCCAGACAGGAGCGCAGTTCGGCTACTCCCTGCTCTGGACCATGATTCCCATCACGGTCGCCCTGATCGTGGTGCAGGAGATGGTTGCCCGCATGGGAGCCGTCACCGGCAAGGGCCTCAGCGACCTCATCCGCGAAGAATACGGCCTACGCATCACGGTTTTCGTAATGGCCGGCCTCGTCATCACCAATTTCGGCAACATCGTGACGGAATTCGCGGGCATCGCCGGCAGCATGGAGCTGTTCGGCCTTTCCAAATACATAACAGTTCCCATTTGCGCGCTCATTGTCTGGCTGCTGGTCATCAAGGGCGCGCAGAAGAACGTGGAAAAGATTTTTCTGGCAGGCTCGTTCTTCTACATCACCTACATCGCCGCCGGCGCGTTGGCGCATCCCGATTGGACCCACGCTCTGGTTGCCACGGTCAAACCGCCCACTCTAGCTTCCTTCCGCGAAAAGGGCGCAATCTTCACTGTCATCGGATTGGTGGGCACCACCATTGCCCCGTGGATGCAGTTCTACTTGCAGGCTTCCATCGTGGAGAAGGGCGTCACCAAGCGCCAATACAAGGCTTCCCGCCTGGACGTAATCGTCGGCTGCATTTTTACCGATGTCGTGGCCTGGTTCATCATCGTGGCCTGCGCCGCGACTCTGTTCGCCCACGGCTTCCACAACATCGCCACCGCCAAAGATGCCGCCGAAGCCCTGCGCCCGCTGGTTGGCCAATACGCGTTCATTCTCTTCGCCCTGGGACTGTTCAACGCCGCGCTATTTTCCGCGACCATCTTGCCGCTCTCGACGGTCTACACCGTCTGCGAAGGCCTCGGCTTCGAATCCGGCCTCGACAACAAGTTCAGCGAAGCGCCAGTGTTCTATTGGTTCTACACGCTGTTGATCGTCCTGGGCGCGGGAGTGGTTCTAATTCCTAAACTCCCCATCCTCAGCATCATCCTGGGATCGCAGGTCGTCAACGGTATGGTGTTGCCGTTCGTACTGGTCTTCATGCTGCTGCTCATCAACAACAAAGAACTCATGGGCGAATACGTCAACACGCGGCTCTTCAATGTGATCGCCTGGGCCACCGCCGGAATTTCCATAATCCTAACGCTGATCTATGCAGTAGGCCTGGTCACCGGCACCGCCAGCTAGCAGCTACAGAATCTTCCCAGCCGCCAAATCCTTCACCAACTGCAAATCCGCGTCCAAAAAATCAAACTCCGGCAGCCGCTCCCGCTCCACCCACTGTATATCTTTGAAAATCCGGTTTTCAATCTCGCCTTTGTATTCCGGAACAGAAAAGAACCGCAACTCCACCGCGCTCCCCGTCCGATACACATGTTGAATCCGTGCCACCTCATCCCCAATGCGCGCGTCAATCCCAATCTCTTCTTCCAATTCACGCCGTAGGGCATCTCGCGGTTGCTCCCCGGTCTCGATCTTCCCCCCCGGGAATTCCCACTTCAAAGCCATGGGCTGATGCTGCGTGCGCTGGCAGATCAGCAGCTTGCCGTCGCGCAAAATCAATGCCGCTACCACCTGTCGCATTCGTCCCGGCACTCCCCGCGTGGATTTGGTTTCACCCAACACTCAGCCTCGCATCCTGTTGCACTGCCGTTCCATTAAACCACAGCGCAATTCTCCAGATAGACTCAAAGGTTCGGAACAGCCGCAATTCCGCGCGGAGCCAGCATTTCCGAAAACAGCTCAGGATGCAAGGCCGCCGCCAACGCCCGCAGCCCTTGCAGCAAAGTCGGCGCTGGAGTGTTCAGATACTCGTCCGGAACGCAATACACCCGCCCACTGCGCACGGCCCGCATCCCGCCCCAACCGCGCTGCGCGATGATTTTCTCCAGCGGAACACGGTCTCCAGCCCCGCACCAAGCCGCCACCAAAACGTCCGGATCGGCCTCGCGAACCTCCTCCGAACTGATCTGCTTCCCCGGCGCGCCCATAAACTCACCGCCAGCCGCCTCCACCAGCTCCGCCACCCATCCCTGCGAGGCAATCAACGGCTTACCCCATTCCTCGCAAAAGACCCTCGGCCGAAGTTCTGCGGCCCCAGCCCGAGCGCGCACCCCGGCTATCTCCCTCTGCATGGCATCCACCACCCCGTGGCCTTCCACAGCCCGTCCCACAACGCCAGCAATGGCCAGAATATCCGTATAAATATCCTGCAACGAATGCGGAGCCAGCCCCAAGAAACGCACCCCCGCCTTCAAAATATCCGCCACCGCTTCCAGTTGATAGGGAACCGAAGCCACCACCAAATCCGGCCGCGCCGCCAGAATTTCAGCCCCGTTGGCAGTCCACGAATCGGCCACAATCCGCCGCTCCGAACCCCGCAGCTCCGGCACAACGTCCAGACAATACGTCGTGCACGCCACAACGCGCTCCAGGCAGCCCAACGCGGCCAGAGTCACGGTCGCGCTAGGCTGTAAACTCACAATCCGACTGGGGTAGAGGTCATTCGGCATGGGCGGGGTTTCGGCTAGCGATTATAGTGGTGAGTCCGCCAGCCCTCACCAGAATGTATTCCGCTGCCATCCTCGATCACTTCCAAAACCCCCGCAACACCGGAGAGGTCGCCAACCCCGATGCCTCTGCGCAGCTGGAGAACCCGGCCTGTGGCGATGTCCTCCGCCTGACCCTGCGGATTGAAAACGACCGCATTGCGGAAATCCGCTTCCTGGCCCAAGGTTGCGTGCCCGCCGTAGCTTGCGCCTCGGCCTTGACGGGCCTGCTCCTCCACAAGACCCTCCCAGAAGCCCGCCAAATGAGTCGGCAAGCCCTCCTGGATGTGCTCGGCGGACTGCCCCCAGAATCCACCCACGCCAGCCACCTTGCCATCGATACCCTCCGGGCCGCCCTGGCTCAACTTCCCGCCTAAATGCCCGTGGCGGCAGCGACATGCCGATCAAGGTGCCGCGTCAGCGGCCATCTTAAGATTCGTATCAGGGCACCGCTTCAGCGGTGCCGTAACTGCCTCGTTTTGAACTCGCCTTCAGGCGCTGGATTTTGATCTGGGAGTTTTGCCACGGGCTGCCGGGACCGCGCTCGAAACTGCACCCTCGAATTCGAGTAGGTTTCCGTGTTATATCTCATTTATTATCAACAAGTTAACGTCGAACTCAGCAAGTCACGGTTGATCCCACCATCGCCGAGCCGCCAACCGTCCCAACACGAGGCACATTTACCGCTCCGGAACCAGCTCTAGGATGTGCTTTGCTGAGCCCTGGATGGCCTGTGGCGCGAAGGGAAGCACGAAGGTACGTCCGAGGTACCACGCGTCCCATTGATCGCTATAATAGGCGCTGAGGACGTCTCCCGACTGTCCTGTGACTGTGTTCAGCGTCGTCCGGTCCAGGTTCCCCAAATCGGCCGTATATCGCTCCGACGGGCCAAACGACCGCCCCACCTGCTTGACCGTAAAACTGCCGCCGGACTGCTCGTGCAGGCCCGGAGCCGTCCACCGGCCAATCAGCGGGAGTTTCCCCAGCACCAGATGCCTAATTTCCAGGGGAGATGCCTTGCCCCATGTCCAATTGGCTAGGTCGGAAGGGGCCTCCGGCTCACCAACCGTGGCCTCGACCGCCGCCACTACCACCTCGTCAAAGTCGCTGGAACCCGCCGGCAGCCAGCGCTTGGGCTGCTCGGTTAAAACGTTTTCCAGCCAAATGCTCGACATGCCCCAGTGGTAGCTCTTCCAGGTCAGCTGGCCAGCGTTTCCGGCGTGGGCCTGCAACTGAGGTTCGAGCAACAGTCGTGTAAGTTGTTGGCGAGTATGGATTTCCACTGTCGCCGCCGCTGAATCCGCGCTCAGCCGGCCATCCCAGTCGCGCAGCAGCTCGCGGGCCTTCTGCGCCCTCGAGGACAACTTCGGAGCCTTATCCAGCGCCTGCACGAACCGTTCCGCGCAGGCGTGGTCGAATGCCGACTCGACATCCGTTTCGAGGGCCAGCATATCCGGCGCGGCCAGCCGCTTGCCGGAGGTCAGGACACGGTAAATGCGGTCAGTCCGCCAGGGAGCATCCCACATTGTGCTGATAGCAAAGGGGTATTTGTCCGGAGTGATGCGCCCGTTGGCGGTAGCCAGAACGCCGCTAGGCGGATCGAACACGCTAGGCAGCTTGTCGAATGGCACCCAACCGGTCCACTCGTGGGCATCGTCGTTCCCAGGAACGGGAAGCCCTCCGTCGCCTGCCTTGCGGATCGGGTATTGCCCGGTGGCCTGGTAGCCGATGTGGCCGTCCACGTCGGCATACATGATGTTCTGCCCGGGCGAGTGCAGCAGCGACACCGCCTTGCGGAATTCCGCCCAGTTTTGCGCGGCGTTGAGCTGGCGGAAGGGGTCGGTGAACGAGTCGTAAAGCGTCCAGCGTAGTGCTAGTTTCCGTGTCTCGCCCGGAATCAGGTCGGTGATGATGGGACCGTGGCGCGTGATGGCGACATCGACCGTCACATCGGCTGCGCCGTGGACGTGAATGATTTCGCGGCGGTGTTCCAGCGCTTGCCAGCCTTGCGGTGTTTGGTATTGGCCGTTGGCGCTAACTGTCTCAATATAAAGGTCTTGGACGGTTGGTTCGACGTTGGTGAAGCCCCAGGCAATGCGCCGGTTGTGGCCGACGATGACGAACGGCATCCCCGGAAGGGTCACGCCGACAACGTCAAAGTCCCCGCTGTGCAGGTGTGCCTCGTACCAAAGGTTGGGCATCTGGTGGGTTAGGTGCATGTCGTTGGAAAGTAGGGGTTTACCGGAGACCGTGTGGTCGCCGGAAACGACCCAGTTGTTGGAGCCGGGCGCTAGATCTTGGTCGGGGTTGTCGCTGGGGGACATCCCGGCGACAAAGCTGTCTGGATTCGTGGTGTCTGCAGCGGTATGGGGATCCTTCGCTCCGCTCAGGATGACAGGTCCCAAGTTGGCTTGGGCAGAGACGACAGGGCCTAAATTGCGGGCTACAGGCTCTGGATCGCCGTCCATTTCGTCGTCTTCATCACCGGGATCGCCACCGGGATTGACGGTCGGGCGCACGTCGGCAGGGATGCTCTGCATCTCCAGCTCCGGCGGGTGGTCGTGGCGCGAGCTGTTGACGAACAGGTCGGCAGTCAGCGTAGTTCCCAGGGCGGCTTGGAATTGCTCACGCAGCAGCGCCTGCCGATAACGGCCGTGGTTGAGTTCCTGGGCCAGTTCCGCACCCACGGCGAACGAGTCTTCCACCGTCCATGGGGCGGGGGAGTAGTGCATCAGGCGGAACTCCACGGGCAGGTGCGCTCGGCTGTGTTCCATGCAGGCATTGACGCCGCGGGCGTAGGCCTCGAAGTAGGTGCGGTCCTCGGCAGACAGAGCCTCAGCGGCGCGGCGGGCCACCTGCGGGATGCCGAGAATCCTTTGCTGCTTGTCGTGAGGCAAGCCATCTAGGCCGATTATTTCTGCCAAGTGGCCGAGAGCAAAGCGCCGCATCATGTCCATCTGCCAGAGGCGGTCCTGAGCGGTGACATAGCCTTGCGCGTAAAACAGATCAGGAAGCGACGCGGCATCGAGGGTGGGAACGCCTTGCGCATCGCGCGTGACCGTCACTTTTTGCGCGAGGCCCAAGGCGCGGAGAGTGCCGTCGAGTTTGGGCAGGGCGGAGTGGGCGATGCCGTAGAGCCACAGGGAAGCGGCGGTAATTACAAAAATCAGTACGAATAAGAGCCGCTCGGCCCAGCGGCGGAAGCGAAAACTTTGGGGAATAAACATCAGCCTTCGATTTTATACGGCGTGAGGAAATCGGAGCGGAGAGTCCGAGTTGACGACGCGGGCGACGACTGAGATACTATCAGTGTTAGGTGTTTATCTGCATATGTGTATGGTGAACTATGGATGAAGCAATTCGCTGGAACATTAAGGTCTCCAAAGACACCGACCTGACGTTGCGCACATTTCTGGGCTCGCAAGGAATGAAGAAGGGCGACCTTTCGAAATTTATCGAGCAAGCCGTGCGTGCGCATTTATTTCATTGCAGTGTGCGTGCGATCAAATCGAACAATGCCGCGCAGGAGCCAGGCGAATTGCAGGCGCTCATCGACAGCGCTGTTCGGGATGTGCGCGCCGAGAGGTATCGGTCGCAGGGAACGAACGCAAAGACCAGCGATAAGAGGAAGGTTAGTCGAGCCTAATGCGTGTCGTGCTGGATACCAACGTTCTCGTATCCGCGCTGCTGATTTCTGTAGGCCCCCCCGCCGCGGTTTATCGCGCTTGGTGCGATGGCCGCTTCGTCCTTCTCACGAGCGCCGAACAACTCGAGGAATTGCGGGCGACTCTGCTGCAAGCCGTCTTTGGCGGTTCGGATCCGTCCCCACGATGCCGGACGATTGATCAACGAACTGAAGAGCCTTAGTGAACTCGTCACGTCGTTGCCGAGAGTGGAGAGATCGCCTGATCCGACCGACGATTTTCTGCTTGCTCTGTCGGAAGGAGGACAGGCTGACTTCTTGGTAACTGGGGACAAGGACGGACTCCTGGTTTTAGGACGGCATGGGGTTACTCGGATCGTATCGGCTCGTGATTTCGCTTCCCGATTCGAATAGTTATCTCGCTGCCAGACTGACCGAAATTTGGCTCACGGCCTTGCCACTTGTATGATCCAAAAGTTACCACGAGAGATGTAGTCTCTTCCCAAAGCCCTCCCCATGCTGCACAAACGCATTGACGACCATTCCGTGATTTCGCCTGAGATGTTGCGCGAGGCGCAGGAAATTTTGCGTCAGCATTTGAAGCGCGTGGGGCTGAAGCAGACGGGGCAGCGGAACACAATTTTGCAGTCGTTTTTGGCCACGCGCGAGCATCTTTCCACCGAAGAATTGCACCGGCTGGTGAAGAAGAAAGACTCGCGGATTGGCATGACCACCGTCTACCGCACGCTCAAGCTGCTGGCGGAATGTGGCCTGGCCAGTGAAGTTGAGTTTCATGACGGCAAGGCGCGTTTTGAGCACCAGTACAACCGGCGCAGCCATCACCACATGGTTTGTACCGGATGCGGGAGTTCTGTCGAGTTTTTTTCGCCGGAAATTGACCGCCTGGAGCAGGAGATTGGTGGTAAGTTCAACTACCGCACCACGCGGCATACTTTCCAGATTTACGGCTTGTGCGTGGACTGTCATCGGAAGAATGGGCGCGTGCGGTAAGTGTTTTGGTTGTGGAATGCGATTCCGAAGTAACGAGTGTCGCTGAGATACTTTTTGAGCTGGATATTTTCCCAGGAGCGTGACTACGTGAGTTCTATTTTTGCAAATCTGAAGATGTTTTTGGCGATGGGTGCGGTATTCCTTCTGGCGCGGGTGGCGACGGCGCAGGTTACTCTTACGTCGGTCAGCACAGATTCCTTTACCGTTGGCCCCGGTCAACACGCCACGGAAGTGGAGCCGCATGTGTTTGCGCACGGCTCCACGCTGGTCGCTGCCTTTCAGACGGGCCGCATCGTTCCCGGAGGTTCCACGGATATTGGTTGGGCGACATCTCTGGATGCGGGAAAGACCTGGGTTCATGGGTTCCTTCCCGGACTGACCAAGGGAGAGGGAAGCGGCCCCTACGACGCCATCAGCGATCCGGCTGTGGCCTATGACCTGAAGCACAACGTATGGATGATTGCCTCGTTGCCGATATCGAACACGTTGCAAACGCCGGCGGTCGTGGTCAGCCGGTCTACGGATGGCGGCCGCACCTGGCTGCGTCCGGTGAGCGTGGATGTGGCTTCGCAGAGTTCCGACAAAAACTGGATTGCGTGCGATAACTCCACCACCAGCTCGTTTGAAGGCCACTGCTACATGGAGTGGGATGACCCGTCGAATGGCGACAACATTCTGATGAGCACATCGAGCGACGGAGGCCTGACCTGGGGCGCCGCGATTTCACTGGGTTCATTTGGTATTGGTGGGCAGCCGCTGGTGCAGCCCAAGGGTACCGTGATTGTGCCCATTGAGACTGGCAACATGGGAGTGTTTCGTTCCGTGAACGGTGGCCTGACCTGGACGCGGCCCGTCGACTTTGCCACCATCCAGAGCCACTCGGAAGCGGCCGGATTGCGGAGTGGACCGCTGCCTTCGGCCGCCATTGACCATGCGGGCAACGTGTATGTGGCTTGGGGCGATTGCCGTTTCCGCGCAAGTTGCTCGGCCAACGACCTGGTCTACAGCAAGTCGGCCGATGGCATTCACTGGGGAGCGGTCAAGCGCATTCCCGTCGATCCGGTGAATAGTCCCGTGGACCACTTCATCCCCGGGATCGGTATTGATCCTGCCACCTCCGGCGCAACCGCCCACATCGGCGTCCATTTCTACTATTACGCGAGCAGTGCTTGCAGTTTGGCGAGTTGCCGGTTGTTTGTGGGCTTCATTTCCTCCGCCAATGGCGGGTCCACCTGGAATGCTCCGGTGAAGCTGGCGGGGCCGATGCAGTTGGCGTGGCTGCCGAATTCGCAAAACGGGTTGATGGTGGGCGACTACTTGGCGACCGCGTTTACCAACGGTGTGCCGCACGGAGTATTTGCGGTGGCGGCGGCGAAGACCGGAACGAAGTTCCACGAAAGCATGAAAACGGCGCAGGGCCTGACGGCGGCGATGGTGGGACCACAGCTTTCTTCCGCTGGGGATCGGGCGTTGCACACGATGTCGGATGTGATTCCGCGCGAGAAGCCGGAGAAGGGGCTGATTCCGCCTTTTCGACGGGCTGTGAGGCGAAGCGCCAAGTAAGCCAGCAAGATTTCCTGGAGCCGCCGACCCAACCGTCGGCGGCTTTTTTCTGGCTTGGCGTCGACCGCCGGAGAAGAATTCCGCTGCATTGCCAGTCTTCCTTGCGCTTCGTCATTGCTTTGGTACGCGGTCTTCTGGTAACTTTCCCGCTCTGGCTCGTTTGAAGCTCGGGTACCGAGTTGCATTCCGAGCGGGCTGACGGTGATTCACTTGGAGGGTACGATGGCATTTTGCACTGGTTGTGGCAAGGAAGTAGCGGCGGGCGCGGCGTCGTGCCCGAATTGTGGACAGGCGGGCGCGGGCGGTTCGGTTTCAGCTCCCGTGGCGGCTTCTTCGAGCGGTCTCACGGACAACGTGGCTGGCGCTCTGGCCTACGTCACCATTATTCCCGCGATCATCTTTCTGGTCATGGAACCTTATAACAAGAATAAGTTCATCCGCTTCCATGCTTTTCAGTGCCTGTTCTTTGTGTTGGCGTGCTTTGTGCTGGGCATTGTGCTCATGTTCATCCCCATCTTAGGGGCCATTGTGGGCCTACTACTTTGGGTGGGCGAGATCGGTTTGTGGATCATTCTGGTGCTCAAGGCCTATCAGGGTCAAAAATTCAAGCTGCCAGTGATTGGCGATTTGGCCGAGCAACAAGCGAACGCTGGATAGGGTTTGCTGAAGGGGCTGGTACATCTCAGGGCTCAAAATCCAGCGCCTGAAGGCGAGTTCATAAAGAGCAATCGGGCACCGCTAAAGCGGTGCCCTGATACCACCCTGATTGCGGCTGTGAGCTTCCGGCGGTGCCGCTGGTGAGGTTGATAGAAATGACGCTTCGGCGGTTCGCTGAGTGAAAGGCCATCCATCTCGGATGGCCATTTCATTTGCAGGCTGGGACAATCACGAGGCGGTGGCCCGATCAGAGCTTGACAAAGCCTGCCCCGGAGTGTCATTCCTATCTACTTTCCTCTTTTCGATGGTGCCAAGCCTTTTAGGGGACTTGGAGCGGAACGGGAAAGAAGATTGAGGATTAAGGACTCCGAGTGAACGTTCGCGTTTTTTATCATGACAAGTGTTTTGACGGAGCCTGCTCCGCCGCCCTCTTCACGCGCTTTTACAGCGAACGCATCCGCGACGACGTGAAGTTTGAATACATGGGCCTGCTGCACCGGGCCGGGGCGCTATTCAACGAAGCCGACTTTACTGGCGACGAGAATGCCATTGTCGACTTCAAATATTCCTCTTCGCGGAAAATTACCTGGTGGTTTGACCACCATGAGAGCGCGTTCTTAACGCCCGAGGATGCCGAGCATTTCGAGCGCGACTCCAGCAATCGGAAGTTTTACGATCCCGGCTTCAAGTCCTGTACCCGCTTTTTGGCGATGATTGCCCAGGAGCGGTTTGGATTCAAGCCGGAGTCGATGGCGGAGGTGATTCACTGGGCGGAGATCATTGACGGCGCTCTGTATGAGAACGCGAAAACCGCCGTGGAGATGGCCGAACCAGCCATGAAATTGACGATGGTGATTGAATCGGCGCAGGAGGCGGATTTCGGCTCCCGGCTGATTCCCATGCTGGCGGAGCGGCCTTTAGCGGATATTTTGCTGGATCCGTTGGTGGCTCCACGGTTGCCCGCCCTGCTGGAGCGGCACCAGAAGTCGATTGAAATTCTGCGGCAGCGCGCGGAAAGCAAAGACGGGGCTGTGTTTTTCGACGTTACCGATCAGGCACTGGAGGGTTACAACAAATTTATTCCCTACTATCTGCATCCCGAGTGCACCTACAGCGTGGGATTGAGTAAGAGCAGTTTTCGGAACAAAGTTTCGGTGGGATCGAATCCGTGGACGAAACGCGAAGACCTGGTGAATCTGGCGAAGATTTGCGAGCGCTATGGTGGCGGCGGCCACGCCCGAGTGGGAGCGATTTCGTTCGACGTATCGAAGGGCGAGGAAGCGCGGAAAGCCGCAATCGAGATCGTCGCGGAACTGCGGGCATCATGAGCTTTCAGGCGTCGGACTTTGAATTTCGCAACCGTTTTTGGTTCATTGCCGGAATTTTTGGCGTGGCTTTTTTGTGCGGCACTTTTGACAAGACGAACTTTGCGGTGACCCTGGCACGCATCATCTTGCGCTGGGGACATCCGGGTGCGGTGGTGAATGAAGACGCCGCAGCCTTTGCCAACGCGGTGCGGGTGATTTTTATATTCGGAACGCTGCTGCTGGTTTTGGCCGCGCTGGTGCGGTCATGGGCCACGTCCTATCTGCAAAGCGCGGTGGTGCATGACGCCGCGTTGCATTCGGAGAAGCTGGTGGCGGACGGCCCCTATCGCCACCTGCGCAATCCTCTGTATCTGGGCAATCTTTTACAGGCGGTGGGGATTGGCTTTCTGGCCAGTGCCACGGGATTCCCCATCCTGGTGGTGGGCTTGACCGTGTTCATGCTGCGCTTAATCCGTCGCGAAGAAGCCGGCCTTCTGGCCTCGCAAGGGGAGAGCTATCGGCGATATTTTGCCGCCGTGCCGCAACTGTTGCCAGCGATTCGCGCGCGTGTTCCGGGCAGCGGCGCGCGCCCCAACTGGCGGGACGGCGTGGTCGGGGAAATGTTTTTCTGGATTTTTGCCGCTGGGATGGCCATTTTTACCGTGACGCTGAATGCGGGGCATTTTTTCATCGCCCTGGGCATCGGATTTGCGCTCTACTTCCTGCAAAATTACCTGCGCCGGGGTCGCTTGGCCTAAGCCAACCAGGGTTGCCCACGCGCCCAACCCCCCGCTTGAAAAAGCTGGTGACCCCGCCCGGAATCGAACCGGGATTGCCGGTTTAGGAAACCGGGGCTCTATCCAATTGAGCTACAGGGTCAGTGTTTCGCTTGGGTGGCAACGACCGACTTCCGTTATAGCAGGTTTCGGTTTCTGCCACCAAGCCTGCGCTTCCTGCCCGTGGCGCTTACCAAGGTAATTTGAAATGCCTCGGGAGACGATAGAAAATATTGTCAGGTAAACGTTTTCTAATCAGGTTCTCGGCGACACCGAGGGTCCCATGCAGGTGCTGAACCTACTCGTTTCGCTGATTACGGAAGACAACGACTTCCAAATGGAGCAAGCCGCGACGGCACAAGCCACTGCGCATCGGCTTGGGGTTCAAGTGAAGATTGTTTATGCCGCGAACGACGCGGTCCTGCAAAACCAACAGCTTTTTACGGCGATTCAGAAGCCGGAAGCTCGCCCGGACGGCATTTTGGTGGAACCGGTGGGGACGGGCATGGTGCAAGCGGCATCGGCAGCGGTCTCGGCCGGAATCGCCTGGGGCGTTATCAACCGCGACGTGGACTACGTGGCCCGCCTGCGCCGGGGCAGGAGTACCACCGTGTTTAGCGTGGCAACCGACCATGCGGAAGTAGGAAGGATACAAGGCGCGCAGCTTGCCGCGCTGGTGTCAGAGGGAGGCATTTTATATATCGAGGGGCCGAGCTCGGGCGGTGTGGCGCGGGCGCGCTCGGCGGGAATGCTCTCGGTGGTGGGGCGCGGAATTGCAGTCAAGGTTCTGAAAGGTGATTGGACCGAGCAAAGCGGCTATCATGCCGCCAAATCCTGGCTTTCGCTGAGCACGGCGCGGCAAATGGATATTCGGGCCCTTGCCGCGCATAATGACGCCATGGCGATTGGGGCCCGGCGGGCGTTTGAGGAAGTGGCGGACCTGAACGCCCGGCGGGAATGGCTCAAACTGCCGTTCCTGGGTTGTGACGGCGTGCCGAAGGCAGGCCGGGAGTGGGTGCGGCGCGGCTTATTGCGAGCCACGGTGGTAACGCCTCCACCCATGGGCGTGGCGCTGGAGATCATGGTTCATGCCATTCGGTCGGGAGTTCAACCTCCTGAGTTCACCATTAGCCAGCCTAGTTCGTTTCCACCAGTCAAAGAGCTGACCGAGGCAGCCATGGCTCAGAAGGCACACTAATTTCCTCCCTGGCCGGACGGGTGCTTCTCTGCTTCCCCTTTCTGCCTGCATGCTCGCTGAGCAACTTTCGCGATAAGATACTTGGCATGTCGACCACGGTCTCCACCCCTGAAAAGCTATCTTCCGCCGAAGTCAAAGAACTCACCACTCGCTACACCTACGGTACGTGGCGCAAGCAGAAGGGCTGGAGTCCGCTGCACGTGGTCGACGCCGAGGGCTGCCATTTTGTGGATGGGGCGGGGAAGCGCTATCTGGATTTTTCCTCGCAGCTGATGTGCGTCACCCTCGGGCACAAGAATCAAGCGGTCATTCAGGCGATCCAGGAGCAAGCTGGGAAACTGGCGTTTGTTGGGCCGGGATTTGCCACGGATATCCGCGCGGAACTGGCCAAGCTTCTGATTGAGGTCTTGCCCAAGGGCCTAAACAAGTTTTTCTTTACCACTTCCGGCACCGAGGCCAATGAAGCCGCATTCAAGATTGCCCGCATGGTCACGGGCAAGACCAAGATCATCTCCCGCTACCGCTCCTACCATGGGTCCACCATGGGATCGATTGCGGCGACGGGCGACCCGCGACGCTGGGCCATGGAGCCAGCGGGAAAAATTCCGGGTGTCATATTTGCGCCGGAAGTGAATTGCTATAAGTGCCCGATTGGCCACAGCTATCCTGGTTGCGGTATCGCTTGCGTGGAATACATCGAGCACATGATCGTGAACGAAAGCGACGTGGCTGCCGTGATTGTGGAACCGGTGGTGGGTACGAATGGCGTGCTCATTCCGCCGATGGAATACATGCCGCGCCTGCGCAAGATTTGCGATGACCACGGCGTGCTGCTGATTGCTGATGAAGTCATGAGTGGATGGTGCCGCACGGGAAAGTGGTTTGCAGTGGACCACTGGGGCGTTGCGCCGGATATTCTCACCACCGCGAAGGGCATCACCAACGCCGCGATTCCGCTGGGCTTGTGCGCCACCACGGAGAAGATCGCTTCGTATTTTGACGAGCATTTTTTCTCGCACGGGCACACCTATGAGGCGCATCCCCTGACTCTGGCTCCGGCCGTCGCTTCCATCAATGAAATGAAGCGGTTGAATCTCAATGACCGCGCCAATGAAATGGGCGAATACCTGGGCAAGAAGCTTCATGCCTTGCAGGCCACGCATCCTTGTATTGGTGAAGTGCGCGGCATCGGTTTGTTCTGGGCAGTGGAGCTGGTGAAAAACCAAACAACCAAAGCCCCCTTTAACGTGGGTGCCGATAAGGTCGCGGGCCGCCCGCTGCTGGTGGATAAGGTCGCAGCGCGGATGATGGGCAATGGCGTGTTCTTGCAATCTTGGATGAGCCACTTCGTCTTCGCCCCGCCGCTGATTATCACCAGGGAAGATATTGATCACGGCGTGGCGGCGTTTGACGAAGCGCTGAGCTTGGCGGATGCGGAAGTGGAACAATAACCGGAGTTTGTGAGGCTCAAACATGAGGCCACGCTGGTTGAGGATTGCCGCATTCACCTGGTTCGCGGTGGCCGCGTTTTCATGGCTGGCCGTGAAGATTTTACCGGCTCAGCCTGTTCCCCATTCTGTTGCCCTGGAGCTGAGCGAACTGCGGAGTGAATGGGCACGAGACCTGCACGCCAAGCATCTCGCAGAAATTCTGAACCTGTACGCCCCGGATGCCGTATTCCTGGCGCCCGACGGAAGCAGGGTGACCGGCCAGGTGGCCATTCGCGATTTGATGAAGAGCGTCATGAGCGCCGTGACGAGCGACCTGCTGTTCCGCAATATCAACGCCGAGAGTGACGGCAAGCTCGCCTACGACAGCGGCGACTATCGTGAAACGCTGACTCCGGTGGCGGGTGGACCCGCCAAAGAGTTACATGGCAGCTACCTCATGGTGTTGAAGCGACAAGCCGACGGAAAATGGCGGATTGTGCAGCAGGTCTGGACCCTGGCTGGCGCTGACACCAACGCCATCGCAGTCGAGAAATAGCGCCTGAACTTATCGGTGTCCGAACACTTCCTTCAGCAAGCTGGTTGTTTGCGCCGCCGGGTTCTTGCGAATCTTGCGCTCTTCCTGGCCCAGCATATAAAACAGCCCGTCGAGCGTTTTGCCAACGACGTATTTATCCAGATCCATCTTACCCGCCAACAACGACCCTCCGGGGGCACTCTGGATCACGCTGTCATACTGTTTCACCACGCCCACGTTCACCATGGACTCGTGGACGATGGGCGAGAACGCAGTGGTCAGCTCCGCAGAACTAGCGCCCTTGAAGTATTCCGTGGCCGCCGTGTCGCCTCCACTGAGAATCTTGCGCGCGTCATCGAAGCTCATGCGTTCCAGTGCCGAAAGAAAAATAGCTTTGGCTTTGGGCGTTGCCTTTTCGGCAGCGCGGTTCATGCCGACTTCGAGTTCATCCACCTTGGCACCCATGCCCATCATCCTCATGCCTTTGCTCACGGTCTTGAGCTGGCCGGGCAGGGCGATCTTGATGGCTTCGTTTTTCAGGAAGCCGTTGGGCTTGCCGGTGTAGGCCACGGCATTGCCGGTGCTGACTTGCAAAGCTTGTTTCAGCCCCGCGCTGATTTTGCTATCACTGAGGTGAGACGCGTCAGAATTCTGCACCGCTTCTTCCGCGTGTTTGAGCAGGTCGCCGAGCTGGACAGCAGAGGCAAGCGGGGTCAGCATGGCCAAAACGGAATACAAAAAGATTTTGCGCATAGGAGAACCTTAGCTTGCGGGGTAGCGAAATGTCGAGTTGGGTGTTTGCCCAGAGAACTTGGCGGGAGAATTCTGCCAGGCGACTTTGCGAGGGGACTTTGAACGATGATCCTCTCTTGAATTGTCATTCCGAGGCGAAGCGAGGAATCCCCGGGGTGCCGAGAGTGGCCTGCCAGTCTCCAGCTTTCTTGCCAGCACGCTGCGCAGCGAGAAAGCTGGCGACCGTAGGAATGAGTCGAGAGCATAGAGATTCCTCGCTGCGCTTCGGAATGACATGGCATTTAGATTTGGAATGAGTCAGAGCCTCCTCGGAGATTCCACTATTGAGAAGTTGCCATTCTGAGGGAAGCGAAGAATCCCCCGGGGTGCCGAGAGTGGCCTGCCACTCTCTAGCTTTCTTGCCAGGACGCCGCGCAGCGAAAAAGCTGGCCAGTGTGGGTACGGGTCGGGGGAGCAGGGATTCCTCGCTGCGCTTCGGAATGACAAAACGTTTTGATTTGGAAAGGTGCTAGCTCTTAACGTATTGCGCACCATATTCGAACCCGCCGTTGTCCAAGTCCTTTTGCCACGCAATGCGACCGGAAACGAAGATATTGGCCGCGCCCTGCGTATAAGGAACGGCGAAGCGGATCCAGCTGTTCACCGTATAGTGCTGGGAGCTGCGGAAACTGACACCGCCTCGCGAAATATCCAGGACTTCCACCACATCATCCTCGCGCCCTGACTCCTGAATGCAGGCTGTGGTTTTCATCCTGGTGCGTGCATGCCTGCGGTGGTTTGCAGCCGCACCTGGATTCCCCGTGGCGTCGTGGCTCACTGGCTTCCAAACCACATTGCGGCCGCATGTTTCGCAGCCGTAGGAGAGTCGCTGGTTGGCTTCAAACACGCGAAATTCAATTTCGTTCAGCGTAAAAATGAGTTGCTTGCCGCACCCCGAGCACATCAGGAGCGTGCGGGCCAGGGTTTCGTCGTTCTCATCCATTTGCGGAAAATGAATGCCCCAAAAGTCTGGCGCTTCCTCCGTGAATGCAATGCCGTAGACGTGGCAGCCCGGGCGCAGGCCCAGTTGCCCTAAAACCCGGGCTCGCACTTCCAAATCCAGCGCCCGACGTCGCAATCTGATCGGATGCTCCTGCGACGTTCGCTGAGATACGGCGATGCTGGCCCCATGCAGACTGACCATTTCCGTGACGCAGGACTCAGTGAACTGCACCCCTTTCGCATTGGTGCCCGTAAAGTCGATGGCGATGGCTACCACGACGCGATCACTGCGGCGGCGATTCGCATGCAAGAGTTCTTTGCTGGGCTCGGGCGCGTCTGGTTCCCGCGCTCGGGCAGCCGCGGATGCTTCTCCCCCTGGGCTCACGCTCGGATCATCAGGAGTCGGTTTTGCCATGGTGGAAAATAGCTCCAGAACACAAGCCCCAGAACACGAGCCTTAGAACACAGGCCCCAAGACGACGCAATTCAGTTCCAAGAAGCGCGATCGGCCTCGCGGCACTCATGAAAATCTTAGCGTGCTTTGGTGTAAGGGAGAACTTACGGTTGGCCGTACCTGGCGCGGCAGACCGCTCGAGCAGGGGCCTCCCCGCCCGGTGGAAGCTGTTACTCTGGTAATGGCAAGTTGCTCAAATTTTTCGGCGGATTCCTCATGTCTTACGACGCAATTCTAGTGGTTTCTTTTGGTGGTCCGGAGAAGGAAGACGACGTCATCCCTTTTCTGGAGAATGTCTTGCGCGGCAAAGACGTGCCTCGCCAACGCATGCTGGCCGTCGCCGAGCACTACTACCACTTCAACGGCAAAAGTCCGATTAACGAGCAGAATCGTAACCTGATCGCCGCGCTCAAGACGGAGCTGGCGCAACATCAGATCGACCTGCCTGTGTACTGGGGCAACCGGAATTGGCACCCCATGCTGGCCGACACCTTGGGCCAGATGAAGAAAGACGGCGTGAAGCGGGCGCTGGCGTTTATGACATCCGCCTTTAGTTCCTATTCAGGGTGCCGCCAATACCGCGAAAATATCATGGTCGCCCGCGAGGCCATCGGGGAAGGCGCGCCGACAGTCGATAAGTTGCGTGTATTTTTCAACCATCCGGGGTTTGTGGAGGCCGTATCCGACAATGCAACCAACGGCCTGCGGCAGCTCTCAGAAACAGAACGAAACGGCGCGCAGTTGATTTTTACCGCGCATAGCATTCCGCTCTCCATGGCGCAGAGCAGCAAATACCAGCCACAACTGGAGGAATCCAGCCGCCTGGTCGCAGAGCGACTGGCCGGCGAGCGCGGCGGCCGCACGGATTTCCGCCTCGTTTACCAGAGCCGCAGCGGCCCTCCGACGCAGCCTTGGCTCGAACCCGACATCCTTGATTACCTGCGCCAGTACAAAGCGGGCGGAGGCAACGATGCCGTCGTAATCGTTCCCATTGGGTTCGTTTCCGACCACATGGAAGTGCTCTACGACCTGGACACGGAAGCGCGCGATCTTTGTGCGGACCTGGGCTTGCGAATGGTTCGCGTGCCTTGTGCCGGAACCCATCCGCGGTTCGTGGCCATGATTCGTGAGCTGATCCAGGAGCGTATCGCCGCGGATGCTGGCGCCACCAACCTCGAGCGTCCCGCCCTCGGTCCCATGGGTGCCAGCCACGACGTCTGCCCATTGGATTGCTGTCCCGCGCCACGTCGCCCGGCGATGGCTTCGAAGCGCTAGCCCTCGCCTATGATTCGCTTCCTCCAACCCGATTTTGCCGATCTCGACACAGCCCTGCACCGCGAATGGCTGGAGACCAACGGCCTGGGCGGATTCGCTTCCTCCACCGTCCTCGGCGTCAACACTCGCCGCTACCACGGCCTGCTCGTGGCCGCCACCGCGCCTCCCGTCGGACGTCAGGTCTTGCTCTCGAAGCTCGAAGAAATCCTCACCATCGACGGCCAACCTTTCGACCTCTCCGCCAACGAGTATCCCGGCACCATCCATCCCCGCGGCTTCGACCTCCTCCGCGAATTCCGCCTCGATCCCTTCCCAACCTTCATTTTCCAAGCCGGCGGCGTCCACATCGTCAAGACCATCTTCATGATCTACGGTGAGAACACCACCGCGGTCTGCTACGAAGTCACCAACCCCAGCGGAAAATCCATCCAGCTCAACCTCCGCCCGCTCATCGCCTTCCGCGACTTCCACTCCCTCACCCGCGAAAACCCGAAAATCAACCAGGCCGTTACGCTCGAGCCCAACATCGCCGTCGTCTCCCCCTACTACGGACTGCCCGTGCTCTACCTCGCCCACAACGCCGCCACCGTCGCCACCGACGGCGAATGGTTCCTCAATTTCCAATACCGGGCCGAGCGCGAGCGCGGCCTCGACTTCACCGAAGACCTCTTCAGCCCGTGCAGCCTGCATTTCGACCTCACCACCGCCCCCGCCACCTTCGTTGCATCGACGGAACGCAACGACGCATCCCGCGTCACCGAAATGCGTGCCGCCGAAATCCGCCGCCGCGAATCCATTACCGCCCAGTCGCCCGCCCCCGACGAAGTCACCAAAACCCTCATCCGAGCCGCCGACCAATTCATCGTCGCCCGCCAATCCGACAACACCGTCATCGCTGGCTACCCCTGGTTCAGCGATTGGGGCCGCGACACCATGATCTCCCTGCCCGGCCTCACGCTCCCCTCGCAGCGTTTCGCCGTCGCCCGCGGCATTCTGCGCGCCTTTGCCCGTTCCGTCAGCCAGGGTATGTTGCCCAATCGTTTCCCCGACTCTGGCGAAACTCCGGAATACAACACCGTCGACGCCACCCTCTGGTTCTTCGAATCCATCCGCGCCTATCTCGCCGCCACCAACGATAGCGCCTTCGTTCGCGAGGAACTTTACAACGTCCTGGCTGACATCATCGCTTGGCACGTTCGTGGAACACGCTTCGGCATTCATGTCGATACCGACGGCCTCCTCCAAGCCGGGGCCGACGGCGTTCAGCTCACCTGGATGGATGCCAAAGTCGCCGACCGCGTCATCACGCCTCGTCGCGGCAAGCCCGTGGAAATCCAAGCCCTCTGGTACAACGCTCTCTGCGTGATGAACGATCTCGCCGCCGAATTTGAAGACACCCACGGCCAAAAGCGTTACAGCACCATGGCTGGCCTCGCCCGCTGGAGTTTCAACCAGGCTTTTTGGCGCGATGACCCAGGCTGCCTTTACGACGTGATTGATTCAGCCCTGGAACACGGCCAGCCCGATCGGGACGCCTCCATCCGCCCCAACCAGATTTTCGCCGTCAGTCTCCACTACACAATGTTGACCAAGGAGCGTGCCGAGCGCGTCGTCGAGACCGTCCGCGCGCAGCTTCTTACGCCCTTCGGCTTGCGTACCCTCTCCCCCAACGATCCCCAGTATCAAGGTCGCTACACCGGTGGCGTAGCCGAGCGCGACGCCGCCTACCACCAAGGCACGGTTTGGCCCTGGCTGCTCGGCCCGTTCCTCAGCGCGTATTTGCGGATTCACGATGGCAGCCCCGCCGCCCGCCAACAGGCTGCCGAGTGGTTAGGTCCGCTGGAAGAGTATTTGTTAAAAGAAGGTGTCGGCCAACTGCCGGAGATTTTCGATGGTAATGCCCCGCACAATCCGCACGGCTGCGTGGCCCAAGCCTGGAGCGTGGCCGAAATGCTAAGGTTACGCGCCGAACTAAGCCTCGACTCGGACTAAGATCTGGTTTACAAATTAAGATCTGGTTTACAAATTAATCTCTGGTTTACAAATTAATCTTCGATAGATCAGTACTTCACGGATCCGCAGGAAGTCGTTCCAGAATCAGTTGTGGGCGGCGCAGCGCTTCAGAGAGTGCGTGAGAACTCGTTGCCAAAGCCCGACGCCGTAGCACCGGGCTTCAGCCCCCGCGGTAAGGGGTTAATCTGCTGACCGCGACTCTGTTCAGCATTCAGAAAAATTGAGCGAGCCAAGCTTTGGGGGGCGCAGCACTTCAGCGCTGCCATCAGCGCTGCCATCAGTGCTTGCAATGAAAGGGCTTTAGCCAGGGAGGCAGAGGCTTCTCGATGTCTACGAGGCCAGCTCGAATGCAGGCCCCATCGACCGCGAAGCCGCCAGCAAGCTCAAAAGGTGCTGCTCAAAACTCACGGCCGGTTGATGGCAAAATCGCTCTGGATACGAACGCACCGCTAAAAGAAATAGTTCCGCTTCCACCTGTACAGCCGCATGCCGTCGTTGCACGGAAATCTCCCCCTGGAATCAATCGCTAAAACGGCTCGGTTTCTGGAACAGGGGACGAGCGAGCCGCTTTACCGCGAACAACTTCCCGAATACTTATCTCGTAGAAGTTTGCCTGGAACAAACTCAACTTTAAGGCCGCCCCCTGCGCCGGTAAATGGCACAACTGTGGGGACAGCTCCCTCAACTGTGCACTAGTCTCGCGCTACCGCCGGCGTCCCCCGCAAATCCATAAAGCTCAATCGATGGCTGCGAATCGCCACCAACCCGGCCACCAGCGCCACGCCAGCCCACGCCAACGCATCCGGAACGCCAATCCGCGAGGCCAGCGCTCCCCAGAATGCGCTACCCGCCGCCATTCCTCCCTGCAACACCAACAAATAAAGCGAGAGCGACCGCGCCCGCACCCACGTCGGAGCCATAATCTGCGCCGCATAGTTGAACGACGACAAAATTCCCAGCCACGCCGTCCCCCCCACAAACATCACCGCGCACAACCATCCCAGGTGGTGCAGTCTCCCGGACGAGGCCGTCACCACGCCCAGCGTCACCACAGCCGCGGCGATCAACCCATCCAGCGACACGCGCGGCCGAATTCTCGGCAAGACCACCGCCCCGGCCAGCGCCCCCGCTCCGAAACATCCCACCAGCTCGCCAAACCCAGTTGACCCATACGGCTGCGCCAGCAACGGCATCAGTGCCCAAATCGCTGTGGCCGCCACACTGAAAACTCCGGTGCGAATCAATACCGCCCGCACTTTCGGCGAGTTTTTCCCGTAACGCAGCCCTTCTAGAATCGAGGCCAGCAGTCGCGGAGACTGTTTCACCGCTGGCACAGGCCTCTTCCACCGGTGTAAAAACACAATCACCCCAAAGAAGGACAGTGCGTTCAGCAGGAAGACGCTCCCGGAATCCCCCAGCGTGATGATGAACCCCGCCAGCGCCGGCCCAATCGCGCGCGCCACATTGAATCCCGCCGCATTTAGCGCCACCGCCGCCGAGTGGTTTTCCGGCGAGACCACTTCCGGCGTTATCGCCTGCCATGCCGGATCGTTCATCACCGAACCCAAGCCCAGCAGAAACGTGAACACCAGCAGCCCGTAGGGTGAAACGTGGTGCGTCAGCGTCAGCAGCCCCAGCGCGGCCGACGCCACCACCATCCACCATTGGGCAAAGAGAAGCAATCGCCGGCGGTCCACCATGTCCGCCATCGCACCCGCCGGAATCATCACCAGAAATACCGGTAGCGTGCCCGCCGTCAACACCATGCCCACCCAAAAGGGCGATGGGTTCAGTTGCGTCATCAGCCAGCCCGCGCCAATGTTCTGCATCCACGTGCCAACATAGGAAACTACCGCGGCAATCCACAGTGAACGAAATAACGGCTCGCGCAACGGCGCAAGCGCCGAGGGGCGCTGGGCGTCTTGCATCGGCGTGATGTTGCTGGTGCCCGCCATCGGTTTCAGCTTTCTCCGCGGGCCGCCGCGTAGGGCCATTCGCGCCCGCGCCACGCCCGCACAAAATAGATCCCCAACCCCACCGCCAGCAGCAATCCGGCATAGCGGATTTCTCGCAAAGCATTCGGTCGCTTCACCAGCACAAATAGAAATCCGCCCACCGCAAACAAGGCCGGAAAAGGGAACAGCCACATGCGGAATGGACGCGGCAAGTCAGGCCGCCGAATGCGCAGTACGATCACACCAATCGCCTGCACCAGAAATTGCAGCAGAATGCGAATCACCACCAGTGCCGCAATCACATCCGCCAGGCGCAGGAAACAGAACAGAATCGCTACGCCTCCCAGCGCCAGCAACGAAACATGCGGAAAACGATGTTTAGGGTGCAGCCTCGCCAGCGCTGGGAAGTAGTTCCCATCCGCCGCGGCCGCGTAGGGCACCCGCGAGTAACCCAGCAACAGCGAAAATACCGACGCAAACGCCGTCCACATAATTAAACCGGTGGCCAACAACGCCGCCCAGTGTCCGTACACGCGTTGCATGAAAATGGAAATAATAAAAAAGTGCGTGTCCGTCTTCGACGTCGCCACCAGCTCCTGCCAGGGAATCACTCCCAGAATGCTGATGTTCATCACAATGTAGATACACGCCACCAGAAAAATCGAAAGCAGCAGCGCGCGCGGAATCGTCTTCTCCGGTTCCCGCACCTCCCCGCCCAGGAACGCCACGTTGTAGTAGCCCCAGTAGTCATAGTTCGCGATCAGCATAGCCGCGCCCAGGCCGGTAAAGAAATTTGAGTCCAGGTGAAACGCTCCCCGCGGAAAGCTAAACGCCAGCTGAGAATCAAAATGCGTAATCCCCGCAAAAATAATCCAGCCCACGGTCCCCAGCACCACCGAAAACAAAACCTTGGACATCCACCCAACCGAACCAATCTTGCGATACAGCAGGAACACCGCCAGCAGGCAAGTCGCAATCGCCAGAAACGTTGCTCCATTCACCAGCCACCGCACCTCAATGCTCCCCAGGAATCCAAGCGGCAGGCTGGCTGTTTTGGCGGAATACACCGTTTCCAATCCAGGCCAAAAGTACGAGGCATACTGCGACAGGCCAATGCACCCCGACGCAATCGACAACGGCGCGCTAAACGAAAGCTGCCAAATGAACAGAAACGACAGCAGCCGCCCCAACTTCTTCGCCCCATAAATTTCGTTCAGGTAGCGGTACGAGCCGCCCGCGCCGGGAAACGCCGCTCCCAATTCCGCCCAAACCAGACCGTCGCACACCGCAAAGAACGCTCCCAAAATCCAGCCCAGCATCGCCTGCGGCCCGCCCATCGCGCCCACAATCAGCGGAATCGTAATAAACGGTCCCACGCCGATCATGTCAATCATGTTCAGCGCGGTCGCGCTTGACAGGCTAATCCCACGGACCAGTCCTGCGTTTTCCGTCCCTGGGTTTTCTGTCCCTGGGTTTTCTGTCCCTGGATTTTCTGTCGTCAATGGGGTCGTCGCAGCCACCGCGCCGCTAGTTCACTTTTCCGGCGGGCGTCGCTGGCTCATGCCCGGCGCTCAGCAGGTTCACATACAACCGCACCGCTCCTGGAACCCCCGCTGGCAACTGCCGGAAGAACGCGTAGCCCGTATAGATGTACGTGCCCTTGCCGTATCGCGCGCGCAGCATTCCCCCTTTCTGCGATGCCTCGCCCGGATCGTTGCACGCCAGCAATGGCTGAAACTTGGCATCCCAGCTCTCCATAAAATAGAGGCCCCGTTCCTGCACCCATCCGTCAAAATCCTTCTTCGTGATTTCGTTCGGATAGTGAAAAACAGAATCGCCAGGTGCCAGAATCTCCACCGGCGCTTCCTCCACACTCACCCGCGCTCGACTCATTTGCGCGGGAAAGGGTGTGAATTTCCCGCTATTAAATTCGCTGGTGCCGCTGTTGTACTGGACCACCAGCGTTCCGCCGTTGTTCACGTAGTCCAGCAGTCGTTTGTTGTTCGCTGCCACTTCTTTGTGTGTGTCATAGGCGCGAATTCCCAACACAATCGTCGAAAACCGGCTCAAATCCGTCTGCCCCAACGTCTCCGGAGCGATCAGCTCCACACCAATTCCCAACTGCTCCAGCGCCGTCGGAATTTCGTCCCCAGCTCCCATCACGTACCCCACCCGCAAATTCGCCGGAAGCGCCGCCCTCACAAAGCTGAGCTTCTGTGTCGCTGGCTGGAAGTAGGAGTAAGCCCCCAAATCCTCCCGCGTGATCAAGCTGTAGCCTTGGGAATAGTCCTCCCCATTGGCATGGACCACAGCCCGCAGCGTGGCCCGGCTCTCCGTCGGCACCGTCGCCAGGACCTGAAAATTAAATTCCTGCGTTCCCCCGCCTTCGCCAAAATGCACCGGCACTTGCTCTGGCTCCACTCTGGCTTTCCCCGGAACTTCCAGCCGCAGAACCCCTTCGCCCTGGCTGCGGCTTTCCACTCGCACTTTCACCGGAAAAGCATGGTCTCCGTTCACCCGCGCCAGTTGCGTCACCGGCTCCACCAGCACCGAAAATGCCGGCACCACCGGCACCGGCCAGACCCGTGCCGCCCCAGTCTCATCCCGGAATCCCGCCGTCACCGCGGCTTGCAAGCTGTTCCGGGCATCATTAAGCGAATAGGTAGCCGTCACGTGCAGCTGCTCCGGAGGAAACGGCAGCGTCGCATACCTTGCCACATCCACGGTGTTCACACTTTCGGTTGCCGGGTCCTCGCGGTGCCAATAGGGCTGGCTCAATTCCGCGTTCGCCGGAGTCGTGACCGCAAATTCCTCCGTTACATCGCGCCCGGGCAACAGCAGTTGCGGAAACTTTCGACTCGCTCCAGCGCTCCATTTCCACGTGGTCGCAGCCGCAATCCCCGCGTCGTGCAGCACCAGTGCCCGCTTCCCCCCGTTGTGGAAGCGCATCCGCACCGTAAATGCTGTCCTTGGAGAAATCGCCGCCGGTACTGCCGTGGCTTCCAGCGTAACGCCCAGGGCCAGGTCAATCGCATGGGCGCAAAGCTCTCGCTTCTCCCGTAACGCCGTCGGTACCTCTCCAAAACTGGCAGCCCCGCTCATCCCAGCCCGCGCCAGCTTGTGGGATGTCTCATCCAGTAGTCGCAACGCCGCCAACAAGGGTACCGCCGCCGCTTCCGGACTCTTCTCGGCCGCCTCGCTGGCCTCGCGGAAGTCCGCCTGCACCTCTTCCAGCGCGCCTTTCAGGAACGGCGCATCCGTGCTCCCCAACCGCGCCGCCAGTCCCGGCAAGGTCGTGTCGATTCCAGAAAAGAAACTCGCTTCGTGCCCGCTGGCGTCCGCCGCGCTCGGTATCACCGAATCCGCCAGCTTGTAGTAGCTGAAACGGTCTCCCGGGTCCACCGTCCATTGCGCCGCCCCCTGCGAAAGTTGGTGCCGCAGTCCCGCCATGGCGAACTCAATATACGATCCCTTCAGGTCCGGATCCCGTTTCCCCGAGTTGATCTTCACCGTATAGTCTTTCTCGCACTCGCTGGTGTTATCCCAGCATAGCCGCCCCATGTAGAGCTTCTTGGCCTGCCACGGCGTCAATCCCTCCCGAATTTGTTCCGGAAACCGCTTCGCGTCACCAGCCGCCCGAAACGCTTCCTTCGTCACCATTGCCGATGCCTGGTGGTTCCCATGCCCGTCGCGACTCGTTCCCGTAAATCGCGCCACCAGCACGTCCGGACGAAAAGTCCGAATCACACGCACCATATCTCCCAGCGCCACGTCATGCCCTTGCCACTTCTCCAGCGTTTCCTCCGGATTTTTTGAAAACCCAAAGTCGGCAACCCGCGAAAATCGCTGATCCACCCCGTAATACCGGTCCGCTCCCAGCAGCTCCAGCGTCCGCAGCACGCCCAGCGAATCCAGCAGACTGCTGCCAACCTTATTCTGCCCACCCTCTCCCCGCGTCAGCGTCATCAGCAACGCATGGGTCCCCAGCCCCCGAGACTCCACCGTCAACATGCCGCCATCTTCATCATCCGGATGCGCCGTCGTATGCATCAGCCGCGCCGTGGTCATCAACCGCTTCAGCGTCAGCCGCAACCCAGCCGCTCCCGCATCCTGCCCCAGCGGTTGGTCCGGAGAGACCTTCGGCGGAGCCAGCGTCTCCGCCCCCAGCGGCAAAAGCAGCAGCGACAATAAAACGACAGTCAGCACAGGGCGACGCTCAACACTACGGCGGGCGGCGGAAATGTCCATGGTCAGGTCAGAATCCTCAAGATTTAGATGCTACAGAATCCACTTCGTTAGTCTACAGCGGCAACTCCCCAGCAGGCCTCGCGTCCCCATTTTCCACAGCCCACCAAAATATCCACTCCACCCCAACACAATAGAATGAATGCAATCATGCCCGACTTCGTTCACCTCCACCTCCACACCGACTACTCCATGCTCGACGGCGCTTCCGACGTCGAAAAGCTCTGCCAACGCGTCAAAGAGCAAGGCATGTCCACCGTCGCCATGACCGACCACGGCAACATGTTCGGCGCAGTTCACTTCGTCAACGCCGCCAAACAAAACGGCCTCAAACCCATCGTCGGCTGCGAACTCTACGTCTGCAAAAACGACGACCACAACATCAAACGCACCCCCCCAGACGGCGACACCTACAACCACCTGATCATCCTCGCCGAAAACGACGAAGGCTACCGCAACCTGGTAAAAATCACAAGCGAATCAAGCCTCCACGGCTTTTACAGAAAGCCTAGGATTTCTAAGGCGTTTCTCGCGGAGCATCATCAGGGGTTGATTGGGCTTTCGGCTTGTTTGAAGGGGGAGGTGGCGGAGCGGCTTACGGAGGGGAAGTATGAGGCGGCGCGGGCGGCGGCTTCGGGGTTTCAGGACATTTTTGGGAAGGGGAACTTTTTTCTTGAGATTCAGGATCAGGGGCTGGAGCAGGAGCGGCGGATTGCGGCGGATTTTTACAAGCTGGAGAAAGACATTGGCATTCCGATGGTGGCAACCAATGACTCGCATTATTTGTGTGAGGACGACGCTCATGCCCAGGATGTGATGCTTTGCATTCAGATGGGGAAATCGATTCATGACACGAATCGGATGAAGTTTGAGGGGACGCAGTTTTTTGTTAAGAGTGCGGAAGAAATGTCGCGGGTGTTTGCCGATGCGCCGCAGCTTTTGCAGCGGACGGTTGAGATCGGCGAGCGCTGCCACATGAAGCTGGAAAAGCTGGCGAATTCGTTTCCGCAGTTTGAGGTGCCTCCGGGGTTTACTACGGATTCGTACTTTGAGCACGTGACGCGG
>JAYWAL010000127.1:0-26058 GCA_043782485.1 Acidobacteriaceae bacterium | reverse complement strand
TCCAAGTCGATGGTGATGGGAATCTCGTCGCCGACCATGGGGTGGCCACCACTGACGCCGTAGTCGGTGCGGTTGATGGTGGTGGACGCCGAAGCGCCTACGTGGACGTTGCCGCGCGGATCGTTCATGGGGGCGCTGGGACCGTCCACATCGAGCACGACTTCCTTGGTGACGCCGTGGATGGTCAGGTCGCCCGTGACCTTCATTTTGCCGGCTGCGCCCGCTTCCACGTGCTTCGACTTAAAGGTGAGGGTAGGGAATTTGGCCACGTCAAAATAGCCGGGGCTGCGTAGGTCGTTGTCGCGCATTTCCACGCGCGTATCGATGGATGCGGCCTCGATGGTGGCGTCGATTACGGTTTTGGTGGGGTTGGCGGGGTCATATTGCACGGTGCCGCTGACCTTGGTGAACGCGCCGCGAACCGTGGAAATCCCCATATGCCGGACCGAGAACTGAGCAGCCGTGTGCATGGGATCAATATTCCAGGTTTGCATTTGAGCGGAAGCGGTGGCGGCCAGCAGCGAAACGGCAACCAGCGCGAGCAGCAAATTACTCTTTTGCATTGTTGTTCTCTCCAAAACGAATTTTATGGGCCCAGATTTAACCCTGAGGCAATTGGACGATAGGGGCGTACCCTTGGGTTCTTAAAATGTAGCAGGGTTAGCGGGCGTCCGCCTGAATTGTCGCGTACATCCTCTCGGCGACGAGGCGGTTGCCTTCCGCGGTGACGTGCGCTTCGTCAAAATAAATGGTTTCGGTGGCGGAGTCCAGGGCATCGGCAATGGGAAAGACGGGTGGCCGCGCCTGGGTCAGGAGCAGGGCGTAGGTGGTTTGGTTCAGTTCTTCGAGGCCTGGTGTTTGTTTCCGGGCGGCGGCGCGGGAGGCTTCTTCGTCCGGAGTTAAATGCTTATTTCCCGTGGAAAGCGCCGGCTCCCAGAAAAACACCGGCTGGAACTGGTATTCGCGGCCGAGAGCTTGAATGAGGCGCACATTATCGAAATAGCATCGAAGCGTCGCGCTGGCCAGCGCTTCGACGTCCCTGGCGGACGACTTTTTCCCGCTGTTTTTCTTTTGCAGAAACACCTTGGCGGTGTTGGTTTCCAGCAGATAGCGAAAGCCTCCAGAACCCGAGGACGCGCGTCCCTCCAGGGTTTGCCGGGTGTCGTCAAAGTTCTGGTGCAGTCCTGCCTGGCCGGATTGGTAGGTCTCATAGACATCGGCAGGCCCGTCATAAAACACGACGAGATCGGGCTTCCGCGCGGCGCGCTTGAGTTCCAGCGTGAGTTTGACCATCTCCTGGGTATTGACCCAGGCCTTTTCCCCGAAGTTCTTGACGCAGACCGGGCGGCCAGCCTGCTCATACTTGGCGGCGAGTTGTGAGGGGATGGTCAGCCAATCCGGGACGCCCGCGCCCCAGATGGTGGAGCCGCCGAACATCCAGATGTGGAAGGCGTGATCGTCATCACAATGCGAAGGCGTGGTGCGCCGGACTCCGCTGGCGTCGATGTTGATGGCTTGCCCTTGGAAAGGCTTACGTTCCCATCCAACATAGGCCTGGTAGCTAAAGATGTTGGAGGGCTTCCACTCGGCCACCAGGGCGTTGACCCAGGGCGCGTTGTGATAGGCAGCCTGAAGGCGGGCTGGAGGAATGATGTCATTGTCATTGCTGGCCATACGGAGGCGGGCGAAGCAAGCCGCCTCGACCCAGGTGAGCCATACGATGACAAGAACAAGCGCGATGCCCGCTCGTTTTGCCCAGGTTGCCGTTGCTTCCATTCCGTGCCTCCGCTCTGCGCTGGTCTAGCATAAACGAGCCTGCTTTAGAGGTCGTTATGCGCCAGTTTGTTTCTTCGGGATTTTGAGGGCTAAAAATTAGGCTTTTGCTACTAACTTAACAGTTATTTACTACTTAGTTATATTCCCCATCCTTGCCATAGCGTTCGGAATCGAGATAATGTAAGAAATGCTCAGGTTAAGACTGTAGGGCATTCTTGAAAAAACGAGGGCGTAAAAAGCCACATTCCGGTATGAACAATCCCCGCCAATCCCCCGAGAACTCGTCTGAGGCCGCCAAAAAGCAGAACGCCGAGGATCGCCGCTCCCATCGCCGCGAAGAAGGTGTGATGTCGCAAATTGAAGATATTACTTACAAGGTGCTGCGCCAGCACGAGCCGAAGCGGAGTTAAACGGGTTCGCGGGCAAGTGCCATCGCCTGCATTCTGTCATCCTCAAGTTTTGCTCGGAATGACAACGCTTGGATTTATTTGCTAGAGCTTATTGCGTGGCGGAAATAGCCGGTGGAAGCGATGAGACCCTTGCGGCAGCGGCTGAAGCCGCGAAACGATGGGTGCCGGACGGCACGGGTAAAGCCATGCCCCGATACGAGTCGTTTTATGAAACACGCTCTAAAAACATTCCATCCTTCCTGCTGGGTTTACGGATTGGGCTAGCCAATCCAGATAGGGTTGGCTGCCGTCTTCGATGGCTAGCAGGATGCATTCTGGAACTTGGTACGAGTGCAGTTCCTTAAGTGCGTCACGCAGCTTGGGGAACGCTGCCGCCGTCGTTTTGACTACCAATAGCCATTCTTGCGCGGACTCAACCTTTTCCTGCCACCGGTAGACGGATTCCACCCCGGGCACAATGTTCACGCAAGCCGCCAAGCGCCGTTCGACCAGCGCGAGGGCAATTTTTCGCGCTTCCTCTTGCGATCCGGCGGTGCTGAGTACAATTCGTTGGTCGGTCATAATTAGGCTCGCAAGACCAGGCCCGACAAGTAAAATCGGTAGGCATTTCCCAAGGGTGAAGCGAATGACAACCATTAAGTTTGGCACATCGGGATGGCGAGCAGTGATTGGCGAGGAGTTTACCTTTGCCAACGTGCGGCGGGCGGTGGGCGGCATTGCGCGCTACGTGATATCACAAAAGCCGAGTGGCGCGCGCGTGATTGTGGGGCGTGATCCGCGCTTTCTGGGCGAGACGTTTTGCGCGATGGCGACCGAAATCCTGAGCAGCCACGGCATAACGCCGCTGGTGATTGCCGAGGCCACGCCGACGCCCGCGATTTCTCACGCGGTGATGGTCAACCACGCCGATGGAGCGATTAACTTTACCGCGTCGCACAATCCGCCGGAGTACAACGGCATTAAATTTTCCACGCCGGATGGCGCGCCCGCGCTGCCTGAGGCTACGAAGCGAATTGAAGCCGAGATTGCCGCTCTGGATGCGCAAGCCAGCGCGCCCTCTGTCGCAACGGCCACATCGGGTGTCGCGAAGGCCACATCGAGCGCGCTTGACCCGAAACCGGAATATCTGAAGCGGTTGCGCGAGGCCGTTGATTTTGAGGCCATCCGCAAGGCTGGGGTGCGCGTGGCGTTTGATCCCATGTGGGGCGCGGCTCGCGGATATTCCGATACGTTGCTACGCGAGGCTGGCGTGGAGACCGCCACCGTCCACGACTACCGTGACGTGCTTTTTGGCAATCACGCGCCCGAGCCGGACGACGAACTGCTGGAAGACCTGCGCGTGGAAATGCGGCGCATCAAGGCGCACATTGGCATTGCGACGGACGGTGACGCCGACCGCTTTGGCATCGTGGACGAAGACGGCACGTTCCTGCAACCGAACTATATTGTGGCGCTGCTGTTTGACTATCTCGTCGAGACGCGCGGGTGGCGGAACGGTGTGTGCAAGTCCGTGGCGACCACGAACTTGATCAATGCTCTGGCTACGCACCACAAGATTGAACTCTACGAGACACCAGTGGGCTTTAAATATATTGGCGAGCTGATCAAGCAAGACAAGATCGCGATTGGCGGGGAAGAGAGCGCTGGGCTTTCGATTCGGCACCACACGCCGGAGAAAGATGGAGTGCTGGCGGGCCTGCTGTGCTGCGAAATGGTGGCGCGCCGAGGCAAATCCCTGGGCGCGCAGCTCCAGGAGCTATTTGTCAAAGTAGGTTCCTTTTATCCTCGGCGAGAGAACTTCCACTTGACGGAGGATGGGAAGGCCAATTTCACTAAGAAGTTGGAGTCTGACCCGAAAGAATTCTTCGGCCGGACGGTGCAGGAAGTGGTGCGGAAAGACGGCTTGAAGCTGGTCTTCGGCGACGGTGGCTGGGTTTGCTACCGGCTCTCCGGGACCGAGCCGGTGGTTCGGGCTTACACGGAAGCGCGCACGCAAGAGGATTCCGTGAAGCTGAGCGCCGCGGCGAAGCAGTGGATTTTTGAATAACAAAATGGCAGAAGAGAACCCAAATCCGCCGCGCCGTCCGATTCGCCTTCCCGAGGCTCGGGAACATGTGCGCCGTGCCGGGCAGTACGTTCTTCAGGCTGCTGAGGAGTACCAACCGGTAGCGCACCGGGCCTTTTCCTTGCGCAGAAAAATTGGCACTGTGCTGGCAGGTGCCCTGGCGGTGTGGCTGTTCTTCCACGTGGTGCTGGGCGCCAACGGAGCGCTGGCTTACGGCAACAAGCGCAGCGAGTATAAAACGCTGGCCAAGGATGTCGACAATTTACAGGAACAGAACGAGCTACTGAAGAAGCACATCGAAGCCCTGAAGGGTGATCCAGCCACGATTGAGCGGGAAGCGCGCGAGCAGCTGCACTACGCCAAGCCGGGAGAAATTGTTTTTGTTGCGCCGCAAGCGCCGCCTCCGGTGATGCCGAAGAATCACTCGGCGAAGCGCTAGCTACCCAACACGCCTTCCAGTGGTGAACTGGCCGTGGCGTAGAGCTTTCTCGGCATGCGTCCCGCCAAGTACGCCATGCGACCGGCCAGGACGGCATGCTTCATGGCTTCCGCCATGAGAACAGGTTCCCGCGCCGCCGCGATTCCCGTATTCATCAAGACCGCGTCGTAACCGAGTTCCATGGCAATGGCTGCATCGGAAGCGGTGCCGACGCCGGCGTCAAGAATGAGTGGCACGCCGGTGATCATTTCGCGCAAGATGCGAAGATTGGCTTCGTTCTGAATTCCCAAACCGCTACCAATGGGTGCGCCCAAGGGCATCACCGCCGCCGCGCCAGCATCGACGAGGCGCTTGGCGAAGACGACGTCATCGGAAGTGTAGGCAAGGACCGTGAACCCGTCTTTAACCAGAATTTTCGTGGCTTCCAGAGTGGCGTGAATATCGGGATAGAGCGTTGCTTGATCGCCAATGACTTCCAGCTTGACCCAACTGGAGAGGCCAACCTCGCGGCCCAATTGCGCGGTCCGGATCGCTTCGTCGGCCGTGTAGCACCCGGCCGTATTGGGCAGCAAAATGTATTTCTTCGGATCAATAAAATCCAGCAGCGATTCCTTCGAGCGATCCAGATTCACGCGCCGCACCGCCACCGTCACCATGTCGGCACCGCTGGCTTCGAGGGCGCGAGCGTTTTCCTGGAACGACTTGTACTTGCCGGTGCCGACGATCAGGCGCGATTGCAGTTCGCGACCGGCGATGCGTAGTGTTTCCGTCATTACCGTATTGTATCCGGTTGGAAATCGCACGGGGAGCCGCTATTCCCCGCTGGTGCGGTCTGCCGCTGCATACAGCTCGTCAATCTCCGCGTGGTGCTTGTCCTCAACGGCGCGCCGCCGCATCTTCATCGTCGGGGTTAGGGTGCCGTCGGCGACCGAGAACTCGTCTGCTAGAACAATCGTCTTCTTCAACTTCTCAAATCGCGCCAGATTCGCGTTGATGTCCTCAACAATTCCTTCATACAAAGCCTGCACCCTGGGTTCGCGCACTAAAGCCGCATGGTTCTCAAATGCCATCTGATTCGCATTGGCCCAATCCTCCAGCAAAGGAAAGTAGGGAAGGACCAACACCGCTGGAAACTTCCGCTTATCGCCAATCACCACCGCTTCCGCCACCAGAGCGTTGTTTTTCAGGGACGCCTCAATCGGCTGCGGCGCGATAAACTTTCCGCCGGAAGTTTTGATGAGGTCTTTTTTGCGGTCGGTGACGGAAAGAAATCCGTCGGCGTCCAGGTTGCCAATGTCTCCAGTCTTGAAGAATCCGTCAGCGAACGCCGCGGCTGACTCCTGGGGCATGTTCCAATAGCCGGTAAAGATGGAAGGCCCGCGCACCAGAATTTCGCCGTCGTCGGCGATGCGAACCTCCACGTTGGGCAACGCTTTACCCACGGTGCCGAGTCGGTGCGCTTTCGGCGTGTTGACGGCGATCACCGGAGACGTTTCGGTTAATCCGTAACCTTCATGGATGCGAATACCCACATCGGCATACCATTCCGCCAGTTCGCGGCCCAGCGGTGCGCCGCCGGAAATGAAAATACAAACCCGGCCGCCCATGCCCTGGCGGACTTGCGAAAACACGATGCGGTCGGCCATGTTCCAAGACCAGGCTGTCGGCAGCGCTCCGACGAGGATTTCTTCGCGATGCTCATGGCCGACAGCCAAGGCCCAGTCTAAAATATGGCGTTTGGCAAAGCTGCGCGCGGTGTGCTCCACCTGCAAACGAATCTTTTCGTAGACACGCGGCACGGCCACGAAAATCACGGGCTTGACCTCTTCCAGCGCCCGGGGCAGTTGGTCCAGGAATGGGCAGTAGGCGAGCGTGACGGCGGAATGCAGCAGAGCGTAGTCCACGTGGCGCGCCGTGATGTGCGATAGCGGCAGAAACGAAACGCTGGTGGAATCAGGGGGCATCTCAAATTCAGCCAGGGAGCAGGAAAAATTGCACGCCAGGTTCCCGTGGGTGAGCATGACGCCCTTGGGTATGCCAGTTGTTCCAGAAGTGTAAAGCAGGGTGGCTAGGTCGCCGGGGACGATGGCGCGGGCCAGCGAGTCGATGGCCAGGTCGCGAGTGGTGGGGCCTGATTGCATCAGCAAGTCCATGCGGACGGCGTCGGCGGTGGCGATGGAGTCCATAACGACCACGCGCTCCAGCGGCGTCTCGGCGCGCAATGTGACAACTTTATCGAGCTGCTGCTGAGTGGAAACAAATGCCACCCGCGCCCCGGAATCCCGCAGGAGATGCGCTACCTGCTCCTGCGTCAGAGTGGGATATATGGGAACTACGACCACGCCCAGCAGCATGGCCGCAAAATCCGCCGCGGCCCACTCGGGGCGATTTTCAGAAAGGATGGCGATACGGTCACCCTTTGCGAGCTTCCAGCCGAGCAGCGCGCGAGCCACACCCAGGGTGTTGCGGTAGAGTTCCGCCGATGAAATTGGAATCCAGCGGGTGGTGTCGCGATGCAGCATGACGCGAGGCGCATGCCTGTCCACCACTCGGTAGAACAGGTCGTTGACGGTGCGAGTCATCCCTAGAAATGTACTGAGAACCATGCCGGGAAGCAATGTAGCCGCCGGTACCTGTCCTTGGCGGCGAAGCAGTTTGACCGTGGGTCAAGGCTGGAGTAGCGTAAGTGGCTGAGTTCGCCGAGACTGAATTCCGGAATCGAAGGTGAAACATGCGTGCAAAAGCGTTCGTCGTAGCTCTTTTTTTGACGCTCTCCCCGTACCTGGGGAGCGCGGCCCCGGCAAAAGCCGCCAGACCAGTGCTGAAAGTGGGCAGTGTTGCTCCCGATTTCACGCTTCAATATTTTGACGGCAATGACCTCAAGAAGCTTTCGCTTCACGAGTTCCGCGGCAGAAAGAACGTGATGATCGGCTTCTATATTTTCGCCTTCACTGGCGGTTGAACGCAGCAGATGAAAAACTTCCAGCAGAATTTGAAGGCGCTGGAAGCAACAGACACCCAGGTCGTGGGTGTGAGCATGGATAGTGCATTCGCCAATAACGCGTTCGCTCACCAAATTGGCGTCACGTTTCCTCTGCTGAGCGATTGGGGCGGGGAAGTGACCCGCAAGTATGGCGTCTATTCAGCGGAAGACAAAGCCCCGAAGCGCATTAATTTTTTGATTGGCAAAGATGGCAGGATATTGGAGATGCAGGTGGACGACGAAGCCATCGATCCGACGAAGCTGGTGACGGCCTGCCAACGCAGGAAGATCACGAAATAAGCGAGCAAATCGCGCAGCGTATCGAGCGCGCCGAATTATCGCGCCAAAGTTTGCGCGAATGTGGCAGCGTTGTTACACTTGGTATGCGGGGTGGAGCAGTCCGGTAGCTCGTTGGGCTCATAACCCAAAGGTCGTAGGTTCAAATCCTACCCCCGCAACCACTTACCAGTTTGGCCAACCCAAGATAACCCAGAATAAGCGCTCTCTTCGCAGGCTCAGCGGTTTTGTACTTGCGGCTTTGGGCTTGATGATGCCCTCATGGCCATTTGCGCCACTTTGCTGTTGGCCTCGCGCTTGGAATCCATCAGTGCGTTGCCGTAGATGTTCATGGTGGTCGAGATCTGCGAATGCCGCATTAGTTTCTGCTGCACTCCCAGGGGCGCTCCGGTCGCGTCCAGCCACGACCGATAGGTGTGCCGAAAGGTGTGCCAACCGACTCCCTTCAGCCCCAGCTTCTCCCCGGCAGGACGGATATAGTCTTGCTGGATCGGGCTGGTGTGGTACGGACGCCCGGTTATTGGGCTCGGGAACACCAGCTGCGAACCGGCGTTCGTTACCCTCCGGGCAAGCAACATGGTGGCAAAGTCCGGATCAAGGGGCAGTTCATCTTCCGAATACTCGGTTTTGACTGTTTTGATCCGCCCATGCACCACTGCCCGGCTAATTCGAATGACCAGTCGTTCGAAGTCAATGTCAGACCAGTGCAGCGCTAGTAGCTCTTCCGCCCGCAGACCCAAACACTGGGCCACGATGACCATCGTTCTATAAGGCTCTACCAGCAGCACCAAAATCTGGCAGTACCGCTCGACAGTCAGCACCAACGGCTTCTTCAGGCGCTTGCTTATCCCCTTGACCTCCACCAGCTGCATCGGATTCCGTTGCAACTCCACCATCTCCCACAGCATCGCCTTTTCAAAAAGCCGATGCATGAGAGCCTTTACATGGCCCTTTGTCTTTGGTGCCGACTGCATAGTCCGCAACCACTCTTGCACCACGAGCGGTTTTACCTGGGCCAAGCGGACCGTGCCCCATTTCGCTCGAATGTGCTTGAGCACGCTCAGGTACGAAACGACTGTTGCGTAGCTGAGCCCCTGATCACAGAGTTCACCGGGACGATGCTTCTTGATTTCAAGAAGGCGCTCCTCTTCGATAAACCGGTCAACCACGGCACCGAAAGTGGGCTCGTGGATGGCCAGGGTTGGGTTGTCGGAGTTGAGTTTGAGTACGAATGCCTCAAGGTGCCGCTCGACCGCGGCTTGCGAGGAAAATTGTTCGTAGCTCAAATACATTGACGTTGTTTGTTCGGTCGCGGGGTCCTTGTATCGGTACTCCCACGCCCACCGGTTGCGCGCTCGCCTGACCTTGCGTAGGCTCCCGCGTTGAAAGCGTTGCCGCGTAAACTTCAAGGAATTATTCCTCTCCAGCTAGCGCGGCGTGGTTGCGGATCGAGTTTACCATCCTCCGCAACTATGTCTTTGGAGTGTGCTGGCCCAAGACGATCATCGAGCCAGCGATCGAGAACGCTCGCCCGAAACCGCCACCTCTTTCCTACTTTCGTTCCTGGTATTTGCCCACGGCGCGCAAAGATTTCCAAAGTTTTCCAGTGCACGCCGAGCAGATCTGCCGCTTCTCGTAAGCTCAACAGACGCTCGAATGCCGCCGTTCCCACGATCAAATGTGTGTCATTGTGCGACATGATTCACCTCCGCAGACTTCTTGTCGCGGCTGATTTCATTGCCACTCCCGCCCTCCGACAACGTTTCTGACTTGTATCCGAGCCCATTCCTTCGGTCAAAGTCCGGAGAATAACGAGGAGATTTGACGGAAATCTCGACCTGCCTTAGCTTCGTGAAGCTTCAACGCACGGAAAGACGTGCCAACGGGAGTGAATATGTTTTCTTCGGTGCAAGAACTCACACAACAGCTTCGAGCCACTGGCTACATCGTGGATCCAGTGGGCACAAGCACCATTTATCTGGCGGCGCGTCTCCATAAGCCCCTTTTGTTGGAGGGCCCGGCGGGCAGCGGAAAGACCCAACTGGCATATGCAGTTGCGGGTGCGGCTGGCGCCACGGTCGAGCGCCTCCAGTGTTTCGAGGGAATCAACGAGGAAAAGGCCATCGGCAAGTTCGATGAGTCTCTGCAACGCCTTTGCGTCGAACTGAGAGGCAAATCTGCGACCGTTGATTGGGAGGCCCTGCAGACAGAATTGCACAGCCAGAGGTTCTTCAGCGCCGGCCCGCTGCTGCGCGCGTTGCAGTACGGGAAGCCTTGCGTCCTGTTGATTGACGAGCTGGATAAGGTAAACCAAGCGTTTGAAGCGCAGGCTTTCAAGCGCGCTTGCTCCTGCTTTGGGCTGGGTCGGTATCTGTACCACTTCTCTGGAGTATGGGTCGACCTCGACGAGCGAAAAAGACCCAAGAGCATTCCCAAACTGTTCGGCTGGGCGACTCCGCAGGGGTGGCGGCAGGGTCTCAGGCCTTGTCAGAAAGAGGATGACACGTCGTCCAATCCGAGCGCGAAAGGGAATTTCAGTGCAAGGGACACCTCACATGGGCGAGACGAAAGCTTTGAAGAATCAGGCGCTTTGATTCACGCAATTGAAGCGATGGCAGAAGCATTGGGGAGACGTCTGTATCGGGGTGTGTTGAAGACCGTTGCCAAAGTGTGGAAGCCGACGGAGATTCACGAAGTAGGTGTTCTGCGAAAGGTGTTAGAGCACATGCGCGCAGGTGAACGGGGCTTGCGTCGTCTGAAGGCGGCCCTGGACAAAGCAGGACCCGAGATTCTGGTTCCTATTCTTCAATCTCTGCGGCTCCATTCTCTCGATCAGGTCGATTCCCTGGAAAGCCTAAAGAAGATCGTCTACGCCGCTGAGGAAGCAGCCGGGCTAACAGACTGATTTCCTCCACCACTGATCTCAGTGATTCCAGGTCGAGAGACTTCGAAGTTTCGCCGTTGCACGGCTAAGCGTTTGCCTGAGGGGATCGAACCGATTACTCCCTCCGGCAAGAAGAGAATATCGAGCCCTTTAGCCTGATATGCTGATAATGTTCATTATGGTGAACGACTGCGGTCTTTCAGCAAGCCGGAAGGTTCTTCCGGAACGGCAGAATGATTTTGGGACCAATACGAAGAGGCTAAATGAGCAGTCCTCACAATTCAGCATGGAAAACACGACTCGTACAACATGAGTTCCCGGATCGGTCATTCGACATCGAGTTTTGGCAGGAGCAGGGAGATGAAGCTATCTTTGCTGCCGCCTGGGAGTTAGTGGAGCTAGCTGAGGAAACCAGCCATGGCAGAAAACCCACACTACAGAGAACTGCTACAACTCTTAAACGAATTTCAGGTTGAATATTTGATCGTCGGCGGCTTCGCAGTCATGAAGTATGGGGAGCCACGTTATACAAAAGATCTCGACGTTTGGGTGCACAATTCTCCGCAGAATTCGGTTCGGGTGGTCGAAGCGCTTACGAAATTTGGCGCTCCCCTCGAGCATGACGGGATCACTGCTCAGACATTCGCGGAGGCGCAGGTGGTCTATCAGATCGGAATTGCTCCGGTGCGGATTGATATTCTGACCGAAATCACAGGCGTTGCGTTCGCGGATGCGTGGACGAAAAGAGTCGGGAGCACTTTCTTCGGGGTTCCGGTCCACTTCATTTCCCTAGACGACCTCATAGCCAACAAACAGGCTTTAGGCCGCGGCAGCGACCTGAAGGACCTGAAGCGGAATCGAAAGAGCGGAAACTCAGAAGAGTAAGCTGCTGAAATCTCCCGTTCCCCTACCTTGGTCGTCTTTCCTCGAAGCTACCTTGGACAAAATTGGGCCGGAAACTCTGGTTCCCATTCTTCGCTCCTTGCGACTCAATTCGCTCGATCAGATCGATAGTCTGGAGACTCTCAAAAGCGTCGTGCTTGAGGTTGAGCAGGCAGGGGAGATCGGTAGCTAGGTCACATCGGTATTTGGAAGTCTCAACCTCGCAAGCCGGGCTCTCTATTGAAGGTGGAGCGCTATCTTTCAATACGCAGGTCCGTTCTCAAAAAGGGCGACATCAACGTTTCGCCAAATATCCAATCGTACTGGATATTTAACAACCCCACTCCTCAGCTGCGCTCCTGTCGAACCGATCCGGCAATCAATCGCTGTACTTTATTTTCGATGTTGAAGGGAGAATTCTATGGAATGCAAACCATCAAACGCAGAACAAACACTTCCACCCGAGGAAGCCGCTGCCAAAGCAGGTATTTTGGCCGAATGCGAGCGACTCGCGGAAGCGGGAATCACGTTTGTAGCCGTACACTTCGACGGCTCAGGCGATCAGGGCGTGAACGAAGATATCAAGTGCTACGCCACGGAAGATTACGCTTACGAAGAAAATGAAGCCGAGAAATTCAACCTCTCGCACCTACAAGAACACTTTGAGACGCTGGTGCCCTACGGATATGAGAACGATTGTGGCGGTTTCGGCGACGTGATCTTGAACGTGAAAACCCGCAAGATCACGATTGAACGCAATGATCGTTTCGAAGACTACACAACCTCGAATTACGAGGTGTAACCATGGCCCACCCACTCCAGCACGCAGAAAGTAGCGCCAGAAAATTTGGCGGGAAGGCCGAGGACTACCTGCTGGTCCATAACTGGTTTGATGAGTCCAAAGCCTTCCTCCCGGATTTCCGGCATCGCGCTCTTCGGCACCATGCCGAAGGGATCTATTTGTGTGAACGCATCTTTGGTGTCGCCATCACCAACAGCGAAGGCAAGCAGGTTCCCGTGCGTTACATCGGGGAACAACATGTAAAAGAAGACTTGGGGCGTATTCCCACGGCACAGGACTGGCTGTCACAAATCAAATCTGAACGCTGGATGTACGGTCAGCGGTTTGCGCAGGATGATTCACAACTCCATCATTAGTTCGTAGCGTGTCGTCTCGCTGACACCGTTGCTTTCCTCCTTATTTGTTTTCCTCTCTATCTACCCGTATTGAAAAACCAGGAGGTGCCTGTGCCTGCCTTCATTTCCACGATCCAACGAGGTGTTTCTTATGACAGCCGCAATTGCCGCGAGTACATTCGTTCCTTCCAAGCTTCCTTCGCTTGAGAATCCCTCCAATATGGGGTTCGGCCCAATTGTTGGCCGCGCCCCGGAGATGGACCGGCTCTACCGCATGATTGCCAAGGCCGCGTGCAGCGCTCATCCGGTGCTAGTTCTCGGCGAGAGCGGCACTGGCAAGGAAATGGTCGCCCGTGCCATTCATTGTTCCGGTCAGTTTCGGGACAAACCGTTTGTCCCGGTGGACTGTGGCTCACTGGTTCCCACGCTGATTGAGAGTGAACTGTTCGGATATGTAAAGGGCGCCTTCACAGGAGCCGTGCGATCCAAACCAGGATTGCTAGCGATCGCAGAGGGCGGGACGGTTTTCCTGGACGAAATCGGCGAGCTTCCTCTCGATCTCCAAGCGAAACTGCTGCGTGCTCTCCAAGAGAAAGAGATTCGTCCGGTCGGCAGCACGAACCAGGTTCCTATCAATGTGCGTATTCTGGCCGCCACAAATCGCGATCTGGAGCAAGCAGTTGGCCAAGGTCTATTCCGCGGCGACCTGTATTTCCGTCTAAACGTCTTGAGCTTGCGAATTCCGCCATTACGGGAACGGCGTCAGGATATTCCGCTCCTGGCCATGAGCTTTCTGGAACGCATTGCGCGGGCGTCGGGAAGAACCCACGCTCTGAGCGACAACACCATGAACGCGCTACTGGCCTACGACTGGCCGGGAAATGTCCGCGAACTGGAAAACTGCATGGAACGATGCTGTGCCATGAATTCCGGCCCAATCATCCACCCCGCCGATCTGCCCAGTTTGATCCTTGGAGTGTCGGCACACCTAGCCAACAGGGCAACGGAAACGAGAATTGTTCCTATCGCGGATTTGAAGAAGCAAGCCGTCCTGGGAGCGATCGCGCACCTCAATGGGGACAAGCTGACGGCGGCGAAGCTGCTCGGCATCGGTAAAACGACTCTCTATCGCAAGCTGAAAGAATATGGGGACAACCCAGTAGTTCTTCAACGATAGGAAAAACTTCCGACCACGCGAACCCACATTTTCCTCTCGCTCCCTTCATTCCCGACTGACCGCAAAGGAGGTGCTTGTGAAAGCTCGCATCTCCGCAGTCGAACATCTCCGTCCACTTCGGGGCGGCGCACAATCTCACTTGCTAAGAGCCTCTGACGGCTACTGTTACGTCACCAAATTCCAGAACAATCCACAACACATCCGAGTGCTGGCGAACGAGATGCTAGCCACCAACCTGGGTCGGGCGCTCGGGCTACCGATGCCACGTGTGGAAGTGATCGAAGTCCCTGAGGGACTCATTGAGCGAACGGAAGACCTCCGAATCGCATTGGGTGGTTCAAGGATTCCGTGCCGGAGCGGGAAGCAACTGGGATCGCTGTACGTGGGCTGTCAGACTCCCGGCATGACGTTCGACTACTTACCGCACGAACTGCTGCAGAAAGTCGTGAATGTTGGGGACTTCGCTCGGGTTCTTGTGCTGGACAAGTGGGCATGCAACTGTGATGGCAGACAAGCAGTCTTCTGTCGCAAAACGCTGCGAAGCCAGCGTCATCAGGCTACCTTCATCGACCAGGGGTACTGCTTCAATGCCGGCGAATGGACTTTTCCTGACTGTCCGCTAAGGGGTGTGTACGCGAATAATTCGGTGTACGAAGGTATCTCAGGGTGGGAGGCATTTGAGCCTGCCCTGACTTTGGCCGAAGAGATGGATGCAGACGCAATCTGGCGTTGTGCAGCTGAAATCCCAGAGGAATGGTACGCAGGCGATAAAGACGACCTGGAACGGTTGGTGGATGCCCTCTACAGTCGCCGCCCTGTTATTCGGAAATTAATCAGCAAATTCCGTGAATCTACAAGGAACCCGTTCCCAGATTGGCGAGATTCTCCGCACCGTGTCGATCTCGTCGTGGCGAGAGGGGACCAAGGTCTCCACATTGGGCAGTAAGACACACTCTTAAGACCTATCAAGAACTTTCCAATTGAGGAGGTTGTCCATGCGCCCTCATGGTCAAACCAAGCTAGGGTTTTTTCCTCTTCCAGTCGTCGAGGCCAAACGACTGAAGAACTGGCTGACGTTTCCGGAGCGGTCTTCGGCAATCGATCCCTGTGTCGGCGATGGAGTGGCATTCGGTCACTTGCTTTACGACGTAACAGCTCATCGCTACGGCATTGAAATCGACGCCTATCGTGCAGAGCAAGCGAAGGCACTAGGAATCGAGACCCTGCAGGCGGACACCATAGATGTCCGGTGCGTAGCGGAATCCGTGTCCCTCCTCTACCTCAATCCTCCGTACGACTGGGAAGCCGGAAACAGCGACAACCAAAGACTGGAGTCCGTCTTTCTGGAACACACCTATCGCTGGCTCAAAGCTGGAGGAGTGCTGCTCTTCGTGATTCCGCAGCTGCGATTGGCGAAATGTGCGAGGTTGCTGAGCGAATATTTCACCGACCTGCGAGTGTTCCGACTCACCGAGCCAGCTTGCCTGCAATACAAACAGATCGTAGTTCTTGCGACACGTCGCAAACGACACTCCAGACTCTCGGACGCGGCGTTGCTGGATGCGGTGCAATACCTCGAGAGGCTGGCAACGAGGGTGGAGATTGAGCCTCTGGGCGACACTTCTGACGTTCGGTATGAGGTTCCTAGTTCTGAACCGGTTGTGCTGACCAACATAGGCATTCCGCTGGACGAAGTAGAGGATCTGTTGCTGGAGTCCTCTGCATATCGTCAGGCGGGCCGTGTGCTCCTCCCAAAACTCGGCGATGTCCGAGGCCGACCACTCACGCCGCTGCACGGTGGGCATGTCGGATTGCTCTGCACCGCCGGAATGCTCAACGGAGTATTCGGAGAAGGAGAAGACCGCCACATCGCCCACTGGCGCTCGGTTAAATTCACCGACCATTGGGAAGAGCAGGAAGAGGACGGCACCAGAATTCTGCATGACCGGGAAAAGTTCTCGCACGAACTGACGCTGGTCTTTGCCAACGGAAAGACTCAGATTCTCACCCACGAAAAGAAGGAGCCTGAATGAAAAACGCTCACCTCCGCTTCGGTTGGCTCACCTACGTTAAGAGCACGGAGAAAACGACGACCAGCATCAAACTGCGATTAGACCGCTTCATCGGAGAAATCCTGCCTGACCCTCCCCGGCAGGCCAAAGCACATCTTATCTCCGTGATCGGAGGGGACACGCAGATTGCGGCCGTTAGCGCAGCGATTTCGCTGGGTGACAAGTTCATGGTGGAAGGGCCGGGCGTGCATCCGATTCGCGTATGCCTCGAACGGAATGCGCAGTGTTTCAAAGGCTCAGTGCAACTCGCTGGACGTAAGAAACCGCTCCGGCACCTGATTGGACTGTCAGAAGAACTCGCCAACACCAACGTATCGGCGGGTTCGGGGCGCACCCTTCTGGGGGGCTCAGACCGCCGGTTCGTGTGGGCCTCCCTCGCTTACATCCACGGAATTCCATGTGTGCCGGAATGGGCGGACTGGTTTGCCGGTGAACTCGACTCGCACAAAGCCATCGTCCGCGCGCTCGGGATCGGATGCAATCCGGTGCTGATCAAGGGGGAGAAGAAAGAATTTCTCGACTGGCTGAGCTGGGGCGTTGAGAGTGAGGCAGTCAAATTTCCGGCAGAAACTGGCTCGATCTGCTGGCCGAGTTTGAGTCTGCAAGACCTTTTCCTGTCGACCAAGTTGTTCTTAGATGTTGTGGTACCCGCCTCAGAATTCCGCAGTGTTCCTAACATCCGCATTGCCGACCAACCGGGAGTTATTGAGTAGCGGCTCACAGAGACTGAGCGGCGCACATCTTGATGGTGGCAGGTGGTTGACCTCCGCCGCCGCGCGGCTGCCCTTTTGCTCACCATGCCCCGTACTCTCGCTGGCGGCTCAGTGCGTTCAAACCAGCATAAATACAGAGGATGGCGAATGACGCAAGGTTCGGTGACGGAATTCAAACGCGGGTTTAAGATGAGGGCATGAGCTACGAGAACATCTGCTTCGCAACCGAAGGCAACATCGCTGTGGTTACCCTGAATCGGCCGCAACGCCGCAACGCCCTTTCGCTCGCGCTGATGCAGGAGCTGATCGACTGCCTGAGCGCGATCGGCCACCGGCACGATCTGCGCGTGGTGATCCTGGCGGCGGCCGGCAAAGTGTTTTCCTCCGGGCACGACCTTTCGGAGATGGTCGGCCGTGATATTAACGAATACCGGCGTTTGTTCGACGTCTGCGCCGAGCTGATGACAAAGCTGCAATCGATTCCGCAACCGGTGATCGCTGAGGTGCAGGGCATGGCCACGGCTGCGGGATGCCAGCTCGTCGCCACCTGCGACCTAGCCATCGCCGCCGAAGAAGCTGCGTTTGCCACGCCCGGTGTCAAGATCGGGCTGTTCTGCACGACACCAATGGTGGCTCTGAGCCGCGCGGTCGGGCGCAAGCGCGCGCTCGAGATGTTGCTCACGGGCCAGCCCATCGACGCACACAGAGCAGCCGATTGGGGCCTGGTGAATCGGGTCGTCGCCGCAGGCCAGTTGCGAGCGGAAACCCGCGAACTCGCCGACCGCATCGCCGAAGCGAGCGGGCTGGTAGTGGCTCTCGGCAAGCAGGCGTACTATACGCAGATCGATCTGGATCAACCGAAAGCCTACGCCTACGCTAAAGAGGTGATGAGCTTGAACTCACTAGCTCACGACGCGCAGGAAGGTATCGCGTCTTTCCTTGAGAAACGCACTCCTTGCTGGACCGGCCGATGAGCCATCCAGACGTCGATATTTGATTCGGCATTTGAACTTCTGGCAGGTTAAATCGCATGCCCAAGAGGATAGCTAGCGTTCCGGCACAAACCATTTCCGGCGAACAGGCCGCAAGTTTCGTCAGGTCTGGGATGTGGCTCGATTACGGCGTGGCGCTGTGCCAGCCCGACGTGTTCGATAAGGCGCTGGCCGCCCGGAGAGAGGCGCTGGAGAATGTAAAAATCCGCTCCTGCCTGTCGATGAGGCCGCGGGCAGTGGTGGAAGACGATCCGGGCAGCAAACACTTTTTCTTGTTCAGCTGGCACTTCTCCGGCTACGACCGGAAGAAGCACGATGCCGGGCGCTGCAACTACATGCCACTCAATCTCGGCGAGGTGCCGGACTACTACCGCCGGTTCCTTGAGCCAGTGGACATCGTCGTTCTGAAGACATGCCCCATGGACGAGAACGGCTACTTCAACTTCAGTGCCGCCAATATCTGGCACCGCGCGGTGATTGAACGGGCCAAGATGGTCGTCGTCGAGGTGAGCCAAAGCCTGCCGTATGTCTACGGAGACGAGAATGGAGTTCACGTCAGCGAGGTGGATTACATCGTCCAAGGCGATAACGAACCGGTGCCGGAACTGCCGAATCCGCCGCCGAACGAAGTTGACCGCGCGGTTGCGCGCCGGATCGCCGCCGAGATTGAGGACGGCAGTTGCCTGCAAATCGGCATCGGTGGCATGCCGAACGCAGTCTGCACATTGCTGCTGGAAAGCGGTGTCCGCGATCTTGGCGTACACACGGAAATGCTGACCGATGGCATTGCGGAGCTTTATAAAAAGGGCGGCATGACGGGCTCCAGAAAGAGGCTGGACCCCGGCAAAATCGTCTACACCTTTGCGCTCGGTTCGAGCGCTCTATATGCGGCGACCGACCGCAACGCAGACTTCTACTGCTGCCCGGTAGACTACACCAATTCGCCGCACATCATCATGCAGAACGACCATGTGATCTCAATCAATAACACAACACAGATCGACCTACAGGGCCAGGCTGCATCTGAATCGGATGGCCACCGCCATATCAGCGGCACGGGTGGACAACTGCAGTTCGTACGCGGTGCGTATGCGTCGAAAGGGGGCAAGTCGTTCATCTGTCTGGCATCCATCTACGACAAGTGCGGCGAACGCCGAAGCCGGATCGTCCTCAATCTGACGCCCGGCAACATCGTTACCACGCCGCGCTCGGACGTGATGTATGTCGTTACCGAATATGGCATGGTCAACCTCAAAGGAAAGTCAGTCGCGGAGCGCGCCATGGCGCTCATTTCCATCGCCCATCCGGACTTCCGCGAGAACCTCGAGCGTCAGGCATATGAGCACCGCCTAATTCCGCGAGGTGTTTCGTTCTGATTTCGAGCCCGCAGGCTGGATCGTGGCGACAATTGCGAAACGCCATCCTGACCGCAGGTCATCCCCGAGTGACGGGCAATCCTGAAGTTACGAAGATGGCGTAGCGCATCTCTCTGCTCAACCCCAATCCCCATAGCGAGCCGTCCGACCAAGACTGGCCTACTACCCTACTTCGGTCCCATTCACGTCATTCTTCCTTGCTTGCTCTCGCTCCTTCTCGAATCTCACGCCTGTTAGCGGAGGACTTCTATGCCCGAACTCTGCACCATCTACGACTACATGCGCGCTCACGCGAGCCTTCTAGGAGAGCGCATTCTTCAGGAGTATCCAGCGCTCCACCCATTCGAGGATCCCGCTTCACCTCTGATCTCGGGGTTGCTGCGAAAGCCTTTTCCGGCGCAGACCATTGCCATCATGGGAACTGCCAAACGCTGGCGGCAAGCGCGGACCGCCATGGTGGTCGCGGAATGCGGGACCGGCAAGACCCTGATCTCGCTGGGAGCGATGCACGTCCACAGCCAAGGAAACCCATTTACCGCTTTAGCGATGGTTCCACCGCACTTGGTCGAAAAGTGGGCGCGGGAGGCTTTTCGGACGCTGCCGGGGCTACGTGTGTTCCTGATCGACGATCTGCGGAATGGCGGCGATGAAAGCAAATTCCATGGAGTGAACGAAGTACGGCTGAGGCATGGGCGGATCGTACGCGAGGGAATGCAAACTACGCTGAGTGAGCTGCGTCTGCGCCGGGATTCGGCAAGCTCTCGAAAACGCTGGTCGTCACTGTGCGGGAGACCCGCATTGTTCATCGTCGGTCGTGAGCGGGCCAAGCTAGGGTACTTCTGGCGCCATGCTTACCGGGTACCACATTCTGGCCCCTACCTGGGCTGCGTTGTAAATCCAGACACGGGCCAGCCGGTGATCGTGAATGACAGCCGAATGACTGCGGCGGAGTTTGAGAAAGTCAAGACTGCCGAGACCATCGAAACGAGAGAAGGGAAGTCCTGTCGTTCTGTACACAGCGCGCTGTGGCAGGCCGATTCCAACAAGATCTGCCGCATGGCTCCGATTGAGTTTATCGGGCGCTACATGCCTGGGTGGTTTGACTACGCCATCTGTGACGAGATTCACCAACTGGCAGGCGACACGGCCCAAGGGAATGCCCTCGGGACATTGGCATCCTGCACGGATCGAATTGTGGGTCTCACCGGAACACTCTTGGGCGGCTACGCGGACGACTTGTTCAACACCTTGTTCCGGCTCGAAGCCGGGAGAATGAAGGAACACGGATACGAATGGGGCACAACCGGAAGAACCTCCTTCACCCAGGACTACGGTGTGCTCGAGACCATCACGAAAGTTGAACCTGCCAATAACGCCTGCTCCAAGGCCAAGACCACGAGCATGGTTCGGCGAAAGCCGGGAGCTTCTCCGTTGCTCTTTGGCGAATTCCTGATGCAGTTGTGCGCCTTCCTTTTCCTGGAGGACATCTCCGCAGAGCTTCCACCCTATGAAGAAACCTATCTGAGCATTGCCATGGACGGGTCGATGCTGGAAGCGTACCGCAAACTCGAAGACGACATCCGGAAGGCACTGAAGGCTCACAAGGGCAACCGTTCCGTATTGAGCACGATGCTGAACACCCTTTTGCTGTATCCCGATCACCCCTATGGCCTGGGAACACTCTACGGCACCGAGTTTGATCATGAACTCAAGCGGAATGTCCGATTCGTCATTGCTGACACGCGCGACCTCCCTGAAGACCACTTGCATTCCAAAGAACGCAGGTTGGTCGAAGAGATCAAGAGGGAACTGGCGGACGGGCGCCGCTGTCAGGTTTTCGCGGTCTACACACAGAAGCACGATGTCACGGCCCGGCTGCAACGGATTCTGAGCAAGGAAGGAATCCGCACGGCAGTTCTGCGTTCGAGCGTTGACACATCGAAACGAGAAGCCTGGTACGCCAGACAAATCAAAGACGGCGTGCAGGTCGTGATCTCTCACCCCAAACTGGTGGAAACAGGGCTGGATTTGTTGGATTTCCCCACGATCCTCTTCTATGAGTCGGGATACTCCCTGCACACGTTGCGGCAAGCCAGCAGGCGATCCTGGCGCATCGGACAGAAACGGCCAGTGCGAGTGAAGTTCCTCTGCTACGAAGGAACCATGCAGACGGCTTGCTTGCGACTCATGGGCAAAAAGCTGCTCGTGGCACTCACCATGGAGGGCAAGTTTGCCGGCGAAGGACTGCAAAATATCGACGAAGATGACGACATGCTGTCGGCCATGGCGCGCGAGTTGGTCGAAAGGAATGGAATTGGCGAAACTGCCGATGCTGTCTGGAAAGCCCTGAATACAGAACATCAAAAGCTGTTCCCAACGATGCCTTCCATTTCTAACGCCGATGCTGCTCCTGCCGACCTGCCGGGTGTCCTGATCGCGCCTCAATTCGAACCGGCTTGTTTAGTGGAAGCAGCCCTCGACGGCAGCCCGATTGTTGTCTTCGGACAGCGACCGGAAACACGATCGGGAAGAAGACGGCGAGCAAGGCCGGTTGTTCCTGAGCAGACATCGCTATTCAGCTTCAGTTAGCCGCATCGGAGTGCGCGTGACCTAGCGCATTTCATCGTTCTTTCCCCGTTGCATCCGCTTCACAACTTCCCAACTCACAAACCAATAAGGAGGAAATCCATGACTACTGGAACTCTTGTCGCTGGCCCCCTGCCCAAAATCGGGCGGATGGAACTGGCACAAATCCCCGTCCCAGAAGCAACATTAACCCACAAGCCCGTGCCCCATCACATCATCGTTGAGGCGTTGGTTGAAACCCTAAGCTTTCGCCACATCGGTGTGGTGCATGAAGAATATGCGGTCTCTTTCGATGGCATGAAAGTGTTTGGTGTCCTCGACCTTGAGACGCAGATGGAAGGGTGCCGATTTTCCATTGGCATCCGCAATTCGCATGACAAGTCCTTGCGCCTGGGACTGACCGCTGGCTTGCGTGTGTTCGTCTGTTCGAACATGGCATTCAGCGGAGAATTTACTCCCGTCCTGGCGAAGCACACGAAGAGCTTCAACCTGATCGACACGTTGGCTGTAGGTGTTGACCGGATACAAAGAAGCTTCGAACCGATGCGTCGACAGGTGGAGGAGTGGCGGCAGGCGCAGATTAGCGACGAACGGGCCAAGCTGATCCTGTACGCCGCGTTCGTGGATGGCAAGCTGGAAGCGCCACGGAGTCTTCTCTCCGACGTTCATCGCTTGTACTTCCAGCCGGAGTATGAGGAGTTCTCGCCGCGGACGATGTGGAGCCTGTCGAATGCGTTTACCAGCGCATTCAAGGAGCTAGACCCCATTCCCCAATTCAAGGCGACAGCGAAATTGGGCTCATTCCTGTCTCAACTTCCGGCATAACAACCGCCTCTCCGTCTGTGATTTAGCGATCACGGACGGGGAGCCCATTCTTCTGACAAAGGAGTAAAAGCCATGTTTCAAGAACTGATGCCGCTACTCGCACAACGAATGCTGCTTCTTACCTTGTCGCGTGTGAGCGAGGAAGAGATTTGCGTCAACGTCATCCCAAAGCCGCTGAAATCCGATCAGCAGGATGACGACAATGCGCTTACCACGCCATTGGCCGTCACCGGCACTCCCAAAGAACTTGACGACCAACTTTCCAAACAGTTGGTGGAGTTTGTGGAAACGCACCTGGAACTGTCCTCAACCCTGAAGTCTGCCAAGGAACAAATGGAGGCCGCTGCCAAAGCAGCGAGGGAAGCAGCTAGGAAATCAACAAGCACGAAATCCCATAGCGCACGCGGCGGCGGCGCCACCCCAAACTTGACGCCGGTACAGGCAGAGGATGAGACCAAGAATAGGTCAGACGATTCGGAATCAACTCCTGAGCGAGACCAAGCAGCAGGTGCCGGAGTCAAAACCGCAGATCTTGGCGCTGGGAGTACCGGGAGCTTGTTCGACGTCGAAACAAATCACTGAAGATTCGCCCACTCGTCCGGGTTAGCCAAGCGAACGTCCAGTTGGGCGCCGCCCTCCCTCGGTGGTTCCGTCCGTGGAAGCAGAAGTCTTGCCGCCCAACGGTGCGGTCAAGCAAGGATCATCTTAATGATGATCATCTTGATCTTGTCTCGGAGGAGCAGCACCGCAGTGTTCGTGTGCGTGGCTCCCCTGCGACAACCTGCCAACCTATTTGCACTTCCTGCGAAACCGGATTTTGAGATCAAGCTCGCCTTCTATGTCGCACTCTCGCCAAGGGATATTCAAGCAGAAGAGGTCCGGCGGCGGACAGACTTCCGGCTGGCATGGTGGCGGACAGATCTGCCCTTCCTCACCGCCGTCCGGAGAAGGCTTCACTGTGGTCGGATCGCCCCCTAACCCCCGAACCCTCGCCGCTATCTGATCGAGGTAACGGACGAAAATGCTGTACCAGCGATTGCTAGCCGGAATACTCTGATGGACGTACCGCAACACGGAGAGCTTTCTGATCTCTTTGGGCAGGATTTCGGGATCCGTTTTCACCGGAATCGTCATCTGAAATGCGCCCAGTGTTTTTCGGGTAATCCCCGAGTATTGCTCTACGCTGAGTCTGTAGATCTGCCCAGTCCGGACTCCGGGCGAAAGTGTCAGACTCATCAACCCAGCCAAGGTTCCCTTGCGCCCTCCCGGCAGCGGGATGAACGTGATGTCTGCCAGGCGGCAGGCGAGCGTGTGCTCATCCACCTTGGACAGCACCGCTGGATGTTGCCGAAGAGCAGAAAGCGCCAGAATTTCATCCGCTCCGACCTCTGGAAAGTAGAATGTCGCGGTGCTGTCGCGCGGGACATTGTTCCAGCGGACGATGAGCTCATCTGGACCGATGCGATGGGTTATGACTGCCGCGGCGTGTACGGCACCTGCCTTCCCCCGCTTCTTCTGCGCCAGCACTGCGACGGGTGGCTGATCCACGGGTATGACCGATGGCTTTACCAGGAATGTGTGTTGAACCGTATGGGCCTCGGGCCATCCCGGATTGCTGGACTCGACAATCGACAGGTTGCGCTGAGCCAAGCGATCGCTCGATGCCGGACTGGCGCGCAGTGGAATGGGATCGGTCGTCGTGCCGGAAGGCCAGAAAAATATTTCCGCCACCATGCACTCGTGATACCCCCTCATCAATTGCTGGATGCTCAGGAGGGGATTGCCGGGCGTAGCTCCCGTGAAGGGCCCATTCGGCCAGCCTGGGTCGGCCAGGGGATTCGAGGGAAAACGGAGGTCGGTTTGGTTTAGGTCCAACCAGCAGCCAAAAAAGGCGACTTGTTCTCCTCCGTTGCCCGTAATAGGCTGCATGTTCGTGGCATCCGTTTGGGTAGTCAGGTCCGCATGGCGCGCTTCCGCAAAGAAAGGAATGCAGGCAACTTCTGCTCCCGTCGGCGTATTTTCGATGCCCAGCAGGGGCATGGCGCCGCTGCTATTGCCACTGCGGCGGTAGTTCCCGAGCGTGCCACCGGTTGCATCATAGTCGAGCGCCGACACCATGGTACTGAACGCTCGGAAAAATACCTGCACATTGGACGCGTCTATCGTCACAGGCGCGCGGTAGCGCACTCGGGCGATGGCGTAGTTGTAAACTCGTTGGCTGTTCACGCTGCGCGAGAGTTCCAAAACGCTGGCGCTCTCGTCTTCCGAGAACTGCGTGACGAATTGTGAAGGGTCGGTGCGCAAGCTCGACAGCACACCCTGGATGAACGTGAACGGTGCATTGGAGTCCGCGTCCGCATCTCCTTGGGTGACTCCGACCACCGTGCCCGCCGGATTCCCACCGCCCGGTCCTTTAACCTGGAAGACTCGCGTGTCGGTGCTGAGCCAGGACGGGTTGGGAGTTGCCAGGGTCGGGTCCACGTCCAGCATGTAGGGATCTGGCTGGTCGATGAGAACGAGCGTGGTATTGGCAACTTCCGTGAGGCTGACGAGTGTTCCGCCGGTGCCGGTGTCCACGTTGTAAGCGAGACTGGCCCGCATGTTCACAAAGACTTCTCCTCCGGGTGTCGTGGGGAAGTCGTTCGTGTTCGTGAACAGAAGATCGTACATGATCGTGATGCGCTGCGGCATGTCGATGGCACCGCTCGGGTCTTCGTAGCTGGCGACGGGATTCACAGCCAAAATGTTGCTGGCGCCTGCAAAGGCAAACGACGGGAGGGTAGGCGGAACAGCTGGAAGAGGAGTGGTTGTGACCCCCAGCTCTTGCGGCTCGAACCCCTCGTACACCACGTAGAAGGCTTTGGAGACCGCAGCTGGACTGCCCAGCGTGGCCACCAGAGACGTAGAGAACGTGTCTTGGTTGACGATGATGTAGCTGGAGTGCGGCGCGGTGTCGTAGCTGGCCGGGATGATGACCGAAGGATCGTTGTAGGGCACGTGTGCTTGTTGCGTGGCATCGGACTTCCACGGGTTGAGATCCGTTTGCAGGCTGTTATCGCGAGCGACGCCGGCCCAAGGTTGTACCCACTCATCGAAATAGTCGGACGGCAGTCCCTGATCCGCCAAAATCGTGCCGTAGGCCTTCGCCGGATCGAGACGATCTTTGTGGGCGGGATCGCGCTGCCACATGGCCCAAAGCCGATCCAGATTGCAATGCAGCAGAAAGACAAAAGGATCGTGAAACGAGAAATGCGCGCCACTCAATGTGCCGTTGATGTAGCCATGGGCGATGCCGTGGCAATTGCCCGAGCCATTGATGATGTCGTCGAAGGCAGTGAAAGTCGGTGTTATGAAAACGTCGTGGTCACTGGAGATTGCTGGCGGGGAGGGCGGTGCACTGCCTCCTGCCACGTTCCTCCAGATGAAATTGTGCCCTCCGCCTTC
>JAYWAL010000126.1:0-9929 GCA_043782485.1 Acidobacteriaceae bacterium | reverse complement strand
GACACGACCACCAGAGCTCCTGCCCCTGGTGCTCAACGTACCCAACCTGACGCTGCACGGTGCTGGCGTCATGGAATATGCCGGCCGTTATCCCGTTGTCCCGCGTGCTGGTACCGCGACGACGGTGACCGTGGACACCCTGCGCCTGGGCCCGTTCGATAACGCGGTGATCTACGTCGGTCCGACCAAGGATGGAGGGTCGGCCGACGGCACGGTCATTGAAGGTCTGGTGATCGACGACGAGTTTAACTCTCAGCATGGAATGTTCATCAACCGGACGCAGCGAATTACGGTTCGCAATAATGTGGTGGAACACGTCAATTTTGGTGCTATCAACGGCTCCGAGTGCAGCGGCCGGATCATTGGCAATGTGGTGCACGACGGCACACCGGGGATGGTGTTCGCCGGCGGCACATCGAGCAATCCGTCAAAACTCTACATCAGCGGCAATACCGTCACCAATAACTTCGAAGGCGTGGCAATCTTTGGCGCCTCCCTCGCCACCGAACACCTTGAGATGGGGGCGAACCCGCTCGAGGAGTTGCCGTACCCGATCAATCCGACGGCCAGCCAGTTGGGCAACCATATCGAGGTGGCATTGGAGGGAAACGACATCTCGAACAACATCAACGGCCTGCAATTCGCGCTGTTCGGCGGCAGCCATTACCCGTACCTCCAAACCGTGAACATGACGGTCAATGTCCACGACAACCGCTTCATCGACAACTCTGTCTACCCGTTCTCCGTCGATTCGGGCTTTGTCTTCAGGGGCACGAGCGAATACTGGACAAACCCGGACCCCGCAGACTTCCCCATAGGTCTACTTGGGTCTCTCGCCACGCCGTTCATCACCCACGGCCCATTCGACGGGCCGTACAACGCGAACGTGAGCGCGACCTTCGAAGACAACATCTGGAAGAACCCGAATGTCGCTCCGACCGCACCGGCCATACTGACCCTCTCGTACATCGATGTTTACGATCCCACGACCGGAGCGCCTAACCCGATCTGGGTCCCTGAGTACTCATATTTGCGCAATTCGCGACTGAACTTCGTCGACGAGGACGGTCTCCTAAGCCAACCGGGAGTCATCCGCGACGATCTGCGGCTCACCGATCCTTTGGACGGTGCCGCCTTACTCAATCAAACGCGCATCCGGGACTAGCACCGTGCTGACCCGCACTCTAGCCCGGCCATTGGAGATGGCAATTACGTTCTGCGGTGAGAACTCCAACTTGGCGCCCCGCAGGCAACTCTTTGCTAACTACAATTGGGAGGCGTCTGACTCAGATTGTTCGGAAGATCGTAATTCGTCCTTAGCTCAATTTGTTCCGTCGCACTACCTCAAGGACATTCTGACAGTGTTGTGACTGTAAACCGCTGGATTGAGCCTCAGTTAGTCACTACAGGAGGCTGAAACGCCGAAGGTAAGGTTTACTCGTCCGGCACGCGTCCTAGTCGTGCTCTCCCGAGGGAAAATCGGTCGCGCCTGACCTCTGCCTTAACGGCTGGTTCATCCGGTACAGGTGGTGCACCGGCCCATTCCCCTTGCCCAAGGGATGTGCGTTGGCAATGGCAGCCGCCACGTAGGCTTTGGTCAGCAATACACTCTCCGGCAGACCCCGCCCGAGGGCCAAATGGCAGGCCAAGGCCGTCGCAAAAGCGCAGCCTGTCCCGTGCGTCGACGTCGTGGCCAGCCGGGGTGACTGGAAGACCTCAAACTCAAATGCCCCGGAAGGCGTCGTAAACCCCAAAACGTCAATCGCCTTGTCCAAGTGACCCCCTGTCACCACGACGTTGGGCGCACCCATTTCGTGCAGACGTTCAGCGGCAATCCGCATTTCCGTGGGATTGGTGACGCTAAGTCCCGTCAAATGAGCAGCTTCGTCGATATTTGGCGTGATCACCGTGGCCAATGGCAACAGCCGCTCCACCAGGATGGCGGCCCCATCCGGCTCCAGCAGGACCGCCCCTGAGGACGACCGCAGCACCGGATCCAGAACCACATTCGGCAGTTGTTGCGCTTCCAGGAACGTTGCCACAGCCTCTGCCACCGCGCCGTCGGCCAACATGCCTATGTGTACGGAAGTAATGGAGATATCCCGGGCCAACTCCTCCAAAGTTTCGCGCACCAGGTCAGGCGAGACGGCCTCGGTCCGGCGGACGCCACTGGTGGACTGAACCGTCAAGGCGGTGATGCACGACACGCCGTAGCAGCCCTGGGCGGCGATGGTTTTGATGTCCGCCGTCACTCCCGCCCCAGAAGAGGGGTCGAATCCGGCGATCGTCAGGACAACGGGCGGAGCTGGCGACATGGTTTGGCGGCCGGGGAGATCAGCAATCCCAGCCTGCCCTTGACTCTATCTCAAATCTTTCCCGAGGAAAATGCCTTCGTAGGTGGCAGTACGGAGGTACCCACGCTGATTTATTTTGTTGAATCTTAGGTACTCAAGAGTAACCACTTGGCGACCTTTCGGAGGCCCAAGTTGCTGATTCTACTCCGCTTATGCAGGGTTACTCGGGTAAAGCATTTATAATCACACAGATAGCACTGTAGATGGAGGTTTTACATGCGCTAATATTGTATACTAAGCATATTAATAACAATTACTTACATCAATTACATAATGTAATACATTAAATAATGTATTACTGATTGTTGAAAAGTAATGCACACAGCCGTTACGATCTAGCCTTGACTCAGCCCTTTGCACCCCTTTACCATTTGAGAATACCAAGACAGAATCCAGTCGGGACAAGCAGTCGACTGCTGACTTTTAGAACCGAGGTGAACAGCATGCGAAAACTTATGGCTTACGGACTGGCAATGTTTCTGGGAGTGGCCAGCTTGGGAGCGGCGCATCGATCGGATCCATCGGAGACCAGCGTTACAGCAGGGAAGTCCGGAGTGAGTCTGAAGCAGAGCCTAGACTCGAAACGGGTCATGTCCGGCCGTAATGGGCACGCGTATCAAATTGGCACGGCAAGCTGGTATGGAGACTACTTTCAAGGGAAAACGACCGCCAGCGGCGAACCGTATGACATGAACGACCTGACGGCGGCGCATCCGTCGCTACCGTTGGGCACCCGGATCAAGGTTACGAATTTGCATAACGGGCGGGCCGTGATCCTGCGGGTGAACGACCGAGGACCTGTGGTGGATGGTCGGATCATCGATGTTTCTTACGGGGCGGCCCGGATTTTGGGCATGAGCGGTACTGGCGTACAGCGCGTCCGGCTCGATCTGGCTCCGGAGCACCGCAGCAAATCGATTCAGGCGGCCATTCATCGGGCCGCGATCAGTCCGGCGCTAGAGCGGCAGATCCTGGCCCGCAGTGCGCGTATGGCGGCCCAACAAGCACCTCAGACGCTGGCCATGCTGCGGCAGTAGCAAACCAACCGAAAACCCCGTTACACTCAATGGTATGACACCCGCAGTCATGACACCCGCGCGTGAGCGCTTAGTGATTGCCCTGGATGTTCCCACCGCGGCGGAGGCCAGGAACCTGGTCGCCGCCGTGGGCGAGGCCGCGGTTTTCTACAAAGTGGGCAAGCAGCTGTTTACCGCAGAAGGGCCCCAAGTGGTGCGGGATCTGACGGCAGCGGGTAAAAAGGTCTTTCTCGACCTGAAATACCACGACATTCCCAACACCGTCGCCGGAGCCATCGGCGAGGCGGCCAAGCTCGGCGTCGACATGCTAACGGTACACGCCTCAGGCGGCGGTAAGATGCTGCGCGCGGCGGTGGAAGCAGCCAAGGCGCGTCCTGGAATGGCTGTGCTGGCCGTAACGGTGTTAACCAGCCTGAACGACGACGATCTCGACAAGATTGGCGTTCGTGGGCATGTTTTGGATCAAGTGATGCGGCTAGCGGCGATTGCTTTGGCGGATGGGTGCCAGGGGATTGTGGCATCGGCGCACGAGGCCCGGCAGTTGCGGAAGGAATTTGGCCAAGAGTTTCTGTTGGTGACACCTGGCGTGCGTCCCCTGGGAGCTGCTGTAGGAGACCAGGCGCGCGTGGTTACGCCAGCTGAGGCGTTTGCGGCAGGGGCGTCTCACATTGTTGTGGGACGGCCTATCACCGGTGCCAGTGATCCGGCAGCGGCGGCGCGGGGGATTCTGGGCTGAGAGAGGGGCTGGCGGCCCTCGGCGAACCTCGTAGTTCAAAATCCAGCGCCTGAAGGCGCCCTTCAAACCGAGCCTCTGTGCCACCGCTTCAGCGGTGGCCAGATACGAACCCTTATCTACTCACTACGCCTCGGGCTGATAGGGGCTAGGGCTTTTTTTCTGCGGGTGGAGGCGGAGGAGTCATCCCGTGATCCGGCATCATGTCGTGGTTTGGCGCTGGGTTGGGCATTGAATTTGGCATCGGGTGCCCCATGCCGCCCATGTTGTTCAGCATTCGCTCCATGTGGCTAACCATAACCTCCCATAATTCAACGTTACTCTGCCAGCGCGCCTTCTCGGCGGAATCGCGGATTTGAGGGACATTGGCCTTCATTTGCGCCAGGGAGAGTTTCATTTTGTCCAAATCGGCCTTTAAAGCGAAGATTTCGGGATGATGGATTTCCATCATGCGGTCATGCATGTCGCCGGACATATTGGCATGAGGGTTGGGCATGGATTGGTGCGGGTTCGGTGCTGGCGCAGGCTGGCTGGAATCCTGGGCGCGGACGGCGGTGGTGGCGGCTAGAGTCGCCAAGAGGACAAGGCTGAAGCGGGTCATGGGATCACTCCTTGATTGCGGTTCTAGCAAGAAGTATAGACCCGCTGGAACTGCGGTCGGAGGACGGTTCTCCTGGAACAAATCTTATCGAAACGGCATTACAAGCTGCCGGCGTTTTGCAGCATGCCGCCGTCGATGAAGTGCGTGCTGCCGGTCACGTAGGATGCATCGTCTGACGCGAGATAGACCGCTAGCTGGGCCACCTCTTCGGGCCTGCCCCAACGCCCCATGGGAATCTCCGCCAGGATTTGCGCATTCAGCTTGGGGTCGTTCTCGACGTCGATATCGATGGGAGTGAAGATGGCTCCCGGGCCGATGTTGTTGACCGTAATTTGATGCGGGGCGAGTTCCACGGCGATCGTACGCATCAACATGCGCAGGCCGCCCTTGGTGGCGCAATACGGGGCATTCGTTGGCATGGGGAGGTCTTCATGGATGGAGGAAATGTTGATGATGCGTCCGCCACCGCCCTGAGCGATCATTTGTTTCGCAGCGGCTTGTGCGCACAAAAACGCGCCGGTGAGATTGACAGCGATAATTTTTTGCCACATGGCGAGCGGATAGTCGACGAAGGCAAACTTTTTTTCAATGCCAGCGTTGTTGACGAAGATGTCGAGCTTACCGAACGTGGCCACGGTCTTTTGGACCAAAGCGTTGACGTCGTCGGGATTGGAAACGTCGGCGCGCAAGGCCAAAGACTTTCCTCCGACGGCGTTGATTTTGGCGATGGTTTCGTCGGCAGCGGTGGCCTCACCGACATAGTCCACAACCACGGAGGCTCCAGCTTGAGCGAACGCAATGGCGATTGCTTGCCCGATTCCGGTAGCGGCTCCGGTTACGACGGCGACTCGATCTTGTAGTTTCATGAATGACTCCTTGGCGGTTGAGCGGGGTTCTGAATTCTTAGCAGGGACGACGAAAGGCAGGAGGGAGAATGCTAACAGGTCGAGCGGCGTGCCCGGCGGACGCAGCTAGTAACACGTTGGGTCGTTAGGGTGAGACCCTGAGCGCCGCGTCGCATTGCGCGATCGACTTGCTCGCGGCCTGAATGGAGCTTAGTTCTTCGCTTTCCAGTTCTCCACGGCGGCCTTTGTCTTGCCAGAGGACGCTGCTTTTTTCAAACCACGCACGGGCTTGGAGAACTCGCCTCTTTCTTAGCCGCGCAGGTGTGTGCGCATCTTTGGCCCACGCGAGATAGGCATCGCCTAGTCCAGAATAGGCACCCGCTAGTCCGCTGCGAATGTAACGGTCTTTCGTAGTCGACGGAGACAGGGCATCCAAATTGGTGATGGCTTCCTGGAACGCCTGGATCGCAGCGGCGGGCTGGTTCATGGCGAGCAGGGATCTTCCGACACTGTTATTGGTGAAGGCCACGTTCGTTTGCGCCAGGTGATTCATGGGATCCGCAGTAGAAAGCGCGAGAAATATCTGGTGGGCGCGCCTGTTCGCTTCCAGCGACTCCGCAGCATCACCGTGGTCCAACTGGAATCCCCCTAAGCTACTGATCGCCTCCGCATAGAATTCTTTCAGAGATGTGTTGCCCGGATCAGCTCGTTGAACCAGCGCCATCGCGGAAACGGCTTGGTCTTGGAGCTGGATGGATTGAGCGATGTTACCCATCCGGTTGGTTACGATGGCCATGCCCGCGTAGTCGCCAGCGAGATGTGTGTTCAAAGACACACTGGTGGGGTTGACGCGCAACCCAGCGGTGCGGAGCGTAGCGGCATGGCGATAGTTCTCCAAGGCACCAGGAAGATCGCCGGTGTGTAAGAGCAAGCCAGCCAGGAAGTAGTAGCTGCCAGCGTGACTGTCCACAATTTTTGGCTCGGTACTGTTGGCTGCCAGCTTTTCCGTAATGGGCAAAGATTTGCGTACTGGTTCGAGCGCCGCCTGAAAGTCGCCGGCGGATTCCAGAACATTGGCAATGCGGAAGAAGTTTTCGACGAGTTGCCGCTGCACCTGTGTATCGTTTGGTTTCGCCAAGGCGACGGACTGGCGGATGGCGAGCGCTTTGCGATAGCTTTGGAGTGCTCCAGTTTTGTCGCCAAGATTCGCGGCGTACGGGTAGCCCAGGACGTCGCCAACTCTTTCGTACGCCGTGGCTAACTCCGTTTGCAGGGAAACATCTTCTTTGGACTGTTGCGCGAGGCTATCGAGATACTCGAGCGCGCGGGTAACGAGGAGCTTGCGGGCCGCAGTGGAACCGGGAAGATCGCGGATGGAATCATGAAGTTCAAAAATGAGTGAGTTGGCGAGCTTACGGACGTCATTGAATCGGGCTTCGGCGCGAATACTCTCGGCGCGGGCGATGCGAGCCTCGCGCAGGATCAGGCCTGCGCCAATCAACAGCGCAACCGCAGCCAGCGCCCCGGCCAGCACTTTGCCCTTGTGGCGGCGAAGGAACTTTCCCGCTCGGTATGCGGTCGAGCCCTTCGTGGCATTAACCGGCATGCCATCCAAGTGGCGGCCCAGGTCATCGGAAAACTCCTGCACCGAGCCGTAACGGCGTTCCGGCTCCTTGCGCAAGGCCATCAGCAGGATGTCATCCAGTTCGCCCACGAGACGGCGGCGCAGCTTGGCGGGATTTGTCTCGGGCATCGCGGCCGCACTTTCGGGCATCGGCGTTTGGCCCGCCTGTCGGTCTTCAAGACCTCCGTTCCCCGCCGTAAGCACCACCGCACTGGGTCGCTGCGGTTCCGTTTCGGTAATCGCGCGGGAAAGCTCGTGCGGAGTATTCGCCCGCAGGCGATACGGCGAACGTCCGGTCAGTAGCAAGTACAGAATCACGCCCAGCGAGTAAACATCACTGGCGGTGGTGATGACTTCGCCGCGCACCTGCTCCGGGCTGGCGTACTGTGGCGTCATCGGGCGTGCCATAGTGGCTTCAGCGGAAGCGGCGGGGTCCACAATCTTCGCAATGCCGAAATCTAGGAGCTTGGGCACGCCTTCGGAGGTCACCAGAATATTGCTGGGCTTGAGGTCGCGATGCACCACCAGACGCTGGTGCGCGTATTGCACGGCTGGACAAACCTGACGGAACAATTGCAGGCGTTGCGTGAGGTTCAGCTTGTGGGTATTGCAGTAGTCATCAATCCGCAGACCTTCGATCAGTTCCATTGCCAGGAACGGAACGCCATCGTCCGTGGTGCCGCCGTCGAGCAGACGGGCAATGTTCGGGTGGTCCAGGCTGGCCAGAATCTGTCGCTCGTTGCGGAAACGCTCCAGAATGAACGAAGTATCGAAGCCGGTGCGCACCAGCTTGATGGCAACCTGCTGGTCGAATTGGCCGTCGGCGCGCACCGCCCGGTAGACTTCGCCCATGCCGCCGCGGCCAATTTCTTCCACAATCCGGTAGGCGCCAATTCGTCGTCCCAGACGGTCTTGGGGCAGGGCGGCCTCCAGCGCGTCGCGCATGAGCTGGGCTGGCGGAGACTCGAGAAAAACGCTACTGGCCTTTTCATGGGAAGCCAGCAACGACTCTACCTCGTGCCGGAGACCGAAATCTTCCCCACAAGACTGATTGAGATACGGAACACGCTCGGCAGGAGCGAGTTGTATGGCGTGATCCAGGACTTCGCGAACCTGACGCCACTGTTCCGGCTTCACGGGTTCGCGCTCCGGTCGAGCTCCCGGAAGAGCCAGGCGCGGGCCGTGGCCCAGTCGCGCTTCACAGTGGAGGAGGAAATCCCCAGAACTTCGGAAGTATCCTCCAGGGAGAGCCCGCCGAAAAATCGCAACTCGACGACGCGGCTCTGTTGCGGATCCATTTCGGCCAGCAGCTTGAGCGCGTCATCCAGCGCCAGGACGTCCACATCGACGGGCTTGGGCAACTCGCCAGCATCTTCCAGCGGAATGCGGAAGGCATCTCCGCCGCGCTTGGCGGCGCGGTGAGCACGGGCGTAGTCCACAAGAATCTGGCGCATGACGTGCGCCGCCACGCCAAAAAAGTGTGCCCGGTTCTGGAATTCAGGATTATCCTGCTCGATCAGGCGAACATAGGCTTCGTGAACCAGAGCGGTGCTTTGCAGGGTATGTCCGGGTCGCTCGTTGCGCAGGTAGTGGTGGGCCAGGCGGTGAAGCTCCTGATAAACCAGGGGCATGAGGGAATCGAGCGCCTCTTTATCGCCGCCTCGCCAGCGGACCAGCAGCTGGGTGACCTCGTTGGCTGGTTTTCGCTCCAATGGCGCAGTCCTCCTCCGGCTCGGAGAGCTTCGGAGGCGAAGAGTATCGCGGCGGGACCGGCAAGTCAAGATCATGGGCTTAGGGTTGTGAAGAGAAAATACCGGGGGACCTTGCGGCTCCCCGGTCGAGTGATCGTATTTCCAGTGCAGCAGTCGTCAGTAAAGCAGTGAAGTTCCCTGTGACGGGTTGGCAACTACTGGTGAATCGCCGTTCCGATCAGGAAGTTGCTGAGATTTGCGGATGGATTTCCGCTTCGGCACGTCAAACCAGCCCGGGAGAGCCAAGTTGGGGTGCTACTTGGACTAGCGTAAGACAGCTTAGGATTAGCTCACAAAGAGGAAAAATATTTTTTGGTGCGACCCGTTTTACTTGGCCGGAGTGCTCGAAACCAGATTTTCGACGGGGCCTGCCACCATGAGCAGGAGCTGGGATTTGGGCTTGCGGGCCACCTCCAGCAAAGCAATCTGGGCAGACTTCCAGTCGGCGGGGGCAGGCTGACCGTGCTCCAGATAGTCGAGTGCCTCTAGCCCGGCCGTTCCCACCTGAGAGAGGGCTTGCGATAGTTGGGCGTCTTCCTGGAGAAGAAACGAGCTTTGCAGGAGCGGTTTCAACCTAGCGTCGTTATCGCGCCAAAGCGCGAGGGTGGCACGCAGGTGGGAGATAAGGGTTGGGTTCGAGGCCTGAGAGGAAAGAAAAAACTGAACTTCGACGTTGAAGCTGCTGGCGGCCTCACTCTCGGGCGGGACGGCGTCCACCAGGCGGTTCAGCGGGGTAAGGCTGGTGGCCGGGTAGGGTGCGGTTTCCTCGCGGGTGTATTCCTTCACCGGCTCGACGACATCGGCCAGGACTTTGAGGGCATCAATGTCCGTGCTACCGGCGAGGCGTTCCAATTGGTGAATATAGTTGGAGTTGTGAGTAAGGCCGAGGGCTTCCATTTGGCCGCTGATGACCGCGAGGCGGTGATACATGGAACTCACGCTGGTGGCCGTCCCGGGAGACCAAAGGCGCTCGGCGATGGCGGC
>JAYWAL010000125.1:0-26437 GCA_043782485.1 Acidobacteriaceae bacterium | reverse complement strand
TGAGGTCAATATTGGCGCTGCCGATTACTGCGATGCGGGGTTTGGGCATAGTGACTGGTAAGTCTAGGCGGCGGGGTTGGGTGTGTCAACGGGTGGGTCGGTGAGATGTGGTGACGAGAAAATCGGCTTCAACCCCCAGCCACCTATGCGACTGTCGCTATCGTAAACAGATGTTCTGCGCTCAAATCCTGTTAAGGCGCGTTGGGAATCCAGACCCTGCGGAGTAATATCTGGGGGGAGGGATGCTATGCAGGCGAAGGCGTGGAAGGGCGGGACCTATGGAGTGCGAGTGGGAACCAGGAACGCAGCTCATTATTTCTTGAAGAGCTGGAAGTTCGTTGACGTTGAACTGGACGGGAACTTCCATCGAGTAAGATTAAGCGACACATTTTGGGGCAGGTGCCCCGAGCTGCGAGGGGCCGCGTTCGGAAGCTGGCTGGCTCGACGAGGGCTGGACGTATGGCCAGCAGGGAAGCCGCCGCACTTGGAATTGATTCCAACGAAAGAAAATAGATTTCGCCTTCAAGGGTGAAGAATATGCGAGCGGTTGTTGTGTACCGTTGCGCGTGTGGGGCTGAGAACCCGGACTATGGGCGCTACTGCCACCAGTGTGGCACTACCCTCATACCCCAGGCGAGGAATCCCGACCTGGCCTCAAGCCGAACTTCCCGAAGCCAAGCGACTAGCGCGAAAGAGTCCGCCGAAGAGACAGCTGAGATCCAGGCCCTACGGGCTCTCGCTCGTATGGACGTGAAGTCCAGTGAGTGTCACGGCTGTGGTCGGACGGAAGGGTTAACCGCTTACGAATTCGGGCTGGCAAAGGTTCTTTCTGCTGAGCGAGACTGGACGAGGACGGCGGCGTCGGTCGTTGTTTCTGCCGTGTCAGTCCCGCTCACCGGAGTGGGGATGATTCAGTTGCCCGGCAAAAGAACCAAAGCACGAGCGCTGAGGATGAAACTCATTCTTTGCGAGACGTGTCGTAAGGCACAAGTCAGCTATCCCGCCCATCCCTGGTGGTACCCAGCCCAAAAACTTGGCTACGACACGTTTCTCGGCGAAGAGGAGTTAAAGAAGTTGAAGCCAGATTGGCTGTCGGCGGGTGAGATCTAGCGTCGCACAGCACCCAAACTGTCTGTATCAGTCGATGTCACCCATTAATCAAAAGGCCGCACCCGCGTTCCACAGGACGCGCACCGATCCAGGGCAGAAGCTAAGGATGTGGAGCCCAGCTTTTGGGTGGAGCAGCGCTTCAGCGCGCGGCTTCAAGCCGCTGCGGTAACGGGAAGGAGTCGCTAACACGCAGGCTCAACGGGTGCTACTCCCCGTAAGGCACCCAGACGTTCTTCACCTGCGTGGCGTGTTGCAGGTACCAGCGGCCTTCGGCTTGGGTTGGGTTGAACCAGTCGATGGCGCGGCCTTCGTTAGTGAAGACTTGTTTTAGGTTGCCGGCGGAGAAGGACTTTGCGGCGGAGGCAGCGGCTTCGTCTGCGAAGCACCAGATGGCATCGATGTCGTCGTGCTCGGCCAGGGTTTTCAGGAGCTGCGTCGCGTAGCCGGTGACGATGTTGACTGCGCCGGGGGGGAGATCGCTGGTGTCGAAGAGTTGGTAGAGATCGGCTGTGATGAGCGGGTAGGTTTCTGAGGGGACGACGATGGCAGTGTTCCCGGTGGCCAGGACCGGCATCACCAGCGACATGAAACCTAGCAGCGGGTGCGCTTGCGGGCAGACGATGCCTACTGTGCCGATGGGTTCGTTCATGGCAATAGCGATGTTCCGGAACGGAGGCTGGTGGACTGCGCCGTCGTATTTGTCGGCCCAGGCGGCGTAGGTGAAGATGCGCTCGATGCTGGTATCTACTTCGGCTGCGGCTTGCGCTTCGCCCACAGCTGTCGCTAGGCGGTGGGAGATGTCGTCGCGGCGTTGGGAGAGGTTTTCCGCGATGTAGTAGAGGATTTGGGCGCGGCTGTGGGCGGTGGCTTTGCTCCATGCGCTGGCTTTGCGGGCGGCTACGACGGCGTTGCGGATGTCTTTGCGGTTTCCTAGTCCGGCTTCGCCCAGCAGTTCGCCCCTGGGGCCGCGCACTTCCATGCTGTAGCCGGAATCGGGGCGGGCTTGCTTGCCTCCGATGTAGAGCTTGACGGTGCGGTCGATGGAATTCAGGGCAGCGGTTGGGTCTGCGGGTGCGGCGGAGATTGATTCGGTGTCCGCGGATGCTGCGGTCGATGCTGGTAACGGCGGTGCGTTCTGGAACCAGGTCGGCTCCAGATACTCCAACATGCCTTCTTTGCCTCCTTCGCGTCCGTAGCCGCTCTCGCGGTAGCCGCCGAAGCCGCACGCGGCGTCGAGCATATTCGTGCAGTTCACCCACACCACCCCAGCTTTGAGTTGCGCGGCGACTTGGAGAGAAACGTTGATGCTCTCGCTCCACACGCAGGCAGCGAGTCCATACACCGTGTTGTTGGCCAGTTCCACGGCTTCACTGGGAGTTCGGAAGGTCATCGCGGCCAGCACCGGCCCAAAGATCTCCTGCTGCACCACAATCGAGGTCGGATGCACGTTGCCCAGCAGCGTCGGCGGAAAATAGAGGCCTTGGGTAGGCAATGCACCCGGCGGCTGCCAGCATGTGGCCCCTTCCGCCACGCCCTGGGCGACTAGCTTCTGAATGCGCTCAAGTTGCACGCGGTCAATGATCGCGCCAATGTCCATGGATTTATCCAGGGGCGACCCAACGCGGAGCTTGCTCATGCGGTCACGAATCTTTGCCAAGAGAGGCTCGGCGATGCTTTCCTGCATCAACAATCGTGATCCCGCGCAGCACACTTGGCCCTGATTGAGCCAAATTCCGTCCACTAAACCTTCCACCGCGCTATCCAAATCCGCATCTTCGAAAACGATGAAGGGAGATTTGCCGCCCAGCTCCAGGGAAAGCCGCTGGTGCGTGGCCGCTGTGGCGCGGCGAATCGTGCGGCCCACCTCTGTGGATCCGGTGAACGCGATCTTGTTCACATCGGGATGATGCACCAGGGCTTCGCCGGTGGCGCCATCGCCGGTCACAATATTCACTACGCCAGCGGGTAAGCCAATTTCCTGGCAAATTTCAGCGAAAGCTAGCGCAGTAAGCGGCGTGAACTCGGCAGGTTTGAGCACGACCGTGTTGCCGGCCGCCAGCGCGGGCGCAATCTTCCATGCGAGCATGAGTAAGGGAAAGTTCCAGGGAATAATTTGGCCCACTACGCCGCAAGCGGAGTACCCAGGAAATTCCTGGTCTAACAATTGCGCCCAGCCCGCGTGGTGATAGAAATGGCGTGCCAACAAGGGAATATCCAAGTCGCGGCTTTCGCGAATGGGCTTGCCGTTATCCATTGTCTCGAGCACAGCTAGTCGCCGCGAGTGCTTTTGCACCTGCCGCGCTAGGGCGTAAAGGTAGCGGGCACGCGCATGGGGAGTCAGCGCCTGCCATTTGGGAAATGCTTCGCGCGCCGCCCGGACGGCTGCGTCGATGTCAGCTGGGGAACCTTGGGCGATGCTGGCGAGCTTTTTGCCGGTCGATGGTCCAGTTGATGGTCCGGTCAATGGGCCAGTGGATGGATCGGAGGTGTCGAAGTATTGGCCAGCAGTGGGTTTGCGCCATGTTCCGCCAATAAAATGCTCGAAACGACGCCCGTGAGTATCCAGCCAGGCAATCGCTTCCTTCGCCTCTTCCGGAGCGGGGCCGTAATCCATGGTTACAAAGTTTTCAGCAATGCTCATGTGGGTCCAGTTTTTAGAAATCAAGCCAGGGGATGGCGATACTCCGCCGAGTAACGCCCTGTGGCGTGGTGTTCCAATTGTCGTTCAATATCGTTTAAAAGGCTGCTGGCCCCGAAACGAAACAGGTCTGATTTCATCCATGGTAAGCCCAGTTCCTCTTTCATCAGCGCGAGCCACTCCGTCGATTGCTTGGCCGTGCGGATGCCGCCCGCGGGCTTGAACCCAACCGCCATGCCAGTCTCCTGCGCGTATTCGCGAATCGCGCGGGCCATCACCAGGCCTACGGGGAGTGTCGCGTTTGTCGGTTCTTTTCCTGTGGAGGTCTTGATGAAATCCGCCCCGGACATCATAGCGGTGAAGCTGGCGCGCGCCACATTTCGCAGTGTCAGTAGGTCGCCGGTGCCGAGAATGACTTTCATATGTACTGGTCCACACGCTTGCTTGAATGTCGCCACTTCATCGTAGAGTTCCTGCCATTTCCCGCCGAACACATGCGCACGAGTAATGACGACGTCAATCTCTTGTGCTCCGCACTCGATCGAGCGATGGATTTCCGCCACGCGTTCCGTCATCGGGGAAAGCCCAGCCGGGAAGCCGGTGGAAACCGCGGCCACGTTGACGCCGCTGCCCTCCAATGCGCGCCGAGCCGTTTCGACGAACCGGTGATAGACGCAGACCGCACCAACCCGAATCTTTAAACTTTCGATTCCCAACTGCTCGACTAGTGCGTGTTGCAGCGGCTGCCGGGCTTTCGCACACAAGCGGCGCACCCGCTCGTCGGTGTCGTCTCCCGAAAGCGTGGTTAGATCCATACAAGTAATGGCGCGCAAAAGCCACGCGGCTTGGAACTCTTTTTTTACGCTTCGGCGGGAGGTGTGCGTTTGCGCGCGGCGCTCCACAGCGCTGGTGTTGACGCGAACCTGCTGAATCCTCTCGACGTTCAGAGGAATACCCCGGTTCGGGCGCAGCGTCAGTCCGGCCAGTGTTACGGTCGCGTGGTTTCCAGGCGAGGCGAGGTCCGCTTTGGTATTCCCTTGAGGAGCGTCGGGCTTCGAGAAGTTCTCCACGAGCATGGGATGTTTCCAGTTTCCGCGCAAGTCTTAGCGAACTTACATCCGGATTGTACAAGCTTGTGGCTGTGCGCTTCAGGCCACGCGGGGCTGCGGATTTTGGCATCGCGGTCTTGACACATCGCAAACGCCAACGCTAAGCTGGGGCGCTGTTCGATTGCAAGCCATGAAGCTTCTTCGCGTCGCACAAGTTCGCAGGTTGATCGCGCTGTTTCCCCTCCTATTGCTTTTGCTCGCGGTACCCGCAGTCGCTGCCAAGAAAATTATCATTGACACAGATCCCGGTACGGATGATGCGCTGGCCATCATGCTGGCGCTGAATTCTCCCGAGTTGGATGTTCGCGCCATCACGGTCGTTCCCGGCAACACGACGGCTGCCATGGGCTTGGAAAATGCGCTACGCATGGTGTCGTTGGCCAAGCGTTGCGACATTCCAGTGGCCGCCGGAGCGCAGCATCCTCTCTTTCAAAAACTGATTACCGCCGAGTTCTGGCACGGCAAAAATGGTCTGGCGAACATTGAGTTGGCGCCGAGCGAGTGTAAGGTAGACGCGCGTTATGGCCCCGATCTGATCATTCAGCTCATCCATGCTTCGCCGCATGAAATCACACTGGTACCCGTAGGCCCGCTGACCAACATTGCGCTAGCCGTGGAGAAGGACCCTTCGATCGTTCCGCTCGTGAAAGAAGTGATTCTCATGGGTGGATCGATTACCGGTGGCAACGTGAACGCCGCGGCGGAAGCCAACATCTATAACGATCCGGAAGCCGCGCAAATCGTCTTCCAGGCTGGCTGGCCTCTAACCATGGTGGGTCTTGAAGTCGGCGACAAGGCGCTATTTACTCGCAAGCATCTCGATCAGCTTGGGGCGACGCATGGTCCGGTTAATGACTTTATTTATGCCGTCAACAAATTCTTAATTGGACTGGCAGAACAATTTGGTGCCGCGGGGTCTCCCATGTACGATCCGTCGGCGGTTGCTGTCGCTATTGATTCCACACTCGTCAAAGTGCAAGCCATGCACGTGGACGTGGAAACCAAGGGCGAATTCACCCGCGGAGAAACTGTGGGAAACCGTCACGGGGACATTGAGCGGAATGTGCTTCACGGCGACCGTTACATCATCGAAGGCGTGGACAAAGTGGAGCCCAACGCCAAGGTCTGCGTGGATGTGGATGCGGACCGGCTGTTACAACTTTTTGTTTCCAGAATTAGCGGCAAGTAGCGCTCGCAGTGAGATATTTAAGGAGAAACCATGTTCACGCCCCACAGCTTGGAAATCGCCCTGCTCATGATGATTACGAGTGCCATCTGCTGGGGCTCCTGGGCAAATACCTACAAAGGCGTCAAGAACTACCGCTTTGAGCTGTTCTATTGGGACTACGCGATCGGCATCTTCCTCATTTCGGTGGTTCTCGCCTTCACCATGGGCAGCACAGGGAATGACTCCAACAGCTTCCTCAATAACGTTCATTCAGCGGACACTGCGAATATTGTTTCCACGCTGGTGGGCGGGGCGATCTTCAATCTCGCCAACCTGCTGTTGGTAGCGGCGATCGACATGGCCGGGTTGGCGGTGGCATTTCCGGTGTCCATCGGTATTGCCCTAGTGGTTGGTGTGGTTTCGAGCTACGCGCTTCAATCAAAAGGCAACGTGGGCCTGCTGGCAGCCGGAGTGGTATGTGCGGTCATCGCGGTGATCATGGATGGAAAAGCCTATGGCAGCCTGGTCAGCGCGGGACGGTCCGTTTCGCGGAAAAGCATTGTCACCTGCGTCGTTTCCGGCGTGCTGATGGGCCTTTGGGCGCCGTTTGTTGCCCATGCCATGACGAAAGGCAACACGCTTGGACCCTACAGCATTGCCGTATTCCTGACGCTGGGCGCGTTGCTCTCGTGCTCGATCTGGAACGTGTACTTTATGAAGAAGCCGCTCGTTGGTGAGCCGGTGGATTTCGGTGGGTATTTTCGCGGCCCTGTTTCTGGTCACTTGCTTGGTCTGCTTGGCGGCATCATCTGGGGTACTGGAATGGTTTTCAACCTCGTGGCCGCCAGCTTCACGGGTGTGGCGATTTCCTACGCGATTGGTCAATCCGCACCCATGGTGGCGGCGCTGTGGGGTGTGCTGGCTTGGAAAGAATTCGAAGGAGCGGGCAGCAAGGCCAAAATGTACCTCGGCTTGATGTTCGTTTTCTACTGCTTCGCGATCCTGCTGGTGGCGAAAGCAAACGGTTAGCGCACGTGTATCGGCACCGAGGCCAGGAGTGCACTCATCCCGTTCCATAGAATTTGCACGCCAATACACACCAGCAGGAACGATGACAGCCGCATGATCACGGTCATTGCCGACTCTCCCAGAAACCGCGCCAAGCGGTCGGAGAAGCCATAGCAAAGATAAATGCTGGCTGCCATAACCGCCGAGCCAGCCACTGCCGCCAGCACCGCCCAGGGGTCAAACCCGCCGTGGTGCGCGTTCGCGCCCAGCGTGATGGCAATGGAAATCGATCCTGGTCCCACAGTGAGCGGTAGCGTAAACGGGTAAAAAGCCTGACGAAACGGATCCTGCGGCTGGGCGTTGCTGCGGACTTGCTTGCGGTCGTCGTCATCTCTGCGCTTGAGCATGGCCCAGCCCGTGGATGTCACCACCAACCCGCCGCCCACCTGAACCACCGGGATGGAAATCCCAAAAAACGCCAGCACATGGGTGCCGACCAGATAAGACCCCACCAGGAGGAAAAAGCTATTGCGAGCAATCCGCAGCGCCAGCGCGCGCCGCGTTTCGTGGGAATAGTCCGCTGTGAGCGAAAAAAAGACAGGACTCCCACCCAGCGGATTCACGATGGGAAACAGTGCGCTCAGAATCAGCAGTAGGCTTTTCGCGGCTTCGACCAAACCATCCTCCGGGCCTTGCAGTATAGCGCGGCGGATTCACGCGCACCTAAAACTTGGTGAGGCAATCGCCTAAGGTGTTAGGATTCCGACTCTTTGAATTCCCAACCCAAGGCCCCGCCCGACCCATGATCCGCGTCTTCATCTACTTCCTTCGCCGACTCGCGCTACCGGTCGCGGTATTCGCCGCTTTCAGCGTCTTGTGCGTGCGCGTGTACATGCATCTGGAAGGTTTGCGTTGGCAGGAAGCCCTGTTTTGGATTTTTCATCCGCACGCTATCGAATACCTCAAAGTCCACGACACGACCAAATTGTTTTCGATATTCGTCTTTGTTTGTCTATTCGCTTTCCAGGTATGGGTGGGCGAACGCGTGCTGGTTACCATTTTTAACCGGCAGGGAATGGAGGTATGGAGATCCATGGTCAATGACATCAGTATCAAAACGGTCAGCAATCACTTCATCATCTGCGGATATGGGCAAGTGGGTCGGACCGTAGTCGAGCAGCTGAAGCTCCAGAACATCCCTTTCGTCCTCATTGAAACTAACGAAGGTCTCTATCGCGAGCTGGTGAAAGAAGGTTACCTGGTGATTCAGGGTGATGCTAAACGGCATGACATTCTGGAAACCGCCGGCATCAAGCGCGCACTTGGCGTGTGCGTGGTCATCGATAACGACGCTGATAACCTCTACATCACCGTGACCGCTAAGTCGCTAAATCCATTGGCGAAAATTATTACCCGCGCCGGACAGCGGCGCTATGCCCAAGCCATGCGGAACTCAGGTGCCGATGAGGTCATCATTCCGGAATACGAAGGCGGTCTCATGACGGGTCGGATGATCGCGCGATACTATCCCGGCTCGACGAGTTGAACAGGATGGCATATGGAATTGGCTAGTTACGGATCAGCTTAGAGCAAGGGAGGGACGAGTAGCACCGGGCTACTGGAGCTTGAAATCCAGTTTTACTTGGGTTTGGGTTGTAATAACCTTGCCATTGAGCCGATAAGGTTTGTACTTCCAGCGTTTGACGGCATCCACAGCAGCTTGGCGCAGCAGGGGGGGGCCGCTAACAATCCTAACGTCGCGCACCGAACCATCTTCCCCAATCAGGGCATCCAGCACGACCGTGCCTTGCTGCCCCACAGCGCGGGCCTGTGCTGGATAGATCGCAGCAATTCGCGTCTCCAGCTGCCCGCCCTCAACGCCTTGTGAAGTGGGAGGTGCGCGTTGCGGTAGCGCTACGGGAGCGTTGAGAAGACTGCTGACGGTTTCATTGGACTTTCCGTCGCCATTGGCAAATGACAATCCTGGAGCAACCTCAGGCTCGGCGCCCGCTGCTGGTTCTTGGCGCGCTACCTGGATGGGCTTGGTCACCCGATGGGCGGCGTTTGCAATTCGGTCCAGGCTGGCGGCGTTGGTCAGAGACTCGCGAACCGCTTTCGAGCCGGGCTGGTCGTCAGCAGGGACTGCAGCCAGCGGTGCGGCAACGTCAACAGTAGTCGCAGCCGTATTCCCGTTCAGCTGGGTCGGTACGGGTCCTGCGGGTGATGCCAGCGGCGCCGTTGCAGTGATGCCCGAGGAAACGCCGACTGACGAGCGGTGAACAAAATACCAGAGCGTGAGGCAAGCTACCAGAAACCCCGCCAAGCCGATCAGCACTAGCTTTGGGGCGCGCACAACCACATTCGATTGCGCTTTCTCGTGGGCCGCCATGTAGGCGGCGATGTTGACATCCCCGGGCAACTGCGTTGCCGGGGCGTTACGACTGGCGTTGCTGGAGTCTGTCTTTCGCGGAATCGTGTCAGCGCCGTTGCTGAACTCGGCTGTTGACGACGGATCGACGGACGCGGCCAAAGCGGGTCGGATTTCGTCCGCAGACTCAGCCCGGTCAACCCTTTGTCCTTCGGTCGCTAAACGCGTGGTCTCCGGATTTTCCACCACGAGTTCAGCGAGTTGCCGCAGGAACTCAAGATGTCGCTCGGAAAACGAGGTCGGCTCGGGAGAAAAAACTTCCAAGATTCCGATAATTTCTCCGCCTTCGCGAATCGCAGCTACGGCCAAGGAACGCAAACCCAACGACCGGCACGCCTCGGCGTCCACACGGGTGTCCGTCTCGGTGTCCTCCACCCGCAGCGCCACGCCTTCGCGCAAACACTCGCCGGAAATTCCGGAAGTATCATCGAGCCGCGCGCCCAAGGGCGGAGCCATTTCGCCAGCGCGAGCCATACAGATAACCTCGCCATTCTGGCGCATCGCCAGCGCAGCCCCAGCAGCGCCCGTGGCCGCGAGCGCTGCTTCAGCAATTTTGCGGAACGCCGCATCCCCGTGGGCTTCCCCGTCCGGTCGAGGTCCTGCATCGGACGAACTCAGGCGCGGCCCAAGTTCTGGATTTGGCACGGGTATGAAGGAAAGCAAATTGCTCATTTGCGGCATTGGTCTCTCCCTGGCCAGATGCGAAGCGACGCGAATTAATTACCAAAAGTTAAGGGATGAGTCTCTGACAATCGAGGGGCGCTGTCAACCAAAACCCTAGGTTTGGCGCGGCAAGTGGCGGAATACGCTCCCGTTCGGGAATACTCGCTTTCCTGATCTGCTTTCGGTTGCGGGGGTCGACTTTCCAGCCATCTTCAGCAAAATCAGTACTTTGCGCACCAAGAAGGATTTGGGATCGTGCCTGCCATCCGCCAATTGCTTCGCGACCAGGCTGCCCTTCCTATTTCTTAGAAGTTCCGTTCAAAGTTCCGAAGGTGCCGCCGCACTGACGCCGCCCACCACTCGGCGCTATAATCTGGTCAGCGATTTCCTGAGGTGTCCCATGACGCCGCGCCCTTTGCTGGCTGTTGTCCTGTCCTTGTGCTGCTGTGGTCTGGCGGATACTCCCGCTCGTGCGGCCTCGGGTTCGTCAACCGACGTCAGCACCCCAACCGGTCCGATGACGAAGGAAACGCGCATGAATGTGATCCGCCTGCTGAACGCGGAACTGGTCTACATTCGCACGCCATTTCCCATGGGCGAAAAGGGCCTACGCCTGCGCGACGGCGTGGTATCGCCGAAAGGGCCGGAACTTGAGAGACTCTTGGCCATGTTCGGACCCTCCGTCAAGCCCGGCGAGCAGGCCCGCATCAGCAACGTCGTCATCCACGACAAGAGCATTGTTTTCGAAATCAACGGTGGCCCGCGCAAGAAAACCAAGTGGTACCAGCGGATCACCATCTCGGGCAGTGGCGGTGAATCTCCAGTTGCGCCCACCGACCAGGACGCCAACGCGCGTGGTTCCTATGTTGAGTTGCAGTTCGACCATCGCGTGCCCAATCTGTCGCCCCCCGAACTCAAGAAGCTTCTGCGCCCGGTGTTCGATTTTGATGCCAAATCCGCCATCGAATCCTACCTCGACACGGTCTCACCCAAGGTGAAAGAAGCCATCCAAAACCATAAAGTGCTGGTTGGGATGAACCGAGAAATGGTGACCTATTCCAAAGGTCGGGCGGAAAAGAAGCTGCGCGAACGAGAAGGGGAAATTGAGTACGAAGAATGGATTTACGGCGAGCCTCCAAAGGACGTGGAATTTGTTCGCCTGGTGGGCGATGAAGTTGTACAGATGAAGATCATGAAGATCGACGGCGAGCGCATCGTGCGCACGCAGCGGGAAGTGGATCCGGTGTCACCGCAGGCAGTGGCCATCGATGCCGCGAAGCAGCCCACCACGCCGGTTCGCCGACCCACCCTCCGCCGGCCGGGCGAAGACGACGAGGGTGCTCCCGATTCCACGAAGGGGCAAACAACCTCAGGACAGCCCAGCGCTCGGCCTCACAGCCTCCCTCCCTCGGGAGAGCCAAAATCCGGCCCGCCGAATTTCCAGTCCGGTACCTAAATCGGCAGGAGACTCTCTCTCCCGCCATTGGCATCGCTTGTCAGCGGCCTTTACACTAGATGTACGTGAAGATCGCCTTAGGTCAAATCAACACCACCGTCAACGATTTTGCCGGGAACGCCGCCAAGATGGTGGACTACGCCCGCCGCGCCCAGTCTGCCGGGGCCAGTTTGGTGTTGTTCCCTGAGCTTTCCATTTGCGGCTATCCGCCGCGCGATCTTGTGGAGCGGCCGTCTTTTCTAGCCCGGAACCGCGAGACTCTGGAATTGATTGCTCAGGAAACACGCGGCATTGCTGTCGTTTGCGGCGTCGTGACCCTGACGGAATCGGCCAGCGGTAAAGCGGCACTGAACTCGGCTGCGCTCCTGCAAAACGGGCGCATCGCCTTTTTGCAATCGAAAATGCTGCTACCCACGTACGACGTTTTCGACGAAGCCCGCAACTTTGCCCCGGCCAGCAGTCAGCAGACCTTCAATTTCGAGGGAAGCTGCATCGCACTCACCATCTGCGAAGACGCGTGGAATGACAAACACTTCTGGCGCAAGCGGCTGTACTCGGTGGATCCGGTGGAGAATCTGGTCAAGGGGGGTGGCAATCTTATGCTCAACATTTCCGCGTCACCGTTCTGGATTGGGAAGCAAGACGTCCGGCGCGAAATGCTGGCTTCCCTCGCGCGCCAGTATCGTATCCCGGTAGCCATGGTGAACCAGGTGGGTGGCAATGACAGCCTGGTGTTCGATGGATCGAGCTTCGCCCTGGGGCCGGACGGCAATTTGATCGCACAGGCGCGCTCGTTCGAGGAAGACCTCATCGTCTTTGATACCGATGCGTTTACGGGCGACGTTCATCCTCTGCTGGCGAATGCGGAGCCTGCCACCGAAGACGCCAGCGCTTATGCCGCGCTCGTTCTTGGCACCCGCGACTATGTCCGCAAGTGCGGATTCCAACAGGTGATCATTGGCCTGAGCGGCGGTATCGATTCCGCGCTGACTGCGGCGATTGCCACCGATGCCCTCGGCCCGGAGAACGTGATTGGAGTGGGCATGCCGGGGCCTTACTCCTCGCAGGGAAGCATTGACGATGCTCGCGAACTGGCGAAGAACCTTGGTATTCGCTTTGAGCTGCTTTCGATCAATGAAATCTACAACGCCTGCCGCGGGATACTGCAAGACATCTTTAGCGGTCGTCAACCTGACGCCACCGAAGAGAACATCCAGTCCCGCGCCCGAGGCATGGTGCTGATGGCGCTCTCGAATAAGTTTGGGGCTATCGTGTTGAGCACAGGCAATAAGTCCGAGCTGGGCGTCGGCTACTGCACGCTGTACGGCGACATGGCTGGCGGGCTGGCGGTGATTTCCGATGTGCCCAAGACGATGGTGTACCGACTTAGTCGTTACGCAAATTCGCGGCGTGCTGTGATTCCGCAGGCCACGATTGATAAGCCTCCTTCAGCCGAGCTTCGCCCCGACCAGAAAGACACAGACAGTCTGCCGCCCTACGAGATCCTGGATGCGATTTTGGAAGACTACGTCGAAGACAGCAAGGCCCCAAACCAGATTGCGGCGGAGCGAGGGTTCGATCCTAATCTGGTCCGGCGCGTTGTTCGCATGGTGGACAACACTGAATACAAGCGCCAACAGGCTTCGCCCGGTCTAAAGATTTCTGGCAAGGCGTTTGGCGTGGGGCGGCGTCTTCCGATCGCGGCTAAGCCCGAAGCTTGATTTTCGGTTCAATTCGCGACTTCGAGAACACGTCAGATACACTATTTTAAGTCGGCCCAGCCGATAAGAAGGTTCCAGGAAGGGTATTTCATGCTGAAGCGCAATTCTCTCTGCCTCGTGGTCGGATGGCTGTTGGCATTTACATTTTCCAGCGCCATGGCGCAAGACAAAGCCGCCAAACCAATGGAAGTCGCACTGCCCTCTGAGGACGTCGTGAACGGGTTTATGCGCTACACATTTGGCTTTGATCCGGGAACCACCTGGAAGATCGTCAAGGTTCAGCCGTCGCCTTACGGCATGGCCGAGGTGAGCGTGACGGTCGCGCAAAAAGATCAGGCGCCGAATTTTTATCGTCTACTGGTCGCGCCCGATGGCGCACATGTGGTCGTTGGCGATGTGATTCCTTTTGGCGCTAAGCCCTACGAGCCGATCCGCAAGATTCTCGCAGTCGGCGCGAAAGGGCCCAGCAAGGGTGTGGCGACCGCGCCAGTCACGATTGTGGAATTCAGCGATTTCCAGTGCCCGCACTGCAAAGAGGCTCAGCCCGCTCTGGAGAAATTGTTGGCCGCGCATCCCGAGGTGAAGTTTGTGTTCCAGAACTTTCCGCTGGCGTCGCACGATTGGGCGCGCAAGGCTGCCAGCTATGCGGACTGCGTTTCTCAAGCGAATAAGCCGGAGGCGTTCTGGAAATTTGTAGGAGACGTCTTCGAGGCACAGGCGCAGATTACCGCCACCAACGCCGATGAAAAACTGACCGCCCTGGCCGACAGCGCTGGAGTGAAAGGCACCGATATGGCCACGTGCGCCGCCTTACCCGCGACCGATGGTCACGTGCAGAAATCGATTGACCTGGGCACCTCCGCCGAGGTCACTAGCACACCGACGTTCTTCATTAACGGTCGTAAAATGGGAAATCTTTCCGGCGTTCCAGACAACGTGATGACCGAGATCCTGGATTTCCATGCGAAGGAAGACAAGTAACAGGGCTCCGCGAGGGGGGCAATACCCCCGCGATTTCGTGCCGCGAAGCGGCCTAAGTACAAAACCCGCGGAGCAACTCCTTGCAAATGCCGAGCACGGTAGCACCGGGCTTCAGCCCGGTGACAAAGACCTAAAATTGGATGGGCTTCAGCCCCGGCGGTAAGGGGTTGATCTGAAACAATGACTTTTTCAGCATCCACTTCAGGCCCTGGATTTTGATTCCGGCTTTCGTCATGGGCTGCGAGGGCTGCCTAATGCGCGGGCGAAAGCCAAATTTCCGCAGCCGCGTCTCGTTCACGATTTCGCAGAATATGCGGTGTTACCACGACGAGTAGTTCGTTTTGCGTTTCATCACGCTGATTGTTTGAAGTTGCTTTGCGCAGCAACGGTATCTGGCCAAAAGCCGGGATTCCGTCGTGGGTTCCTTGCTCGGAAATGGTAATGAACCCCGCAACCACCGCCGACTGGCCATCGTGTACGGTGATTTGGCCCTTGTAGGAACGATTCGAAAGCACTGGCACACCATTCAAGCTGGTTCCCGCGAGCGCCTTGATGCTCAAATCAAGGTCAAGGCTTACGTCTCCATTGCCGTGGATGGTCGGCTTGGTTTTCAAATCAAGTCCAATGTCCTCGTAGTTAAACGACGGGAATGGCGCCTGGTACGAATTGTTGCTAATGACTTTAGCGATGGCCGAGGTGTTGAAAACCGGTGCGTATTGCGCGTTTAGAATCGGGATGCGGGAGCCGAGCAGGAATTTCGCTTCGCCGCCCTGGCCAGCGCGGAGCGTCACGTGTTCCAAACTGGTGACATCGGAGCTGTTCAAAGACAGTTCGCCGCCCACGCTGCCCAGGCTGACACCGAACAGCGTTTTGCCGCCGCCAAAGGTGGCCAGCGGCTGCGAAAAAATGGAATTCTGCTGGCTTTGCTGTTGCGCGATTAGCGCTGAAATGGCCGTTTGCGTGGCCTGGTTAATGCCGCCGTTGGCGATCAGCTGATTAATCAAGTCTTGAATGTTCTGGCCACCCAACGCCGCCAGCGCGGCCGCGGGAATGTTGAAGACCGTAAATTGATTCGGAATTTTCAGTCCCAACTTACGCACAAACGTGTGGTCGATGGCGAAAATCTTGACGTCCAGCATGACCTGCGGCTTGCCCTGGTCCACTCCCGCAAGTAGCTGGGTCGCGGCTTCCAATATCCGCTCTGGCGCTCGGACGGTGATGGTGGAGGTGGATGCCTGCACGCTGACAAAACGGATGTCGAACAGGTTCCGCAGCAGATTGGAAATATCGTTGAGGTCTTGCGGTGCGCTCGACGACGAGACGTAGAACGTGCGGTACGCCATGCGCTCATAGGCTCGGCGATTTTCCGGGCTTTCCTGTGCGACCAGAATCTGCTTTTCTTCGAGAGGCGTCCAGAAGGTTTTGGTCAGGTCGCAGGCCGCCTGCATCGCCGTATAGAAATCCGCCTTATCGACTTTGAAGATGACCGGACGCGACTGTACAGAATCATCAATCGTGATGGCGACGCCGAATTGCTGCGTCACTTGCGTTAACAGTCCACGTCCATCGCCGCGGTAGTTGAAACTCTGTTCCCCAGCGGCTGGCTGAAGTTTTACCGGCGCTGCGCTTTCCGCCGCTCGAGGAGCGACGACCACCGCCGGTGCCGAGTCTCCGACCATGTCCTTGAGTCGTTGCAATGCAAACTCGTTGGAGGGATCCAGTTCGATTGCCGAACGAAATTCCGTAAGCGCCTCCGCGCGGCGATTGTCGGCTAAGAACTGATTGCCTTGACGCAAGTGATCGGTAACGCGCTGCTGCCGCAGGATTTCCTTGGCCGTGGAGTAGTCGACATCGTTGGGGACAAGATGGTCGGACTCCTCAAAAGCGTCAAAGGCTTCCTGATTGTGGTGAGCGCGTTGGAATTTCAGACCTTTTTCGAAAGCTCTCTTGGCCTTCTTACGATCAAGTTTGGAAACCGTTTCGCAGGTGGATCCCTGTGGACACGGTTTCGCCGTCGCTGGGGCCTCGTCGGCACGAAGCAATACCGGCGTAAGGACTAACGCCAAAAGGGGCGCGAAAAGTCGCATAAACATCTTGAGCCTGTTAAGAGATTGTAACTGGGTAGGAAGCGTTAAAGTGATTCTACACGAGGTACTAGCACTTTCGATTAACTTAGGCCGTTGCGCCAAAGATGCCTCGCAAATCTACTCCTCGCGCAACATAATCCGTTCAATCGATCGAGCGCGACCCGTGGCTTCGTCGCAATCGATCACCACTGCGCACAGCCGTACGTCGCCCTCGGCCGCTTCGAAGCGCACCGGCATGTTATTCAGGAACTTCTCAACCACGAGTTCTTTCTTCACGCCAATGACGCTATCGTAAGGCCCGGTCATACCCACATCGCATTGAAAAGCGGTCCCCTGGGGCAGGATGTGCTCGTCGGCGGTGGGAATATGCGTATGTGTTCCCAACACCGCCGTCACGCGGCCATCCAGATACCAGCCCAGGGCGATTTTCTCAGACGTAGTTTCGGCGTGGAAATCCAGCAGGATGACTTTAGCGGTTGTTTGCTTGAGCAAATCGTCGGCTTTGCGAAACGGATCATCATTCGAACTCATGAAGACACGGCCTTGCAAATTCATGACCGCATATGTGACTCCGCCGGCGGTCTTGCCCTCGTACAGACCCCAGCCGGGCATTTTCGGAGGGAAGTTCCCAGGCCGCAGCACGCGCCGGGCCGGACTGTGCGGATTTCCCCCAGCCATCTCAAAATAGTCGAGAATTTCGCGCTTGTCCCAGATGTGATTGCCCGTCGTAATCACATCGATTCCCATATCGAAAAGCTCTTCGGCCAACGCTCCGGTAATGCCGAAACCGGCTGCCGAGTTTTCGCCATTCGCTACGGTTAAGTCGATGGCATGATCCGCCACCAGTTGCTTCAATCGTTTGCGAACAATAGTGCGGCCTGGGCGCCCAAAAATATCTCCAATAAAAAGAATGTGCAAGAAGTGCTCCTGAATTTGCTGATCGAAAGGGCGATGGTATCACGCGTGAACTTTACCCTAACAGCTCTTGGCGCAAGTGAGATTCGTACCAGGCCAACCGCTTCAGTAGCCAGCCCTGAGCGCAGTCGAAGGGGTGGCGCAAGCGCTTTGCTTAGACTGCGCCTTCAGGCGCTGGCTTTTAAATCCCGATTTTCGCCCCGGGCGGCTACGGTGCCAGTTCCGCAGTCAGCAGAAAGTTGTAGTTTCCTGAGGGATTCAGCGTCAATCCTCGCACGCGCCGCGTATGTACGACCACATTGTCGATATACCAAAGGTGAACGTAGGGAAGATCCGTGGCCAGAATCGTCTGTAGCTCGGCATAAATCGCCTTGCGGCGCGTAGGTTCCAGAGTGCGGCGACCGTCGTCGATGAGCGCGTCCACACGCGGGGTGGCATAGTGGCCGCGGTTCGAGCCGTTGGGAGGGAACTTCGAAGAGTGAAAAGCGGCCTCAAACATATCCGGATCTTGATTGCCCCCAATCCAGCGCAGGGAATAGAACTGGAAGGCGCCCTTGGCTACGTCGGCCAGGAACGTTGCCGACTCAAAGCTGCGAATTTCCAGGGCAATTCCGGCCTCGGCGAGCTGTTGCTGCAAAACTGCCGCCATCAGGCGCGTCGTGGCGTCGGTGGAGGTCTTCATGGTCAAGTGAAATCGCGTTCCATTTTGCAGCGGGTAGCCAGCTTGGTCGAGCAAACGACCCGCTTGCTCCAAATCATGTTCGTAATGAGGAACGTTGCTGGAGTAAGCCCAGCTCTGCGGAGGCAGGATGCTATCCGCTGGCCGCACTTGCTTTCGCCAAAGCGATTCGATCAAGGGTTTCCGGTCGATGGCAAAAGCGAGGGCCTGACGCACGCGAACGTCCCGCAAAATGGGATCGCGCAGGTTGAACGCCAAATAGGCGTAGATGGTCCCAGGGGCGCGGAGCACTTCCAGGTTTTTGTCGTCAGCAAGCACGGCCGCCACATCCGCGGAAAACGCGTTGCTGGCGACATCAGCGCTGCCTTTGCGCAGTTCCAGCGCGCGCGTCGTCTCATCCGGCACCACAAGAAAGCGCACGCACGCCAGCTTCGGCTTTTCTCCCCAGTAGTTGTCATTGCGGGCCACCACCACGTCTTGGTCCTGAGCGGCACTCACAAAACGGAACGGCCCGGTGCCCACCGGCTTGCCGCTTAGCTCAGAGCCGCTGCCATAAGGAACGATACCGATAGCTCCCTCGGAAACGTTCCACGGCAGCGTGGCAAATGGCTCTTTCAAATGGAAAATTACCGTGAAGTCGTCTGGGGCTTCGATGGTGGCGACGTACTTGTAGGTGGCACCTTTCGTGCTGGCGATCTTGCCTTGGAGCAGGGAATCAAACGTCCATTTCACGTCGCGCGAAGTCAGCGCGCGCCCATCATGAAAGCGCACCCCGTGCCGAAGATGAAAGACATAGCTAAGTGGGTCGGGAGCTTCCCAGCGTTCGGCGAGCCCGGGCTGAACGTTGAAATGCTCGTCGCGCCGTAAAAGAGCGTCATAAATCAGTTCATAAATGCGTTCCGACTGCCCGTCGGTGCCCACGCGCGGGTCCAGATTAGTGGGGCTGCTTTCGATGATCATGACGAGGGTGCGGGGATCTGGTCGTTGCGAGCAGGAAATTGTGGAGCTGATTAGGAAAGCCATGCTGGCCAGCAGCAAGACCTGCACTCTAGCTGTTCTGAAATCGAACCTACGCATACGAGATTTTACCCAGTACGGCAGGCCTCTTGGCACCAGTAGCCGACGGAATGTTAGAAGGTCGCCGATGCCAGGTTTCATAGGCCAGTACGGCAAACGCAGCGGCTTCTTTGGCCTCCGACGGCATTCCCAACTCGTCTGAGGCGCGGACTTGAAGTTCTAGCGGTGTGACTGCGTGGGCCAGCATCGCCATCAGAGTCGCGTTCTTCAGCCCGCCGCCGGAAACTATCAGTTCGCGATAAGTCTGCTTCCTGGCGAGAACGAAGCGCTGGATTGCCTGAGCAATCGACCGGGCGGTGAGCGCGGTGGCGGTGGCCAAAACATCGCTCTTGCTGGCGCGACCACAAGCCCGCAGGAACCCGTCGGCGAATTCCCGGCCAAACTCTTCGCGACCGGCTGTTTTCGGAGGTTTAGCCAGGAAAAAAGGCCTGCGCAGCATCGCCGTTAGGACGCTTTCGATCACGTTCCCCATGGCTGCCGCGTGACCGTCCCGGTCGTAAGGCTTGCGCAAAAGTTTTTCCGCCAAGGCATCAATGACCATATTGCCCGGGCCGGTATCCAGAGCGAACACGTCTTCTTGCTTCGCTCCAGCGGGAATCGCTGTGAGATTGGCGATGCCGCCGATATTCTGCGAGATCCGCCCAAGGGTGGGATGGCGAAACAGCATGAAATCCAAAAACGGAACCAGGGGGGCGCCTTTCCCGCCCACTGCCATATCCGCCACGCGGAAGTCGGAAACCACAGGAATTCCCAGGCGCTGCGCCAGTACCGCGCCCTCACCCGTTTGCCACGTAACCGCTAGCTTTCGGCCGAGATAAGACTCCGGCGTGCCCTGGTGGTAGAGCGTCTGGCCGTGGCAGCCCACCAGTTCCGCCCGCGCTCGAAACTGCTTCTGTGTCGCCAATACGGCATCCGCGTAGAGTTCGCCCAATAGAAAATTCATGCGCGCCAAATCCGCGACACGTGCCGAAGAAGCGTTCATTAGAGCCAATATCGTCTGACGTACCACTTTGGGATAAGGAAACTCGGCGTGACCCAGAAGCTGAATTCCAGATTCCTCAGCGCGCTTGCGCTTTTCGGCAAACCTCACCAAAGCGACGTTGATTCCATCCGCCGAGGTCCCGCTCATCACACCGGCCACAATCATTTGCGTGCCCCGTCAGCCAGGGTGTTCAGACGGACTTGCTCGTCAAATTCCCAGAGTGCGCGCGAGAGTCGTTCCACTTTCGCTACAGTCGGTCGGGTCAGGTACTGTCCGGCTAGAAATTTGGCAAACTTCCTCTTGTGCCGCAGGACTCTTGCAGAAGACTCGCGCAACGTCTGGGCAAACCGCTGATCACGCTCCGTTTCACGTGTCACGGCCTCGTACGCCTGCTGAATCTGCTCTTCCGTATGGCAGATCAGCAGCAAATCCGCGCCAGCGCGCAAGGCTTGCACGGCCGCTTTGTCAATTGGCGCCGCTTTCCGCAATGCGCCCATCTCCATGTCGTCGGTGATCACGAGGCCTGAGTAGCCAACCTTTTTGCGCAGTACGTCGGTCATCCACTTCTTGGATAACGACGCGGGGATGTGCTCGCCAGTGGCCGCCGCGTAGATGGCATGACACACCATCACAAACGGCAGGTCTCGTCTAAGGACGCGGTAAGGTGCCACATCCTGGGCCAACAACTGCCGCATCGACTTCTGCACGACCGGGAGATCCTTATGTGTATCCAGCGGAACCTCGCCCAGTCCAGGGAAGTGCTTGCCGCAGCCCAGAACGCGCGATTCCGCCAGCCCGCGCAAGAATGCTCGCGCATACCTAGCGACCTCACGCGGATCGGCCGAGACCACCCGCGATCCCATCACAGGCAGCGATGGCGCCAGCGCAAGGTCAACGGTGGGCGCGAAATCCACGTTGAAGCCCACCGCCCGGCAGATGGCCCCAATCCATTTTCCGTGCAGGGCAAACAACTTGGCGTCGTCGGTGGCAAACACGTTAGCCGCGGACGGGGACGCCCCAAACACCCCCCGCAGGCGGTCAACCGAGCCGCCTTCCATATCCACGCATCGGAATAGTGGTGTGGTAACGCAGCGCTGGCATTCTCGCAGGAGTACCCACGTTTGTTCCGCATTCGCAATATTGCGCTGAAACAGGATGACCCCCGCTGGCTGCACACGCGTGAGTAGCTTGCGCAGGGCAGTCGTCATCACCTGGCCTTCAAAGCCAATCACAAAACTGTCGCCGAGATTTTCGCGCTTCAAGGCCATGTCAGTTGACCTGGTTCTTTAGTTCCGCGAGCAAATTCATCGCCTCCAGCGGCGTCAGGCGGTTTAAGTCAACCTCGCGCAAGCGGTCCAGAACTTCATGCGATAGCGGCGTGAAGATCGTAAGTTGTCGCGGCGGAGGCGGCACATCGCCCGCGCCCAGTCGTCCCGTTGCGACGCGCTCGGCATTCTCGTGTTCGGCCAGAACTTCCCGCGCGCGCAGGATGACTTCCGTGGGCAAGCCCGCTAATTTTGCGACTTCAATTCCGTAGCTCTGGTCCGCCGCCCCAGGCTCCACTTTGCGAAGGAAAACCACATCACCACCAGTCTCCTTCACCGCAACATGGAAATTCTTTACACCTGAAAGTGTTTCCGCCAGTTCCGTCAGTTCAAAATAATGTGTCGCAAACAGCGTCTTCGCGCGCGTACGCCGATGAAGATACTCAATCGCCGCCCAGGCAATCGCCAGTCCATCATAAGTTGATGTCCCACGCCCCACTTCGTCCAGCAGAATCAGCGACTGTGGCGACGCCGTGTTCAAGATCGCGGCCGTCTCTGTCATCTCCACCATGAAGGTCGAACGTCCTCGCGCCAGGTTATCGCTAGCTCCAATGCGGGTGAAAATACGGTCAACCAGGCTCAGTCGCATGCTCTGCGCTGGAACAAATGACCCCATTTGCGCCAAAATCACCAACAGCGCCGTCTGCCTAAGATAGGTGCTCTTACCGCCCATGTTGGGACCGGTTAATACAAGGATTGCATGTGTGGCCCGGTTCAAGAACAAGTCATTGGGCACAAAGCGGTCGCCAATTGCGGAATGGCCCTCAATTACGGGATGCCTCCCTTGCCGCACCTCCAAATCGCCCGAATCATCAAATTGCGGTCGCGCATACCCCCGCATCGCCGCCACCTGCGCAAACGACGATAAAACGTCAGTCTCCGCCACAGCCCGCGTCGTTTGCCGGATGCGCTTAGCCTCCGCCGCAATCGCCGAACGCAATTCCTGGAACAGCCGCCGCTCAATCTCAACAATCCGTTCCTGCGCGTCCAGCACCTTCGACTCATACTCTTTCAGTTCCGGAGTCGTAAAGCGCTCGGCGTTCACCAGCGTCTGCTTGCGTTCATAGTCACTCGGCACCAGATGCAGATTCGCCTTGGAAACCTCCAGGTAATAGCCAAACACCGAATTGAACTTCACCTTGAGCGAGCCAATCTTCGTACGCTCCCGCTCCCGTTGCTCAATCAAAGCAATATGCTGACGGCCGTTGTGTCGAAGGTCGCGCAATTCATCCAATGCCGCATCCACGCCCTTCCGGATCACGTTGCCATCTGCCAACGTCAGCGGAGGCTCGTCCGCCAACGTTTCTTCAATCTTCTTACGCAGATCGCCCAGCTCGTCAATCAACGCATGCAGCGCCTGAATCCTCGCTGCCGACACCTTCCCGATCGCCACCCGTACGCCCGGTAGCTGCCCCAGCGATGCCGCCATGCTCAATAGATCCCGAGGATTCGCCGTCTCCAAAGTAACCCGGCTCAATAATCGTTCCATATCGGTAACATCCTGCAACCCACGCCGCAAATCCTCACGCGCCACCGTATCGCGAACCCAACCATCCACCGCATCCAGCCGCGCCTGAATCTCCGCGCCATCCAGCGCCGGACGCAGCATCCACGCCCGTAGTAGCCGCTTACCCATGGGCGTCGCCGTCGCATCCAGCGACCGAAACAGCGTAACCCCGGCATCCTCTCCGCTAAAGAGTGGCTCCACAAGTTCCAAATTGCGCACGGTCACCGCGTCCAGCACCAGAAAATCCTGGCGCTCGGAAAATCCAATCCGGTCCACATGATGCAGCGTCCCGCGCTGCGTCGTCCGCACATAGTGCAGAATCGCCCCGGCCGCAGCCGCAGCCGCCGGTCGGCCCGCCAATCCGAACCCCTCCAGCGAAAGCACACCAAAATGATTTTCCAGCAAAGGAACCGCGTGGTCTGGGGCAAACACCCAGTCGTCCAGCGGCGTCTCCGCCCACGCCGGACGCTCCCACTCGCCCGCCGACCAGCTGAGCAGGGAAGTCTTTCCCGCCGCCGCAAACAGCGGCATCGAACTCGCAAACAGCACTTCTTTCGGACGCAACTGCTGCATCTCTTCCATCACGCGCCGCGCCGCATCTTCTCCGCGAAACTCCGTCGCACGGAACTCACCGGTTGAAAGTTCCAAAGCCGCAAATCCAACCGCGCCGCCCACTTCCGTCACCGCCGCCAGAAAGTTGCTTTCCTCCGCCGGAGCCGCCATCTCCGCCGCCGTTCCCGGTGTAATCACCCGCGTCACCTCTCGCCGCACCAGCGTCTTCGTCTGCCGTGGGTCTTCCATCTGCTCGCACAGAGCCACCTTAAAGCCTTTGCGAATCAGCTTGGCGATGTACGCTTCGGCGGCGTGGTACGGAATCCCGCACATGGGGATCTTCGCGCCTTTTTCCTTGTTCCGAGAAGTTAACGTAATTTGCAGCTCGCGCGCGCCCACCACGGCATCTTCGAAAAACATCTCGTAAAAGTCGCCCAGACGGAAAAACACAAGAGCATTGGGATGCTCTTTCTTCACGGCGGCGTACTGCCGCATCAGCGGCGTGGACTGTTCGTTCATCAGGAGTCTGTGCGCGGATTATACAATGGAGGTACGGGCGTCCTCGCCCGTGAAAACCACAAATTTGACTCCCCACGCGCAAGGTGCTCTCCTACAAAGTCATGGAATTACGCAAAGATCCTCTCACCCGCTCCTGGGTCATCACCGGCGACGACGTCCCGGCCCCCGGCCCTCGCGCCGAACCCTTCTGCCGCTTCTGCGCCGATGCGCCCAGCACCACGCAAATCGTTTCCAGCCTCCCGGGTCTCGAAGGCGCTCCGTTTTCCGCTCGCGCCTTCGTCCATCCCCACCCGCTCTACCGCATCGAAGGCGAGCCAACTCGCCGCGGTGACGGCATCTATGACCGCATGTCCCCCACCGGAGCACACGAAGTGCTCGTGGAGAACCCGCGCCACGACGGCCATCTCTGGAACGCCAAAGACACTGAAATTGAACGCTTTTTAACCCTGGCAGCCCAGCGCATGCAGGATTTGAAACGCGACCAACGCTTCAAGTACATCAGCATGTTCAAGAATGACGGCCCCGGTGCCGCCCAGGAATTCGAGCACCCCCATTCTCAGCTCACCGCCACGACCTTCGTCCCCCGCCGGGTTCTCTACGAACTTCGCGCCGGACGCGACTACTTCGCCAGCAAAGAACGCTGCGTTTTCTGCGATATTCTCAATCAGGAAATCCGTCAGAACCAGCGCATCGTCGAAGTTCGCGGTAATTTCGTAGCCCTCTGTCCCTACGCCCCCCGCGCCCCCTATGAAACCTGGATCATCCCCCGCGTCCACGATGCCGCCTACGAACGCGCCGCTCTCGGACGCAACCCCGGCCTCATGGACCTGGCCGCTCTTCTGCGCCGCACTTTACGCCGCATCCGCACCATCACCGAGCAGTTCCACCTAGTCTTGCACACCGCTCCCAACACTCTCCACAGTTCCGGCTCGTTAGGATATTGGAAGACCCTAGACGAGGATTACCACTGGCACATCGAAATCCTTCCGGTAATCAAATCTACCGCCAAGTCCTACACCTTCAAAGAAGTCTATTTCTCACCAGTAAGCTCAGAAACCGCCTCAAAACAACTCCGCGACGCCACCACCGACTGAATCCAAACCTACCACCGACCGACGCCAACGCCACCACCCGCCGCCGCTGAAATCCCCCCAAAAGCCTGTCATCCCGTAGTCGAAGGACTCCTGCTCCACTATGGGCGACCCAGCCTTCGATTCGGTTTTGACCTCTCCTCGCGCCTGTCCAAGTGCCGGAGGGAGCCGAAGGAGCAGGAAGCAATAATGGTGGCCCAGCTCATGAAATCGTTCTGTGCTGCTAGCTTCGCCATTTCCGCCATTCCCGCCGTTTCCAAAGCGTGAAGGGCGGGGAGTCTTTTTCCCGTTGGGCCAGCGAGATCAAAAGCCCAAGCCACCCGCCAACCTCCCCAAAATGGGTAGGCTCAGTAAACGTAAACAAAATGAAACAGATCGATTCATTCCAGCCGTACACTGGCGAAACCGCCGAGGAGCTACTCTCCTACTCCGCGAAAGACCAACAGGATGCCCGGGTCCGCGCTTTTTTGAAGAAGGCATCCAAAGCAAAGCAAGACGGTTGGGTGAGCGCGCCCTAGCTAATGAGGAACGAGTCGTGCTCGCCCTTCGGGCGCTGGATCGAGAAGTCGGAAACGGGGAGGGGGTTCGATCAATTCTTCAGGAACAGTCCGAAAAAATTCGTATCGATCATCGTGGAGTCACTCGGTCAAATAGCTGACAAAATGAGATCGAAAACGACAGCAGAGGCTTTACCAACGCTCGGTTGAAATAAAAAACCCCGCCCGGTCGCTGAGAAACGCGACAAGGACGGGGCACCCAACGAACTACTCTACCCACTAGTTCGGCATCACAACCGTATCGACAACGTGAATCACACCGTTGGATTGGAACACGTTGGCAATCGTCACCGTCGACATTCCGCCTTTTTCGTCTTTCAGAACGATGTGGCCATCTTTTTCCATGGCGATCAGCTTGCCACCGGCCACAGTGGTCAGTTCGGCCGAGCCTTTGCCAGCCTTAATCATCTTCTTCAAGTCAGCAGCGCTGACGCGTCCCGCTACTACGTGATAGGTAAGAATCTTGGTTAGGCTTTCTTTGTTTTCTGGCTTCACCAGCGTATCCACCGTGCCCGCGGGCAACTTGGCGAAAGCTTCATTCGTCGGCGCAAACACCGTAAACGGCCCAGCTCCAGACAGCGTTTCCACCAAGCCAGCAGCCTTGACAGCAGCGACCAAGGTTGTGTGATCCGCTGAGTTCACAGCGTTCTCAATGATGTTCTTCGTGGGGTACATTTCCTGCCCCCCAACTACGGGATTCTTCATCCCAGCCACGGCGGATGTAACCGCCAGTGCCACTACCGCCAGTCCCAGAAACAGTTTGTTCTTCATTTTTATAACCCTCTCCAACTTGAAATTTTGCAGTACTGGAGTGGGTACGGACGGGCCAGAAGATTGGATTGGCGGGCGCCAAGGAGGCTCAAT
>JAYWAL010000124.1:0-10009 GCA_043782485.1 Acidobacteriaceae bacterium | reverse complement strand
TCCGCTTTCCAAGCTACAGGGACTGGGCTCCAGAGTCTGGGGTAGTACGCCGAGCAAGATCTCCGGTTACAGAACCCTAAGGGGGGCAATGACGCATCGGTACAGCACCTGAACCTACCGTTTCGCGGCAAGAAATTCAGAACGAATGCGGAACGCGCGTCCCGCATCCTGAATACAATTCTCTTAGTGGAATGATTCTAAGTCAAGAACTATTTTAAGTATTTTGGGTGGAAAGGCTTGCTGGGCGCTGGTTTGGCGGACGGCCCGCGGGCGCGAATGCCGAATATTGGGCCACTCCGGCAGCGCCTGAAGGCGCACTCAAAACAAAGCACTTGCGCCACCGCTGAAGCGGTGGCCTGATACGAATCGAAGCCGTGGCGAATCGAGGCCGTGGCAAATCTTAGTTGCGCCGCGGGCCGCTAAACTTGCTTCAGTCCACGCAGCGCGAGAAAACCCAACCCAGCCACGGTCGCAATCATCGCCACCCACATGACGAGTTTGTTGCGCTCCGACCAGGAGCGGTCGGGCCGACCCGTAAAGTCAGTGTTCGCCTCCGCCATACCCTAGCGAGGTTTGAGCTTCACTGGCGTCGTAAGGAACAATTATGTTGCCCGCCGCCGTCGCTCGGCCCGCGGCGGGCTTTCGGCAACAGCAAAGCCCCTGCTTCTCTCCCGGTTCGGGGAAAAGCGGGGCTTGCTGGGCATTGACTTGCACCAATCCAACAGGCGACGAGTCGGCATCCGGGGCTGGTTGGCCCTTCCGCCCTTGTCGCTACTGCTGTTCCACCACCAACGACGTATCCCCGAGCCACCAGTTCGTCGCGCCATTGTTCAGGTCCACCCGCACCTCAACCTTGTGGGCACCCTTAGCGGCCACTTTGTAAACCGACTGACGCACGGCACCGGTCCAATTGTAAGTAGTCGTACTCGATGCTGAACAAAACGCGAACAGTCTGCCGCTGGCTGGATTGACTTCCGATCCATCCACCAGGACGGTGACGCTAAGCCAAGCCCCCGCAGACCCGAGCACTCCGCATTCGGCGTTGTAGGTGATCTTGATCACCTTATTAACCGCCGTCGTTGTGAAAGCTAGCGAAGTCGCACCCAGGTTGCCGAGCGGCACCAGGACTCCGGACGTCACATCCGTTGCATTCGAGGCCCGAGTGACAAACGCCTGGATCGATTCCGCGGAAGCAGTGGATGCCAGAGCTGCCACCATTACGAATACAGCAAGAGCTAACGCCAATTTTTTGGAAACGTTCGTGTTCATGGTTGTTCTCCTGATGAAAGTGATTTAGAGCGCGCCGCTGGCAAGAGACTTACCGCGACGCTGATCTCGTATCCCAGGTATGCACGAGACGAACCAAAATGGACGCTGGGAACCGTGGCCGCTAAGTCATTCATTACATTTAGGTTAATGTGGGTCGTGGAGTCCTGGATCGGCCTGTCGGCTCTATCTGGATGGATAGAATCGGGCCGAACAGATAGCCGTGATAAGGCACTGGCATCTGTTCTTATATTAGATCGCAGTGCGCAGGTTGCTTAGCCTTGCTTCAGTCCACGCAGGGCAAGAAATCCCAGCCCAGCCACGGCCGCAATCATTGCCACCCACATGACGAGCTTATTGCGTTCCGACCAGGGCCGATCGTCGGGGCGACTCGTGAAGGCCGTGTTCGACTCCGCCAATCCCAGAGAGGCTGGAGATGCGCTGACGTCATCATGAAAGAATTTGGCGTAGTCGTAGGTCGGAGCATCCAGCTTATCGTCGCCGTAGTAAAGCCGCAGGCGCGACTCGCCCTTGGGCGTGAAGAACACACGCCGCTCCACCGCCTGCGGTTGCACTCGCTCGAGCGCCAGGGGTGCATCGTCGCCATTGTCGATCGTGACCAGGAAGTGCGCCGCTAGCGAGCGACGGAACGGAATGGCAAGCTGCTCGCTGTTCACCACCGCCCCGCCCCGCTTCATTTGTACGCGGCTGATGTCGCCCGTAGCCGCGACTAAGGCGTCCTGGCCCCCCGCTCCAGTTTCCGTTACCGAAACCGGGCGACGAAAGTTCACCTGCCCCGCTGCCACTTGAAGCTCAACTTGATCGACTTGACTGGACGCGGGCAGTTCGCACTCGACCACCGTGGTGGGCTTGGAAGGCGCATTCTGAGAAGTTTTCCCCGCGCTCGGCTGCACCTGCCTGGGAGCGCCGCACGACCCCACATCGGTCCAGTAGGCTTTCTTCTCTTCCAGTCCGTAGACTGCGGCGCCTTTCACTTGCTGCGGCCGAATGCCCGCGGTCACCTTCACATGCAAGTAGCGGAAGCTCGCAGTCGCCAATCGCAGCGTCGTATTCGAACCCAGACTCTCGCGGGAAAAATCGTAGAGCGTGGAAACTCCGAGATCAACAGACGGTCCTGCAGTCAATGCATCTTTGCCATATACCCGCGCCGTCACCAGGAAGTCCTTCGCGTCCAGCGTCAGGCGAATGTGGTTGTACTGCGTAGTCTGGGAAAGATCCAGATCGAACTCGGTGTTCCCGCCCACCAAGCCCAAATTCAGAATCTTCGCCTCCCGTTCCGAAGTCTGGACACCCGCCGCCTGCACCACCATCGCATAGGGCACTTGTGTATCGCCGTCGTAAATCCGTAGGTCCGAGAGATCGGGCCGCGCGTGTTGCAAAATTTCACTGTCCACGATGAAGTAGTTGGTGGCGGCTCGCGAGTTCGGGGAAATCTCCCGCGTGCGGGTGAAATAGGAAGTTTCTGGCGCTGCCGCAAGGCCCGTGGCCAGTACCGCGAAGATCGCTGCCAGGCGCGTCGCCCTCATGCCGGGTTCGAAGGCTCCCGCCCCGCCGCCTTGGAAAGCTTCAGCCAATCCCGCTGGTACACCAATGAAACACCCATCAACAGCGCCCCCAAAACGATGAAGCTTACAATGCGGTAGCCCTTATCGAGAGACGAAACGTCGTAGACAAAAACTTTGCAGATCGTAGCGGCGATCAGCGCCAACGCCTGCCAACGGATGAACGCCGAGCGTTTCACGAAGCCAATGACCATCAGCATACCGCCGTAGGCCATCCAGAGCGCCGAGTAGGTGAAGTCGCGCACGATGCCAATGTTGTGGGAGAGGTTCCAGTCGCTCTGCAAACCGGAATTGGCTCTGGCAATTTGGCCGCCAAAAAAGTCTCGCACTTCCAGGCTCAGCGCCCATAGGGCGAGGCCGTTCAGCGCAACGCTGCCCACCGCTGCCAACTGCGCCCCGGCGTCGTCACCTCGCTTGCGCCCGTGCCAAACCAGCAAGCCCAGAACGGCTACCGCCACGGCATAGGTTGCCATGCGCGCGTTGAAGACCACCTGAATGACGTCAAAGTTGTCGTAGGCCAAAAGCCGGAACACTCCCAGCGCCAGCGCGCCCACGGAAAACACAGTCAGCAATTCGGATTTCAAGCGGCCCGCCACCCAAAGCAGAATAGCCGACTCCACGAACCATCCCATGGTGATCCAGTGCGCGTTCAGGTAAATCGGAATCGCAATCGTAATAAAGCCGATGGCCAGCGCCAGATGGAGGAGGCGCAACGTCGGTGCCGATGCGGGATCGCCGTAACGCTCGCTTGGCATCCGGCTGAGGTAAATGTAGAACGCCGCCAGCGCCAGTGCCACCCATGCGCCGCTCGTCTTATCGAGTTCCTCCAGCATGATGTACATCTGGAGAAAGTAGCCCGCGGCGTTGAGCAGGCTCAGCAAGGCGGGCACCACGGGAGAATTCGAACGTCCGCGAGGATTCCGCGCCACCATGGCCGCGATGGCGAAAATCACGAAAAATAGCGTGGCAAATGCGGCGGTCAGCGAGAATTCGTAGCGCCGGTAGTACTGTGCGTACCAGGCAACGTAGAGCAGCATCGTTCCCGAATAGCCCATCCACAGCAGTCGCCGCCAGGGGCGAGCCACCACCAGAAACAAGGTCGCCACGTTCAGCAGGGCCACGTAGGCAAACAGTTCCAGCTCGTGATTCTGTCCGGTTGAGAGCAGGAGTGGCGTCGTGAATCCGCCCGCCAGAGCGAAGGCCGCTAAAATTTCGGCATCCTGCGTCCAGGCCATCACCACTGTGGCCGCCGTCACCAACACCATCGCCAAGAAGGCCACCCCGCTAGGCACCAGAGCATAGAGCTGGTAAGCGGCCCATAGCGAAAGATACAGTGTTCCAATGCCAACCGCTTTGAGCGAATAGGAAAACGCCTTGTGGCCTTGGCCGCGGAAGCGCTCGCTCCACACCACCACCGCGATCCCCAGCAACAAGCCAATCGCGACGCGGCCCGCCGGCCCAATCCAATTGTTATCGAATGCGTACTTGAGGAAATAGGAAATGCCAATCAGCAGCGCAGTAATGCCGATGCGGTTGAGCCACTGCGAACCAATCCGGGACTCCAGGTCCAGCCTTTGAGGAACAACGGGTGCCGGACGAGACGCGGTCGCTGGAGCGGGAACCGCAACGGGAGCGGCAACGTGAGCCGCAGGGGCAACCGCTCGGGGCAACTCGAGCGACGCTGGTTGCAACGCGGCCACAGCCTTCGGCGCTACCGAAGGCGCTTCCACTTGCTCCAGTTGAAAGACTCGCGCCGTCAGCCCGCGAACCGCTTCGCGCAACTCCGCCAGTTCCAGCAGTACTTCAGAAGACTCGTCCATAGGCCGTCAAGTGCGAACGGTCGAATCTTATCCCATTCGCTTGTTGGACTGAGGATGTTTTTCCCGGACAGTGGCCCGGTCCGATCTCTCCACTGCCATCTGGATGAAGCCTTCTAGCAGGCGCTCCTCAGCCCGCGATCCGATATTGCGGGAAGTATTGGCGATTGCGTAAGATCGACAGCACGCAATCGCTCAAAGGAGTCCCATGCCTGAAGAACTGCAGGAAATGCACGAACACGCCGAACACGCCCACCATGACCCCAGCCTCGCCCCCGCCACCTTGACCATGGCCATCCTCGCCGTTTTGGTGGCGATCGCTTCCCTGCTCGGCCATCGCGCGCACACCGAGGAAATCCTGCTCCAGAACAAAATCACCGACCAATGGGGCTTCTATCAGGCCAAAAATATTCGGCTCCACCTGGACGAGGCCGTCTCTTCCCTGATGACGGTCGTCGAAACCAAGGAAGCGGAAGCCGCCGCCAAGTTTCGGGAAAAATACACCGCCGAGGGTGAGCGCTACACGGACGAGCTCAAGGAACTTAAAACCGAGGCCAACAAGCTGCAAGAGGAACTGGCCGGTGCCACCACGCGCGCCAACCGCTTTGACTTGGGCGAGGTTTTCCTGGAGATTGCCCTGGTCGTCACCTCCATCACCCTGCTGACCCGCCGCAAGGCGTTCTGGTACCTGGGTTTAGTGTGCGCAGCCGTGGGCATGGGAGCCTCGATCAGCGGCTTTCTGCTGCACTAGCCTGGGCAGACACACGCCCGCGACTATCCGAACAGATAGTCGCGCTATCCGTTTCGTTAGGGCCGAACGATGATTTTCGGGTCCAGAACCTTGTTTCCCACTTGGACGGAGTACTTGTATTCCCCCGACGCGCCAGACCGAATCGGGCCTGACGACGCTTGGGGACCGTTAAATCTCGACTGCGAAAACGGCGAATCCGCGGCGAAGATAATTTGGAACGGAATCCCGGGACCCATCCATTTTACTTGGTCTCCCATCGTGGACCAGATGTCCAAGTCAGTTGGAGTAGCGGTTGGATTTCCTTGTGCATCCACGCCAATTGTGACCAGTTTCACAGAAGGGCCAAATCCAGGGGTACTCATTCAGAGCGCCTCCTCATCTGCGGAATAGTCGCGAGCTTAGGGCCGCGCCATTTCCTGAAACTGCACATTGGCTGCCAAAGAACGGAACTCGGGGTCGTCGCGAACCACATAAGCCGACGCACCTAGCTTGCGGGCCTTGGCCAGGTTTGCCAGGGCCTCCGCATGTCTTCCCAGGTGCTCGTCCACCTTGGCCGTCTCCACCAGCAACTCGGTGTCACCAGGCGCCAGTTGCAGAGTCCGCTGCACCATACGCACGGCCTCGCCTTCGTCGCCCAGCATGGCGTGATACAGGGCCAGCCCGGACAGCACCCGCGCGTCCTTCGGATTCACCCTCAAATGGTCCGTTGCCAGCGCGATGGCCCGATGGTAGGCATCGGAGGCCTGTTCGCGCTCGCCCGGCGCCCAGTAGTAAGCTTCCGCCAGGTTTCCCCAGGCCAGATACACCTCGGAATCGTTTTCCCCCACCCGGACGGCTTCCAGGTAGGTCCGCGCCGCGTCCTCAAAACTCCCCTGGTAGAAATAAGCCGTCCCCAGGTTGGCATAGGCGTCCAGCGTCGGATTGATGTCGGCAGACCGCCGAAACTGCGGAATCGCGTCGCCATAACGGCCTTGCAACAAATACATGGCTCCCAGATTGTTGTATCCCTGGAAGCTCTCCGGAGCCAGCGCGATCCACTCCGTATACATGCGCGCGGCATCGTCATAACGCGCCTGGTGGTAATAGAAGCCGCCGAGCCAGGCGTAGCCTGCCCAGTATTGCGGACGGAGGTCAATGGCCTTTTTGAAGGTCTGTTCCGCGGTGTCCAGGCGGCCCAGTTTCTCGTAGCTGGTGGCTAGGCCGCGGGTGGCGTCGTCGTTGGTCGAATCCAAGGCCAGGGCGCGCTGAAACTCCTCGGCTGCTTTCTCGTACTCGCCTGTGCCGTTGAACACCACCCCCAGGCACGCATGTCCGTTGGGAAGACTGGCGGCTAGCTCCACCGAACGCTGGCAACTCCGCAAGGCTTGCCGCACCCAGTCGTGGTCGCGGAGGGCTTCATACTTGTGCCAATAGCTCTCGCCCAGGCCTGCATAGGCCAGCGCATAGTGGTCGTCTTGCTCTTGGGCCAGGCGAAAAGCCTCCACGGCGGCATCCAGGTGTCCAGCCGTTTCATAGTCCTGGAGAAATCCGCGTCCGCGTAAATAGAAGTCATAGGCGGCGGGCTGAACCGTGCCCCTGCCGGAATTGCCCCGGTCATTGGACCGCAAGTCGCTGGTGCGCAAATCGCTGGTGCGCAAATCATTGGAGCGCAAATCTGCGGGGCGCAAATCCAGCCCCAACATGCTGACAATGCTCTCTACCAGACGGTCTTCCAGCGACAGCGGGCCGCTCACGTCATCCACGGTTACGGAATCGGCGCGCAACTGGTGGCGCGTGGCCGAATCCACCAGACTGTAGCTAACCCGGATGCGATGATCCGACCGCGACACGCTCCCCTCTAGAGCCAAATTTGCGCCAAAGACCTTGCGCGCTTGCTCGGCATCCTGCACGGCCTCCGTGCGAATTTCCCTGGGTCCAACAATTTCCAGGGGGTAGCTGGCGGTCAGTTGCGTCAGGCGCACCGCCAGCGCCTCGGTGACGCCATCGCTGAAGGCGCGACTGTTAACGTCTCCCGATGCGGGCGCAAACGGCAAAACGGCCAGGAAGACTCTGCGCGGCGGCTCGCTACCCCGCAGCCAACCTTGCACCGGCGCGGAGCGATAGGCACCCAAAAGCAAAGTTCCCCCCAGCACGCTGGCCAGCGCGGGGATCAAAATCCGTTTCCAGAGCGGTGCCGGTGCCCAGCTCGGCAGCACCAGCTCTGGATGCGAATTGGTCTGCTGAACATAGCGCAAATCCTGTAGCAATTGACTGGCATCGGGATAGCGTTCAGCCGGACCCTTGGCCATCATCTTGCCTACGATTTCTTGTAAGTCCTGCGAAACGCCGGGATTGAGCGCACGGATTGGCTCCGGTTTCGCTTTCCGAATTCGATCACAGGTGGCGAGGAAGCTCGGCGCTTGAAACGGATGGCGTCCGGCCAGAATTTCGTAGAACACCACGCCTAAGGAAAAAATATCGGCGCGACCATCAGGAGCCTGTTCCATCAGGACTTCCGGTGCCATATACGCGGGCGTACCGGCAAAGGTACCGGCCAAATCCACGGTGGGACTCTCCTCGCCGCTGGGCAGATTCTTGGCTAGGCCAAAGTCGAGAATCTTGACCTGTCCCGCCGGGGTCAGCATGATGTTCTCCGGCTTGATGTCGCCGTGTACCAAACCCGCGCGATGCGCCGCCACAAGAGCCTCGGCGCACTGCGCTCCCAGATCGAGAAAAGCTTCCAGCGTCACGGGCCGCGTCAGGCGCTGACGCAGCGTTTCCCCTTCCACAAACTCCATCACCAGAAAAAGCTCGCCGTTTTCTTCAATGACGTCGTAAATGGAAGCTACGTGGGGATCGGTCAGGCGGCTGGCGTTCTCCGCTTCCTCCTGGAAACGTCGGCGATACAGGGAGTCGTTGCGCAGCGAGGGGGATAGGCGCTTCAATGCCACAGCCCGCTTCAGCCGAGTATCCGCAGCGCGGTAGACCTCGCCCATGCCTCCCCGTCCGACTTGCCTCTGAATCAGGAAGCGTCCGCCCGCCAACGCGCTCAGGGGCTCGACTGCCGCTGCCCGTTCTGTCGCATCACCGTCTGGGACCCTGGGGAAAGACTCGGCCATTATCGTGAAGACATGACTCGTAACAATTCGAAATTACGGACAAAACGGCACGGAGAGCAGTTTGCCCTCCGTTCCAGAAAGTTTACCCTCTCTGGAACGTTAGGGCAACTGAGTCCTACAGCTGGACGGATCCATCTTCAAATCACTAAAAGACTGCCGGAAAAGAGAAGCGGCGAATGGGAGAACAGAACGGTCACCGGAGACGAACACCATTGCGGCGGTTCACCCGAATTGAAAACCCAGACTCGAACAGGCGACCTACGGCCGGTGCCCCTCTTCCAAGAAAGCCTGAAGCGCGGGAAAGGTATGCAGGCTGCCGTTGTAGTCGATCAATTCCATTTTCCGGAAGCGATTCATGAAAAAACTCACGCGCGACCGAGTGGTCCCAATCATTTCCGCCAGCGTGCTTTGACTGATTTTGATGGAACGATCCGAAGCTGGGCGTTCATGGGTCAAAGACCACAAGATCCTCGCCAACCGCATCTCGCTGCGGTTGAGCACCTGATCCGCGTAGTCTTCCTCGATGCGCCCAACTCGAGAAACAAGATACGACACAAAAAGATTGGAAAAAGCCGCATCCTTGCGAATGAACTTGGCGAACGTCGTATTCTTCACGCGCGCGATGGTGGTGGCGTGCAGGGCCGTCGCCGAGGATGTGCGCAACGCATCTTTGACCAGGCACCCTTCGCCAAAAAAATCACCCCGACGGAGGATGGCGATGATGGCTTTCTTCCCCGCGTTGGATGCCACCGTGAGCTTGACATCACCGCGCTCGATATAAAGCATGGCGTCGGCTGCATCGCCTTGCGCGAAAATGCTTTGTTTGTTGCGGTAGTCTTGCGTTGTTTTCTGCGTTCCAATGACTCTGAGCATACCTGTGGAATCCAAAACGGGGGCCCCAACCACCATTAATATTGCCTCCAAAGCTACTTCGACCACTTAGTTAGCATAGTGCCTGGTTCCCGGGTGTACAATCTGCTCAATTCTACACACTTTACAAGTGCAATCCGTTTCGCCACTGGGCCCTCGAAGTTTGCGTAGTTGGAACAGAGGTTCAGATGTACCCTTCGTCGCAGGAGTTCGGCAATTCGCCGCATCGGCTCGACAGCGACTCTCAGAACGAACGCTTCCGGCTGTTGCCCGATCTGAATCGTTTTTTGCTCACTCATCCCGATGTCCGGCAGGCTTTTCCGCGAATCTGCCAGAGACTCCAGCGGGCGATCCCCCACCAGCACGCGGAACTTGCCCTCTACGAGAAAAAATCAGACGTTCTGCGGCTGTTCGCTGAACACCGCCTGACAGGCACACCCTTGCCGGCCGACTTTTCGCTGGCTTTGGATAAGACTCCTCATGGGGAAGCCGTCCGCTCGCGGCTCCCGGTTTTGGTGGAGGACCTGAGCGGGACCATATCACGCGGGTCCTACACGAGGCGAACGGAGTAATTGGTGGCGAGCGAGGTGCGGCGGCCATCCTCGGGCTGAAACGCACAACCCT
>JAYWAL010000123.1:0-26528 GCA_043782485.1 Acidobacteriaceae bacterium | reverse complement strand
TCAACCCGGCCGCGCCCAGGGTAACGTGGCGTACTTCGAGCGGAATGCCGAACAGACCGAATAAAATCGGTACCGCGCCCAGCAAGCAGCCGAGGACGATATATCCGGCGGAACCTGCCGCGTGGTGCCGCAGCCAGTGGGCGATGGCGTTAGCCCTGCGCGGTCCAATGCGGCGGCGAATGCGCAGGCTGTGGGAAATGGCCGACTCCAGTTTCGTCAGCGCCACATAGTTCGCCGTCCACCCTGTAGCCAGCGAGGACAGCCATAGGAAGACGCCCGTGAGAATGGCAAATGGAATGGTCATGGAGTGGAGAGGCAAGAGCATGTGCACGCCGTGTTCAGCCTCCTCCGCGGTCAGGAAGGGATGGCCGGTCACCAGGTTCCAGATACGGTTCACCGTGATGGCAGCCACAATCGCGCCCGCCAGATTGCCAATCGTCACCAGGGTCTGCGTTTGCGCGATGGCCTGCAAACTGGCCATGTGATCTTTGTCCGGGTCCTCCATGGCATCGACCAGTGTGGCCGCGGTGGCCGCGGGCATTTTGGACGCAAGCAAAAAACCACCCGCCTGCATCAGCAAGAAGCTGCTGACGTAGTTTAGGGAATGGGCCATGGCTACCAACAACGGCGCCTGCACCACGGAGGAGATGGAATATTTGAACAGCGCCGTGAAGCAAGTGACGACGCCCGCCAGAATCGCTCCCCACCCCATGGCCTTCCACTGCGCCGAGTTACCCGCGATGTAGTGCTGGCCCACGCGCCCGGTTTTTTCCACGACGCTGCGAGCCAAGCGGCGGGTGCTGGCGCTGAAGACGCTGGTAATTTTCCGCTGGGCGGCGAAGCCATGCACCAGGGAAATGGCGAAGCTTCGTGAATCCGATGCTTCCCGCCGCAAACTGAGCACCTGATGGATTCGCCACAGCAGGGACCGCAGCAGGCGCACGCGGAAGACCACGTTGGCCGAGGAACCGGTTTCGTCCAGCAACTGCGTAACTTCGCGCAACTGCTCCTCGCAGGCCTGGCGCCGCTGTTCCCATTGAGGAAAATCATCCGGATTTTGGACAACATGCTCCACCAACGCGGGCAGATTGAAGAAACAAGACTTAGCTACGTCCGCCTCATCGGCCAGCGTCAGAAAGTCACGTGCCAGGGCAAGATTAGTCGCGCGCAGCGCCAGCAGCTTCGAGGAGACTAAAATCGACGACGGCGAAGGGCGAAAAATGTCCGCCCACCATTCGGCGACGGATTCCGGCAACGAGGCCACCCATTGCGCGTCCGATTCGCGAAAGTTCAGCGAATCGAGCAGCACATACAAATCGCCCTGCACTTCATCCACTGGCATGAGGTGGCGCAAGGCGCGCGACAGCAGTTCTCGCAGCAGGAATACTTCATCGGGAAGGCCGGATTCCGAAATGACGCGGATGTAGGAGTGGTGCGACCAGAAGTCGTGCAGAATCTGGCGGATCTCGTCTCGCCGCGGATGCGCGTCGACCTCGGCGGTGAACCTTAAAAGTTGGTGGGTTCGCGACGGGGCGGGAATGTCCAGAACGTGGCGCAGAGCGCTGTACACCCAGATGGATTGCTCGCGCGAGTTGGGCGGCAGCGCGAGCAGAGTGTCGAGTTGCAGAGGTGCATTGGACATTCGCAATGAGGGAATTGTACGGTGGCTGCGGCGTGGATAGCGAATTTAGGGACTGCAAATCCGAGATCCGCCTCGGCTGTTAAACTGGCGCGTGCGCCGTCTGATTGTGAATGCCGATGATTTTGGGCTGACGCCGGGCGTAAACCGCGCCATTGCCGAGTCGCACACGCGCGGCGTGGTCACCTCCGCCACGCTGATGGCGGGCGGCGCGGCGCTTGCCGATGCAGTTGGGCTGGCCGCGAACCTCTCAAACCTCAGCGTCGGCTGCCACGTGGTCCTGGTGGATGGCAGGCCGTTGCTTCCGCCGGAGCGGCTTCCCAGTCTATTGCTTGCGGAACATGGAACGCAGTTCGCGCCGACGCTCGGCGGATTCCTGCAACGCGCGCTCGCCGGCCGCTTCAACCAAGACGAGATCGAAGCCGAAGCTACCGCGCAATTTCAGAAGCTGCAAAGCCTCGGCATCAGCATTTCGCACTTCGATACCCACAAACACACGCACATATTTCCTTCGGTGCTGCGGCCTCTGTTGCGGGCGGCTCGCAGCTGCGGAATCCGCGCCGTGCGGAACCCATTCGTTCCGCCCCGCGCGCTAGCCTTTGAGGAATTGCGCGCGCGACCAAAGTTATGGACGCGCTATTGGCAGCTGCGAGCGCTGCGGCGGTTTCTCCCGGAATTTCATCGGCTGGTGGCGGAACATGGCCTGGTGACGACGGACGGCTGCGTGGGGATCATGGAAACCGGATTTCTGGATGCGGGACTTTTGGTGGCGATGGTAGGCGCTGTGGCCAGCGGTCTACCCGAGGGCACCTGGGAGATGGTCTGCCATCCCGGCTACAACGACGCGGATTTGGGCAACGTCTGCACGCGCCTGCGCGCCTCACGGGCACTCGAGCTAAGCGTGCTAACGTCCCCGGAAGCGCGCGACCTGCTGGCGAAGAGCGGCGTGACAGTTGTGTCGTATCGCGGATGAGCTATCAGCTGTCAGCTATCAGCTACCAGACTCCCGATTTTGTTTTTGCTGATAGCTGAAAGCTGATAGCTGACGGCGGATAGCTGTTCTTGTTACTAACGTGCCAGTTCGGAAGGCCATTACCAGCCATTGGCCTTTAGGGAACTGTCCCATTGGGCGGTATTCCGGTTACTCTGAGGTTGAAGCCGCCATGACTGAACCTATTCAACCAAGCAAAAAGCCGGACCTGCAAGTACGTGTCTGGGGCATGAGCCAGGACGGGCGTGCATTTTTCCAGCAGGCGCGGGCCATTTCCGTGAGCATGTCGGGCGCAATCGTGAACCGTATTGAGTGCGCGCTAACGCCGGGCGAAGTGATTGGCGTCCAGTTTGGCAGCAAAAAAGCGCGTTGCCGCATCGTGTCCGTGCATTGCGAAAATCCCGTTGAGAAGACGCAGGCGGAAGTGCAATTGCTCGATGGGCAGGAGTGTCCGTGGTTGGAGGAGTTGACGGCTGAGCAGGTGTCGGCGGACCCGAATCCGGGAAAATCACGGCGACGTTTTTCTCGACACAAGATATTTTTCAATATGGAAATGGCCGATGAGCGGGTGAATACGCCCATTCGAGTGCGCGCTACCGACATCAGCGCCAATGGTTGCTATGTAGAGACCATGCTGCCCATGGCGACGGGAACCATCCTGCGAGTGGATTTCTGGGTGGATGCCGAGAAAATGTCCACTTCCGGAATTGTGCGGACGAAAGATCCTGGCGTGGGCATGGGCATTGAGTTCACCGGCCTGCCGCCCGCGACGCAGAAGCGCTTCCAGGCGTTTTTGGATGGCCTGGGTGAAACTTCGAATGGATTTGCGGGGCCGGGCGAGGCGCAAGCGCAAGGCGCCAGCTAAGTGATCGCCCGCTACGCCGCGAACCACTGATAGAGCATGAAGTAAATCACCACGCCCGTCACCGAGACATAGAGCCAAATTGGAAACGTCCATCTGGCAATGGCCCGGTGCTTGTCGAAGCGCTCGTGCAACCCGCGATGCAGCGTAATCAGCACCAGGGGTACCGTCACCACCGCCAGAATGGTATGCGTCAGCAGAATGGAAAAATAAATGGGCCGGGAAAGGCCCGTGCCCTGGAAGCGGGAAATCGCGCCCTGCGCGTAAATCTGTAGCAGCGCATGGTAGGTCAGATAGCAGATTAAGAACAGGGAAGACGTGACCACAGCGGCAATCATCACCGCGCGATGCTGTTGGATCTTGCGTTGTGCAATCAAGCGCCGCCCGACCAGCAGCAGGACCGCGCTGGCGCCATTCAGGGTTGCGTTGATGGCCGGGAAAACCGCATACGGAGCGCTCACGCGGCCACCGCAGTCTGGGGCTGGGCCGGTACGCCGGACGTAATGGCCACCGGCACATGCCGCCAGACTTGAATCGCGAGCACCACCGCCGTCGCCAGCAGTAGCGCTCCCGTGGCGACGTGCGAAACGGTCGCGATAATCATCGACATTTCCGGCTGGACGGCCTCGCGTCCCCACATCACGCGCGTGATGAACGCGGCAAAGCCCAGGCACAGTTGCGCCACCATCAGACTCAGCATCAAGATGGCGGGTCGGCGCACGGCTTCAATCTCTCCGTATTGCGAAAGCGCGCGCACCGCCGTCCAGGTGAGGATCGCGGCCACGGCTCCGGCGTTGACCACGTGCGGCCACCAGCTTAGGCCGTGGTGGCGGAACATTCCGCCTAAAAATAACTGCGCGTAAAGGGCAAGAATGGAGAGCTGGGTCAGGCTCACCAGGCTGGGACGCCGTGCATCCAGCGCCACCGGCGGATGCTCTTCAATCCAGCGCCTACCGGAAAATAGCGCAATGGTCACGGCAATGCAGAAGAAGGTTTGGCCCACCATGGCGTGCGCGGTGGAAACCAGCGGCGGAAGAAACTTCAGCACGGTGATGCCGCCGAGCATGCCTTGCAGGATAATGGTGCCGAGCGCGGCGAAAGCCAGGCGTTTCATCCACGGACGGCGCTCCACGCGCCAGGTCCATACGGCCAGAGCGATGGTGAGCGTGCCCACGCCCCAGGCGATCAGCCGATGACTGTGCTCATAGCGGATTCCACCCGTCCACGGCGGCAGCTTCACGTAGTAGCCGAAGGAGGTGGGCCAGTCGGGGACGGAAAGGCCGGCATCGTTGCTGGTGACGAGCGCTCCGGCAATAAGTAGGAAAAATGTGGCGCAAGCCACGAAAACGGCGAAGCGATGATGGCCGGAGTTGTAGGGAACCGCTAAGGATTTCAACACGCGCACCTCGAGATTGCGAAGGCAAACCAACCGGGAGAGCCAACAGAAAAGTTTACCGAACGGCTTGTGGTCGCCGCAACTTCGGCTGGTTGCAAGCTGGTCCGCTCAAGCGACTCGGCCTCCCCGCCGATAACCCGTAAGTGACTCTGCTTGAGAGAGGTGCGGCTGCGTCATGGCGTTAGTTTTGCGTGGGATGGTCGTTTTCGCGTTGGTGTTCGTGAGTTCGGCGCTGCTGGGACAGGATCGCGCGCCGAAAAAACGTGTGCCGCCCATTTATCCCGAACTTGCCAAGAAAATGCACATCGTAGGCTCGGTCAGGCTGGAACTCCGAGTGGACTCCGAAGGTCAGGTTGTGGAGGCCAAGGCGCTGCAAGGACACACGCTGTTGCGGGAAGCGGCCATCAGCGCCGCCAAGAAGTGGACTTTTGCCAAAGCGCCCGCCAGCACGGTTGAGGTCGTTCAGGTCAATTTCCAGCAATAGATTCTGCCGTTGCACGGGAATCAATCAGAAGTCAGAGGGGTTTGAGGGTATCAACATGAGGCTGACCATCCGCAACAAACTGATCGCGGGTTTCGGCGCCATCGTGGCCTTGATGCTGCTAAGCACGGGCATTGTCAGTTTGCGGCTGGAGTCCGCCTCTCAACAGCAGGAGCGGATTCGGGATGTGCGGGTTCCCGCCGGGATGAGCGCCGGGCTGGCGGCTAGCGCCTTATCGTCGGCTGCCGCCAACTTGCGCGGTTACATTCTTTTTGGCTCCGACCCGGTTGAGGCCGAACGTTGCAAACAGGGGCGCGCCGAAAACTGGAAGACCGCGGATGAGGCCCTGGCCCAATTGCAGCGCCTCAGTGGGGAACTGTCTGCGGACGAGCAAAGGCAAATCGAAGCCATCTTCGTGGTTGCCAGTGAGTATCGCAGTGCCCAGGATCGGGTGGAATCGCTCGCTGCCGGGCAGGGCAGCGAGGCATTGGGCCAGGCCTATGATCTGCTTAAGTCCGATGCCGCGCCCCGGCAGCGGCTCTTGTCGCAAAACTTGAACAGTCTGCTTCGAGACCAGCAGACCAACACCAATCGCGATATTGCCGCCCTTACGGCGACGAGTCGCAACACGAAGTTCGTGCAGTGGGGTGTTACGCTGCTGGCAGCCGTGGGAGCTATGGTTTTGGCGCTATTCATCAGCCGCCGCTTTGACCAGTGCCTCGCCCCTGTAGTCGTGCGTGCTTCCAGCATTGCCTCCGGCGATCTGACCGGGGAAGAGTTGGCGGTGCTCTCCAGCGATGAACTCGGAGACTTGACCGGAGCGGTCAATTCCATGCAACGGGGACTGCGCACGATGATTGCCTCGGTGCGTCAGGCCTCCGACCGGCTCGCTTCGGCTGCGGAACGCGTTTCCACCTCGACCGCCCACGCGGCGCGGTCCGCCGAAACGCAACGCGACCGGGCCCATCAGGTTGCCATTGCCATGCAGGAGATTTCCGCCACAGTGGAACAGGTTGCCAATAGCTCCCAGACCGCGGCCCATGCCTCGGAGCGTGCCGCTGGTGCCGCGCGCGAAGGGGGCCAGGTGGCCGGTCAGGTGCTGATCACCATGCGCAGCATCGCTGACTCCACCGAGACCGCGGCCACTCGCATCGCCGCGCTCGGCAAGAATTCAGAACACATCGGCCGCATTGTCGCAGTGATTGATGACATTGCCGATCAAACCAACTTGCTGGCTCTGAACGCCGCCATTGAAGCCGCGCGCGCTGGCACACAGGGTCGCGGTTTCGCCGTGGTCGCCGACGAAGTGCGCAAGCTTGCCGAACGCACCACCAGTGCCACCCGCGAAATTGGGGAGATGGTTCGAACCATTCAGTCGGAGACCAAAGATGCCGTCGACGCCATGCACCACGGCAGCCAGGATGTCGGTGTCGGTGTGACCAAGACCACGGAATCCGGGGCGGCGCTGGGTCAAATCATTCAATTTGCGGAGGAAGTAGGCGGCCTCATTGAATTCATTGCCAAAGCAGCTTCCGAGCAGGCCAGCGCCACCGAAGATGCCACGCGAAATGTCACCCAGATTTCAAATCTAGCTCAGGAATCCGCTGATTCCGCCGAACAGGCGGCCAGTTCCTGCGGAGATTTGTCCAGCCTCGCCCTGCAACTGCGCGGCACCATGAGCCAATTCAGGCTCGACGCAACCGATGCGGGAGGCTTTGCCGGGCAGGAGCCTGTCCATAGTTTCCACGGGGCTAGTTTCGGCGCCGCTAGTTTCGCCGCTGCGGCTGGCGGCCCGGTTAGGCTGCTCGCGCCGGTTCGACGTGCTCGATCTGCTCCTCAGCGCCCTTGAACAGCGCCTTGAGCGACCGCACAACGAACCGCATAATCAACACCACCAGCACCAAACCGATGACTACCAACCCTGCCGCCGTGTAAGGATGGCGCGTGGCGAGCCACGTGAGTCCAATTGCAACCGCATCTTCCGTCAGGCTCAGCGCCCCATTGGAGAATGGCTCCGGAGAAGGCGTCACCGCCGCTCGGGCCGCCGTCTTGCCGCCGTGCGCCGCCAGGGCAATCAGTCCACCCGCTGCCGTGGCGATCAGCTGCTCCGTCGGTGTGAGCGAGGCCGTGGCCTTGTACGCCATCAGCGCCGCCACCGGGATACGCACAAATGTGTGCATGGCGTTCCAGATCAAATCAAATGCCGGTATCTTGTCAGCAAAGAACTCCACCACGAACATGGCGGCCGCTACAGCAATCACCCACCAGTCGGTGAGGGCATGGAGCCCCTCAGGCAGAACCAGGACCTGATAGTGGCCCAGAAGGCCGAGGGTGCCCACTGTGGCATAGGTATTAAGTCCCGCCGCGAAGCTGGTGGCGATGATCAGGGCCACAACTTCAGGCATGGGCATGTTCACGCTCGAAAGTACGGGAAAGAGCAGCATGGCCGCCAAAACGCTGGTCTTGTGCAGGGCGAAAGCCTTGAGAAACATTGCGTTACCTCCACAAAGCCACGGCGGGATATGAAGTACAAAGCAAAAGGCCGCCAGTACCAGGCGACCCTTTTTTCCCAGTCGGTTGCCAAGCTGTTACAGGGTCGACTCGATTTCAAAGCCCCAAGCCTCCAGTAACGGCTCCGGGATGTACTTGGAGTTCTTGTTGCGCCGCGCCCATTCGCGCAGGCGAGTGGAGCGCAGGTACTGGTCCGGCTCCAGCTTGTACTCTTTTACGACTTGTTCGAACTCGGTGATGGTCGGAGTGATGGGACCCAACGGCTCTGGCTTGCCCCAGTTGGGATTTCCGCGTCGTTTTGCCATGGGGGAATTGTGCCTCGCAGCTTTCTTAAGAATGACTTCAATTACAGCAGACTGCCAACTCGACCTGCCAGTTTAGACTCATCCGAGCGAAAAATGGATACATTTTGCGTATCGGAAATTGCCAGCGTTGCTGATTTCGAAAGCCACCTATGTGGTTGGCCTAAAGGCTATCTTTCCGCTAACGCCATGATTCTTATATAGGTTAGCACGTTTTTCCGCATTTGTAAACCATCCAGTTGCTCGCCGATGGGAATGAGCAGGCCGCGTCTCGGTGAGCAACTCCATTTTTACAACCACTTACCGAGGTAACCCGGATTCTGGAGCGAGCGTTGCTTCCCGCCGATAGCAGACGTAGATTCCAGAAGGAGGCTTTTCATGAAAGATATCTACGAAGTATTGCGTAGCAAACAAGCCCAACGGGCCCAATTGCTGCAACAAATCGAAGCGCTCCAGGCCGCAGCCAAGGACCTTGAGGCTGTGGAACACTTGCTGCGCGATGATGAACCTGCCTTAAGCGTGGCCCAGCGTGCCGGACACTAGTCTCGGCGTAAGTGTCAGCTAAAACTCAGTTCCAAGGTTCGGGAGACGTAGTTGGCGATGGAATTAGCTTTAACAGCACTTCTGGTCAGCTCCAGCGAGAAACTTCAACGGTTGGTTCGGCGCGTCCTGAGCGACCTGGAGATACAGGTAGTCTCGTGCACGGACGGCGAGACGGCGATCCAGAAAGTGACGCGGCAGCGCTTTGAAGCAGTGCTGGTGGACTTTGGCGACCCCGTCGCGGCCGATCAGGTAATTCGAGGGCTCCAGCTGGCTCCCGGGAACAAGCGAGCGGTGGTGGTGGCGTTTGTGGATCCGGACGTACCTTTGAAGGCGGCATTTGCCCGCGGTGCGCACTTTGTCTTGCACAAGTCGCTGTCGGCGGAGAGAACAAAATCCAGCTTCCGCGCGGTACGAGCCTTGATGAAGCGGGAGCGGCGGCGCAATCAGCGCGTACCGGTGGAGATCGCCGTGAAGTGCACCTGGGCCGGAAAAAGCCAGATTCAGTGCCAGAGCGCGGATCTGGGCGAGGGCGGAATGGCGTTGCGGCTGCCCAACAACGCCGCGTCGACTGGTTCAGTGCAGGTCTCCTTCTTTGTGCCTCAGGCTCTGGATGCCGTGCAGGTGGCAGCCGAAGTGGCTTGGTGCAGCCCGCAGGGACTGGTGGGGCTACGCTTTGTGGATATCACGCCGGAAGCCCGGCAACTCTTGAAGCGCTGGCTGGAGGGAGCTAGCGGGGAACCATCTGACGAAAGCGATGCGCCGGTGGCGGCGGAACTGACGGACTTGAGCTTGCATGCGTGCTACCTGCGGATGGTGGCGCCGTTTCCGCTGCGCGCCCGTGTTGCCCTAGTCATGCGAGTTGGCATCCATGATTTGCGGGCCGAGGGAACCGTGCGGGTGGTCCATCCGGAAATGGGGATGGGCGTGGAGTTCCTGCAAAAGACAGGCGAGGAACAGGCGAAAGTTACCGAATTCCTGGAAGCGTTGCGCAACGCCTCAGGAGCGCCGCAGATTTTTGTGGAACCGGAGGAAATGGATCTTGAGATTGCGTCCACCGCCTCCCCGACCCGAGGCGATGCTGATCCGCTGCTGGAGTTGTTCCTGCGTGGTAACACGTTTTCGCCGGAAGAATTCATGAATGAATTAGCGGCGCAGCGCGGTGGGGCACCCCAGCCTGTGAGCCTGGCCGTGACTACGGTGATTCCGTCGCTGGTGTGATCTTTCTGTGGAATATGATTTGGTTCCCCTTGGAAGTACCTTCCACTCCAGGAACACTCTGAGCAAATCTCTTCAAAAGATGATCTGTCATTCCGAAGCGCCGCTCAGGGCAGGCTCTCGCATCGCTTCGGAATGACGTTTTCAAAAAGAGAGATTTGCCCAGCGTTTCAGCAGTTACTTCCGTAACCCCCCGTTTTCCTCCGAAACTTTTCTTCCACGCCGGGTTTGACTCTGTGTGGGCCGAAAAATGGCCCGAGCTTGAACCCCACAGGAGAAATACTATGCGACGCAGTTTCTTGTTTTTCGGATTGGTTTCTTTAGCTTCAACCATGGCTCTGGCGCAGGCGCCGACAAACGGGGACATACAGGGAGACCGTAAGGATTTGCGGCACGATCGCCGCGACATGCGCAAAGACCAGCGCGACATCAACCATGACAAGCGCGATTTGCGCCATGACCGCGTGGATCGCAACCGGGATCAGCGAGATATCAACCATGATCGTGGAGACCTGAATAAGGACCGCGCGGAACGCAACCAGGACTTGCGGAACGGCAACACAGCTGGCGCACAAGCGGAACAACGCGACATCAACCACGACAAGCGTGATCTGCACCACGACCGGGTCGACCGCAATCACGACCAGCGCGACATCAACCACGACAGACGCGACTTGCACCACGACCGCGTGGACCGGAATCATGACCGAAAAGACATTCGGCACGACAAGCGGGATTTACGGCGGGACCGCAAAGGGAAGTAGCGGATCTTCGTAAGGCTCAAGGCGGCGGGGTCAACCTGCCGCCTTTTTTGTCCCTTGACGCGGGAAATCGCTTAGAAATGACAGTGTTTGAAAATTGAAGAAACTTGTTGAGAGTTTCCTACGCCAGACTCTTCGACGAACACTACCCCTTCGTAAAGTCCCGCCCTGTCGCGCGGAACGCGACAAGGACGGGGCACGCGTTTTCTTCAGTTCAGTGGGATAGCACTAGCGCCACAGTTTGCGACGCGGTGTTCCATCCTCGAATCGCGACTTGCGAAGGCTTTCCGGCGTCGAGATACTCAATGGTGATCTCGCGGGATTCGCCGGGCAGCAGGGAAATGTAGTTATCACTGTAGTACGCGGGAAGAATGCGAGCGCCCTTGCTATCGAGCAGCGTTAACTTGGTTTCCAAAGCGGCGGTTGCGCCCTGATTTTGCAAGTGAAGGTGGAGTTGGGGTTTCCCAGCCGAGGTGGTGGCCGTGGCGACGATTTGCGCCGCAGGAAGCCGGTTGAGTTGGCGGTAGTTGGTGGAGTCCGACGAAAGCCAATAGAGATTGTCCGAGAGCAGCTCACCGTGAGCGTTCTTCAACTGGAGTTGGACCAGGACCACGTTCTCCGTCATGAGGGGAGCGAGGTCCAGCTTGAACCCAGCGGTAACAGTATTGGCGGCGGCATCCCGCTTTTCTTCGTGGTGCAGCAGCAGCTTGTTGTCGAGAGAAAAAACATTGGCGCTAACGGTGAGACCGGCTAGTGCGCTGATGGTGTTGTTGACCGCAGCGACGTCATAGGTGGCGAGATCTAGCTGTACGTGAATCGGCTCGCAGGCCTTTTTCACGCCGTAGAACGACGCCTGCGTGTCGTAATCCGAGCTGAGAATCTGCCACATGTTACTGGGCCACGCGGGCTGGGTCATCCAGAGGAGGCGACCGCTGTTGGGTGCCCACAGGTGCGCGTTCATGCCCTCGAAGATGGCGCGGTGGTCCACGTAGTTCAGCATCTGGGCCTTGCGCTCAAAGTCTTCCAGGCTGGTGCCGGCACCGAACTCGGCTTGAACTTGTTCCATAAAAGGAGCGCTTTCGCCGTTCCCGCTATAGTGCCAGTCGTGGTAGGCCCAGACATCGCTGATAGGCCACTGGTCTTCCTTCGGAAGGGAAGCCCGAAGAGCTTCGAGGGTGGAAAGCGAGGCCGTTCCGGTCTCCACGGAGAAGCCATGGTTCAGCGTCGAGTAATAGAGCGCCGGATCTTGATACTTGTAGGGACCGCTGTTCTGGAGATTGACCTGATTGGAGCTGGGTGAGTAGTAGCGTGTGCCATCGAGCGAATCGATGAGAGCAGAAAGGCCATCGCTGATGATGGGCTGGGGAACGCCCTCATTTCTGCCGCACCACATCGCAATGGAAGGGTGATTGCGGAAGCGCAGGATGGTGTCACGGGCATTGTCCAGAAACAGCGCGGGGTTTTCCGGCTCAATATTGTAATCCTGGGTGGAGGACCAGAAATCGTTCCAGATTAGGAGTCCGTACTCGTCGGCGAGGTCATAGAAGACTTCTTCGGTGTTTTGGCCCACCCAATTGCGGATCATGTTGATGTTGGCATCATGATGCAGGCGGAAGAATGGCTCCAGGTGTTCGCGGGAAACGCGTTTGCGCGAATCATCGGTGCCCCAGTTGCCACCGCGACAAGCGATGCGGACGCCATTGACGCGAATGACCAGGAACGGCGCAGCGCGCGTGTCTTCCAGGACGCGAACGGCTTGGGACTTCTCGCCAGCCAGGGTGAGCGACGCGACCCAGGAGCGCCAGCCTTCACGCCATTCCGGTGGCCAATCCGACGGCGGAGGATCGGTGGGCGGGATTTGACGCATGCCGTCATGCGAGACGTCGACAACGCGCTGCTGGCCGCGGGCGGCAGTGGGCGAGTACTCTACGCGGCGCAGGTGGCCGCTGGAATCGTAGAGGCTGAGTTCATAGGTGATTTCCCGAATGCCGAAGCGGACTTTCCGGCGGTCCAATTCAGTATCTCCTTCGCGGAACGAGAGCTGGAGCGTGTACAGCTCCTGCTTGCCGTATCCATTGGGCCACCACAGGCGCGGGTGCTGCACGGCCAGTTGAGCGAATTCACCAGGGCTTAGCGTCACGGAACTCTTGCCGGGCGGTACGGTCAGTTCCTTGGTGACAACGGTCTCGTCAAATTTCGCTTGCAGGGTGCCATGAATGGGAGAGGTGCCGGAATTTACCAGCGGGACGGTGATTTCCACGTCGGCGCGATCGATGGTTGCCCGATCAATGTTCGCGTGATCAATGTTCGGAAGCGGTAGCTTGGTGACCACCTGCGCGTCGCCGATGTTCACGCTGCCGGAAGCAGTAAGCACGACTGGCTGCCAGATGCCCGTGTTCCGATCTCGGATCGCAGGAATCCAGTCCCATCCCTCAGAGGCGACGAAGGTGGGGCCATCGAGGCACATGTAGCCGCCGTTTTCCCCAGGTCCGCCACGAAGCGATTGCTCCTGCGGAATGCCGGGATGGGGCGGTGGCGAGATGCGAACCACAAGCACGTTGGCTTCGCCGGGTTTGAGGGTCGCGGTGACGTCAAATACTCCGCGAATGAAAGCGCCGCTGATGACGCCGAGACTCTTGCCGTTGAGCCAGACAGCAGCTTTGTAATTAATGCCTTCAAAGGTGAGGGTGAAGCGGCGCTTGGCGCCCAGCTTCGGCCCCTTGAATTCGTTGCGGTACCAATAGTCTTGCTTATTAAGGCTTTCCGGAATCGCGAGGTTGTTGAGGCCGTAGTCGGGGTCCGGATAGACGCCGCGGTTGATCATGGTGGTGAGAACGGTTCCTGGAACAGTAGCGTGCATCCATTCGGCTGTTTTGAAGCCGGGTTGGGAGATGGCATCAGCATCAGCCGGAACTTGGGGCGCGGCGGCGAGCATCCAGCCATGGGCGAGGGTCCAGCGGTCGTTATTTTGGCGATCGTTGTTTTGGCGATCGTTTTTTGGGTAGTCGTCGCCGTCGGCCTCCAGCGCGGGACGAGAAGCGGGAAGAGGCTGCGCCACCGGTGCGGAAAACGGAGCTTTGCTTTTGGGCAAGGTTACGGCATCTTGCGGCGCGCGGTAGCCGGCCTGGCCCCGGGTTTGCACAGGCCAAGGCTTGGAGCCTTCCTCGAACGACTCCAAATCGAAACGCGGCGGTTGCTGGTAGAGCTTTTGCAAGTCAGCGGCGTCGAGCGCGCGGCGAACCAGCGTGAGTTGGGCAATGCGTCCACCAAAGTGCCGAGCTTCTGGCGTTGCAAGCGCGCTGGGCGCCATTTGCAGAACCGGGCTAGCGGAACCTAGCAGCAGCGGGCCGGAGGTTACTTCAGACCCGTTGTTATAGAGATGGAATTTGGCGCCATCGAACGAGGCGGCGAGAAACTGCCATTTGGCGATGGGAACAGCGTAAGGCGCGGAGAGGCTGTTGTCCTTGCCAATCCACAGGCTCAGGTGCGTTGCGTCGAGCGCAAGGAAGCGCGGGTATTCGTCAAGCACGTCGCCGACGCCCGCGACGAGCGTGAAGGCCTTGGGGGCCTCCTCAATGCGCACCCAGCAAGAGAGAGTCCAGGGCGAGTCGGGGCGAAGGACGGAATCATCCTTGACGAGATGGCGGCGGAGACCATCGCCATCGGGCAGCAGGACGCCGTTCCAGGGTCCGTACATGGGCGGATCGGTGGTAATGGGCAGTTGTGCCTGCGCGGCCACGCCGAGCAGGAGCAGGAAGGTAAACGTTAAAACATTCAGGTTTCGCGCGAATTTCGCCATGCCAGGAAGGCCCCCAAATTGTGCCGGATCATCATACTGGAAAATCGGCATACTGCAATTTCGGGGAATATCTTGCGGGAGGAAAAGGGGGGCGTCGGCCGCGCCCCTGCGACCTAGCTCTTGGGAAAGTTGGGATCCGCCTTGACCTCAAGAATTTGTTTGGTATGACGTTCGCTGTGCGCGGAGATGAAAAGCATCCACTCGTACGGGTCGAGCTTTTTGCCCAATGGGCCATCGGCGGCGTGGTCGCGGAGACCTTGCCCGTTTTTTGCGAAGTCTTCGGTCTTGGCTCGGCTTTCCGCAAAATGCTGGAGCGAACCTTCGGGAGTGGCGAATCGATTCGTGGGCTTGAGGGGCTCGGGAGCCTGCGCCTTATGGGTGCGGTCAGGAATGGCGGCCACGATGAACTCATCAATTGCTTTGACGTCTTCGCCCGCCGGGCGAGCTGGTGCGGTCATGATTTTTTCCTGAACTATGCTGAAGAGGAAGTCCTCGGCGGCGGCGATGTGTTCCGTGACTTCAGCAACGGACCAGCGATCCGGCGCGGGCTTGAAGTTCCACTGCGCGGGCGTCAGGCCTTTGGTCGAGTCAATGACTCCCTGACGGGTCTTTTCCAGATATTGAATAGCGCGGTCACGCTCGGCTGGGGTTTGAGCGAAGGCGCTGGCGGCCAATGCGGCGAGCAAGAGGGCAATGGCAAAATGTCGTTTCATCGGTTGTCTCATTGGTTGTCTCATTCATGGTCTCCTGCGGGACTTTTGCATCATACTGCAAGCATGAAAACATTCTAGCGGTATGGTGCTCAAAACGCCCGAATTCTCCCTGACGATATACGAGGTTTGAGAGCCGCGGCAAGCGGTTACGAGTTAGTCTGAATGGCGGGAGAGCTAAAGGATGGGGAAGTCTCGTACGGCACTGGTGAGCTTGATGGTTGTCTTGGTGACCGCTGCTGGCGTCGCCAAGAAGCAAGAGCAAGTTCCAACTTTGCGATGGCAGTCTGGAAGTGCTGGGTGCAGCATGGCTCAGTCGAGATCTGACAGCCTGGATCGGTACACGATTGCCAACAACGACTTGGTGATCACGCTGGCGGTGGACCCGAGGGAGCTGACGCAATCGCAAAAGCGAGCGGGCCGCGTGGTGGGTGTGCTCATCAGCGTCGAGAATCGGACTACTTCGCCGATGCTGGTGAAGCAGAGCGATGCCAATCTGGAGTTTGTCTCGCATTCGCGGTGGCAATTCAGCTCCTGGGATGCGGACAACCTCGCCGACCATATCCAGCACCAGACCGACGACCTGATGCACCAGACCGAGCAAGACCTCGACAAGCGGCCCGAGAAAGTCGAGAAAAACGAAGAGCGACTGCGCGAGCAGCAGAAGCTGGTGAGCGAAATGGTCCAGTTCCTGAGCACACAGGGCTTGCGCGATGTCACGTTGGACGCAGCCCATCCGAAGGTTTCCGGATGGGTTTTCTTCCCTTCGCGGGGAAAATGGGTGGGCGACTGGAAAAAGAGGGAAGAATTTGTGTTCCGAATTCCGATTAGCGGATGGCTGGTGGAATTTCCGTTCGTGCTGCCGCCAGATGGACGTCCGCAATTGAAAGAACGCGATTGACTGAGAACGGCCAGGCTCGGCCGTCCCCAGCCAGCATAGGTCAGAAGCGCAACTGCGGACCAAAGGTGACACGCATGTTGTGCCGCACACCGTTATCAAGGTACATTTCGTCGCCGACGTCCAGGCGCAAGCCAATCGGGCCAGCAAAGCCTTCCACGCCGACCCCTGGATAAAACGCAGGTCGCGTGTTGCCCGAAGTGACGCCGCCCAGCGCGCCGGTAAATCCAGCGGCTGCGTTCTGGTCAGAAACGCTGAAGTTGACGAAGCCGGTTTTGCCGGTCACAAATGCCCGGACGGCTCCGCTGCCAAAGTTGTATTTTGGCCCGAACAACCCATGCAGATTTCGCAGGCGCGTATTCACCAATTGCGTGGTTACTCCATCGGTGAACGTGCTGGTGAAGTTGCGCTTGAAGTCGTAGTTCATTTCGCCCTCGAGCTGCCAGTTGGTGCTGACGTTAAAGGCTGCGCGACCGCCCAGCCCGAAGTAATTGATGTTGGGTGTGGTCCGTTGCAGACCGAAGTAGTCGGTAAAAACTCCCGCCTCAAAATGATTTCCGTGCAGGGCTTGGCCGAACATGGACGGTACCGCAAATAGGCAGCCCAGCACCGCTAGGATGGCAATGCGTTTCATGATTCCTCCGTTAGAACACATATGACACACCTATCCTGCGAAGACGAAGTGGCCTTGCGTGCAGGAGGTGTGTAGTGCTTCTGAATGATTGGATGGCGATGTGGCAAAAGAGGTTGTTTCGCCAACTAGCCGAGACAATCAACAAATCTGGTACAGAGAATGCTGTAGAGAGAGGTAACTTGAACTACCGCTGCACGATGCTTTCCAGCAACCCAAAGAAGCTGGGGAAGGAAATACTGGCGCATTCCGCTCCGTCAATCTCTGTTTCACCTTCGGCACGGAGCCCCGCCACGGCAAAGGCCATGGCAATGCGGTGGTCGTCAAAGCTGTCGATTTTGGCGCCGCGCAATTTCTGACCGCCGGGAACGCGCAGGCCGTCGGGAAATTCCTCAACCTCCGCCCCCATGGCACGAAGATTTTTCACAATCGACGCAATGCGGTCCGACTCCTTGACTCGCAGCTCTCCGGCATCGCGAATCTCAATACCGTCGGCGGTGTAGGGCGCGATTGCCGCCAGAATGGGGATTTCGTCAATCAGCGCGGCAGTGTCGCCGCCGCTGATCTTACAGCTTTTCAGTGGGCCGCCCTCCGCTTGCACCGTGCCGACGAGTTCGCCGTTCAGCTCTTCCAGTTGCGTAACGCGAATCTTGACGCCCAGCTGCACCAGAAAATCCAGTAACCGCGCCCGCGTTGGATTCAGCCCCAGGCTATCAATCACAAGCTGCGAGCCCGGAAAGAGCGCCGCCGCGCACAGGAAGAATGCGGAACTCGAAATGTCTCCGGGCACGCCACCTTCAATGGCCCGCAACCGCTGCCCGCCGCGGATGGCCACCTCTCCCAGGGATCGAGTTACCTCTGCGCCAAACGCCCGCAAGGCCAGTTCGCTATGGTCGCGAGTTCTCACGACGGAACGAACCCGTGTTTCGCCCTCGGCGAACAATCCCGCAAACAGTAGGCAAGCCTCCACCTGCGCGCTGGCCACGGGCATGGTGTAGTCGATCCCGCGCAGCTTGGATCCTTGAATGCGCAACGGCGGACGATTGCCCTCAGCCGAAGCAATGGCAGCGCCCATTTCTGTCAGCGGTTTGATCACTCGCGCCATGGGTCGCCGCGAAAGCGACTCGTCCCCAATCAATTCAGAGGCAAACCCTTGCCCGGCCAAAATTCCGCTTAACATGCGAATCGTCGATCCGCTATTTCCACAATTCAGCGCGCGGCTGGGCGCGCTCAGGTTCATGCCCGTCCCGCGGATTTCCACCGACAGCGTCTCGCCCTTGCGCGTAGTCTCCCATTGGCAGCCCAGCTCCCGCATGCACTCCAGCGTGCTGGCGCAGTCTTTTCCCGTGGAAAAATTATCCAACCGCGTCGTGCCCTCGGCCAGCGCGCCAAGCATGGCGTAGCGATGAGAAATGCTCTTGTCTCCGGGCAATCGAATGCCGCCCTCAATGTTTTTCGCCGGATGAATCGTGACTGTGGTCTTCTTGCTCATATGGGATGTACTCATAAAAATGTGTGGTTAATCTCGGGCAGGCCTGTAGGCTTTCTAGGAAGGAAAATTGTAACAGGCAGGGATTTTAGGCAGGCGGACACCTCTCCCCGGTTTCGCCAGGGCGAGGTACACAATTTGGTCCAAGGGGCTAGCGCCGAAGCGGGTGCTGTGAGAAACTTCCCCTCATGGGAAGCAAAGACGCACCTCGTCGCGAAAAAAAGAAGCCCAAGAAGAAACCATAAGTTTCTTGCTTGACGTTCTCTCGCACTTCAACCTCGGCTGCCGCGCGGGCTGATCCTACAGGTTTGTTGCAGGATACCCCGCCGGCGCAGCCAGAGCCTCTTGCTCTTCCGTTATCAAGATCCATCCCACCACGTAGGCGAGCAGGCCTGTCCCGCCAAAAAAGAACACCACCAGCCAGACCAATCTCACCAGCGTAACGTCCAAGTCCAAATACTGGGCAAACCCGGCACACACCCCGGCAATTTTGCGCCCGGTACGAGGACGGGTCAGGCGTTTCTGGACGGAACGGTAGCCAACAGAGCGCCCGCAATAGGCGCAAAGATTCGCATCATCCGGAATATTCTTACCGCAAGCGTTACAGAACATACAATTTGCCTCGAAGGGATTATTTGTCTGAATTCCAAAATTTCGGAACTGATCTCGGAATCCTCTAATCCTCTGAGGATACGCTTTAGCCATCCGAAAAGTTCCCGTTTGCTGCTGCGCCCGGCTCAGCCTTGCACCTCCTATACTGGTGTTGTACCGATTTTCCTTCAGGAGACGCTGCTCTGCCAGTCTGGCCCAATCTTAAGCCGCTCCAGGAGCGGTTCAATCTTCTCTTATCCCGTCTAATCCCCACTGAGCGGCAGCGCCTTTTGGCACTCACCATTTTGAGCGGCGCTCTTTGCGGCCTGACGGCGGTTTCCTTCCACTTGGCGATAGGCAAGGCAGAGGCGCTTTTTATCGATCGCGCTCTCGCCGCCCCACATTTTTCCTGGGTGTACTGGTGTATCCTTACCCCCGCGCTGGGTGGCCTGGTGGTCGGCCTGGCGTTGCGCTTTTGGGTGCCGGGAGCGGTCGGCAGCGGCGTTCCGCAGGTCAAAGCCGCTTACGCTCTGCGCGCCGGTTACATCCCCATGCGCGACGCTTTCGGCAAGTTTGCCCTCAGCGTCATTCAGCTGGGGACCGGAGCCTCTTCGGGCAGGGAAGGCCCCACCGTTCAAATCTGTGCCGGAATCTCCAGCTGGCTGGCTCGTGCAGCCTCTCTGTCTCGCGAAAGCCAGCGCCGCATGGCGGCGGTGGGTGTCGCCGCGGGAATCGCCGCTGCGTTTAACGCGCCCATTGCCGCCGTCACGTTCACGCTGGAAGAAGTCATCGGCGATCTCGACCAAACCATGCTTTCTGGAGTGATCGTAGCCGCCGCCATCGCTGCCGCCGTTGAGCGCAGCATTCTTGGTCAGCATCCCGTCTTCGAAATTCCACGGGCGTATACCTTGGTGGCGGCCAGCTCGCTGCTGTCGTACGCCGTTCTCGGCCTACTTTCGTCCATCCTCGCCGTCGCTTTCACCGATTCGCTCCTCAGCCTTCGCGCGGGATTCAAGCGCTTCACCGCCATGCCCAAATGGGCACATCCCATGCTCGGTGGGTTGGGTACGGGAACGCTGGCCGTCTTAGCCATTACGTGCGTCCAGCGGAACGGCGTCACCGGGTCGGGCTACAGCACCCTGGCGCTAGCCCTGGCCGGGTCTCTGCCGTTAAAGGCGATGCTGGTGCTGTGCCTGCTGAAGTTTGCAGCCACCGCGTTTTCCTATGGCAGCGGCAGCGTTGGCGGCATTTTCGCACCGTCGCTGTTCCTCGGAGGCATGCTCGGAGGTGCGGTCGGATGGGTGGACGTCAACATCTTCCATCACCCTGCCGACTCCATGGGCGCGTTCGCGCTGGTCGGCATGGGCGCGGTTTTTGCGGGCATTATCCGCGCTCCCATGACTTCTGTCCTGATCATTTTCGAAATGACGGGCAGCTACGGCTTGGTTCTACCGCTGATGATCGCCAACATGAGCGCTTACCTGCTGGCCCGCCATTGGCGTCCCAGAGCCATCTACGAGGCTCTGCTGGAGCAGGACGGCGTATTTCTGCCCCATGGCAAACCCGTCACGCCGGAGGATTTGACGCACGACTTGCCTAGCGAAGTGCCGCCTTAACGGTCAGTTGTGATCCAGGAATGAAACCCAGCGCCTAAAGGCATATCCTGGCCTCGAGCGGTGGTAAGAAGCCTTCGGTTCCCGTGGTTACGGAACGCCCTGATACGAGTCTCGCTTGGACCACGGGCTCTCCGGAAAGCCCGGAGAGGTTCAGTACTCCAAATGCACCCGAAAACCTGAAACTAGTGCTGGGCCGCGGTCCCGGTTGTACCCAGGAGTGCTAATGAATTGCAAATCCGGCCCGGCAAACAACCCTCGCCAAAGGTGGGCGTTATAGTAGCTCTCGATCAGATTTTCCCGTCCATACCTCAAACCACCGTCGCCCAGCAAGAATCCCTTACCGCCAAGTCGCAGATACTTCTGGTGATCCGCTCCGATTCCATTGGACACAGCGGCTAGACCCACTTTGTCGTTCTTGCGATGCCAAGGCTCCCCGGCCAAATCCGCGCCCGCCGCTATGGTTTCATCCACTTCGGTGTAGGCGTAGGACTCGTGCTGGCCCTCGCCCCAACCCCAGCGGCCAAACCCGCGCAGCCCGCCGCCAAAACTGTGCTCCAGGTTCCCGCCGAAACCGTATTTCACAGTGGTGCGAAATGGGTGCGCGGTGATGTCCGGGGTTGTTCCATTCGTCAAGGCTTCGCGCACGGCATCGCGATAGACGCCCATGTTCGCGTGATTCACGTAGGCCAGCAACCGAACCACGGTCGTTTTACCGGGGTGCAGCTCGAGTTCGAAATTTTCTGCACGTGCCTTTCTCAGGTTCCACTCCAGCTTGGGCCCGTTGGCAACCGTGGGCATCAGCATTTCAGCAAAGCGCAACGCCCAACCTCGGTCGTGGTATTCGGCAATCACCCCAAAGCTGTAGCCGCGCGTATCGGCTGCATAGTCGTAGGCTCCGTTGTTGTCGACTGTCCAGTTCAGGAACTGGAAATGGCTGTCGGTGCCGATTGCATTCGTGTCAAAGTAGTCTGCGGTGCCAAACTTCCCCGCGCGGAATTCCAGGCGGCGCACCGGCACCTCGGTCGCAAGAGAAAAAGGGCCACGCTCGGCTTCTTCGGTTTCTTTGCCCAGCGGAATCATCTGCCGCACCATTACCCGCGCCATGTAAGGCGCTTTGGAGAGCAGGGGGTTGCGCACCACATCCAGATTGGTTTCCCCCGCCAGACCGAGCGCGTCGGAGATTCCTCCGCCACTCGCTTCTTCGACGTCCAGGAACACTTCGGTGGTATGCGTCAGCGCGTAGCCCAAGTACAAGGTCGAAACATGCGAGGTCGCATCCTCCCCATGCGCATGCAGGCTATTCGGTCCGTTATATTTCGCGTCAAACGACGGGTGGTACTGAAAGATGATGTTGTCCTGGCCAGAAATCCAATAGCGCGACATGGTCGGATGACGGAACATTGTCAATCGAGGTTCGTCGGCTGGGTCGAACAGCGATGCCGGGTCCTTTGCCGCCGTCGCGTCTTGTCCGCACGCCGGAGCCGCACAGAATATCAACGCGCCAGCCACGATCGAAAGGAACACAGGCGGGAACGCTCGAAAAGAATATTTTTGAACATGCTTCTGCACAGCGCTGCGGAACGTCAAGAATCCTCACTCCAACAAGATGGGAATGGCTTAACGATAGCAGACGAATCTCCGTGGGGAGTTGGTTCAACGATACGGCTCCCGCAAATACTTCCGCGCCGCTTCCGCCCACTTGGAAGCTCCGTCCAGCCCGAGGACAAAGTTGTACTTCTTGACCGCCAAATCCCGTTTCTGCTGCAGGTCGTAGATCTCCCCCGCGCCAAGCCCAGCTCGCTGCCGCAGTTCAGCCGCTGCCTTCGGAGCATCGTCCAAAAGGTTGTAGCTGGCCAGCGCCCCGGCGTCATCTTTCATCGCCCGCTGCACGTCGCCCATATCGATCGCCGCCAGTTCATAGCTGCCAAAAGGGAAGTGCCCAGCGTGACCCGCATCCCAAACCTTCCGGTAAACCGCCAACGCGTCTCGATCTCTGTGCGCCGCCCGCAGCAAGTCGCCTTCCTCAAGTGCCACAATCACATTCTGAGGAAATTGCTGCGTCAGACTACGTATAAGCCCCAACGCTTCGTCGAACCGGCCCTCGCGGCGCAAAAATAACGCCAGCAGAATCTTCGAGTCGACGCTCGCCGATCCTCCACCCTTCGATGCTGCATACAACTCATCAATCCCGCGACCCTTGTTTCCGGAAAACCCAACTGCCGCTGCCGCTACCTTCACCGCCCATGGCAAACTGCCCACAACGTAATCATGCGTCCCAACAATGAGCTGGGCGTCGCTAAAGCTCGGAGAAAGCTCCAGCACCCGCTCATGGTCGTGCCGCGATCCCACCGCCGACCGCAGCGCCGTCAGCCAGGAGCGCTCAATCAACCCCGTATAGCTCGACCGCATTCCGCGCGTCACGCCCCGCGCGTAGAGCGCCTCCACGTCATTCGGATTCGCTTCCAGGCGCGATTCCTCGAGGTTCGTGGCCTGCTCTAGGAGTCCTTTGATCCTCTTTTTCGCCTCCGCCCCAGCCGGACGCTTCGGAGCACTCACAAAGCTGTCATTCGCATAGTCGGCAGGCTCCAGCGCCCCCATGCGGTAGAGTTCTCGGATCAAGTAGGTATTGGCTAGGTTGTTGACACAGTATGGCTCCTGCGGATGCTGGGCGGCCACTTCCTCAAAGTCCGCAATCGCCCGCTCGTAGTCCATGTTGTAAAACCGCTCAAACCCGCTCCGCGAGACCGCGTCGTTGGGCCGAAATACGGGTAGTTCCGCTCCAAGCAGGGTCCCCAGCAGCGCCAGCGGAGCCAGTCCACGTGCCAGTCGACCAGTTTCCACCCACCATCGAAGCTTTTCCAGGAACATGCGGCCCAGTATAGCGGACCTGACGCTCAGAACCAGACTGGCTATTCCCCGGCACCACCCCAACTAGGGAAAATCCTAAGGTCAGGAATGTCCACAGAGGCGAAAATGCAGTACCGACAGTAAAACTTGCTTCGTTGCCACCTGACACCCTCCCCCAGTTCGACTGTAAGTGCAGATAAATAATGCACTTAGCCGCTAGCACGTTTGGCGGATGACGTGCCTTAATCAAGGTACCCCCAACCTGGTTCCTTTATGCCCGAAGCTGTTCGCAACGTAGCTCAGGAATTCTGGCATCCCCCTGCCGACCGGTCTGCGCACTTCCAGCCCAGTCCCCAGGGACTCGAGTCAGCCTGTCCGCAATGCGGTGCTGAATTCGTCCCTGGCGCTGCGTTTTGTCACGCCTGCGGCGAAGATCGTGGCCTTTCGCCCACCGCCGGATGGATTAGCCACTTTGAAATCAGCAATTTACAAGGGATGTTCGGCCTCTCCCTACCTCCATTGGTCGCCTTCTTCCTGGGCTTGGCATGCGCTGCGGCGGCCCTGCTGGCTGGCATTTTTTCCAACCCGCAGACCATTCTCGATTGGCAGGTGGTGCAGTCGTGGCGCATCGAGTGGCTCCTCGCGTCGGTCGCGTCGTTCGTGGCAGGCATCCTACTGAAGTGTTCGTCGGCTTCCCGCTAGTTTCCCGCCCCCCGAAATCGTGGTTCATTACCCCGGTAATGATGGCCCAATCCAGCCCATGCGATAACGTGAACTAGGCGCTAGTCTTACTCCGCCGGAAACGCATCTCCAGCGAGATGCCGAGTTCATTGTCCGCCCATGGTCAGCCGGCCCGATAAGCGATTTGGACGCTATGAAGTCGTTGCTGAAATTGGCCGCGGTGCCATGGGTGCAGTTTATAAGGCTCGCGATCCCAAAATCGAGCGATTCGTAGCCGTAAAGGCGATCTCCGCCATTTCCCAAAGTTCGGAAGAGGAGCAGGAATACCGCATGCGCTTCTTTCATGAAGCGCAAGCCGCCGGTCGGCTGCTGCATCCTGGTATTGTCGCGATTTTTGACGTGGGCGAGGAGGGAGAGGGCAGGACCCCGTACATCATCATGGAATACGTGGCCGGCCAATCACTCAGCGGGCGACTCTCTGGCGAGAGCAGTAAGCTGCCGCTTGATACCGCTCTGCGCCTGACGGAAGAAATTGCCATGGCTCTGGATTGCGCCCACCGACAGGGCGTAGTGCATCGCGACATCAAACCGGCTAACATTCTGCTCACCGACGACGGACATGCCAAAATCGCAGACTTCGGCATCGCCAAGCTGAATCTATCGAATGTAACCATGCCCGGGCACGCCATGGGCACTCCAGCCTACATGTCGCCGGAACAAGTGGATGGCCTCGCCGTCGATGGACGTTCCGACCTGTTCTCCCTGGGCGTCATGCTCTACAACATGGTCACCGGTCATCGACCGTTCCAGGGCAGCAGCGCCGTCACCGTATGCTACAAAGTCGCGAACGCGAATCCGTTGCCAGCGAGTTCGTTCGATCTGGCTCTGCCGGGTGAACTGGATGCCATCATCGCGCGGGCGCTAGCGAAGGCTCCGGCGCAACGCTTTCAAAGCGGCGCGGAGTTTGCCAGCGAGATTCGCGAACTCAGGGAAAGTCTTTCTGGGGCAGCAGTTCCGCTGCCGGCCAAGAAAATCGTAGAGCCAAGCCCAGCCGCGACTGCACCCAATGTGCACCGTGCTCGGCCCAAGGCGCAAAAATTCTGGTCCCCCCAAGTCCTGGCCGTATCGTATGTGGCCGCTGCGATGGCTGTTTTCTTGATGGGAACACTGGTTTTCTTCTACGGAATTCCGTTTCACGGTAGTCCTCGCGAAGTTAGAGCCGCTGTTCCCACGGTCGCTGTCCGCCCAGCTCCCAAACGTCCCGAGATCATTGCCGCTGATACCGTCACTAAGCTCGCTCCCGCCGTCGTCGCGGAAGCTGCTCCGGCAGCAGTCAAAATCTCCTTGCCACCTGCGGCTAAGGCGAAACCGTTGCCGAGAGCCCACGTGGCCCCGCCACCGTTGAGCGTTCAGCCCCCGGCCGCCCCCGTTGCGGCCCCCGTCGAACTCACGCGGCTGCGAATTGAAGTTCAGCATCACTTTGCGGAAGGTCAGCTCACCGTCTGGGTCGATGAAAAGCTGGCCTATTCCACCAGTCTCCACGGCGAATCCAAAAAGCGACTCGCGATTTTCAAAGATGTGCAGGGCGCGGACTCTGCCGAAGTCCAGATTCCCACCGGACAGCACACCCTTCGCGTCAATGGACAATCGCCCGCCCATGATTTCGATGAATCGAAAACGCTGACCACGAACTTTGTGAGCGGCGCGGAAAAACTTCTGCGAGTTGACTTTGAAAAGAACAACCACGAGATGAAGCTAGTATTGCGCTGACCAAGCTCCGTGATGCGCGGACTGTTGTGCACGTGAGTTGCTTGCATCAGGCTCCCAAATGGTAAAATCAGGGATAGCTAATATGCGTTCGCTCTCGAAAAAGATCGCGCTGCTTTGCCTCCTGCTGACTGTTTTTTCAGCCGTTGGCCTGGTTGCGCATCACCACTCAAGCCGCATTGACGCTGCTAAGTGCTCGGTCTGCGTCGCGGCCCACTCGGCCGCACCCAAGGAAGTCTCCACCCTCACCAAGACGACCCTCGTTTTCCCATCTGCCGTTGTCGAGAATCCTGTTTCCGCCAAGCACCAACTGATCTCTTTTGCCCTTCGCGTTCGTCCCCCTCCAACCGTCTAAAAAATCATAACCTTCATACCCAAGCCCGGTTCTGTCCCAAGAACCGTGCCTTTGATTTTTTTCCTGACGAATCTTTTGGAGGATTCCATGTTGGCTTCATACCCTATGCCGCTGCGCGCGGCCGTTCTCGCTATTTTTGCCCTGACCATGTCCATCGCTTCCGCCGCCCAGTCGGGCAGCTCCACCTCCGTAACCGGCACAGTGGTGGACCCCACCGGTGCCGTCGTCCCCAATGCCGCCGTTGAGCTGCGTAACCCGGTCAGCGGTTTTGACCGCACCCTCACCACGGATGCCGCCGGAAAATTTAGCTTTCCGAATGTTTCCTTCAATCCCTACCACCTCACCGTGACGCAACCAGGTTTTGAACCACACGCGCAAGATATCGACGTCCGTTCCGTCGTACCACTCACACTCAGCGTCACGCTAGTGGTTAGCAGTTCCAC
>JAYWAL010000122.1:0-3824 GCA_043782485.1 Acidobacteriaceae bacterium | reverse complement strand
GCTGAGGCGCGACCAGGTCTTCGGCATACGGATGCGCGGCCGAAGCAGGATCGGCGTATTGCATGACCGCTGTTCCTAAAGATGTTTCGATATAAATTGTGTAGACCTTGTCTCCCTTTAACGCGCCATAAAAATTGAATGCGCCTCCAGAGCGTGATGTCCCGACCACGGTGATCCCAGGGCCGTGATTGACGGTGTCGAGCGACGCGCGCTCAGTGTTAGAAGATTTTGGCGAACTGGTTTCGAAGCTTGGCAAAGTGATGTTGTTGCTGCCACCTTTCACAGAAACGCCCGCCATGGGAGGCTGTCCGTTGGTCCCGTTTCCCGCGCCGCCCGACCCAGGAGTGGGGGAAATTCCGGCGTGCGCGTTCGTCTCAGCTCCGCGGCCCGTGCCTTCCTTCCTCGCTCCCGAGCCTTCGCCGGCCACGCCGCTGCCGCCACCCGCGCCACGATTAATTCCTGTACCTCCACCTGCCCCTCCCAGACCTGGCCTGGCGCCGCCTGACGGAGACAACGCTATCGATCCGGCCGCGGACTTGCCCGGCACTCCCACTTCGGAGCCCGGTCGGCTGGAAATTACAACCCCGGTTCCGTTCTTGCTGGCAGTTGCTGGGGCGGGAGCGGCAGCACCGGAATCGAACGCGCCACCTAACCCTTGCCCACGGTTGCCGTGGCCTCCTGCTCCAGAACTTAACGATGGGCTCGGGGGAACAACAGAGGCTTCGCCAGCGGGCACGGAGGCCCGCGCATGCCCTGAGGAGGATTCTTGTAGCGAACCACTTAACTGAACAGCAGGAGGCGCCACTGCGCTCCCTCCCAGGCTGTTCGGATTGCGATTGCCGGAAGATAGACTGGCAACTTCTACTGGCGGCGCAACCACATCAGCTTTGCCGAGACCTCCGCTTGAGCGCCGCTGCTGCGAAGCACTTCCTAACTGGGCAGCGGGAGGCACAACTTGGGGGCGCAATTCGTCCGCGCCCAGGCCCGCGCCATTTGATCGCTCGCGAACAATTTGATCAGGCGCGGGCGCGACTACCAGCGCGGCAGGAAGAGTAAGCTGCGCCTTCGTGTTCGTGATCTGTTCCGGGGCGGATACCGGCGGAGGGACTACCTGCGCCGTTTGATTCCCGGGCAGCCGCATCTTTGCCAATTCGCTATTTGGAGCCGTCGGGGCGGGGGCTACCACACTGGGGTTTAGGGCATCGCTGGCGCGTATTTTTTCTCGCTCCAGTTGGGGAGAAGGCGCAATCGCGGATTGCGGAAGCTCTTGCACTCTCACGGACGAACGCAGCCCAGCAACTGGCGGGGATCCGGGAACTGCCTTGTAAGCGAGAAGGTTCTCAACCGCGGCATCGGTACGACGGAGATCAAGCTTGGGAGCGTCTACTACTTTTTCGCGGACGGTGGTACCGCGCGCGACACGAATTGTCTGCGTCGCATGATGAGCTTCGTCGCCGCCGGCAGAACCGGAGCGTCCCGCCTGCGCTCCGCTGGCATCTTCAGTTTTGGGGAGCTCATCTCCCGAGAAATAGATCACGTCGTACTTGCGCGCGGATGGCGGTACGTACACATGCATGGTCGTCAGTTTTTGTTGGAGAATTAAAACCGCCAGCAGTAAGGTCACCTGCAACAGGCATCCGAACAACATCCCTTTATAAGGAACTAAACCGGAGCGAGCTTCGCCCGCCAAAGGACGGGGCGAACGCCGCAAAGCAGGCCCAATCGAGGAACGAAATTCTTCCCACGGAGAAGACCACTCGATCAGGAGTTTGGGGGCATCGTTCACGTTGTGATTTTTCCCGCTAGCTTGCCCGTGCTGATGTCAATTTCATCCCCCAACAAAGTACCGGTGTCGCGAATCGTGTGCCGCGGGAGCTCCAGTACGGAAGCCGCATTACGTCGGACGGGCGCGAGGCGCCACGGCTTCACATCCTGCTGGGCATACACCACAACTTTGTCGTGATTAAGATAGACGATATCCAAAGGAAAGCGCATTCCGAAGGTATGGATTCCATGGGATGGCACCAGCCAGAGGCCCTGACCTTGAGCAAAGCGTGCTTCTCCCATGCCGATCAACCCGCGCAATCGGCTTAAGTGGGTCTGGGCAACCGCCAGGTCCGTCGCCAAATAGCGCTGGCGAGTCCGATTTAAAGCGTAACAATTTGGGGGCACTCCCGCCTGTGAAACCTCGGACATCCACACTCCAGGGGCTAATTCTGGACCAACGGTAAACCTATTTTGCCATGTCTGGAGCGAGGATGCGAACTAACTGGATCAGGGCTGGTCCGAGCGTGACAAACATGATGGAAGGAAGAATAAAAATCACCAGAGGGATGATCATCTTAATGCTTGTTTTGGCGGCCTTTTCTTCCGCCCGCTGGCGTCGTTCCGTGCGCAGCGAGTCGGAGTGTATTCGTAACGCCTGGGAGACGCTGGTGCCAAAGCGGTCTGTTTGTATCAGGGTCGCAACCAGCGCGCGGACGTCATCCACCCCCGTGCGTAGGGTTAAATTGCGCAGCGAGTCTGCACGTGGTTTTCCGGCGCGCATCTCCAGATTCACAAGATGAAATTCATCGCTCAATTCGGGATGAGCGTGGTGGAGGTCAACTCCGACGCGCATCATGGCCTGGTCCAAAGCCAGTCCCGCCTCGACGCAAATCACGGTGAGGTCGAGTGCATCCGGCAAAGCGAGGGTGATGCGGTTTTTGCGTTTATTGATCAACCGCTTTAACACGAAACGGGGCAGAAAAAAGCCTAGCGCCGGAATCCCGACCAAGAGAGAAAGTGAAGAAGGCGAAACTGCCAGCACGATCAGCAACCCCAAAAGCGCCAGCAGGACGCGACTTCCTACGTAAATTGTCAGATGCCGGGGCTCGCGCAATCCCGCTTGAATCAACCATGCGCGAGTGCGGGAGACTTCGGAAGGAGACAGCGGCAGTGCCTTGCTGAGAGGGTCGAGTGCCTGTTCAAAACGTTCCTTGAACGCCGGTTTCTGCTGGGTTTGAACCTTTTGTGTATTGAGCGAACGAAGTCTGGAACCGAGTACGGAGGAAGGGGCATAGACCGCCGCCCCCAGCGCAAAAACCGCCATGACGATGGTCAAAAAGATAACGACTGTTAATGCGAGTGCCAATGCTCTATCAGACCTCGATCTGAATAATTTTTCGGATCACAAAATATCCCACCGTCTGAAGCGTGATTCCCGCGACAATCAAGGCGTGACCGATGGGGTCCGCAAACAGCGGGCGGATGAATCCCGGGTTCATCAACAACATCACGATCACAATCAGCGGGGGAAGCCCCATAAGCAGAAGCATGGTCAGCCGGCCCTGCGCGGTGTAGACGCGTACCTGCCTGAGAATCTTGAAGCGCTCCCGGATCACGTAAGAAAGATTGTCTAGGATTTCGGCTAGATTTCCGCCCGTCTCGCGCTGCAACATGACCGCAGTGACGAAAAATTTTACGTCCACCAGCGGCACGCGTTCGGTGAGGTTGAGCAAGGCGTCACGTACCGGCAGACCAAACTTTTGTTCTTCAAATAGCTTGCGGAATTCGGAGGCCACCGGCTCCGATATCTCACTGGCAATGAGTTCGAGCGCAGTGGTGAATGCGTGTCCAGCTCGCACCGCGCGCGCCAGAGTGTCAATCGCTTCGGGAAATAATTCTTCGAATTTGTCGAAACGCCGGCTGCGGCGATAAGAGGCGTAGGAATAGGGCAGGATCCCACCCAACACCGCGCCGACAGCAGCGAACATCAAAGGCTGCTTTCCAGACAACGGTAGCGCGGCCAGAAAAGCCAGCACGCCCAAAATCAGGGCGCCCGC
>JAYWAL010000121.1:0-63428 GCA_043782485.1 Acidobacteriaceae bacterium | reverse complement strand
GTTGGGCTTCGGATTTGGGGCAGCGGGGGTCGTGGCCTCCGGCTAGTAGGAATAACGGGGCTTTGATTTTATCGACGAAGAAGATGGGCGAGCGGTCGCGGAGTAATGCTTTGTCTTCTTCTTTATTTGGGTCGCCCATGGTCGCCAGGTCCCACTGTTGCAGCGACGGGTCTTCGTTTTCGATTTCTGTGAACCAGTTGACAAACGGGACGATGGGTACGCCCGCGGCCCAGACGTCTGGGGCTTTCGTGACGGCCATCATGCTCATGTATCCGCCGTAGCTTGCGCCCATGACGATTAGCTTTTTGGGATCGACGTAGCCGGTCTTCTGAATCCAGTCGGCGGCATCGAGAGTATCTTGGAGGTCGCGGCCGCCCATATCTTTGAAGTTCGCTTCCTGGAACTCTTTGCCGTAGCCCGAAGAGCCGCGGTAGTTGGGGGCGATGACCAGGTATCCCTGATTGACCATGTATTGCACGATGCGGTTGAAGGAGTTGACCGTCTGCGAGGTGGGGCCGCCGTGGACGTAGACGATGGCTGGGTTCTTAGCATTGCGCGGGATGTTGAACGGGGTGTAAACAAAGGCGCTGATCTGCCATTTGCCATCTTTACTGGGGTAGTGGACCAGTTGCGGCTCGACCATGTCGTCGCTCTTGACGCCGGCGACCAGGGAGTGGGTCACGGGGATAGACTTGCCTGTGGCCATGTCTGTTTCTTTTCGCGAACTAGCTCCCGTTTCGTAAATCCACAAATCGTTCGGGGCGTTGGGGCCGTTGTGGTAGTAGAGCATTCGGTTGCCGTCGTGCGAGAAGGCTGTGGCGGAACCGCCGGGGGAGTTTACGCCTTTGGGCAGCGGTAGGGAATGCGTTTTTCCGGTGGTGAGGTTGTGGACGTAGATGTCGGTGTTGCCGTCGACGTTGGCTTCCCACAGAACCGACTTGCCGTCGGGCGTGAATTGGCGGCCATCGATCTCCCATTTGTCGTGAGTGAGCCAGTCGAGTTTCTTGGTTGTTAGATCGAGCAAAGCCACATTGGAGTAGCCGTTGGCGGCGTCAGAGGTGATGAGCAAGTGCTTGCCGTCGGGTGAGAACGCATTGACGTGGTAGTGCTGCTCCCCGGTGTGCTCGGTCACTTTCACAGACTTTCCGGTTTCCACATCCGCGACGAAGATGTTGGAGTCTTTTCCGGCGGCGTGGCGTTGGCTGTAGGCGATTCGCTTGCCGTCGTGTGACCAGACGAAGTCTCCGTTGCTGAGTTCTGGCGGAGTGCCCGTCGTGAGGTGGGTGACCTTGCGGTAGCTCGTGTCGAAGATGTCGATTTCCCAGGTGGAGGATGTTTTCGGTTTTACCTCCCACGCCAGCTTTTTTCCGTCGGGCGACCACTGCGGGGCGATTTCGGCGATTTCGCGGGTGTTGGTGAGGTTGATCACCTCGCCGGTAGACGCTGAGACCATGAAGACGTCCCACATTTCGTCGCCATCGTAGTCGGAGATGTAGGCGATCCACTTGCCGTCAGGGGACCATGCGGGGCTGGACTGGCGGTGGTCGCTGACGGTGAGCTGGTTGGGCCAGCCTCCTGTCGCGGGCACTGTCCAGAGGTTATTGCGGCCGCTGATGTTGGAGATGAAGGCGATCGTTTTGCCGTCGAGCGACCAGGAGCTGCTACCGATGGCGCGCGTCATGTAGAGCTTTTCGATGGAGAGCTTGGCGGCGTTGAGGTTGCTTTTGCCGGAGACTTGTCTGGGGTCGGTGACGGCCTGGGGGGCGGGGAGGGTTTGGGCCAGGGAGGTCATCGAGAGTATTAGCGTGACAGCGAGGTGGCGCATGGGTTCCTCATGGTGGAGTTTAGCAGAGGCGTTGTTGGTGCTTGCTTGAGCGCTTTGCTAGGAGCGGATTCCTCCCGTTGGTCGGGATGACAAAGTGTTTTTGGAATCGAGGATCGTCCTGACGGATGTTACTCCGCGCCTTTGTGCATCTCCACCGTGGACCAGGTTTTGTCCCCCGCGTGGCAGAGGGTTTCGAGGGGGCAGTCTACGCACCTCGGTTTGCGGGCGATGCAGAGGCTGCGGCCGTGGTGGATGATCTGGTGGGAGAACAAGATCCACTTCGGTTGGGGGATAAGCTTCATCAAGTCTTGTTCGATTTTTACGGGGTCGTCGTTCTTCGTGAGTTCGAGGCGGCGGGAGATGCGGTGGACGTGGGTATCGACGACTACGCCGACGGCTTGGCCGAACCAGCTGCCCAGGACTACGTTGGCGGTTTTGCGGGCTACGCCGGGGAGGGTGAGGAGCTTGTCCATTTCGTCGGGGACCTGGCCGTTGAAGTCGGCGAGGAGCTTGCGGGCTGCACCGACTACGGATTTGGATTTGTTGCGGAAAAAGCCGGTGGAGCGAATGTCGGGTTCTAGGTCTTCCGGCTCGAGGGCGGCAAAGTGCTGCGGGGTGGGGTATTTGGCGAAGAGGGCGGGTGTGACCATATTGACGCGAACGTCGGTGCATTGGGCGGAGAGGATGGTGGCGACGACGAGTTCCCAAGCGCTGTTGTGGTGCAGGGCGCAGACTACGTTGGGGTAGAGGGTGTTGAGGCGTTCGAGGATATCGGTGACGCGGGCTGGGGCGACAGGGTTGTAGCCTTTTGGGTTGGAGGGGGATCTTTTCGAGGCTGGCTTCGGAGGTTTTTTGCGGGCTGATGGCTTGCTCATTTGTTGGACATCCTACCAAAGTTTTGGGTAAGGCTTTGCCGGACGGTCGGGGGCGGCCGTCCTCACGCGATCCTTCCTAGGTGAGCGACTCGTCATTGACGCTGGTGGCGGTTGCTCGTAACCTCTAAATATGGCAGTGAAAACGATACGGCTGGGGCAGGTTTGGCGGAAGGATGAGGATGGGCAAAACTACCTTGTCACGCGCGTTTTTAATGAGGTGTTTACGCAGTTTGCCGTGCTGCGGCCAGCGGAGATTACCGCGCCGGATGCGCCCACGGTGAAAGTGAAGGTGGCCAAGGACGCTGCGGGCTGCGCTTTGCCGGGGTATACGTTCACGCAGAACGAGTAGTGCGGGGATTCTGTTGAGAACTTCCTTTAGACCATGCGGACAGCAGTGTCCGCGACACACAATCTATTTCCCATGACTGAAAAAATTCTTGCTGTGGTGTTTGTGTTAATCAAGGCTGTGATCGGGGCTACCGGTTACGGCGGGGTTGCCTTGCTCATGGCGATTGAGTCGGCGTGTATTCCGCTGCCGTCGGAATTGATCATGCCGTTCGCTGGGTATTTGGTGTTTGAGGGTAGGATGAGCTTGTTCTGGGTTGCTACGGCCGGGGCAATTGGGTGCAATTTGGGGTCGCTGGTGGCGTATGAGATTGGGTTTTATGGCGGACGTCCGCTGGTGGAGCGGTTTGGCTCTTATATTTTGATGGGCCGGCGGGAACTGGACTGGGCGGATGGGTTTTTCCGGCGCTGGGGACAAGCGGCGGTGTTTGTGGGTCGACTGCTGCCGGTGATTCGAACATTTATTGCGCTGCCAGCGGGGATTGCGCGCATGCCGAGAGGGAAGTTTCATTTGTATACGTTTCTGGGATCGTGGCCGTGGTGTTTTGGGTTGGCGTATTTGGGGATGAAGCTGGGGGAGAACTGGCGGAGTCTGGGACAGTATTTCCATAAGTTTGACGCGGTGATTGGGGTGTTGCTGGTGGTGGGGGTGGTTTATTTTGTTTACTCGCACTGGCAGCATCGGATTCGGGTGGCGGGGTAGGTAGTCTCACGCGTCGTCTCGAGTGGGACAGGGGTCCTTCGACTGCGTCATGTCTTCACTTCGTGAACGCATGACTGCGCTCAGAATGACACCTCTAAATTTTTAATAGATAAAGATTGAGGATCACGTGTATGAAAAAGCTCGTCTGTGCGTTCCTGGTTGCGGTTATGTTCGCCTGTGCGGCTGTGGCGGAGGCTCCCGCTGACAAGCCTTTCGTGGTGGAGTATTACTACAAAGCCAAGTGGGGTTATGCGGACGAGTTTTTGCGGTTGTTTAAAAAGAACCACTATCCGCTGCTCAAGAAGCAGGTGGAGATGGGGCGGATGTTGAAGGTTTGGATGGACACGCCGCGCTACCATGCGACCGAGGAAGGGCGCTGGGACTATCGGGTGACGATTGTTTTTAAGAATTCGTCAGCGGCGAATGATCCGTTTGATGAGGATGCGATGAAGAAGCAGCTTTATCCGGATCAGGAGAAGTATGCCAAGGAAGAGCAGCGGCGGTTTGAGATTCTGCTGTCGCATTGGGATTTGCCGCTGAAGAGCGTGGAACTGGATGGGAAGTAGGCCTTTCGGGAGGGCGGAGAAGCGGGCTAGAGGCCGTTCGCTGGTAGTTTCTGGCGGTTGGCTATGTCAATCCTGCGTTTCGCCCGGTCGCCTGTTGCATTTCCACTGGGCAATACGAGAGAATCTCCGTTTGTCTTAGTCTCTTTGAACTAACAAGGAAAGCTGAACCCTTATGGCAACTCGAACCAAGTCCTCCTCCACCACCACGTCGAAGAAGGTCCATCAAACGCTTGCGGAAGTTGTGAATTCTTCCAGCAGCGGGAACTCGATCGAGCCGGCAGCCGGGAAACTGGGAGTCATGATTGTGGGTATGGGCGCTGTGGCCACCACGTTTGTGGCCGGCGTCGAAGCGATTCGCAAAGGGTTGGCGGAGCCGATTGGTTCGCTGACGCAGATGGGGACGATCCGCGTGGGCAAGCGGACCGATGGCAAGTCGCCCAAGATCAACGAGTTTGTGTCGCTCGCCGGACTGAACGATCTGGTTTTCACCGGCTGGGACATTTTCGAAGACGACATGTACACGGCGGCCAGCAAGGCTGGCGTACTCGACCAGCGGCTGCTCGACAAGATCAAGCCGTTTCTGTCGAAGATTAAGCCGCAAAAGGCTGTGTTCGACCGCAACTATGTGAAGCTGCTCGACGGCCCGAACGTGAAAAAGGGCAAGAATAAGATGCATCTGGCCGAGCAGTTGCGCGAAGATATTCGCCAGTTCAAGAAGAAATCCGGCGCAAAGCGGCTGGTCACCATCTGGTGCGGATCGACGGAAGTCTTTCTGAAGCCGAGCAAAGTTCACGCTTCCGTCGCGGCGTTTGAGGAAGGGCTGCGGAAGAGCGACAAGAACATTGCCCCTTCGATGATTTATGCCTATGCCTCGCTGATGGAAGGCGTGCCGTTCGCCAACGGCGCTCCGAACCTGACTGTGGACCTGCCGTGCATGTTGGAGCTGTCGCGCCAGAACGAAGCGCCCATCTGTGGCAAGGACTTTAAGACTGGCCAGACGCTGATGAAGACGATCCTGGCCCCCGGTTTCAAGGCGCGTTTGCTGGGAGTGAGCGGGTGGTATTCGACCAACATTCTGGGAAATCGCGACGGAGAAGTTCTGAACGATCCCGGGTCGTTCAAGACAAAAGAAGAGTCCAAGCTGAGCGTGCTGGAGCACATTCTCCAGCCCAAGCTTTACCCCACGTTGTACAAAGATATTTACCACAAAGTAACAATTAACTATTACCCTCCCCGTGGTGATAACAAAGAGGGTTGGGATAACATCGACATTTTTGGCTGGCTCGGTTATCCGATGCAGATTAAAGTCGATTTCCTGTGCCGGGATTCGATTCTGGCAGCTCCGATTGTGCTCGATCTGGTGCTGTTTATGGATTTGGCGAAGCGCTGCACGCAGCTGCGCGGGCTGGGCATTCAGGAGTGGCTGAGCTTCTACCTGAAGTCGCCGATGACCGCTCCTGGGCTCTATCCGGAGCACGATCTGTTTATCCAGCTCATGAAGCTGAAAAACACCCTCCGCCACCTCAAGGGCGCTGAGCTGATTACCCATCTGGGGCTTGAGTATTACGACTGATGGAGGCGCGGGCGTCCTGGCCCGCGTTCTCCCCGAGTCGTCCGATCACGATTCGTCCGATAACGAGCCTCCCGGATAACCCCGTAGCCCGATTTTGCGTCCAACTGGTTGAAGACTCGAGGGATGAGTCCGTGGCGTATCGGGCGTATAATTTGGCTATCCAGCGGATCGCAAGCATTGGAAGCGGCAGCATTCGCGAGCCTTCCAGGAAATCGAGGGATTGAAACCATGAAATTCCGCCTCAGTGCCACATCGTGGGCGTTTGCCCTTGCCCTGTCGCTTGCTCCGCTAGGGTGGGCGCAAGACGACGCCCAGACGGCAACCAAGCCTACTGCCGCCGATTCTCAGAAGCCCTCTGCACCCCCCGCTTCGTCGAAGGACGACAAGACGAAGGATGATAAAACAAAGGACGACAAGGCAGCCCCGGCCGCGACTGTCGCCACGCCTACTACTGACGACGCCCAAACGAAACTCCCGGACGTCGTCCCCCAGAAAGAGCATGTGGACGTAAAAGAGGGCAGCCGCGACGACGTCGAAGCCATTGGCAATCGCGAGATGGGCAAGCGCGGCCTCGGCAACTGGTACTCGCTGGAGAGCGAGATCCGCATGGGCAAGCAGTACGCCCAGCAGATCGACGCTACAGTAAAGCTGGTGCAGGATCCGGTCGTGAACGAATACGTGAACCGACTAGGGCAGAATCTGGTGCGGAATTCCGACGCCAAGGTGCCTTTCACGATCAAGGTTGTGGATTCCGACGAAGTGAATGCGTTTGCGCTGCCCGGGGGATTTTTCTACGTCAATTCCGGCCTCATCTTGGCGGCTGACGAAGAAGCTGAACTGGCTGGCGTGATGGCGCACGAAATCGCCCATGTCGCGGCCCGGCATGCGGCACGCGAAATGACGCGTGGCCAGTGGCTGAACATTGGTAGCATTCCGCTGATTTTCATCGGCGGCGGTATTGGGTATGCGGTGCAATCGGCCGCCAGCCTGGCAGTACCGCTGACCTTTCTGAGCTTTTCGCGCAGTTTCGAAGCCGAAGCCGATTACCTCGGCGTCCAGTACATGTACAAAAGCGGGTATGATCCGCAGGCGTTTTTGAGTTTCTTTGAAAAGCTACAGGCGAAAGAGAAGAAGAAGCCGGGTACGCTTTCGAAGGCTTTTTCGACGCATCCGCAGACGCCGGATCGCATTGAGAAATCGCAGGAAGAAATCGCCAAGATTCTTCCAGCGCGGGCGCAGTACACCGTCACGACTTCGGAGTTCGACGACGTGAAGGCCCGGTTGGCTTCGCTCGAAAATCGCCGTAAGCTCAACGACGAAAAAGATGGCAAGAAGCCGACCCTTCGCCGCACTAACAGCAAAGACAAAGACGGCCAGGACAAAACAGGCCAACCCAACGACGACGACCGCCCCACGCTCAAGCGCCGTCCGGATTCGAACTAGCAATCCAATCGCACAACGTTTTCGCTTAGAAAAAAAGCCTGGGACGGAGTAATCTCCGTCCCAACCTTAATTGTGTCGTAGCTGCGATCTGCGACTTGTACCGCCCCCTCAATCAGAGTTTCAGTTGCAAGTGAATCCGTTGATGGCCAACGAAAAGGCGCGAACGTTCCCGGTGTCAAACAAAGCATTGTCAGAAACATTCAGCACCCACGTGCCATTCGCGTCCTCGCCATTGAACGCCGCCAGCGGGTTAGCTGGTGCAAATGTTCCGGTGAACGGCGCATCGGTAGATACGACATTCTGAATGGACGACACTCCTCCGTCATCTAGTACGGTCTGGCAGAAGTTGTTGCCACTGTTCAGAGTTCCTCCCGCACGGCTAATCAAGGTCACCGTGGTTCCCGATGGTGAGGTGAGTTTCACCACCAAGTCTCCAACCCAGGAGTGGTCCAGCCCAACCGTGGTGGAACCTACATCGCTGTTACAGGCAGCGCCATCGAAAGAGAAGGCGATATGGGAAATCGCGCTTCCCCCTGTGACCGTCAATGGAATATCAACGCCTGGGGCACTCCCGTCGGGAATGGGGACGACAGCTCCCGCATAGCTGGTGGGAGTCGCCACCGGATCCGGTTGGCCGGTCGGCACCTTGAAGGTTACGACCAGCGGACTCAGCGCCGGGTTGGAGTAGGTGGAAGTGAGGGTGAATGTGGGAGCGAGGCCGCACGCGGCCGTGGACGACAGGCCGAAGGTGAATGGCGTGGTGTTCACGGCTGTTCCGTTAAGGCTACCGATGGGAGGGAAGGCGGAATTACCGTTCAAGATCGTGACACCAGGCGTTGTGGTGGAAAGTACGCTGTTAACGTTCAGAGCCGTCGCACCTCCGGTGTTGACGAGCTGTGTCGAGAGGCTGGCGGTTTCTCCGGGTTCGATAAAGGCATCTCCGTCGCCGGTTAAGGGAGTGGCTGTCTCCATGCCAAATTCAAGGAAAGGCGACGGCTTTGCACCCACGAACGTGAGTGCTCCATACGCGTCCGCGATCCCAAATCCCGAATCCCGGTCGCGGCCAAGAATCCCGATATCCAGAGCTGTCTTAGTCAAGGCGTTTCGAACCTTGGTGGGCTTGATGGTCGGAATCGCGGACTTAAGCAAACCGGCAATCGCGGCCGCATGGGGCGCGGCAGCCGAAGTACCAAAGAACGGATTCAAGCCTGAACTGGAAGGAAGGGTGGTAGAGACGCCGTCCGCCGCAGCCAGATCAGGTTTGTAGCGCAGTTGTCCGCCTCCGTTCTTGAACAAAAACTTACCCGGCTTGTAGGCGTTGCCCGCGGAATCGAAGAAAACGCGGCGATAGCCGTCGGAACTGAAAACCTCCACCGGATTGGTGAGGCCGCCTGTGAAAGCGCCTCCGTTTGCGGTGGCGGCATCGACGGCAGCGATGCCAAAAGCAGCTGCGGCCGAGTTGTGGCCGTAGGTAGCGCCTCCAGTTGCCAGAGCCAGACCACCACCGGAGAGCTGCAAGCGCAGCGCTCTGGGCGTACTGGTCCCCGTCTTCGTCCCGATCACGACCCGAAAGCCCGCCGGAATGTTAAACCCCAGAAATTCGAACGGCAAGCCGGTGCCGTTTTGGACGTCTGTGGATGCGATTACTACGTTCGATAATGTGGAGTCCAGCACGAAGAGGTCGTAGTCGTCAGCCGCCTGCGGGACGGCCAAGGTGCTGGGATCGGACCAGTGCAGAAGCAGAGGTCCACCACCCACGGTAATTCGGTCGGAGACAATGCCCTGGCCAAAATCATGCACATCGTACCCGGTTGGAAGCGCACCTACCGAAGTCTTTGCCTTCTTGTAGTCGCCTTCCCAGGTTCCGGATGTTCCGTCGTTGAAACTTCCCGCGTTCCCTGCGGAGGAAAAATACATTGCGCCATCGGCGGTGACATCATTGACGGCTTGCGCAATGATGTCGTCCTGATAGGGCGACTCGAAGAAGTAGATAACGTCATCGACGATGACATCGCAGTGATAGACAAAACGCAGTGCGCGGATGTTGTCAGCAAAGCTTTGTGGGCCGTTGAAAGCCGTGGCAAAGAAGAGCTTGGCTCCAGGGGCCATGTCATGCACAATCTCCATCATGGCAGTGCCTTCGCCTGCGCCCGGGCGGCCATCCTGACCAGGGATGGTCACTTCATCCGCGGGAAGATCGCCGGTGGTAATGGATTGTTCTTTGAAATCATCGCTCTCGGAGAGGACGCCGATTTTCACGCCAGCGCCGGTGGCACCAAAAAAGTGCAGTGCCTGATCGGCACGATGCGCTTTAACTCCCTCCGAGGTGACGGAACCGGTCGCGGACAGGGCAAACACCGCGGGTGCCGCGGAGATCCTGCCTTGCAGCCGCTGAATCGCCGAATTCAGTGGCGAACGCAGCCGCTCCGCTCTTTGTTTAAGAAGTTGCTGCTGGGTAGCTGCGGGAATCGTTTGCCGAATGATGCGAACATCGGAATGAGCGGCCAGACTCTCGACGGCAAGCAGGGGCACCAAGGCCCTCAGCACTGGACTGGTGAGCCGTCCGTACAATACCCGACCGCCACTTTGTTCTATGGCCGCAATTAAAGGCTTACTGCTCTTGCCGATAATCTCGACATCTACCAAGCCATCCGCTCGATCAGGTACGGAGGAAATAAGGGCGGCCACGCTTTGGGTGATGGGCTGGCCGCGCTTAGTTTGTGCGGCGTAGAGAAGGCTGGAGCCGATCTTGCGCTGCGCCGGTGTCCGCGCTTCCTTTTCGGCCGTTAACTCTCGGATCTGTTGCCTCGCAGTTGCAGAAATTTGGCTGAGGTCGACTGCTGCGGGGGTTCCGCCAATGCTGGGAGTGCTAATTTGTGCGACCAGGAGAGTTGGAGAAAGAGCCGCAAACACCCCCAACACTAGGAACGCTGTGAAAGACCCAATTCTACCGATGAATGTTTTCATGGTTGCAAAACCTCCTGGGTTGTCTTGATTGCAGACGGAACGCTGACCGCGTAGGGAGATCGCGCGGAATGTGTTTGCGGGATAGCGCGGGGGGTAGATTGCCGTCGCCGCAGCCAGCCGATTCAACAGGAATTCGGGTGTTGTGTCAAGGAGTTGTCTTGGTAGTTACTAGTCTACGGAAAGGGGAGTCCGAGATCGCTCAGCACGACGGTTAGTTAGGCTTCGACTCCCAGATTTCCCAGTTCTTCGAGCACCTGCTTCGAACTCTGCACTTGAATCGTGTGCATGCCGAGCTGCCGAGCGCATTCCAGGTTCAGCGAGCGGTCATCCAGAAAGCAACACTCTTCCGGTTTGGCCTCGGAAATCTCCAGTGCCATGCGGTAAATATCTTTTTCCGGTTTGCGCAAGCCCACGTAGCAAGAACTCACGAAGAACGAGAAAATCTCCTGCAGGTTGTAGGTGTCGATGCGGTAGCGGTTCATCTCGCGGGATTCGTTGTTGATCGTTGCCATCAAGTATTTCCGGGATGCAGCGATGGTTCGAGCCAGCGCCAACGTCTCCGGCAAAGGCTGCGACAGGGAATACATGTACATTTTCAGGGCGTCGCGCGTGAAGGATCGCGCGCGGTAAAACACGGTCCGGTCGAGATAGTCCTCAAGCGAGATCTTGCCCCGCTCAAAGGATGAAATCACCATCTCGTGGCGGTCCTGAAACTCAATTGGATCCAGCTGGAACTTCGCCATGGCAGCATCCCGCTGCGTGCGGTCCCAGGCGTTGGTGAGAAGTACGCCACCGATATCCCAAAAGAGAGTGCGAATCATAAGGTGGATGCTCCGTTCGGGAAATTGATTGAAGAACGACTTGCCGGATCATTCTATCGGAACGGTGATTCTCAGGCATTGGCGCATCTTGGCAAAACTAGCGCAGCGTCAGGCACAAAAACAATCACCCCGGAACGGGTAGGGTTCCGGGGTGATTTCAAGTTTTGAGACTCACGCTTAGTAGGGCGTGAAGTCCTGACGGTAGCTTAAGTTCACTACGTCCTGAAACATCGGCGTGGCGGGTGGCAAGTTGTTCGGTTGCAGGAAAAGCGTATCGAAGCTATATTGCCGGTTCGGAGCGTTGTAAATACCGGACTTTCCGAACTTGTAGGTACCGGTTGCGTAGTTGGAATAGTAGAGGCTGACCAGCGAACCCTGGTAGGCGAGGGTTGTGCTGGCTCCACCGGCCGTGTTCCAAGCCTCGATGTAGCGGAGGAAGTTGTGGACGCCGCCGTCGCTCCCCCAGGTCGGGTCATTGGCTCCGCCGCTGTTGTTGAAGTTCGGCGTCTTGCCGCTGGCTACCGCCAAACGGTACCAGGTGTTCGAACCCAACCGGTTGAAGGCGTTGGTGGGGTTCGTCATGCCGTTGATATCGTTCCAGCTATTGGAGAGCAAGGTGACCGCATCAGCGATGACCGACGCGGGCGAATGGGTGAGCGGAACATCGGTAAAGCCCTGCCCGGGGCTGGCGTTGTAATCGCCCTGAATGTAAACCGGGTTTTCGGAGGCCACGGTTAAACCGCCGCCCTGTGGGGAGAGCGGGAGATTCCCGACGCTGCCGTCGATCAGGCGAAGCACGTGCCGTGCGCCGCTAACCCAGTTCATGCGACCCTGATTGAGGCAATCGATATTCGCGTAAGGGAAATTCGCCGTGGCGGTTGGCACTCGGAAGCCGTTGCCAACGTTGGCGGCGCCGTAGGTCTCCAGCACCCCATTGCCATTCGCGTCCTCACCTTGCTCAGGTACGCCGCCGTCTACGCCGTTTGGATTGCCGGTGGCCGAGGTCGCAACATTGACCGTGTCTTCGAAGCCGTATTCTCCGTTGAGAACGCCAGCCACGGCAAAAGCTCCGTCGGTCGCGGTATTCGAGCGCGGCGTGGGTAACATTCCGCGGCGGTCTGAGAAGTACAGTACGTAGCCGTTCTGTTCCTTGTATTCGATCGTCTGTCCCGTGGGGGTGGCCATCCATGCCTTGAGGTTGGCCATGTCCAGTTCAACGGCGTTCATGATTCCGTTGATGGGGCATTGAGTGTTGGCCGCCGATGCATCGCGAACCAGCCCTTCACGAGGGTCGAAGAAGTTGATTGGATACCAGTTCGTGCCGACATTAGCGAGGGTGCGGCCAACGATGGGTAATCCGGCGGGGGTGGAAGCTAACTCCTGGAAGAGCAAGATAGCTTGGGCATTTGGTCCAGTTTTGGCAGTGGGGTTCCCAGCCGCGAGGGGACTGAAGCCTCTACCTATACCCAGCGCCAACCACTGATTTGTCACGCCGGTCCATACGTCGGCCGAGTTCTTGATTTCAACGCGCAGGTAACCGGTGACCAGCGGAAACGGGGAGTTGGCTGCGAGCGGCAACGGGGCCTGCCAGCCGGGTTCGATGGGACCGGGAACAGCGTACGCAACGGCGTCGTTGCCGAATTGCGCCAGAGACGCGACCGTCGGCGCGGCAGTGTTGGCCGTCAGCAAAACATCCTGACCGTCGCCGTTCGGCGCCGCGCTTCCATTGTCGTGGAGACCTTGAAGCGTATCCGCCAGAATGATGCGGATGTTGGCTTTGTTGTACATACGCGACTGCCCAGTCGCTGACGTGGGACCTTCACCCACGTAAGGCCTGCGAATGATATCTTGAGGCAGTCCGCCGCCCTTGGTGAAGGGCAGAACCAGCTTCTGCACACCTGTTGACCGATTGTTACCAATGAAGCCGTTGAAACTCACCGTGGAGGTGTTGATCCACGAGGCGTTTTGCCCGCCGGACGGTGGGATACCACCGCTCCAGCTTGCGCTGGCCGTGGTGAAGTTCACACAATTCGTTTCCGTGGCAAAGGGCGCTCTGGGAACCGCAATGGCGTTGTCGCAGCCATTCGCCGCGTTCGCTTGATACGGAGTTCCTGTGAAGTTAGCCCCGGCGCTGGCGCCGTTCTGCAGGACGTCTCGAATCACTTCGCCGAAGACGGTTGTCTTAGCGCCAAGCATGGAAGTGCCACCGGTTTGCGGCAGAAGAAAGAGGTTTCCGTTGGTATGAATACGGCCACCGAAGCCAAAGTTCGCACCGTTGTTGAAGCTGATGCTGCTTTCAGAGAAGATGCCGAATTGGAATACTGGAATCTGCGCGACTTCAATGCCACGCGTGATGTTGGCTGCCGCGCCGGAAGGGCGCAACGCGTTCACGTTCATGGTCAGGGGGCGGATGAGCGCGACCAGTCCCTGATTCGGTCCCGAACTGATGGTCCCCGAGGACGGCGGCACAGGAACGCCCTTCGAGTCGACTGGAAAGGTGATGGCCTCCGCGTAGGTCATGCTGCCGACCATGGCGCTGTTGGGCGCGTTGGCATTATTGGCGAGAGCCTGGATGTCCGTGTCAGACGGAGATTGCTGGCTAGCATAGAGCGACGCCAGGTCGGAGGTGAGCTTCTCCATGCCCGACTCTGCTCCGTAGTAGGCCAGGTTGCCTTCCTTGTCATTGCTCCCAATGCGGATTTCCGATGTGGTCAGCATCATGACGCCGACAGCAATACCGGATAGCAAGAAGAGCATGAGCAGTGTCGCGATGAGCACGAAGCCTTGCGAATGTGATTGATGTTTAGCCATAGTTGTGTGGTTACCCCGCATGAAATCGATTCTCACTGGTAGCGATTCTTAAAGGTTAAGTTCCGCGCGCTGACGGCGGTGGAAAGCTGCATGCTTTGCGAACTCTTTCCGGTGTTGTTGAGACTCTGACCCATGAGCAGGACGTTGACTTTGTGAATCTGGGTCGGGGACTGAGCCGCGGCGATGGGATCTGGAACGGTTGCACAAGTAGCGACGGCATAACCGGTGTCGCAAAGGTCGTAGCTGAATTGCATGTCAATGATGTTGTCGGCGACGGGCTGGGCCGGGTTGCCGTTCACCTGACGCATCAACCGCGGCGCGCCATTGGTTGGCACTTCGATGAAGTAGCTGATAGCGAGCAACCGCTGCACGGTTACAGTGGGCGGAACTGCGGGGGGAGCCGCGGGAGGCGCAGGCAATGGCACTATGTTCGCAATATTGCCAGTAGCGGCTCCGCTCTGGTTAATGTTTAAGGCGTCCAGGTTCGCGAAGGTGATGGTGGCCCCGGTGACGTTCAGGGGAGCGACAGCCGTTACTTCGCCCACAGCTGAACCCTTGCTTGTCGTGACCAGGAGTAGGTCGCCAATCTTGATTCCGGTTCCAGGATCCGTAGCCGCCAGAAGGCCGCCCGTAGGCAACACCGCGGGTTGAGCAATTGTGAGCTGGGTCCCTTGTGGATTCAGGAAGGTTCCGGTGTACAGATTGAACTGCGGCGCGAAGTCGACGTAAATGGTGGTGATGGAGTCGGCTGTGCTACTCGTGGCCGCGATTGTCCCAGGGCCGCCCGCTTCCATGCCATTGGCGGAACCCGGAATGATACCGAACATGTAGTTATTGAGCGTGACGACCGGCGCACTTCCCACGGGACCGTTGGCGTATTTGCTATTGCTCAAATAGCAGGTCGGCGTTTGGCTGCAAGCGACTTTGGAGGCGGTGGCCCCCGCGCCCGTGGGCAGTTGTAGGCCGCCGGACGGCAAGCCTGCTCCGGCCATGCTGATGTCCTTGTCGATCAGGTCAACCGCGGCGCGTAAGTCTTGTTGCATGTCCGAGCGGTTCGAGACGAGCGTGCTCGTTTTCATGCCCGCCATGAACATTTGGACCGCCGCGCCCAGGACGATGAGGCCCAAAGCCATGGCGACCATCATTTCCAGAAGGGTGAAGCCGCTGTTTCGTTTCTGCTGTGCCCAATTCATAATGGTTTCCTTGCGTCTCTACCGGTATTGCGAGATGAGCGACTGCACTTGGTAGGTGCGAGTGATTCCGGTTGACGTTGGGTACTGGATCGTCACGACAACCTGTTTGAGCGTCGGTATGAGCGTGCCGCTGTTCGGATCGGTCGCGAGCGAAATCTGTATTTGCCGTTGGAAATGTGCCAGGGAAATCGTTTGATCATCGGCGGCGTGGGTGCCTCCCAGGATTCCATCCGGTCCCGGAAGAATGATTGGGGCCGTGGCCACGTCGTCTGAAGTCCCGTCAAGTCCGTCAGGTCCAGGGTCAGTGAGGGTCGCCATGCCAGTTGTGAAAATGCCCGGCGTTCCGTTCGTGATGGTCCCGGTGTTGTTGATGGAATCCCATCCGAGCTGGGCTGTTTGCCGCGCGGTGTAGACGCTTTCGAGCGCCTGCGTCGCGCGGGCGTGAGCCAACTGATCCAGCTGGGACGTTTGCGCCGACGCCAGTGCTGTTGTGAACATGCCCAGAACGGAGAGCAATCCGATGGTCATGATGGCACCGGCAATCAAAACTTCAATCAACGTAAAACCGGCCTGTTGCGACGAGGGCCGTGGTGACTTTGAGATGACAGTATTTGCTTTTGTCATTGTTGAATCCATGTGGCTACTCCCCCCGGTTGCTGAATCCGCCAGCCTCGAACGCGTCCGCTGTTTCCGAATACTGTGACGGCCCGCGAACTGGCTAAGTCGCCGTTGCGGGCGATGTACACAATGCCGCTGTCAAAGTTTCCTGCCATGTCATGAGCCGAGCCATCGGGCATAAACATGACCAAGTTTCCAGCGCCTGCCCCCACTCCCTGATCGAGGTCAATGGCGGTGACTCCGCTGCCGAAGCCGTCAGGCACGCTGGTCGAGGAAGTTGGGATTCCCGAAATCGTTTGGAACGCTACGTCCTTGGGCAGATCTACGGTGCTGATCTGGATCGGTGCCGGTGCCGGGTTGCCGTTATCCCAACGATAAACTTGAATACTCTTTGCGTTCGGAAGCCCCAACGGCGTCAGCGCAAGTGGCGGAGCCGGCGTTCCAAAAGTCACGATGTAACGTTTGCGCTCTGAGATGGCTCGCTGGCGAGCAACGCGCAGCTGCATGAAGGCATTTTCAAAGCCACCGTTCACGCGGGAATCCCGAATCGCACCCTGAACACTGACAAACGTGACGCTGGCCGAGATAACGATCAAGGCCATGACGATCACCATTTCGAGCAGACTGAACCCACCCGTGAGGCGGCGCTGTCGCGTCGCCGCGGCACCGCTTGGTGTCGATTTCTTGCAATGCATAGCCATCCCGTGATCCCTCGCGGAGATATCTGGCGCTGCTCCTAAGCTGTGGGAGGGCAACTACTCGCGAAGGCCGGAGCGTGCGCCTACTTGAATCTTCGCGAGCCTATGTATCTAGGGCCATGCTAGGAGCACCCCGAAACACCGTCAAAGTACCGAGGTGCTCAGCGTGCTGGGACTTTGGTAAGTACTAGTGGGTTGGTTACCTCCCGTTGCCCACCTTCGAGTCCACCAAACACGCGTAAGCCTTGTGTTTGTCCCACTTCGACCAATCGCTCCCCAAAGGCCCGATTCGGCTCAGTACCCTTAGTAACTTGTTGGCTGGTGCCGAAAGACTTTAGGCTCCGAACAGTCATGCCACTCCAAGCCCTGATTGTTTCCACCGACACCCGCGATATCGGCGTTCTGCGTGAAGTTCTGGCAGAGCTCCACGTGGAGACCGAGGTCTGCGGAACGGCCTCGCTGGCGGGCGGAGCCATGGTCAAGACGCCATTTGACGCCGTCGTGCTGGATGGCGATTTGATCGGCGTGCTGGAAATGATTGATGCCTTTACCCAGCGCAAGCGCGCGGAAGATCCGAGAATTATCGCCATTCTGGGCAGCCGAGACTATTCCCAGCGCGCTTTCGAGATCGGCGCTCACTTTGTCTTGTACAAGCCTATTTCGCGGGATCGCAGCCTGGTGAGTCTGGAGTATGCGTTCCGCTCCGCGGGAAAAGACCGCCGAGATACCGACCGCAGAGGCGTTTTCGTCAACACCACCGTCAGTTCTCCCGTTACCGACGAAGTTCCCGTAACGCTGGTGAATCTGAGCCCGACCGGGATCGCCTTGAAATCCAGCAGGCGCCTGCCGCCCGACAGCAAACTCTACTTCGAGTTCGAGATTCCGGGGCAGTCGGCCAAGGTGCGCCTCTCCGGCAACGTCGTCTGGCAGGACGTTCAGGGGCGAGCGGGAATTCGTTTCGCCAGTGTCCCGGCATCGTCGCGCAAGGCTCTGGATCAATGGCTCGAACGCAGTGATCGCGACGAAATTCAAGAGCCGCCGGAAGTGGCGATGGAAGTGGAACGCTTTGGGCCTATGGACAGTCCTGGAGACCGCGACCAGCAGCCGCTGGTGGTCCGCCAATTTTTGCAGGTCCCGGCGCGAAAGGAGCGGCGCGCGCAATCCCGCTATCGCTTCGACGCCGGAGTTCGCGTTGCCGACCAGCGTTCGACCACGCCGAACTGGTGCAACATCGCCGACATTAGCCTGGGTGGATGTTATATCGAGATGGTCATGCCCTTTCCCAAGGGAACCCTGCTCAACCTGGAAGTGCGCGCTGGGGAAAGCCGGTTGCGAACGCAAGGAAAAGTGCAGTCGTCGTTGCCGGGCAAGGGAATGGGTGTGCAGTTCCAGATTGACGATCCAGCCCAACAGGAGCAGCTCCGGCAGATCGTCGAATTTCTTGCGGCAGGGTCGAGCTTACGACGCTAATGACGGGCTTTTAGACGGACGGCACCGTCTCCTTCGCAGCCTCAGCCAGCCCGGCAACTTCTTTCCGAAAATAGTCCAGTGACAAGCGGAGTCCTTCCGCCAGCTCGATCTTCGGCTCCCAATCCAGCAGCGCTTTGGCCTTGGTGATGTCCGGGCGACGTTGCTTGGGGTCATCTTTGGGGAGCGGCTCGTAGGTAATTGTGCTCGACGAGCCCGTGATGTCAATCACCCTTTGGGCGCATTCCGAAATCGTAAATTCAATAGGGTTTCCGATATTGACAGGCAGTGTTTCCTGCGAGCGGGCCAGGCGCAGAATGCCTTCAACTTCGTCGCTCACGTAGCAAAAGCTGCGGGTTTGGCTGCCGTCACCGTAAACCGTCAGGTCTTCTCCGCGTAGCGCCTGCCGCATAAAGTTGGGAATCACTCGCCCGTCGTTGATCTGCATCCGAGAGCCGTAGGTGTTAAAGATGCGGACAATCCGCGTATTCACCTTGTGGTAGCGGCGGTAGGCCATGGTAGCGGCTTCGGCAAAGCGTTTTGCCTCGTCGTACACGGAGCGCGGGCCAATCGGATTCACGTGGCCCCAGTAGGTCTCTCGCTGCGGATGTTCCAGGGGATCGCCGTAACACTCCGAGGTCGAAGCCTGCAAAAACACGGCTCCGTGGCGTTTGGCAATTTCCAGCGCATTGAACGTGCCGAGCGAGCCGACTTGTAACGTCGCAATCCCGTGCGCCGCGTAATCCACCGGACTGGCGGGAGAGGCAAAGTGAAAAACAAAATCCACCCGCCCGCAATCGAACGGCTGGCACACATCCTGATGCAGGAATTCCAGTCTGGGTTCGTTGCGAAGATGGGCCAGGTTGGCGCGGCGTCCGGTCAACAGATTGTCAGCAGCGACCACGGAATGGCCGTCCGCAAGCAAGGCATCACAGAGGTGCGAGCCGAGAAAGCCCGCGCCGCCGGTGACCAAGGATCGAAGTGGGGAAGAACGAGTGGAATTCATCTTACGCCGGACGCTCTCTTTCCAGCCGAGCCGTGTCGGGGTGCGGAACCGACACCGCGTGTTCCTCCGGCGCGGCTGTGGGGCGGCCCACGCTGTAGTAGGTGAAGCCGTGCCGGGTCATGGCGCTGCCTTCGTATAGATTGCGGCCATCCACCACGATGGGGTACTTCAGCACCTGTGCCAAGCGCGGCAAGTCCAGCTGCGCATACTCTTCCCACTCGGTCAAAATCAACAGCGCGTCGGCTCCGCGAGCCGCATCATAGGGGTTTTCCGCATATTCGACGGCTGCGGGCAGAACCTCTTTTGCGCGCGCCATGGCGGCCGGGTCGTGGGCGATGATCTGTGAGCCTTCCTGTAACAAAGCCTGCACTAGCAGGATGGCCGGCGATTCGCGGATGTCATCCGTGCCGCCTTTGAAGGCCAGCCCCAAAACCGCGAGCCGCTTGCCGCGCAAGGTCCACAGCGCGCTGCGTACTTTGCGCAGAAAACGCTGGCGTTGTTCTTCATTAATGCGAATGACTTCATCGAGAAGGCGGAAATCCAGGCCGCATTCCCGGGCCACCGAACGGAAGGCAAGCAGGTCTTTTGGAAAACACGATCCGCCATAGCCGATCCCGGGATTCAGGAAACGTGGCCCGATGCGCGCATCCATGCCCACGCCCTGGCAGACTTGCTTGGCGTCCGCCCCTACGCTTTCGCAGACAGACGCGACCGCATTGGCAAAGGAGATCTTCATGGCCAGGAATGCATTCGAGGCGTGCTTGATCAATTCCGCGCTCTTGGCGCTGGTGAGCATCAACTGCGGCAGGTGAGAAGGAGCCCCATCTGGACGCGGCACCGCGTGAGATTCCGCATAGTAGCGTCCGCTGGTCAGCGGCTCGTAAATACGCCGGAGGACTTCGCTGCTTCGTTCCGTGTCCGACCCGGCCACAATGCGGTCGGGGTAAAGGAAGTCGGTGACGGCCGTGCCTTCGCGCAGGAACTCAGGGTTGGACGCGACGTCGAACGAATCCGCCTTGGCCCCATTGCGTAGCATGACTTTGCGAATCCAACCGCTGGTGTACACCGGAACCGTGCTTTTTTCCACCACAAGCTTGTAGCTGGAGATCGATCCGGAAATATCGCGCGCCACTGATTCCACGTAGGAAAGGTCGGCGTCACCTTGGTCGGTAGGAGGCGTGCCCACCGCGATAAACACAGCGTCGCTGTCACGCGCCGACGCGGCCAGGTCGCCCGAAAATTGCAGGCGGTTGCCGCGGTGGCGGGCCAGCAGTTCGGGCAGGAACTTCTCGTGGATGGGTACTTCGCCTCGCTGCAAAGCCGCAAGTTTGGCGGTGTCGTTATCGACCAGGATCACTTCGTGGCCGAGATCGGCCAGGCAAACACCCGTAACCAGGCCCACATACCCAGAACCGACGATGGCAATGCGCACAAGGCCTCCAAAAACTGCTTTAACTCTACCAGCTTTCGGGCGCTCCAAAAGGGGCGAAGCGCGTGTTTTTCGCCCCATTTTGGGAATGAATTTGGCCTTGTTTGGGTGGGGACGGTGGCCTATGCCTTTCGGCAACGGGGCAGATTGATACCTAAGGTCGTGCTGTTTCAAACTAGCAGCACGCACTTCCGCCCAACCAATTGACTTAGGACGGATACGAGACGAGATTCCCACAAGTGCGATCCTCCGAACGACCCGTCCGACGGGGCATCCGAGTAACGTGGGCAAAAGGTTACTAAGGTCATTACCTGCCTAAACCGGACATTGACTTCCACAGGGTTACCGTGGAGACTCAAAGTATCCAGCCACGGAGTTAGCACAGGTCCACCCGCGCCAGTTTGCAAGGCAAATGCAAGACGTATTGCAAGGGATCGAAGGCGCGATGCGGTGGCCATAAAGGCAAGTGCAACGATGGCGCAGAATCCGAGTTTTCCGTGGGTGCCCAACACGGAAACACGAAGGCAAAGCGAAGGCCGCGGCGACCACCGGACAGACGCCCGGAGCGACTCTCCGCATCGGCAACGTCTGCATGCCGTCTTTTCCGCTTTTCAGGATTCTGGTGCCGGTTCCAGTTTAGCCCTCGACGTTCTTCTTCACGAGCTTGCCGAAGAAGCCTGTTCCGTTATTCCTTTGAGCAGTTCCGCGATCGCATTACGTGACCTGGAAAATTATTTCGTTTGCCGCGCCGTGTCTGGCGAGGCCGCACCGCCCATTGGCACGCGCATCGAGGGCCAGGATGGCCTCTCCGCCGAGTGCCTGCGCAGCGGTCAACTTCAGGTTTGTCAGGATGCAGAATCAGATGGTCGAGTCGACGCCGAGACCTGCCGAGCGTTGGGTATGCGCGCTTTTGTGATTGTGCCGCTGTTTCTCGACCAACGCCTGATGGGACTGTTGGAAGTTTTTGCTCCGAACCCACACGCTTTTGATCGGACCTCACTGGCGCATTTGATTGACGTAGGCTACCGCATCGTGGAAACAGTCGCGTTTGCCGAGGCGCGGGTGCAGGCGCGAGTATCGATTGCTAAAACAGAACAGACTCGAGAGCGAGTGCCGGTTCCGGGTCGCCCCTGGGTGGAGGTGGCCCTTCCCGAGCGCCACAACGTTAACCCGGAACCCGCAAAGTCAATGAAAGCTGACTCTGTGCCTCAAGCTGAATCCATGCCGCGACCGGTCCGGCCCCAGGCGGAGGCACCTGCTGTAACGAAACCGCGACCGGTTTCGCCAGCGGTTCCCGAGCCTGCGGTTTCGAATTCCGAAGTTTTGTCTTTAACAACTCCCGTTCTAGGAAAGCCGCGCCGTAATTTTGGCTTGGCTGTAGCGGCTCTTTCGGTGGGCGTGATCGCCATTGCCGCGCTGTGGTGGCTGCCACGGGATGGCGGTCAAGCTCGATCCGCGGTGGGCGATGTTCTCGCCGCCCGACGGATACCCACGAAACCCGATCCGGTCGCTGCGTCCAACGGACCGGTCCAGCCGAATGCCACGCGCGGGCGCAAGCCTTCGGCCTGGGTTAAGACTGCGTTTCCAGCTCCTCGAGACAAGAATTCCGTCACCCAAACAGTGACGCCTGCCTCCGGAGGCCTGGTCGTCTACGAAAAGGGAAAAGTGGTATACCGGGCGGCCCCGGGTAGCGGTGCTTTGGTGGGACCAGTGACCAGCGCGGCCGAGACCGAACGCCTGCAAGACACGACACGATCGGCGGTTCCGATTGACCCCCGTTTTCCCTCAGCCGTCATTAGCGGTGGAAAGCTGATCCACCAGGTCGCACCGGTTGTGCCTCCAGAAGTCGTGGGCCTTCACGTTCCCGAGGAAGTCCTGCTTGAGGGCATTGTGGGCCAGGATGGCACGGTGAGGGAGATTCGTTTCATTCGCGGCGATTCCCGGCTGTTCGGGGCCGCCATCGAAGCCGTGCGGCAGTGGCGCTACGAACCGTTCCGTTCAAACGGCGATCCGGTTGATATGCTTTCCACTCTGTCGGTTCGGTTCCGTTAGCCCACTCGGGATAGAATCGTTCTCGCAGGATCCCTTCTCTAATTTTTGCGGATAGAATAACGACCAATGCCCGCCGTGCTCGAATTCCAGGACATTCTGAAGGACTACCGTGGCCTGTTCCGCAGGCGCTCGGTGCGGGCGCTCGACCATTTCACCCTCCAGGTGGAACAGGGGGAAATTTTCGGTTTCCTGGGTCCCAACGGGGCTGGAAAGACGACCGCGATCCACCTGGCGATGGGGTTTGTCCGGCCCACCAAAGGCCGGGGACTGATGTTTGGCAAGCGCTTTGGACATGCCGCCACCCGCCGAAGGGTTGGCTTTCTTGCCGAAAATGTGGCACTTTACCACCGCCCGGCCGAAACCCTGGTTCGTTTTTACGGCGCGCTGAATGGCCTCAGCGGCGACGTGCTCACCCGGCGCACGAAGGAAGCATTGGAGGCGGTGAGTCTCACCCACGAGTCGGGCCGAAATGTTGCCAAGTTCTCCCGCGGGATGCTGCAGCGGATAGGCTTGGCGCAGGCCATTGTCCACGACCCAGATCTGCTGATTCTGGATGAACCTACCTCGGCGCTCGACCCCTTGGCGCGCTATGCCGTCCGGGAAATGCTGCTGGACTGGCGAAATCGCGGCAAGACCATTTTTTTGAGCTCCCATTTACTGTCAGAGGTGGAGCTGGTTTGCGACCGGATCGCCGTGCTCAATCAGGGGCGAATTGTCCGCCTGGGTCGTCCTTCTGACCTGCTTGAGTCGAAAGAACACTTTGCGATCACTGTCAGCGGGCTGGCACCCGAGAGCCTGCCAGGGGCTGTCAGCCAAGCCGACGGTCGAATCCGCATCCAGGCGACGGCCCAGGAGCAGCGCGGCGTCATCGAACGAGTCTGGAGCCTGGGAGGGGAGGTCATTAGCGTGTCGCCGCACAAACGGACGCTGGAAGACCTATTTCTGGAGCTAACGGGCGCTCCAACCACCAACTCTCAGCCCAGAGATCGCGCTGGAGAGCTACCCGCGGATCGCGCTGGAGAAGACGCCCAATGAAGCATTTCCGGCTGATTGCCATGATTGCGTTCAACTTTATCCGGGAGCAGCGCTGGCCGATCTTGGTGCTACAGCTTTCGGTGGTAGGGTTAGCGGCGCTGGGGCTGCTGTCCGATGCCCGCACCGACCGCGAAGATATCCTGCTTACTTTCAAGCAGTTAGGGATGTATGGGGTGGCCTTCAGTATTTTCTTTGGAGGATCGGCCATCTACAACGAGCGCCGTTCTCGTCGTATTTTGGCCGTCTTGGGGAAGGCCATTACCCGCCGCGACTACCTGTCCGGCCTGCTTTTGGGGGTGGCGCTGTCTTCGGGGCTATTTTGCTTCATGCTGGGCTTTACAGGCACCTGGACAATCTGCCACATCGGCTTTTCGTTCATTTACCTTTGGTATTTGATGATGTGCGTGGTCGCGGCCTGCTTGCTTTCGGCCTCGGTGGCGCTATTTTTTTCGACCCACCTGAACCCGTGGATGTCGGCTATGTTTACCGGTCTGGCGTTGGGGCTGCCGGGGGTACTGGCGTACCAATTCGGTGGAGTTTGGGAGAATATCCTCCCTCTTTACAGTCTGATGCGGGTATTTCTTAAGGCTTCTTATGAACACCCCGGCGCGTCGGCGGGATGGGCGATTCCAGCGGCGCTGGCACAGACAGTGTTTTTATGGCTGGCCGCGAGCTGGGTATTTGCCCGGATCGATGTGGCGGTGGCCGTCGACTAAGGCCAGCGAATCAGGTTGCTGACGGAGCTTTGGGCATAATTGAGCACCGCTCCCGGCAGGATGCCGAGATAGAGGGTGATGGCCATGCTGAGCACCAAAACCAAGCTGACGCCAGTCGGCAGCGGGGTTAGCGGGACGGGTTCTCCCTGCGGTTCCTTCATGTACATCACCACCACCACTCGCAGGTAGTAGTAAGAAGCGATGGCGCTATTGATGACGCCGAGGATGGTTAGGCCGACTAGGTTGGCTTGGAGGGCGGCGCTGAAAACATAGAACTTAGCAAAGAATCCGCCGGTAGCCGGGATACCGATGAGCGACAGCAGGAAGACCGTCAGGATGGCCGCCAGGAAGGGTTCCCGGCGTCCTAGTCCAGCGTAATCGTCGATGGACGTGTAGCGCTCGCCATAGCCAGCGATGTGGCTGATGATGGCGAAAGCTCCCACGTTCATGGCGGCGTAAGCGGCCGTGTAGAACATAGCGGACGGGATGCCTTCGGCGGGTGCGGAGGCGAACGCCACCAGCAAATAGCCAGCGTGCGCGATGGAGGAGTAGGCCAACATCCGCTTAATGCTGGTTTGCTTGAGAGCTCCCAGATTGCCGAGGGTCATGGACAGAACGGCAGCCATCCACACTAACCAGAACGTGCCCGGAACGCCTGCCTCGAAGATAATGCGCAGCAGAACGGCAAAGGTCGCTGCTTTGGGGCCGGTGGACATGAGTCCGACCACAGGGGAGGGTGCGCCTTCGTAAACGTCCGGGGTCCAGACATGGAACGGCGCGGCGCCAACTTTAAAGCCCAAGCCGACGAACATCAGGGCGACAGCGACATAGGCCAGGGTGGGCACGTAACCGCCTGGCTGATGGAGCGATGTGTGGATCGCCGAGATGGTGGTCGATCCGGTGGCTCCGAACATTAGGGCCACGCCATACAGGAAGAAAGCGGTGGCGAAGGAGCCGAGCAGGAAGTACTTGAGAGAGGCCTCGGAACTGCGCGGGTCACGGCGCAGAAAACCGGCCAGAATATAGGTGGCAATCGATGAGATTTCGAGGGCGATGAAGATGAGCACCAGCTCGACGGCCGAGGTCATCAGGCACATGCCAGCCGCACCCATCAGGATCAGGCCGTAGTACTCTCCAGCGCGGATGCCCTGCGTTTCCATGTACTCGAACGACGCTAGGATGGAGAGAACCACGATTCCGAGAATGACAACATGGAAGAAGACGCTGAAGTGATCCACGCGAACCATGTGCGAGAAGGCTTCGCCGGGGGAATGGGCTTGGATGTAGGTGGCAGCGAGAGCGCACAACGATCCCAGTAGGGCAACCATGCCGAGGGTCTTGGCGGAGCTGCGCTGGCTTTTATCTTTCTCATTAGGTCGATCCAGGAGCGGATCGAGGACCATGATCAACATGCCAAAGACGCTGAGTACCAGCTCCGGCAGAATGCGAATGTAGTCCGCGACCTGCGGAATGTTCTGCAACACGTCGGTGATGAACAATGCTGGTATGGCGAAGCTCATTGGCCCACCACCCGAGCAGAGATTTGCGCCAAGGGTTGCAAGATGGCGTGGACGGCGGGGTCAATCGCTTTGAGCCAAAGAATGGGCGCGATTCCCATGATGATAGCGGCGGCGGCTGTGGGCAGAACGGCAATGGTTTCCAGCGGGTACATGTCGTGAAGGGTGGCGTTCTTGAGATTCTTGTTCACGCCAAAGAACGTGCGCTGGTAGACCCAGAGCAGGTAGGCGGCGCTCCAGATAACCCCCGTGGCGGCCAGGACTCCGTATATCGGCCGCGCCTGGAAGGCTCCAGAGAGCACGAGGAATTCTCCGATGAAGCCGTTGAGCAGGGGTAGACCGGCGGATGCCAGGGTGATCAAGAGAAATAGGGAAGCGTATTTCGGCATGGGTGTGGCGAGGCCGCCGAACTCGCTAATTTCATAGGTATGTCGGCGCTCATGCAGAATGCCCGCCAACATAAACAAGGCACCGGTGGAGACGCCGTGAGCCAGGTTCACGAACATGGCGCCGTCGATGCCGATTTGGGTCAGGCTAAAGATGCCAAGAACGACAAAGCCCAAGTGGCTGACGGAGGAATAAGCGATGAGCTTTTTGAGGTTCGGCTGTACCAGTGCGACGAGCGCGCCGTAGATGATGCCGATCAGGGCAAGAACCATGATCCAAGGGGCGTTGCGGCGGGCTTGTTCCGGGAAGAGGCCAACGTTGAAGCGCAGCAAGCCGTAAGTGCCCATTTTCAGTAAAACGCCGGCCAGTAGAACGGAGCCAGCGGTGGGCGCTTCGACGTGCGCGTCCGGCAGCCAGGTGTGCAGCGGAAACAGAGGAACTTTGACGGCAAAAGCGACGAAAAAGCCGAGGAATAGCCAAGGCGCAGCAGTGGCAAAGCCCGGAACAGCACCCAACTGGATGGCATGTTGGACGTCGACGAAATCGAAGCTGCCCGTCTTGGCGTAGAGCCAGATGACAGCAGCCAGCATGAAGACCGACGCGACCATGGTGAAGAGGAAGAACTTCACGGCGGCGTAAATGCGGCGCTCATGGCCGTAGATGCCGATGAGAAGCGCCATGGGGATGAGCGTGGCTTCCCAGAAGACGTAGAACAAGAACATATCGAGCGAGACGAAGACACCGATCATCGCGGTTTCGAGGATCAGCATCAAGATGAAGAATTCCTTGACGCGCTCGTGGATCGAGTTCCAGGAAATGAGCACGCACAGCGGCGTCAGGAACGTGGTGAGCAAGACGAGCCAGAGCGAGATGCCATCGATGCCGAGATGAAAGTGAATGTTGGGTCGGGCGATCCAGGCGCGGTTGATCTCAAACTGGAAGATGCCAATGCCGGCCTTTTCTGCGCGAAAACGCACGGCCAAGTGCAGCGAGAGAACGAAATCCACCAGCGTGACGATGAGGGCGAACCAGCGGATGTCGCGGTCGCGGTTGGGGATCGCCATCAGCAGGAGCGCGCCGAGCAGGGGCACGGCGGTGACGAGCGTAAGAATGATGCAATCGATGCTGGACATGCTCAGCGCACCCCCAGCCAGACCATGTAGGCCACGACCACAGCGGCACCTGCCGTTAACCACGCGGCGTAGGAGCGCAGGTTGCCGGATTGCATGTGGCGCAACGCTCCGCCAGTGTCGCTGGTGGCGTGAGCGCTGTCGTTAATGACGGTATCGATGAAGCCCTGGTCAATGCCCTTCCAGAGAACGGTACGAGAGAAGTTGATGAGCGGGGCTATGAGGGCCCAGTTATACAGTTCGTCAATGCGGTATTTGTCCGCAACCATACGATAGAGGCTGCCAAGACTGGCTGCGATCTGGCCGGGGAGGTACGGGGATTTGAGATACAGCAGCCAAGCCAGCAAAGCGCCGAGCAGGGCCACGCCGACGGATACAACCTGTAAGGTGAGTTCCGTACTCTTGCTGGCAGACTCCTCGGCTGCAGACTCAACGGGGAGCGCGGCGCTGGAGCCGGAGATGCTCGCCTGGGTCTGAAAGACTGGCGACAAGAATTTGAGCGCGGGAATGTAACCGCCACCGAGGGAGAGCGCAGCCAGAATCACGAGGGGCACCAGCATGAGCGCGGGACTCTCGTGAATGCCACCATGGCCGTGCCCGTGTCCTGAATCTTGGGCATGTGCGTCGTGGCCGTGAGCATCCGATTCGAGCTTGCCGCGATATTCACCGAAGAAGGTCATGAACAAGAGGCGGAACATGTAGAACGACGTAATGAACGCCGTGAGCAAACCTAAAGCCCATATGATCTTGCTGGGTCCCTGCGAATAGGCTTTCCAAAGAATTTCATCTTTGCTGTGAAAACCGGACAGAGGCCAGATACCTGCTATCGCAACCGTTCCAATCGCCATGGTCCAGAAGGTCCATGGAATCTTCTTGCGCAGCCCGCCCATCTGACGCATATCCTGTTCGCCGCTTAGCGCGTGAATGACGGAGCCGGAGCCGAGGAAGAGCAGACCCTTGAAGAACGCGTGCGTCATCAAATGGAAAACACCAGCCGAGTACGCCGCCACGCCGCAAGCCATGAACATGTAGCCGAGTTGCGAGACGGTGGAGTAGGCGAGAACTTTCTTGATGTCGGTCTGCGCGATGCCGATGGTGGCGGCGAAAAGGGCCGTGGCAGTGCCGACAATGGCGACGACCAGCAGGGCCGTGGGCGCCTTGTCAAAAATCACATGCGAGCGCGCAACCATGTAGACGCCAGCGGTGACCATGGTAGCGGCGTGGATTAGGGCGGAGACTGGTGTTGGGCCTTCCATGGCGTCAGGTAGCCAGACGTAGAGCGGGAGTTGGGCGGATTTTCCCGCCGCACCGACCATGAGCAGGATGCCGATTGCGGTTAGGACCCCGGCGCCTGCAACTTCAGCCGGGAAGTGCGCTACGCCTTCTGCGACACGCTGATAGTCGAGCGACCCGAAGTGCTGGATCATCAAAAACAACGCAATCAGGAAACCGAAGTCGCCAATGCGGTTGGTGATGAACGCTTTTTTCCCGGCAGAGGCGGCTGAATCTTTCAGGAAATAGAAGCCAATCAGCAGATATGACGCCAGTCCTACGCCTTCCCAGCCGATGAACATGACTAGATAGTTGTTGGCCAGGATCAGCATGAGCATGAAGAACATGAACAGGTTGAGGTAGGAGAAGAAGCGGTAGAAGCCGTCATCGTCCCACATGTAGCCGACGGAATAGATGTGGATGAGGAAGCCGACGCCGGTGACAACCATCAGCATCAAAAGCGAAAGCTGATCGAGGTAGAAGGCGAAGTTGACGTGGAAGTCGCCAGAGCGAATCCAGGCGAGGCCGGGTTCGACGTAAGGGAAGGTGAGCGAAGAGAGGCTGAGCAAGACCCGCAGCGCGAGCACGAAGGCCGCGCCGGAAAAAGCCAGCGCCACGCCCGCGACGGTCTTCTTGGAGAAGCGCCGTCCGAAAAATCCATTCACCGCCGCTCCGGTCAGGGGCAGCAGGGGGATCAGCCACAAAAGTAAGTTCGGGGGGTTCATAGTTTCAGCAGATTCACCCGGTCGACGTTCAAGGTGTCACGCGTGCGGTAGACCGAAATAATAATGGCCAGACCCACGGCAGCTTCCGCCGCCGCCACGACCATGACGAAAAACACAAAAATATGCCCGCCCAGCGCGTGCCACTGCGCGGCGAAGGCCACAAAAGAGAGATTCACGCCGTTGAGCATCAGCTCAATGGACATGAAGATGGTGATGATATTCCGCTTCAGCAAAAATCCCATGACTCCACAGGAGAACAGGAAAGCGCTTAGGACCAGATAATAAGAGAGAGGTACCATCAGTTCGCCTTTCCCGCTGGGTCGGTTTCCGGGTGCGCCGCGAGCACAACCGCTCCCATGATGGCGATCAAGATAAGGAGAGATGTAATTTCAAAGGGGAGCAGATATTGGCTGAACAGCAGATGGCCAATGGTTTTGGGATCTCCGGGCAGCGCGCCAATCGCCACGGAGGTCGTGGCGTGGTGCGTGACCGTCCATGCGAGCAGCACGCCCACGAGCAGCAGTGAAGGCACGCCCAGAATCAGCGAAAGGCGGCTGCCCTGGGAGCGCTCTTCTTCCGCGGCGTTCAGCAACATGATGACGAAAACGAACAGCACCATGATGGCTCCGGCATAGACGATGACCTGCACGGCGGCGACGAATTCCGCGCCCAGCAGCAGGTACTCGACCGCCAGCGATGCCATGACCACGATGAGTGAAAGCGCGCTCTGGATGGGGTGCGATTGAATGAGCAGGTTGACGGCGCCCGCGACGCAAACGGCTCCGAAGATGAGGAACAAGGCTAGATGCATGGGCTAGGCTCTCACCGCAACCACAAAGGCGGTAATGATGAGGTTGGCAAGCGACAGCGGCAGCAGAAACTTCCAGCCGAACGCCATCAGTTGGTCATAGCGAAAACGGGGCAAGGTGCCGCGCACCCAAATGTAAACGAAGATGAAGGCGAATATCTTAAGGAAGAACCAAAGCATGGGGAGAACCACTTGCAGCAGTGGCGGGCCAAATAGGGGTCCGTTCCATCCGCCCAGGAAGAGCAGCGTGGCCAGGCAGGAGACGGTGACCATGTTGGCGTATTCGGCCATGAAGAACATGGCGAACTTCATGGCGCTGTATTCGGTGTGGTAGCCGGCGACGAGTTCGGTTTCGGCTTCCGGGAGGTCGAAGGGGATGCGGTTAGTTTCCGCGTAGGCTGAAGTCAGGTAGATGAAAAAGGCAACAAACTGGCCGCCGTGAATAATGTTCCAATTCGGCAGGAAGCCCCAGAAGTGGCCCTGTTGGGCAGCCACGATTCCGCGCAGGCTGAACGTTCCGGAAAGGATAAGGACGCCAATCAGGGAGAGGCCCAGCGAAATTTCGTAACTGATCATCTGGGCGCTCGCGCGCAAGCTGCCCAGCATGGAGTATTTGTTATTCGAGGACCAGCCAGCCAGGGCAATGCCGTAGACGCCCATTGAGGTGATGCCAAGGACGACGAGCAGGCCAGTGTTGACGTCCGTAATCTGGAGTGGAATGTCGTAGCCGAGGATGCGTACGCTGTTGCCAAATGGGATGACGGCAATTGAGGTCAACGCGAAGACGACCGCGATGATGGGCGCGGCGATGAAAATGGGTTTGTAGACGTGAGGCGGCGTCAGGTCTTCTTTCAGGATGAACTTGATGCCATCAGCGGCGGGTTGCAGCAGGCCGAACGGGCCAACGCGCGTGGGCCCCCAACGGTTCTGGATGCGGCCGACGACCTTGCGCTCCAGCCAGACGATGTAGGCCACGGCCGTGAGCAGCACGAACAGCATCAAGGCAATCTTGATAACCGCGGCCAGGGTGTAGATCCAGAAACTCAAGCGTTGTTCCTATTTCTGCGTTTGTGATTTATCGAACTGTATTCGTCTGCCGGTGTTAGTTTGCTGCCACTTCCGAACTCTGCGGGTTCTTGTTTTCGATGACGGTGTTCAAAGTCTTGGAGTAGCGGCCGAGAGAGCCCGAACTAAATAGGCCGTTGTTCGCGGGCTGGATCAGAGAGGGATCGCCAATTGCGCCTACCCCGTTGAGGTCAAGCTGCGTGGGCTGGTCGTTACCCGCCATCAGGTTCAGGCGGGAAACCTGATAGCCGGGAACCAGGGCTTGAATTTCATCGAACGCTGCGGCGGGATCGAAAGGGCTGAGCTTGGGTTCCAGATTTTGTGCTTCCAGCCAGACGGCATTGCGGTCGGCCTCGCCGGATTGCACGCCGCGGGACTGGCCCATGTCGGCGCGGGTGCCGGTGCCAAAGGTGACCAGCTTGCGTACGTCGAAGCCCATGCGTTCGGCGAGGCGGACGATGATTTCGAAATCAGACTTGGTGCCGGTGATCTCTGCGGCTTTCTTCACGAGCTGGAGGTCGCCGTAGGTGTTGGTGAAGGTGCCGGCCTTTTCGTAGGCGGAGGCGGCGGGGAAGACGACGTCGGCGAGCGCGGCGGTCTCGGAAAGGAAGATGTCCTGAACGACGAGGAAGGTGTTGGCGAGACCCTCGGCATCCAGCATTTTCATCCGCGCCACAGGATTCGCACCAACCACAAACAGGGCTTTCAGTTTTCGGTTTTTCGCTGCGTCAAGCATTCCTGGCAGCGTCAGGCCAGCGGCATCGGGCAGGGAACCCCAGGCGTCGCGGAACTTGCTGCCCTTCGCCAGAGGCACGTAGCCGGGGAGGAGGTCGGGGTAGAGACCCATGTCGGCAGCGCCGCGGGAATTGGCGTAGTCGGCGAGGCAGATGAGCTTGGCACCGGTGATCTTGAGCGCGAATTTGGCGAGACTGGCAATGTCGTTGCCGCGTAGTTCGGAGCCGAAGGCGACGACCAAGCCTGTCTCCTTACGGAGTTGGTCGCGCAGCGCAGACCACTCGTCGCGGGAGGCCGAGGGGGCGGATTGATCATCGCCAGCAAGGTAGGAGGCAAATGTGCCTTCGCCGCCTTGCGGAATCTGCGCGAACAGTGTGGCTTGGCGGCGCAGCTTGATCGATTGAGAATTTACGACGTACAGCCGCGCTTTGTTGAGCCGGACGTTGTTGCGAATCTGGTATGCCAGAAGAGGGTGCTGCTCGGTGGGGTCGTTGCCGATTACCAGGATTGCCGGCGCGGTGAGAACTTCGCGAACGCTTGCCGTAGCTCCGGGCTTGCCGGCCAGTGCAGCGGCGAAAGCAGGGAAGTCGGCGGTGCGGACATGATCAACGTTGTTGGTACCCAGCGCCACCCGCGCAAATTTTTGTAGCAAATAGTTCTCTTCGTTGGTGGTGCGATTCGAGCCGATCACGCCGACCGACGCTCCGCCGTGTTCATCGCGAATCGCCGCCAGCTTCTGGCCCGCAAACGTCAGAGCCTCTTCCCAGGTAACCGGGACCAGCTTTCCGTCGCGTCGAATGAGGGGCTGCGTCAGGCGATCCGTGTGGTTGGCAAAGTCGAAAGCATAGCGACCCTTGACGCAAAGAAAGTCTCCGTTCGGGCCGCTCTTGTCGCGGTTGTCGCCGCGAACAATCTCCATGCCGGTTTCGGAACGCCGAACGCCTAAAGTGGTTTTGCACCCGTCCGCACAATGCGCGCATGCCGTGCCGGTGTGGGTCATTTCCCACGGACGCGTTTTGTAGCGGTAAGCCCCGGATGTCAGCGCTCCGACCGGGCAGATGTCGATGCACATGCCGCACTCTTCGCAGTCCAGATGGTCGCCCATATTCGGCGCAATCACCGAACCGGAACCCCGGTTTTGAATTCCCAACGCGGCTACGTCCATGGCCTCATCGCACACGCGTACGCAGCGGTAGCAGAGAATGCAGCGCGGTCGGTCAAAGAACACGACAGGCGACCACTGCTGTTCTTCCTTGTGGTTCTTCGATTCCATGTACTTCGATTCAGCCGCGCCGTAGGAGAACGTCATGTCCTGCAATTCGCACTCGCCGCCGGCGTCGCACACGGGGCAATCGAGTGGGTGGTTCCCGAGCAGCAATTCGACCATCGACTTGCGGGCCTGCTCCACTTCCTCGCCAGCGGTGGTCACGTTCATGCCTTCGTTGATGACCGTCGTGCAGGCGGTTTGCAGCTTTGGCATCTTCTCAATCTTCACCATGCACATGCGGCAAGCGCCCTGGAGAGAAAGCCCAGGGTAATAGCAGAACGCGGGTACTTCCACGCCGGATGTCTTGCAGGCTTCAATCAGTAGCGTTCCCGCGGGAGCCGTGACCTTTTTGCCGTCGACCGTTATGTTTACGTCAGACATAATTTGTAATTTCTAATTTTGTGATTTGGTAATTTGCGTTCTTAAATTGCCAAATCACCAAATCGCAAATGCACTTAGTGGCTCAAAACCGGTAACAACTGCTGCCGTGCCGAGCCCACTGGATCGAACGGGCACGGCTTGCCTTCCAAATGGTCTTCAAATTCCTTGCGAAACTTCTTCACAATCGAAATCGTCGGCATGGCAGCCGCATCGCCAAGCGGGCAGAACGTCCGGCCCATCATGTTTTCGGCGAGGTATTGAATATTGTCGATATCTTTCCGAATGCCGCCGCCAGCATGGAAGCGATCCAAAGTCTTCTTCAGCCAGTCGGTGCCTTCGCGGCAGGGAATGCACCAGCCACAACTCTCATGCTGGTAGAACTTCATGATGTACTGCGCAAAACGCACCATGCAGGTGGAATCGTCGATGACGACAACGCCGCCTGAACCGAGCATGGATCCCGCTTTCGCCACACCATCAAAGTCCATGGCGATATCGATCTCGTCGGCCGTCAGCACCGGCGTCGAGGATCCGCCAGGCACCACCGCCTTAATCTTCTTTCCGCCCGGAATGCCGCCGCCCACTTCGTAAATCATCTTCTTCAGGCTGTAGCCGAGAGGCAGTTCGTACACGCCCGGTTTATTGACGTGTCCGCTCAGGCAGAACAAGCGCACGCCGCCGTTCTTGGGCGTTCCATAGTCTGCAAACCTCTGCGCACCATCAAGAAGAATATGAGGAGCACTGGCCAACGTCTCGACGTTATTGATAACAGTCGGCGAACCCCAAAGCCCAACTACGGCGGGGAAGGGAGGCTTAATTCGCGGCACGCCACGCTTGCCCTCCAGCGACTCCATCAGCGCCGACTCTTCACCAACTTCGTAAGCGCCAGCTCCGCCGTGCCAATACACATCAAAGCTCTTGCCGCTCCCGAAGATGTTCTTGCCAAGAAAACCCTTGGCGTAGGCATCGCGGATCGCTTTCTGCATAATGATCGAGAGATACCGGTATTCGCCGCGGATGTAGATATATCCACTCTGCGCATTCACCGCGAGTCCGGCGATCATGACACCTTCAATCACCGCATGGGGATCGTGTTCCAGAATCAGACGGTCTTTGCACGTACCAGGCTCGCTTTCATCGCCGTTACAGAGAATGTATTTCGCCTTGGGCGAGTCCTTTGGAACAAATGACCACTTCATGCCGGTAGGGAACCCAGCACCACCGCGCCCGCGCAGGCCCGAAGTTTTGATCTCGCCAATAATCGCGTCCGGAGTCATCTCCAGTGCCTTCTGCACGGCCTTGTAGCCGTCCAGCGCAAGATAGCGGTCAATATCAGCCGCGCCTTGTCCGAAGCGCTTCGACACCACTTTGACTTCGTCGGGATGGGAAACCAGATCTGCCATTACGCCTTCTTAAGCCCGTCTAAAATCTTGTCGACCTTCTCGGTAGTCAGGTTCTCGTGAAAGTCATAATTCACCTGCATGGCGGGAGCCCAGCTGCATGCCCCGATGCACTCGACCTCTTCCAGGGAAAACTGCCCATCCGCAGTCGTCTGCTTGTGGCGAATCCCAAGCTTCTTCTGACAATGATGGTAAAGATCATCGGCACCGCGAAGAATGCAGGCAATATTAGTGCAGATCTGCACGTTGTACTTGCCGCGCGGCTTGGTGGTCAGCATGGAGTAATAACTAATGACGTTGCGAACATCGAGCTCTTTTAACTCCAACCGCTGCGCAATCTCCGCAATGGCCTCGTCGCTCAAGTAGCCAACTTCGTCCTGCGCATAAAGCAGCGTCGGCACCAGAACGGAACGCCTGCTGGGATAGTGCGTCAGCATCTCGGTAAAGCGCTGCTCGAACTCAGCGGAGAATTTCATCTGTCGATTTCTCCGAGGACGATGTCGATGCTTCCAATTGCGGCGACCACATCGGCTAGCAATCGTCCCACGATCATGTTCGGCAACACCTGAAGGTTGTAATAAGAGGGCGTCCGCATGTGAACCCGGTAAGGCTTTGCCGTCCCGTCACTCACAATGTAGTAACCCATCTCTCCGCGCGGCGATTCAATTGCCTGATAGACTTCGCCCGCCGGAACCGCAAACCCCTCAGTCACAATCTTAAAGTGATAAATCAACGCTTCCATCTGCGTCTTCATTTGTTCCCGGTCGGGCAGCACGACTTTTGGTGCGTCGGCCTTCACGGGTCCCTCAGGCATTCCCGCCACAGCCTGCGCCACAATTGCAATCGACTCGCGCAATTCCTGCACGCGGCACATGTACCGCGCATAAACATCGCAGTCTTTCGAGACCGGCACCTTGAACTTAAAGTTTTCGTATCCGGAATATGGCATGTCGCGGCGCAAGTCAAAGTCGACGCCGCTAGCCCGCAAGGTCGGCCCGGTCGCGCCCAGGGCAATCGCGTCTTCAGCTGATAATTTCGCAACGCCCTTGGTCCGGCCCTTCCAGATCGGATTATTCGTCAGCAGGTTTTCGTACTCGTCGACATTGGAAGGGAAGCGATCAGCGAACTTCTTCACGCGCTCGAAGAATCCAATCGGAGGCTCCAGCGCCAGCCCGCCAATCCGAAAATACGACGTCATCATGCGCTGTCCAGCCACCATCTCAAACAGCCGCAGCACATCCTCGCGTTCGCGGAAGCAATAGAGGAACACCGTCATCGCGCCCATATCCAGCGCATGCGTCCCCAGCCACACCAGGTGCGAGTTGATCCGCGTTAGCTCATTCAGCAGCACGCGCACCCACTGAGCTTTTGCGGGAATTTCGAGCCCCAGCAACTTCTCCACCGCCAGCACATAGCAGAGGTTGTTCGACATCGGGCACAAATAATCGATGCGGTCCGTCAACGGTACAACTTGCTGATAAAACTTCGCCTCGCAGGTCTTCTCGATGCCCGTATGCAGAAACCCAATATCCGGCAACACACGGATCACGGTCTCGCCGTCAATTTCCAGCACCAACCGCAAAACGCCATGGGTCGAAGGGTGCTGCGGACCCATGTTCAGAATCATTGTCCGGTCTTCACCGGGCTCTGGAACATTCGGAGTGAGTGTCAGGTTTCCCATTTAGCGGTAGCCCTCCACGGGATAATCCTTGCGCAACGGATGACCTTCCCAGTCTTCCGGCATCATCAGCCGTCGCAGGAAAGGATGATCCTCAAACTGAATGCCAAACAGGTCGAAAACTTCGCGCTCCGGGAAATTCGCCGTAGGCCAGAGCGACGTAATCGAAGGCACCGAAAGCTTTTCGCTTGCCAGCTTTACTTTGACCCGCACCCGCTCTTTCTTCGACATCGATAGCAAGTGGTACACAATCTCAAACCGCGGCTCACCTGGATACCAGTCCACGCAGGTGATGTCTTCCAGGAAGTTGCAGGGAAGTTCTTGGTTGTCGCGCAGCACGGACAAGGCTTCCCGGATCAACCCGGACGGAACCCAAACCGTCATTTCCTCACGATCAAATTTTGCGGCCTCAACCCCAGCCTTATTCCAAGCCAGCAGTGCCGCCAACGCAGGATGGTCCTTCAGCAGCTCAATGTCGGTGATTGCAGGTGCGAGAGCCATCTAAACTCGCCCTCGCTTCACGGAAACCAGCGCATTCCAGTCCAAAACACCCTTCTTCCACACGTAAAAGAAGCCCACTAGGAAGATAGCGACGTACACAAACATTTCCCAGAAACCAAACATCTTCAAATCCCGCAGCACAACGGCCCAGGGATACATAAACACGGCTTCCACATCGAACAGGATAAACAGCATCCCAACCAGATAAAACTTGACGGAAAACCGCCCCCGCGTGTCCCCGGTCGGCGTGATTCCGCACTCGTAAGCCTGCGACTTAAACTTGCTGGGACGCCGCTGGCCCAAAATTGTCGATAACGTGACCATACCCGCTGCAACCGCAAACGCCACCAGGAAGTGGATCAGCAGAGGCAGGTATTGCACGTAATAATTGTGGGGCATCATGGGGGTGGTTATAATCGCCGCAGCACAGGTAACGCTCTAGACTATTTTTCGAGCGCGGAAGTGTCAAGCATTCCAGTGAAGTTCCATGTGGATTTCTTGGAATATTTGAAAAGCTCAAGCCCAAGGCGGGAAAACTCGATGATTTTTGGCTTCAATACCGACATCAAGCACGAAGGTACGGTCTATCACGTGCAAAGTGAAGCCCGCCAGCAGGAAACCCTCCTGCAAACCCAAGTCTTCCTCCGCGGCCGCTGCATCGGCAAGCGCGCCTCCACCTATGGCGAACACGCCGCCGCGCCCGGTTTCGCCGAGTCGCAAATCGAGCAACTCCTTCGCGAACAGCACAAACTGGTCTCCGATGCCATCAAGGAAGGCCGATTGGACGGCGTTCTCGATAAGCACGAGACTCCGGAGAGCCTCGCCGCCGTCCGCCAGCTCGAGATTCAATGGGTGAACGCCAACGATGTATTCCCCGATTCCGAACTCGTCCTTCGCCTGCTAGTCACTGACGCAAGCGCGCCCGCTCCCGGAGTGAAATTGGTTTCCAGAGTGAGTCTTCCCGAACAGAAGCTCGCATTTTCCGACGTCACCACCGATGCGCATGGCACCGCCGAGATGAAATTCACGCTTGAGGAATCCGCTCTTTCCGAAGCCTCCATCCTCGTGCAAGCGAGTCTTTCCGGTCGCACCGCCACGCGAAAGTTCCTGTTCCGCAAGAGCGCCAGCTAGTTCCGGCCCATGCAGATCACCATCAACGGCGAAACCCGTTCTTTCGAATCCCCGCTAACCATCGCCGCGCTCCTCGACCAACTCAGCTTGAAGCACGACCGAGTCGCAGTGGAGCACAACCGAAAGCTGAGTTCTCGCCCGCAGTGGGCTTCGACGCAACTGGCGGAAGGCGACACCCTGGAGATAGTGCAGTTCGTAGGCGGCGGCAAAGCCACGCTCACGTAACTCATCTGACAACCCCAAAACCGCAGACTTCCCTTGACTCTCAACCACTTAGCCCTAGAATGTGGGAAACGCTCGCATGTTTCTTGTTTCTAAAAAGCTAACGAATGAGCCACTTTCACTTACGCGAACAAAAACAGTCTGACCACCGTACCCAGGAGCATGCTCAATGATGATCGACGAAGTCACCGTGATGAACGAATGGATTCCCGAGCAAATGCAGCCGGGCACGATGTTCGTGCTGGAAAATGCTGGGCAAATTGGGGAACAGGAAGACCCCTATTGGGCCGTTTTGGCGTGCCCTTCCTGCGGCACCCTGGGACTCATCACCAGAAAACAGATCGCTGGAATCCTGCCTGTAATCTGCGGTTCCGACAAGTGTCCAGCGCAGTTCTTCCTGCGCGAGGACGAAATCGTGCCCCGTAAGCCGTTCTAGGATTTCAGTTTTGTCATTCCGAGCGTAGCGAAGAATCTGTTATTTTGCGGGCTTTCGCTAAACCTTGACCTGATTTGCGGTCACCGGCAGCTGCTCCACAATATCAATCCCAAATCCTTCCAGCGCCGCCACCTTCCGCGGATGATTCGTCAACAGCCGTATCCGCCGCAATCCCAAATCCGACAGAATCTGCGCGCCGATACCCACCTCGCGCTGAGTCTTGCGTTCGTGCTCCGGCAACGCAGGCAACTGCGCGTCGCGGTGGAACGTAATTCCCGCTATCTTGCGGGAGGAGGCCGCCGCAGAAGCATCCAGCGAAAAACTTCGCGCCGTCTGATGCAAATAGATAATGGCTCCGCGCCCTGCCTCAGCAATCCGCCGCATGGACCCTTCCATCATCTCGTGACAACTGCACGTCGTCGCGCCAAACACATCCCCCGCCAAGCAATGCGCGTGCATGCGGACGAGCACGGGATCCTCTCCAGAAAGATCGCCGCGCACCAATGCCACGTGAGAATCTCCGCCATCCACTTCACTTTCGTAAGCAATCAACCCAAAATCCCCATAGCGCGTCGTAATCGTGGTCTCACCCACGCGCTGGATATAGCGCTCGTTCACGAGCCGGTAGCGAATCAACTCCGCCACGGTCAGCATCTTCAGCCCATGGGTACGGCAAAACTCGATCAGGTCCGGAACACGGGCCATGGACCCATCTTCCTTCATAATTTCGCAAATCACGCCAGCCGGAATCATCCCCGCCAGCCGCGCCAAGTCCACAGCAGCTTCGGTCTGGCCAGCCCGCACCAGCACGCCGCCCTTGCGCGCACGCAGCGGAAACATGTGCCCCGGCCGCGCCAAATCCACTGGCCGCGTCGCCGGATCAATCGCCACCTGAATCGTCCGCGCCCGGTCGTGCGCTGAAATTCCAGTCGTCACACCTTCACGCGCGTCAATCGCCTCGCAAAACGCCGTCCCAAACTGCGAGGTGTTTTCCACCGACATCATGCCAATCCGGAGATGGTCCAGCCGCTCGCCCGTCATCGCCAGGCACACCAAACCGCGCCCGTGAACGGCCATAAAGTTGATTGCTTCGGGCGTGATGCTTTCGGCGGCGAGCGTCAAGTCGCCCTCGTTCTCTCGATCCTCATCGTCCACGACGACAATCATCCGTCCGGCCTTGATCTGCTCAAGGGCGGTGGGTACGTCGGTAAATGCCGCGTCGGTCGTCATCCTGATCGGATTGTAACAAAGCTTGTGCAGGGATCGTGTAGTCGCGGGCGCCCTCGCCCGCGCGGTCTTGGGCTTTTATTGAATGAGCTGGAAAGACCAAAATAGGACCATGCGGGCGAATGCACCCGTCACTAAAAAAGCTCGGCTGTACTATGATGGTGGCGCGAATATTCCTCAGAGGAGAACATTGATGACCGAGCCATCCTACGAAGAACTGAAAGCGAAAGTTGCCGAACTCGAAAAGCAAGGCCCCAAGCGCACAGGTGCCATGGAATTCCGCGTCAGCGAAAAAGGCGGCGTCAGCGTCTACGGCTTGGGCCGTTTCCCCGTCACGCTTTACTACGAACAGTGGAGCCGATTGCTCGGCGCTGCGGAAGACTTGAAGATATTTTTGGAAGACAACAAAGGCAAGCTGAAGCTCAAGGAGTAGTGGGTTTGGGATTAGAAACGGAGACTTGCCGGGCCCTTCGGGATTGAAACTCAATGCGTGAACGAAGGGCGCTGGCCTCTTCGTCAAAGCTTCCCGGCAATCCCTTCCCGCTTCGCCGCCGCGTCCAGCGGTCGCTGCGGTTCGGTCATCCGCACCGGGTCTAGAATGTCGGAAATCTCCTGTTCGCTCAGTAGCTTTTTATCCCGCGCAATTTCAATAATCCCGCGCCCCGTAGCCACCGATTCCTTCACAATCTCAGCCGCTTTCGCGTATCCAATATAAGGATTCAGTGCCGTGGCCAGCGAAACCGTAGCCTGCGTGTAAAATGCGCAGCGCGCTTCATTCGCCGTCAAACCCGCCACGCATTTGTCCGTAAACTGCCGCAGCATGTTCGTTAAAATGGTAATCGATTGCAACACGCTGTATGACATCGTCGGCATCATCACGTTCAGTTCCAGCTGCCCAGCCTGCACCGCCATCGCCACCGCCACATCGTTGCCGATCACCTGAAACGCCACCATCGCCGCCAGCTCCGGCATCACTGGATTGATCTTGCCTGGCATAATCGATGAGCCGGGTTGCAAACCCGGCAGGTTCACTTCCGCGAAACCAGTATTCGGTCCCGAAGAAAGCAAGCGCAAATCGTTCGAAATGCGAATCACTTCCAGCGATAGATTCCGCAGCGCCGACGAGACCGCCGCCATCGCCAAATTCGATTGCATGGCATAGCGCATGTCATCTACGGGTTTCACGTCTTGCCCGGAGATGCGCGCCAGATGGGCAATCGCCTTCTCGCGGTAGTCGGGATGGGTGTTGATACCCGTGCCCACCGCCGAACCGCCCAGGCCCAGCTCGCGCAAATACTGCGACGAATACTTGACCGCCTCCGTGGCCCGTCGAATCGCCCCAGCGTAAGCCGCAAACTCCTGCCCCAGCCGCATGGGTACCGCGTCCTGCATATGCGTACGGCCCGATTTCAGAATGCCGTGGAATTCTTTCGCTTTGCTTTCCAGCGCTGCGGAAAGGCCATCCAAAGCGGGATACAGCTTGTCCAGTTCCAGCAGTGTGGCCAGTCGCATACCCGTGGGGAACACGTCGTTCGTGGACTGTCCGTAGTTCACGTGATCGTTGGGGTGTACCACCGACGCATCCCCCAACGCGCCGCCAAGAATCTCTACAGCGCGGTTGGCAATTACTTCATTGCTGTTCATGTGGAAGCTGACGCCCGCCCCTGCCTGGAACACGTCCACCACAAACGAGTCGTTGAACTTGCCGCTCTGCACGTCCTTCGCCGCTTGAATAATGGCATTGACGCGCTTCTCGTCCACCAAGCCCAGTTCCTTGTTGGCCTCAGCCGCCGCCTGCTTCACCATGCCAAAGGCGCGAATCAGCGTCGGATGCGCCCGCATCCCGGAAATTGGGTAATTTTCCACGGCGCGCAACGTCTGGATGCCGTAGTAAGCGCTGGTGGGAATTTCGCGCGTGCCGAGGGAATCTTTTTCCGTGCGCGTGGCGGGTGACATCGTGGGCATGAATGACTCCTAACTGTTCTGAACAGCTTTTCCGCCCTCGATTTAGGTTTGTCATTCCGACCGACGGGAGGAATCTGCTCTTTCCGGCAAATCCATCGCAGATTCTTCTCTTTGGTCGGAATGACCAACCTTTTGGAGGTCGAGTGAACAAATAGCTTTTTGACGTCGTTACCGAGGCCGAGACGAGCAATTCGCCTTTGCCCCAATCGCAAATTATAACAACCTCCACCATGCTAGACTGATCGCCTTGCGTGCAGTTTCGAGTTGGGCCGTGCTCTGCCCGGAAATGCCGCCTGCAACTCACTCCTGAGATTGGCCTGTGCCCACCGCAACCTTGGAACGTCCGCTGATTACCTTGCCGCAACCTCAAGCCGAAGCTCCCTCTAAATCCGCTACCGACGTCCTCATCATCGGCGCGGGTCCAACCGGACTAGCCTGCGCAATTGAGCTGCAAAGGAATGGCTTTACGGCGCGCATTGTCGATAAGGGCTGCCTGGTCAACTCGATCTACAACTATCCAACCAACATGGTGTTTTTCACCACGCCGGAACTGCTGGAGATTGGCGGGATTCCGTTTCCTTCGGCGCAGCAGAAGCCTACACGCCAGGAGGCCCTCGAATACTATCGCCGCGTGGCCGAGCATTTTGCGTTGGAGATCCACCAGTACGTTCGGGTGGAAAAGGTTTCTGGCGAGAACGGAAATTTCGAAGTCTCGACCGTGGATCGCAATGGAAAAGCCGAAACCTACCGGGCGAAGAAAGTTGTCGTTTCCACGGGCTATTACGATTTGGCGAACCCGTTAGGAGTTTCCGGGGAGAATTTGCCCAAGGTCTTTCACTATTATCGGGAACCGTTTCCTTACTTTGCCAGCGACGTCCTGATCATCGGGGGCAAGAACTCGGCCGCCGAGGTGGCGCTGGATTTGTGGCGGCACGGCGCGCGCGTCACGCTGGTGCATCGCGGGCCGCAGATCCATCCTCACGTGAAGTATTGGGTTCGTCCGGACATTGAGAACCGTATTCAGAATGACGAGATCAAGGCGCACTTCAACAGCCAGGTTCGCGAGATCACGGAAGATGCCGTGATTCTGGACACGCCGCAAGGACCGCTGCGCCTGAAGAACGATTTTGTTTTTGCTTTGATTGGCTACCATCCGGATTTCGATTTCCTGCGCAGCCTTGGAATTGAGCTTTCCACCGAGCAGTGTCGGCCGCTGTGCGATCCTGAAACGCTGGAGACCAATGTTCCGGGAATTTACGCAGCGGGCGTGATTGTCGCCGGGTCGCGCACGAATGAGATCTTTATAGAAAACGGGCGCTTCCACGGAAGACTAATTACGGCGCACTTGCGCAAAGTCTCCGGCCAGTAAACAAGCCAAGATTCGCGCGGCAAAGGTTCGCGTGGCAACGGTCGCCCTCGGCCGTCACCAAAAGGTTCTGCTTTGCTTTTTGGTTTTTCGTCATAGGCAAAACTGTGGCAAAGCCGGAGATAGGATTGCAGCCAAAAAAGTGCCCCAAAAGCCTGTAAAGGTTTTTGAGGCATGAAGAGTTAAAAGAGAGAAAGAGATAGACGGGCTAACGAAATCTAGACCGGATTCCGGAATCGGCGGCGTACCACCCCCGCCAGACTGAGCAAGCCAGAGCCGAGCAGGATCAAAGTGCCTGCCTCAGGAATCAGCGCCACACGGCTCACCACAGCGTCCTTGCCACTGGATGCGGCCGCGAGTACGGGGCTGGAATAAGCCGCCAGGAGAATCAGGCCAACGGTCGCGCCGGTGATCGCCCAGACTTTCTTGAACCGTGCTTGCATTTGCTGCCTCCTAGAACCCCGACTTCGCAACCAAACTTGCACTTATCCAGATGCAATAGCTCTGCCAAAGAGTTGCGCCATGACCTGCGAACTCCCAAGTTATTGATAGACTGGAAGTTAAGTGATCTTTGGAGGCTTTTTCGCAGCCTTGCTCAAAGGTAACGTGTGCAAAGAGTTGCTATCTCTTGAGGATCGTTCTTAGGACATTTAGGTCACATTTGGGTAGTAGCACGTTCGATGGCGAAAACTTTAAAACACGGCGTGGGAGGGGGCCATGATCCCGATGCTCGGCCGCTCGGCAGCGACTCGTCGACTGGGAGCATTGGTCTAGCCAGCTATTTCCAGCTGGTGCGGCGGAACCGCAACTTCCGCCTGCTATGGAACGCCCAAATCGTAAGCGAGCTGGGCGATTGGTTCTATACCCTAGCTATCTATAGTCTTTTGTTGGACTTAACCGGCAAAGCCAGCTCGGTTGCCCTAGCGCTCATGCTGCAACTTCTGCCCCAGACGCTCATCACTCCCACGGCTGGCGTAGTCAACGACCGCCTGCGGCGCAAGACGGTCATGATTACCGCCGACCTGGCTCGCGTGGTGATTGTGCTTTGCATGCTGTTCGTGCGCTCTCCCAGCACGGTTTGGGTGATTTATCCCCTGCTGGTGCTGGAAACCTTCATGTTTGCCTTCTTTGAACCTGCCCGGACGGCCGTGATCCCCAATATTTGCGCTGAGCAGGACGTTCTTCTGGCCAATACCTTGAGCTCGACTACCTGGTCGATGAACCTGGCCCTGGGAGCCAGCCTGGGGGGCGTTGTAGCGGTCCTGCTGGGCCGCGATGCGGTGTTTCTGATCAACGGGGCGTCCTTTGCCGTTTCCGCCTGGCTCATCAGCCGTATGGCCTTCTCAGAGCCTCACGCCGAAAATCGCCCTCCGATGAAAGCGCGCGAGTTAGTCGATTTTTCTCCGGTCCTGGAGGGGATTCGCTATGTGCGCTCTGACGCGCGGCGAGTGGCGATGCTGTTGGTCAAGTCCGGTTTGGGCGTCCTGGGACCTGGTTGGGTGCTGTTTACGGTCATGGGCAAGGAATACTTCCCGGTACGGCTGCATGGTCTGTCGGCGGAGCGTAGCGCGATCCTTGGGATGAGCGTCCTTTTGGCGGCGCGAGGCGTGGGTGCGCTGATTGGCCCATTAGTTTCAGCAACTTGGGCGGGCGAGTCCGAGTGGCGGCTGCGCCGGGCGATTCTCGTCGGCTTTCTGGCGGCGGCGGCTGGCTACACGCTGCTGGGATTTACGCGGAGCATTGTTTTGGCGTGCCTTTGCACGATTTTGGCGCACATGGGCGGGGCTGCGGTGTGGGTGTTTTCGACGACTTTGCTGCAACTGACCACCGAAGACCGCTTTCGAGGAAGGGTCTTTGCGGCGGAATTGGGCCTGGCCATGATTACTCTGGCGGCGGGTGCGTATCTGGCTGGATACTTTCTGGATTCTGGAGTTCCGGCACCTCATGTAGCAACCGTGGCGGGGCTTTGCATGCTGATTCCGGCGGCGGCCTGGTTGTGGGCGCAGCGGTTGTGGAGGCCGCAAGACCAGACTCAGTAAGTGCCGAGCGGGTCGATCAGAGTTGGTCGATCATATCTGGTCGATCTTGGCCGCCAGGATGCAATCGCTTTCGGTCAGGCCGTTGACCTTGTGGGTGAAAATGGTGACTTCGGCCTTGCCCCAGGTGAAGCAAATGTCGGGATGGTGGCCCTGCTGTTCAGCGACCACGCCCACCCGGTTCACAAACGCCAAGGCTTTGAGGAAATCAGGAAATTCAAACTTACGGGTGAGGTGATGGTCGTTAACTACCTGCCACAAAGGTACTTGGCTGGCCAGGGCGCTAAGCTCTTCGCCCTGGAGGGCTGGTGTGCCTCCGCGGCAGGGGATGCAGGTTTTGTCGGCTAGGTCAGTCATGGACTCCTCGGACTTGGCAGCGCCTGAAGGCGCTCATAAAAAAGCACTTATGGCACTGCTGAAGCGGTGCCCGATACGAATCCTGTTTCGGCTAGTTACGTTCAAATTCTCGGCCTGCGACTTCCGAATGCTGAATCCATCGAGTCCTTAGTGCTTAACCTGAGTGCTCAACCTGTCGCGCGGCCCAGACATTGGTGCCGATGGCTAGCAGGGTCATCAGAGAAATTACGCCTAATGAGCCAACACAGTAGATGCACCAAGCGCGGATTACGTCTTTTTCAATGTGGGTGAGGTAAAGAGAAAAACCCAGGCCGATGAGTGTCGCGGCTAGGAGCAGGCGGTGGGCGCGCTTCATGGCCAGAAAGCCGATGAGCAGGTACCAAGCGATTCCGAAGATGGCGACCGGAATGCCAAGTAGCATGGCGTAGGTGCTGTGGTTGACTTCACCGCAATCCCAGACTTCGTTGATGCGGCAGGGGGAGTCGCCGTAGTTGTAATGTTCATGCAGGGCGAAAGAGGAAAGCACAATTCCGACGATCGCCAGCAGGATGAAGAGGTATTTCACCAGGGTCCCCTGATTCCTAGGGCTAAAGCCCCTCAATGATTGGTGCCGTAACGCGCGCCTGAAGGCCCGTTCTACGGTGAATGCTAGAACGGGATATCGTCATCGCTGATGGGAGCCGAGGCGTGGTCGGACTCTGGCATGCGCTGGTCCATGTCCTGGTGCGAGGCTTCGCCGCGATTGGAGGAACTGCCGCCGCCGGAACCTTCGCCGCGACCGCCTAACAGGACGAGATCAGTGGCTACGACGTTCGTCATATATTTCTTTTGCTTGGTTTGCGGGTCTTCCCAGGAATCGGTCTTGAGCCGGCCTTCGATGTAGACTTTGCCGCCCTTTTTCAGGTATTCGCCGGCGATTCCCGCGAGTTTGTCCCAGACCACGATGTTGTGCCAGTCGGTGTGGTCGACCCACTCACCGCTTGTCTTGTCTTTGGAGCGAAAGCTGGTAGCCAGAGAAAACTTGGCGACCGCCATGCCTCCGGGCGTGTACTTGACTTCTGGGTCTTTGCCCAAGTTACCTACCAAAATCACTTTGTTGACGCTCTTGGCCATGGAAATCTCCTTCTGAAATTGTAAGCCTGTTGTGCAGGGAACGTTGTCTGGCTCCGACGCCTACTGGGTTTTGCTGGGGACCGGAACCCGATCTTACCAGAATCGCGGCGGTGCAAGAGTCTGAGTCGCCGGGTCTTTACGAACCTCGGATGTTCATCAGCAGCGCCAGACAGAATGTAATCACGAAGACGACGTGAAAGAGCACGTGCAGCAGATTCGGACGCGGATTGTCTCCGCGCGCGGGCAGAACTTGGCGCGTGCCCTGGTAAAACTTGCGATATTCGCCCTGCTTCTGTTCGCTGGCACCGAAGAAATACGGCAAATACCACATCACGATTGCTGAAAAAACTGCAATTCCGCAATACATTAGCCAATAGCAATCTACGAAAATCGGTTTGGGGCGCTTCCAAAACCAAAACGCCAACGCCACTGCGACAGCCGGAAATATGGAATTGACAAGTGTGACCATCCATAAGGTGCGTTTTCCCAGAACCGCCTGTATTTGACTTGAGTGGGTCCAGCCGGGAATTTCAACCAGATCATGGCAAGCGACAACCACGAATTGGATGGCGATGAGAAAAGTGAATGCGCCTTGCGTCGTCATAGACTCTACACCCGTCCCGAAGCGGGAGTGTCTGGCAGGGTGCGGTGAAGCCAGAATTTGACTTTCCAGCACCTAAAGGCTGGCTGCCAATATAGCACTTGTGGCGCGGGCGAAGCCATGCCTTGATACGAGTCGCAGTTGTGCCCCGAATGTCTCCACTTGACGGCTTCACTCAGTTGCTAGGCCGTGACTTGCGCGCATCGCGCTGCGCCAAGTAGGGCGGTTTTATCGTTCGTGATGACACTTACGGGAATGCCTTCGAGAACGCGTTGCAGGCGGCCTTTGCTACGGAAGGCATCCAGGAAGAGCGGGCCTTTGAGCTTGCTCAGAATTTTGGGTGCGATGCCTCCGCCGAGATAGACGCCGCCGGTAGCCATGACCTTGAGAGCCAGATTTCCGGCCTCAGCGCCGTAAATCGAGATGAAGAGGTCGAGCGCCTGCTCGCAGAGTGGGCAGGTTGCGGCCATGGCGGCGCGGGAGATGGCGGCGGCGGGATCAGAGGCGGTCATTTCTTCCAGGAGCCATGGCTCGGGGCGTCCATGGCCTGTATCGCGGAGAAAATTGAAGACATTGACCAGGCCAGGGCCGGACAAAATGCGTTCGTAGCTGACGTGGCCGAAACGGGCCATGAGGTAGTGCAGGAGCTGCATTTCAATTTCATTGCGAGGAGCGAAATCCGCGTGGCCGCCTTCGCAGGCGAAGACGTGATGCTGCTGGCCATCCCAATAGAGTCCGGCTTCGCCCAGGCCGGTTCCCGCCGAGACCACGGCTTGGTTGCCGAGCGGCTGGCCCTGAATTTGGTTGAGGCTAACCAGATCGTCGCCGCTGAGCGTGGCGATGCCCCAGGCGTTGGCTTCCAGATCGTTGATGAGCTGGACGCGCTGGAGGGAGAGTTCCTGTGCCAACTGCGCGGACTCGACCACCCAGGGCAAGTTGGAAGTTTCCGAGCGTCCATGAACAACCGGACCCGCGATGCCAAAGCAGGCGGCCTCCGGCTTTTGCCCCGGAGCGATTTGCGCGGCGAATTTGGCCACGATCTCATCCAATCCGCTGTGCTGGCGGCTAGGGTAGACGGTTTCCGTAACTTGTTCTAACTTCCCGGCCCGTACCTCATAAAGCGCCAGACGCGCGTTGGTGCCACCGACATCTCCGGCAAGAATCACTTTTCGAAATTCCTCCACGTCCGGCCGTCTTTGGTGAGCAATTCGTCGGCTTCCTTAGGGCCCCAGCTTCCTGATGCGTAGTTCGGGAAGTTGCGCGGCGGAAGGGCTTTCCAGACGTCCAGCAGCGGAGTGACGATGCTCCAGCCCGCCTCCACCATATCAGCACGCTGGAATAGGGTAGCATCCCCCACCATGCAGTCGTGCAGGAGGCGCTCGTAGCCGGTACTGGGCTGGACGCCGAAGTAGTCGGCGTATTCGAAATCCATATCGACCGCACCCAGGCGCATGGAGGGGCCGGGTACCTTCGCGGCGAAGCGAAGCGAGATGCCTTCCTCCGGTTGAATGTGGAGCACAAGTTGGTTGGGCATCAACGATTCGATGGAAGTATCGCGGAACAGAATCAGCGGTGCCCGGCGGAACTGGATGACGACATGCGTGTTGCGGGCGGCAATGCGTTTGCCGCTGCGCACGTAAAATGGAACTCCCGCCCAGCGCCAGTTGTCGATGGCCAGTTTCATGGCGACGAAGGTTTCTGTACGCGAGTCGGGGGCGACGGAAGGCTCGTTGCGGTAGGCGGGGACGTGCTGGCCGCCCACATCTCCGTCGCCGTACTGACCGCGGACGGTTTTGGTGAGGACTTCCTCTCCGGTAAGCGGCTGGATGGCGTGAAGGACCTTGGCCTGTTCGTCGCGGAGAACATTCGCTTCGAACGAAATGGGCGGCTCCATGGCGATGAGGCTGATGAGCTGCATGATGTGATTAGGCACCATATCGCGTAGGGCGCCGGATTGCTCGTAGTAGCCGCCTCGGCCTTCAACGCCGACCGTTTCACCCACGGAAATCTGTACATGATCGATGTAGCGGCGGTTCCAGATGGGCTCGAAAATGCCATTGGCGAAACGCAATGCCAGAATGTTCTGGACGGTTTCCTTGCCGAGGTAGTGGTCGATGCGGTAAATCTGGGTTTCCTTGGCGGCCTTCAAGAGTTGCCGGTTCAGCGCCTCGGCTGATTCAAGATCGCGGCCAAAGGGTTTTTCGACAATGACGCGCCGCCAGCCTGAGTCTTCGTTCATGAGACCCACTTCAGCCAGGCTGTCGACGATAGACCCGAAGTAATCCGGCGCCGTCGCCATGTAATAAAAATGGTTGCCGTGGGTGGTGTGGTCCTGGTCTACCTGCTTGAGGAGATCGCTCAACTTCTGGAACAGGGTTTTATCACCGAAGTCGCCAGTCAAATAGTAAAGACGCTTTTCGAACCATTCCCACAGGTCCGTATCGACGTTCTGTGTGGTGGCGAACTGCTTGATGTCTTCCGACATTTTCTTGCGAAACTCGTCGGTTGACATCTCATTGCGCGCCACGCCCACAATGGCGAACTCGCGCGAGAGCAGTTGCTGCTTGGCCAGGTTGTAGAGCGCGGGAATCAGCTTGCGCCGGGTTAGGTCTCCGGCCGCGCCAAAAATCACCATTACACACGGGTCACCAAGCTTGCCGATGCGCTCGCCGTTTCCCGCTGTTGCGGATGCTTCCGCCATGCCACGCTCCGTTGTGAGATTTATTGAAACAGAATTTAGCGCTTGCCCTGTTCGATGTGGCCGCCAAACTTCTGGCGCATGGCGGAGAGCATCTTCTCCGCGAAGGTGTGGTCCTGACGCGAGCGGAAGCGCGTGTAGAGCGCCGCCGTCAAGACTTCCGCGGGGACCGCTTCTTCCAGGGCCGCCTGGATGGTCCAGCGGCCTTCGCCCGAATCCTGCACGAAGCCGGTGTATTCGGAGAGCGTGGGATTTTCGAGGAGCGCCATGGCAGTAAGGTCAAGCAGCCAGGAACTGACCACGCTGCCTCGCCGCCAGACTTCAGCTATGTCAGGAAGGTTCAGGGTAAAACGGTGCTCCTCGGGCAGTTCTTTGCTGTCGGCATTCTTGAAGATGTCGAAGCCTTCGGCATAGGCCTGCATCATGCCGTACTCGATGCCGTTGTGCACCATTTTCACAAAGTGCCCCGCGCCAGAGGGGCCAGCATGGATGTAGCCGTCTTCGGCTGTGCTTCCCGTAACCTTCTCGCGTCCCGGCGTGCGGCCAATGTCGCCGCTGCCGGGAGCCAGCGTTTTGAAAATAGGATCGAGGCGTTGAACGGCGTCTTTGGGGCCGCCGATCATCATGCAGTAGCCGCGGTCAATACCCCAAACGCCGCCGCTGGTGCCCACGTCGACGTAGTTGATGCCTTTTGACTGGAGTTGTTTCGCGCGGCGGATGTCGTCTTTGAAGTAGGAGTTGCCACCGTCGATGATCGTGTCGCCGGATTGCATGCGGTCGGCGAGGGCTTGCACGGTCTTTTCCGTGGGATCGCCAGCGGGAACCATGATCCAGGCGGCGCGCGGGGCTTTGAGCTTCCCTACGAATTCGTCCAGGGAGGTTGAACCGACGGCGCCTTCGCCTACGAGGCCCTTCACGGCATCAGCGCTTAAATCAGAGACCACTAGTTCGTGACCACCCCGCAGCATACGACGCGTCATGTTCGCGCCCATTTTGCCCAGACCCACCATTCCGAGTTGCATTGCTGCTCCTTAAAAATGTTGCAAAAGTCTATGTGGAGCGGACACTCATGTCCGCGTCGTCTTCAGGCTTACGCCAACGCCAGACTAACCGCCTTCGCCAGTAACGCCAGTCCGGCATTCACATCCGCGCCCAGATGCACGCGCAACGCCCTACGCTTGCGGTCGGCAAGAACCTGGAAGTCGCCCCGAGCTTGCGCTGCCTTGACTACTCCGAAAGTGTACTTCTGGCCGGGGACTTGCAGGTCGTTGCCATCATCGCACGTAATCTGCAGGAACACCCCCGAGTTGGGTCCGCCCTTGTAGGCCTGGCCGGTGGAGTGCAGGAAGCGCGGACCAAAGCCGAGACACGTGGCAGATTTTTTCTTGTCGCGCACGGCGTGGCGGATACCTTGCAGCGTTGTTTCGTGCGCGTCATTCATCTCCACGTAACCGAGCAAGGCGAAGTAGTCGCCCGCGCTGATGCGGTTGAGGTGTGCCTTGAGATAGCCAACCAGGGACTTCTCGCCCGCGGCTTTGGTGAGTGCCTCGGCATTGGCGGGGTCGGTGAAGAGTTTTACGCCACCATCGGCGAAAATGGGCGTCTCAGCGGGCAGGGAGCCAGTTTTCTCGTATTCCGAGGTCAGGTCCTTGGTGACGATTTTGCTGGCTTCGACATCGGGTTGGTTGAAGGCATTGATTCCGATAACGGAACCAGCCACGGCGGTGGCGATTTCCCAGCGGAAGAATTCCTGGCCAATTTCGTAGGTATCGCCGAGGACGATGCGGATGACGGGATGACCGGCGTTTTCTAGGGCCGTCAGCTTGGCGTTGACGCTTGCGTCGGGTTCAGCTGACAGACGGAGATAGGCGAATACGCGATCGGCGCCGTAGACTTCCGGCGCGCCCAGCTTCTCGCGGTCGACTGGGATGATACCTTTGCCTTCCTTGCCAGTGGACTCGGCGAGAAGTTGTTCAAGCCACGCGCCGAGATCGGAAATTCCCGGCGAGGTAACGATGGTGACTTTGTCGCGGCCATTCTTGGCAGCCGTTCCAAGAACGATACCCAGCATGGCGCCGGGATTGCCTTCAATTGAGGCGCTCGGCGCGCAGGCGGAAACCATTTCCTTGGTGCGCACGAGGAACTTCTTGACGTCGAGGCCCATTACAGCGGCCGGGACCATGCCGAAATTTGACAGGGCCGAATAGCGACCGCCAATCGACGGGTCACCAGCAAAGGTGTGCTTGAACTTGTCGGCTTCAGCGACTTGCTGCATTTTGGAGCCGGGATCGGTGACGGCGAGGAAGCGGCTGCCCGCCTTGCCCGATTGCTCGAAGAAATACTGCTTGAAGATGTTGGGTTCGAGCGTAGAGCCGGATTTGCTGGAGACGATGAATAGGCTCTTGGCCATGTCGGCCTTGGCTTGCGTGGCGCGGACTTGGGCCGGGTCGGTGGAATCGAGAACAAACAATTCCGGGCTTCCGGCGATTTTGCCGAAGGTCATCTTTAGGACCTCGGGGCACAGGCTGGAACCGCCCATGCCGAGAAGCAGAGCCTGCGGGGCACCAGAGGTTTTGGCTTCGGCGCCAAGGTCGACGAGTTTCTGGAGGTTGGCGATTTGCTCGTCGACAATACCGAGCCAGCCGAGCCATTTGCCTTCGTCGGTGCCGCTCCAGAGAGAGGCGTCTTTCTCCCAGAGTCGGCGGACTTTGCCTCCGGCGCGCCAGCCATCGACGGCGACCTTGATGGGTTTCGCCAGAGCGTCGGGCGCGGTATAGGTCTGCGCGTTAATGGTGCGCGCTGGCTGCTTCGTGCTTTTCTCCACGGCGATCAACAGCTTGTCGAAGGCGTCGTTGAACAGCTGCACGGCATCGTCGGTGAGCTTGTCAGTGACGGACTTCATGACGATGCCGGCTTTCGCCAGATCCGCCATAGTCTTGGTGGCGCCGGGGATGTCTTCTGTCAGGCTGTTGCGCAGCTTGCCGTGGTCTTTGAAGGCATCGAAGGTCGCCGGAGGGATGGTGTTGACCGTGTCAGGGCCGATGAGTTCTTCGATATAAAGAACATCGGAGTACTTGGGGTCTTTGGTGCCGGTGCTGGCCCAGAGTACGCGTTGCGTTTGCGCGCCTTTGGCGGCGAGCTTTTCCCAGCGCGGGCCGCCGAAGATCTTCAGATAGCTTTGGTAGGTGAGTTTGCCGTTGGCTATGGCCACTTTGCCGAGCAGGCCTTTAAGCAGCGTCTGCTGCGCCGGTTCGGTCGCGGTCTTCAGTTGTTCGTTGAGTTGCCCGTCGATGGCGGCGTCGATCCGGCTAATGAAAAAGCTGGCTACGCTGGCAACACGGCTCAGATCGCCGCCGCTGGCGGCAAATTTCTCGAGACCTGCGACGTAGGCTTCCGCTACTTTTTCGTACACGTCCTGCGCGAAGAGCAAAGTAATGTTGATGTTCATGCCTTCGCTGGTCAGTTGTTCGATGGCCGGAAGCCCTTCTGCGGTTCCGGGCACTTTGATCATCACGTTAGGACGGTTGACCGACTTCCAGAGGCGTCGAGCTTCGGCCAGTGTAGCCTGCGTTTCGCGGGCGAGGTACGGAGAGACTTCGAGGCTGATGTAGCCGTCTCGCTTTTTGCTACTTTCATAGACCGGCTTCAGCAGGTCCGCGGCGTCTTGGATGTCGCGAATGGCCAGGAGTTCGTAGCGCGCCTTGGCGTCGAGATCGTCTTTCCCGTCAAGCGATTGCAGGAAGTCGGCATAGTCCGTGCCCGCGCCAATCGCTTTTTCGAAGATGGCCGGGTTCGAGGTCATCCCGCGCAACCCATCGTAGTCAATGTGCTTCTTCAAATCGCCGCTGGTGATGAGGTTGCGCCGGATAAAATCAAGCCAAACCGACTGCCCGTAGCCGAGCAATTGTTGCAACGGGTTCATGGTCTTCGACGTTGCGTCCTGCTTCTGAAGTTCCGTAATCGGATTCATAACAACACCTCTTTCAATTCCAAAACTCTGACCCCTGAAACGCTGTCATCCTGAGCGGAGAGATACGTTCACCAAGTAAAGGTATCTCGGAGTCGAAGGACTCCTGCTCCTCCATTGACCCTGCGCGCTTGCGAACTCGCTCGATCGAGGCACCTACCCATACAACCATTCACCCTTCTCGTTCCAAAGCCAACACTTTATTCAACCGCCGCACATGTCGCTCTTCGCCCGTGAACTTTGCCGGCAGATACGCCCGCACCAACTCTGAAGCCAACGCCACGCCCACCACCCGCGACCCCAGCACCAGCACGTTCATATCGTCGTGCTCAACCCCCTGGTGTGCCGAGTACGTGTCGTGGCAAATCCCGCCGCGGATGCCGTGCAGCTTGTTCACCGCCACCGATGCCCCAACCCCGCTCCCGCAAATCAGAACGCCACGTTCGGCCCGGCCCTCCAAAACGGCATGACCCACCTTGGCCGCGAAGTCGGGATAATCGACAGCCGCCGTCGAATCGGTGCCCACGTCAAGCACTTCGTATCCCAGTTCCTGAATCACCGGAATCAACTGCTGCTTGAGTTCAAATCCCGCGTGGTCGGAGCCAATGACGATCATCTATCGCCCCTTCGCTATCACGTCTTTAGCCGCCGCTATCACCGCTTCCACCGTGAAGCCGAAATGCTTGAGCAGGTCCTTCAAGGGAGCCGAAGCGCCAAACGTCCGCATGCCGATCACTTTGCCTTCGAGCCCGACATACCGCTCCCAGCCAAAAGTCGAAGCCATTTCCACGGCCACACGGGCCCTAATGGAAGGCGGCAAAACGGAATCGCGATAGCTCTGGTCCTGTGCCGCAAACAATTCCCAGCAGGGCAGACTCACAACCCGCGCCTTCACGCCCTCGGCTTTCAGTTTCTCGTAAGCCTCGATGCAAAGGGTAACTTCTGTGCCGCTGGCGATCAGAATCACTTCAGGCTTTCCGCCTTCGGCTTCGGCCAGCACATACCCGCCTTTGGCCGCGCCCGATGCCGCCGCATACTTCGTGCGATCCAAGACCGGAATCGGCTGGCGCGAAGCTAAAATCAAGGCCGGTTCATGCTTGAACTTCATCACGACTTTCCAGGCCTCCACCATTTCGTTGGCATCGCCTGGACGAAACGTGTGCATCCCTGGAATCGCCCGCAACGAGGCCAGCTGTTCAATCGGCTGATGGGTCGGACCGTCTTCGCCAACGCCAATCGAATCGTGGGTGAACACGTGGATCGCTGGAATCTCCATGATCGCGCTCAGCCGAATCGAAGGCCGCGCGTAGTCGCTGAAGATGAGGAAACCCGAGCCGTAAGCCCGGATATGGCTCAACGACATGCCATTCAGAATCGCCGCCATCACGTGCTCGCGAATGCCGAAGTGCATATTGCGCCCACCGTAGTTGTCCGCCTGGAAATCTCCGGCATCGGAAGCCGTCAGCCGAGTCTTGGTGGAAGGCGCAAGATCCGCAGCACCGCCCATCAGCCAAGGTACGTTTTGCGCCAGGACATTCAAAGCTTTGCCGGAAGCATCGCGCCCAGCCATGCCCTTAGCATCAGCGGGGAACGCCGGCAGGCCCTTGTCCCAGCCATCAGGAAGCTCGCGCTTCAGCATCAAGTCGAGCTGCCTTGCCAGATCAGGAAACTGCTCGGCGTAAGCGTCGCGCAATGAATTCCACTTTGCGCGCAAGCCGGCTCCGCGCTTGCCAATGCCTTCCTGGAAATGCTCGCGCACGCCATCGGGCACCAGAAACTTCGCGTCTTCCGGCCAGCCGTAGAACTTCTTCGCGCCCTTGATCTCGTCTTCACCCAGCGGTTCGCCGTGCGCCTCTTTCGTGTCGTGCTTCGTTGGCGCGCCATAACCAATATGGCTGTTCACAATAATCATGGTCGGACGCGAATTATCAGCTTGGAACGACCGGATCGCCGCACCCAGTGCGGTCGTATCATTGGCGTCGGCCACATGCGCCACATTCCACCCGTAGCTGGCAAACCGCCCCGCCACGTCGTCGTTGAACGCGAGATCGGTGCTGCCCTCAATCGTGATGCGGTTGCTGTCGTAAATCCAGCACAGGTTCCCCAGCTTCAAGTGTCCCGCCAGCGACCCCGCTTCACTCGAGATACCCTCCATCATGTCGCCATCGCCGCACAGCGCGTAGACGTTGTAATTAAAAAGTTCAAAACCCGGGCGGTTGAAATGCTTCGCCAACCAGCGCTCGGCAATCGCCATACCAAGGCTGTTAGCCACGCCCTGCCCTAGAGGCCCGGTCGTCGTTTCCACCCCGGAAGTCCAGCGGTACTCCGGATGCCCCGGACACCGGCTGTCCAGCTGCCGAAAGCGCTTGATATCGTCGAGCGGCACGGACAGCTTGTCCGACGGCCTGTTACCGGCGTCCAACTGCTTCACGCCCGTCAAATGCAGCATCGAGTACAACAACATTGACGCATGCCCAATTGAGAGCACAAACCGGTCGCGATTCGGCCAAGCCGCATCCTGCGGGTCGTAGGCCAAATGTTCCTGCCACAGCTCGTAAGCCACCGGCGCCATGCCCATCGGCGTACCCGGATGCCCGGAGTTCGCTTGCTGCACCGCGTCCATGGATAAGGTGCGAATCGTATTGATGCAAAGTGTGTCCAGTTGCTGTGCGCTCGCCGCCGTCACCGTCGCCATCGTTCCTCCGCAAAATTCCTTATCAATGCCTCACCTGCCCGAGGCTCAGCCTTTGGTGGTTATTGGATGCCGCTGCAAAAGGGAAGTTCCCGTCTATTAAAACATTTCGCTGGGTTTTCCGTTAGGGCTGTTTTGCACAGGGATGGAACGAAAGGAGGAAGTACAGCCAGGTCCGATTGACAACTCGGGATGCCAAAGGCTTTCGGCTAACCTGCTATCCGATCAAATGACTTGCTAACAGCTGCAACTTGCCAACCGCTGCGAAAAAGGACGGCCAGTCGCGGCCGTCCCTAGGCAGAGGCAACACTAAGAATACATTCCTGTCCACGGCGTAGCCGCCTTCAGGCGCTCATTCACGTTCTGGATGTTCTTGACGCCTTCGGTTTCCAGCCATTGCTTAAACGCGGCCGCTCCCTGCTTGGCGTACACGGGAATGCCTTCTTTCCAGGTGGCGCGCCCGCAGAGAACGCCGTTGAACTTAACACCGGATTCCGCCGCCAGCTCCAGCGTTTCGCTAAATTCCGGATTGCTTACGCCCGCCGAAAGATAAATAAACGGCTTGGTGGCAACCGCCGAAGCTTTCTGGAACAGGTCTTTGGCTTCTTGCTTGGTGTACGCCTTCGCGCCCTTGAAGCTCTTCGTCCCTTCCACGAACTGCATGGCAATGGGCACTTCCACCTTCATCACGTCCACGCCGTAGCGGTCTTTGTTGAACTCGCGCATGGCTTCCATGACCAGCATCGGTTTCTTCGTGGCGTATTCGACAGTCTTCTCGTCGAGCCCTTCTTCGTAGACGATAAATTCCAGGAAAAACGGAATATCATTGGCTCGGCATTCGTCGCCCAGGCGCTCGACCCAGGCGTGCTTCACGTCGTTGATTTCCTTCTTGTCGGTGGGCGAATAGTACAGGAGAATCTTCAGGCAATCCGCATTCAATTCCTTGATGCGGCGTACCGACCAGTGGTCGAGCAGGTCACCCAGGCGTCCTGGCGTAGTCTTGTCGTATCCCGTCTTTTCATAGGCCATAATCAGCCCGGCACCCTTGGCACGCTTCTTTGAAGCTGGGATGCCCCACTCCGGATCGAGAAGAATCGCGCTGGCATGCTGCGTCAGAATCTCTGTCACCAGAATCTTGAACTCCTCCATCATGAAGTCGGTGATGTCCGCGCCTTTTTCCTTGGCGAGAGATTTTTGTAGCGAGCCGCGCTGGTCCATGGCGGCTGCGGCAATCACGCCGCGTTCGTTGGATACTGCCTTCAGACCTGCAAGTTTGCCCGGCGTAAGCTTCATTTCATGTCTCCGTGGTAGTTGGGGATGTCGGGAATCGTAGAACGCTGTCTGCCCGTCTCAGGTTATCTGTCCATTGTAATATGATGGGCGCCGTGAACATGTGTTCAGGCGTGAGTCTTGAAGGGCAGCGAGCAAGGCAGGTTGCCAGTCAGTGGATTGAACCCCATGCGATGATCACGCTGAAAGTCAGCATGACAAGTGCAGGCAGCGATTTCTTCAACGGATCTCGGACCTTCAAATGCATCGCCAACGCTCCTAGCATCAGAACACAAACGAGTAGAGCAGCTGGCAAGACAATTCGAGGAATCCAAATTCCCGCAATTAAGCACAGCGCCGAAGCGACTTTGAGGATTCCGATTACATAGGTAGACCACGGCGGAAGCCCATAGACAGCGAATTCTTCGGGCATGGAGCGGGCCTCGCCGCCACGGTAAGCCGTGCTTTGACGAAAACGGAGGAGCCAAACGTTCAAAAGACCGAGGGCGACCACAATCTGAAAAAAAGCGACTACAGTTTGCATGATTCTCCGTTCTGGCTGTCGAAAGTGTTTTGGGCAGCAGCCGACCAGATCCCATAGGATATGAGGATGCTGTTCTTCTCTACCTTAATCGCGAAGGCTATCACAATTGTTTTGTTTTTCTGGTACGGCATGACCTGTCTGTTTACATCCAAAATGGTTAGCGAATTCGAGCGTTACCGTCTGTCTCGCTTCCGCGTGCTCACAGGGACTTTGCAGGTGGCAGCCTGCCTGGGTATCGGCATTGGAAGTTTCTATCGTCCTTTGCTGCTGTTGTCCGCTGGCGGTCTGGCTACGATGATGTTTCTCGCCGTCATTACTCGTTACCGAATTCACGATCCAGCATATGCCGCGCTTCCCGCGTTCGGATTGTGTCTGCTCAACCTTTTCATCCTCGCGACTGCGCTTTAAATACCTGCCAGCAGAACCTAACAGTAGAGACCTAACAGGAAGAGATCACTAGCAACCGAACCAATAGACTCAGCAAGCTTACGCCGCACTGCGAACTCTGTGGCGGAGTTCTTATTTTCCGACAAACTATTTGAGCGGAGCCCCGGACTTCAGGACCACCTTCTGCTGCTCAATCAGCCCTTCCACGCCTTTCCGCGCCAGGGCAATCATCTTCAGCAGTTGCTGTTCCTCGTAGGGATTCTGTTCCGCCGTGGCCTGCACTTCCACCAGCTTGCCCGCGCCCGTCATGACGAAATTCATGTCCGTATCGGCTCGCGAGTCTTCCTCATAGCAAAGATCCAGCAGAATTTCTCCGTCCACAATGCCCACGCTGGTAGCGGCCACGAAGTCTCGCAGTGGAGAACTCCTGAGCGTGCCGGCTTCCAGCAGCTTTTGCATCGCCAGACTTACGGCGACAAAAGCTCCGGTGATCGAAGCCGTGCGCGTGCCGCCATCGGCCTGAATCACGTCGCAATCTACAAAGAGCGTGCGTTCGCCCAGCTTCGACAGATCAGTGATCGCCCGCAGCGACCGTCCGATCAGACGCTGAATCTCCTGCGACCGTCCGCTGGGTCGGCCTTTCGTGGATTCCCGTGGCGTGCGGGTGAGCGTGGAGCGAGGCAGCATGGCATATTCACTGGTGATCCAGCCCTTGCCGCGGCCGCTCATAAACTTGGGCACGGACTCTTCCACGCTGGCGGTGCAAATCACGCGCGTGTTACCCACCTCAATCAGCACCGAACCTTCGGCGGTGGAAATAAAATCAGGGATTAGCTTGACCGGGCGCATTTGGTCCGGCGTGCGATTATCGGAGCGATAAATCATAGGCGACGATTGTAGCAGCGGTTCACCTGACGGCCTTCAGCTGTTCGGCCACCTGTTGCACGTTGGCGGCGTCCAACAAGTTGGAAAGGTCGGCATGGCCCGCCAAGGTCTCCCGCTCCTTGCCATCCACCAGAATCTTCACCCGATTGATGCCGGGAACGTTGGCGGTGAGCGTCTGCACTAGGGAAATAACCGTCAGTTCCTCAACCAGAACTCCCGATCGGTGCTCATCCGCAAAGACCGAATTTGTGTCGATCACCGCCAGACCGGGATCGACCAAATAAACGTTGCGAATCTCCGACTTCGCCGGAATGGGATGCGGCGACTCTTCTTCCAGATACCGCGCCAAAAGGGCTTGCAAGACCTCTTGGGCTCGCTCCTGACGCCCCTGCGGTAAGGGAATCGAAGCCCCGCGCGCTACCAAAATTCCTGGGTCGTCGTAGGCCACATAAAGCGTAACTTCTTCTTTCGGACCGTTGGAAGGAGGCGCGACGTGCGCAGACTCCGCCGCCACCGGTGCGCGGGCTGCGTGGCGCTTCAGCCGCCACATATACCCGCTCAGGCCCAGCACGGCTGCCAGAAGCACGGCCACACCAATCTTCAAATGACGCGGGATCATCGTCCCGCCTCCAGTTGCGGTCGGACAAGGGCAATACCATCGGCGACACCCGCTGCTACCGATTGCTGATAGTTGGGGGCGACCAAATCCGCCAGGTCGTCGTCTGGCGACGCCACCTCAATGGCTAGGGCGGCAGCCACTACGTTGTTCAGCGGTCGCAACGGCGCGGAAAGAACCCGCGCTTTAATGTCGTGCTTGCGCAGTTCGGCGGCTACACTCGTCGCTGCCGCCACTGCCATGCGAACGTAAGGACCCTGGGCGGCCTCCCACGGCTGGAACGCGCCTACGGCATTGCCGCTATAAGGCAGGAGAGCCGTGTAAATCCTGACGCCTTGCCCCTGCGATGCCGCGTGGAGTGCAATATAAATGGCCGGGTGCGCGGAATTCGCCAGCGACGCCCGCTGATCGAGCGATAGGGTGGCATCGGCATCTCGCAGAATTAGCGCGGAAATACCCCGGCCTTGCAGCTCCTTCAGTAAATGGCGCGCAAAACTCAGGCAGACATCTTTTTCCGCCAGTTGATCGCTGAGCCCTGCACCCCGCTCGGCCCCGCCGTGTCCGGCATCGATCACGGCAAAAAAGTGTCGTAGGCCGCTCTCAAGAGGAGAGGCTATCGGTGGAGGCACGCCAGGTAGCGATGCAGGTGGCGATCCAGGCGGCACAGTGGGAACCTCCACCGTGCCCGAGGCTAAAGGCGCCGTAGCGGGAGTGGACACCACAGGCGCGTCGGCGGCGCGAGCCTGCGGTGCCCGACTCAAGGTCAGCGTTCGTCCTTCGTTGCTAAAGCTTCCCAGCAGAGGTGCCGAGCTGAACACTGTCAATGTGGCCACGCCGTTCGCTTCCTCGTACTGCGCGGTCGTGATCACCGGATCGTCGAAGCGAACGTAAACCGCGGGCGGAGGCAGAATCGGCTCGCGGGTAAACGTTAGCCGTACTTTGCCCGGTTCGCTGGCGATGGTCGGGCTTACGGGCGAGGTGAACGTCAACACTAATGTTGGGGGCGAGTCTTTCCCCTTCTCAATCCCCATCTCAATCTTGAACCGCACCGCAACTTTTCCCACGAACAGCCGCCGTGATTCTTCATGGAAGACGACAGGCTTGGTTCCGGTTACTTCCTGAACCAGTGTCCCGAGACCGGAAATGGGCACTAGTCCGCGCCCATTCTCCAGGCGAAATGGCGCGCTCAGGGTGAAGTTCTTGCCCTGAAGTTTTGCCTGTGTTTGCCCGTTAAGGAACTCGGAATCTCGCAGGTCGAAGCGCAGCCTCCACTTGGTTCCGTCCTTGGTGGCGGTGACGCTGCCCATGGGCTCGAGGACTTCCACTAGCCCAACATAGTCGTGCCCGTCGCGTTCAACCACGGGCAGGGCAAAGCTGGTCTGAGGAGAAAAGACGGTAATCCGCTTGTCCTGAATGTGTTGGTCCTGGGCCACGGCTGGGCACAACAGCATTCCGGCCGTCGCCGTAAGCGCCTGAAGCCGCCTAGTCCACCGCATAGATGGTCAAACCGTCCAACATCTTCGGAAAAAAGTCGGTTGATTTCTGCGGCAGCACCTCGCCCGCAAAGGCAATATCCCGCACCTGTTCCATGCGGCAGGGATTCATCAGGAACGTTACGTTCGCTCCGTTGCGCGCCCGAGCAATGGCCTCGCCTGTATCGCGAAGGTAGCTCAAGTTTTCCTGGTTCCGAATCGACTCCTCGGAAAGCCCCAGCACCCCTTCGAGCAGCCCCTTGTGTAGCTGCACCACGTCCAGCGCTTGCTGCCGCAAGGAAAAGCCCGTGAACACCGGCGTTCCTACCGATTTCGGCGAATGCAGCAAAAACGCCCGCGTCGCCGTTACGGCGATCAGCGCCGTGTTGCACTTCCCAGACTCGCGCAGTACTGCGGTAGCGTGCGCGGCGGAAATCGTCGGCACCACTTCTTCCACGCTGAAGTGCTTCCGCGCGTCTTCCACAAACTTCTCCACGGAAAACGCAGCCAACCCATGCACGACGCGGTGCGTGGGCAGAATCACCATGCCCGGGCTGTTCATATTCACCAGCGTCATCATGACTGAGTCGTAAGGAGCAGGTCCCTGGCCGCTGGTGGCGGCGCGGCGCTCGTTACGATAATTTAAAGACGTTTCATACCGATGATGCCCGTCCGCAATAATGAGTCGCTGCTCGCGCATCTTCTCCTGCACCGCCGCAATCACCTTCGAGTCGGAAACCTTCCAGACCCGGTGTGTGACTTCATACTCATCCACCAGTTCAATGTCTGGCGCCTTGGGCGATGCCAACAGCGCATCCACCTCCCCGGCGTCCGAATAGAGCATGAAAATGTGGCCGAAATGCGCTTTCGTGGCCCGTAATAGGTTCAAGCGGTCGCTCTTCGGCTTGGCCAACGTCTGTTCATGCCGGAAGACGACCCCCGCGCCGTACTCTTCGATCTGCCCCGCCGCAATCAAGCCCCGCCGTTCCGCCTTCACATCACTACCGGGCACTGTAAACGACTGCGTATAAGTGTAAAAACAAGGCTCGGAGTCCGGCTTCAGCACCCCAGTCTTGCGCCAGTCCGTAAACCACTGCGCCGCTCGCGTGTAGACGTTCGATCCGTCGCCATCTGCGGCTTCCGCCTTACCCAGGATGATCCGCACCAGATTGTAGGGGCTGGCCTTGTAGTACTTTTCCTGCATGGCGGGGGTGATTTTGTCGTAAGGCTGGGTCACAGCCAGTTGCGGTTGAACCAGGGTGGGGTCGTAGCGGAGAGCGCGGAAGGGATGTAGGATCGCCATAAGTAGGAAGAATTCTGCATTGTAGCAGGGTGCTGCGGGCCTCTGTCGACCGCTGACGCTCCCCGCCAAATGGCTCTAGCCACAAGGGTTTCGCAGTTTGAGCCTTTTGTGCGGAACGGCCTCTGGCGTGCA
>JAYWAL010000120.1:0-27104 GCA_043782485.1 Acidobacteriaceae bacterium | reverse complement strand
CGTCCGAATCTAAGGGTGGTCTGTATCGGCGAGGGACCGCTTGGCGGAGAATTGCTTCGGCGTGCGTCGGACCCTCACTTGAAGGGAAGAATTAGTTTCTTGGGGGCTATGGATGCCGCGAAGATTGCGCGATGGATTGCGGCCGCAGATGTATTTTGCCTCCCCAGTTATTCCGAAGGGTGTCCAAATGCGGTGATTGAGGCGCTTGCCTGCGGTCGCCCGGTCGTGGCTAGCAACGTAGGAGGTGTACCCGAGCTAGTGAGTCACCAAACTGGAATTTTGGTGCGGGCGGGGGACGTCGAGCATTTAGCACGGGGCCTAGCTGAGGCTCTGGACCGCAACTGGAGTCCGGAGGCGTTGAGTCTGACAGCACAGCGCACCTGGGGTCAGGTGGCTAGCGAAATCAATGCCGTGTGCCGTGCCGTTGCCCAATCGGGTTTAACTGTATAGATGTTCGAATTGCAACCGAAAATCTGCCGACGGGCGGGATTTTCACTGTTTTGCCCAATTAGAACGATGGAGTACGTCCCGTCTGGATTTCTCGATGGCTGGCAGAGCGTGGCTTGATCAAGATTCGGACCAGGCCACCGCTTCAGCTGTGGCGTAACCGCCCTGTTTCCGAGCGTGCCTCCTCAAGGAAAAATTAGCGTGGTTTCGGTGCCATCGCGGTCTGTTTGTTACAGTGAATGGAGCCCGCAATCGCAATATGGAAAGTTGAGAAACCATGCGCCACAATCACTTCGTCGCCTCCCTCATCTTCGCAGCCGTGCTCGCGATACTCGCAACTCCCGCCCTTGCAGCCGACCCGTCCGCCACATCCAAATACATCGCCTACATCGGCACCTACACCACAGGCGAGAGCAAAGGGATTTACGCCTACGATTACGATCCGACCAGCGGCAAGATGACATCGCTCGGGCTGGCTGCGGCAACCACGAATCCATCGTTCGTGACCGCCAACACGAGCGGGCATTTCCTCTATGCCGTGAATGAGGTCGACAAATACGAGGGCAAGGCTAGCGGCGGCGTCAGTGCGTTTTCCGTGGATGCCAAAACTGGCAAGCTGACCTTTCTCAACGAAGTCGCCTCCCACGGTGCCGACCCCTGCTACATCGCGCTCGATAGAACCGGAAAGTTCGTCCTGGTGGCCAACTACACCGGCGGCAGCGTCGCCGTTTTTCCAATTCTGAAAGATGGCCATCTGGGAGAAGCGTCTTCTGTTGTGCAACATGCCGGCTCTGGCCCCAATCACGAGCGCCAGGAAGGCCCTCACGCCCACTGGATCGAAGTCACACCCGACAACCGGTTCGCTGTTGCAGCCGACCTGGGCCTCGATCAACTGCTGGTATACCGCTTCGATGCCGAAAAAGGCGCGTTGTCGCCGAACGACCCGCCCTTCGCCAAAGTCGAACCCGGTTCCGGCCCCAGGCACTTCGCCCTGCATCCAAACGGCAAATTTGCCTACGTGGTCGATGAACTCAAGTCCACCGTCAATACCATGACGGTTGATCTCCAACATGGGGTTCTAAAATCCGTACAAACCATCTCAACCCTGCCGCGGGACTTCACCGCCCACAATGACACTGCCGAAATCGAAGTCCACCCCAACGGAAAATTCCTCTACGCCTCCAACCGCGGCCACGACAGCCTCGCCGTCTACTCCATCGATCCAAAACGCGGAACGCTCAAGCAACTCGAAGACATCCCCACGGGCGGCAAAATTCCCCGCAGCTTCGCCATCGACCCCACCGGCAACCGACTGTGGGTCGCCAATCAGGAGTCCGGAAATATCGTGGCCTTCCATCTCAACCCCAAAACAGGCCACCTAACCGCAACTGGCGAAATCTTAAAGGTCCCCGCCGCAGTCTGCATCAAATTTGTGGCCGTGAACTAGCGCCCGTGACCTGGCTCGCAAAGTACTGAAGTGTCCCTAGCCGTTTGACGGAACCCTTACAACTAAGCGAGAATCAAGGAGCCTTCCGAATTACACGTGGGCCTGTGGCGCAGCTGGGAGCGCGCTTCCATGGCATGGAAGAGGTCGTCAGTTCGATCCTGACCAGGTCCACCATTTCTCTCCATCCCCCTGCATTTCCTGTTTTTTTTAAGGCGTAACCCCCGCCGAGGGTGCCCCTGCGTTCAAAGCGCCCTGCGGATGCGATCGACCGCTTAAGCTATTTGTTTTGTTGCGATTGGAGTGGCAGGGGCCGGCGACCATGTTCCTGACGCGGGGATTGCTGGGAACCTTTGCCCCCAGCACGGGGTCTATGACCAGTAGCTACCGATTTTAGGGCAGCGGGGTCCGGCGGAGAATTCTATAATTGAGGCGGACGCCATGAAGAGCATGGCGGGAGCAGCCACTTTGGGCGATCTCGCGAGCGTGATCGGAATTCGGACGTCGGCACAGCTCCAGGTGCGCGAGGATGAGGCGGCGATCGTCGCCGAACTCCAGGCAGGGTCGGAGGAGGCTTACGCCTGGCTGGTGGCGCATTACCACGCGACGGTTTACGGGCTGGTGTACCGCGTACTGAGCGACCCGGCCGATGCCACGGATACGACGCAGGAAGTTTTTCTCAAGGTGTTTCGCGGGATTCGCCGATTCCATGGGCAGTCGTCGCTGAAGACCTGGATTTACCGGATCGCGCTGCACGAGGCCTCCAACCGTCGGCGGTGGTGGTTTCGGCATCAGTCGCGGGAAACCTCGATGGAACCATCGGTTCCGGAGGCGGAATTCAGCGAGGGCGGGACCAGCGGCCTGAAAGATACGTTCGTGGATCGCGGGGAATCGCCCTTCGACAGCGTTCTCCATGCGGAAATTAAGATGCAAGTGGAGCTGGCCTTGCGGGATGTTCCGGAACCATACCGGACGACCTTGGTGCTGCGGGATATCGAGGAACTTTCCTATGAAGAGATCGCGGAAGTGACGGCGACGAATTTGGGGACGGTGAAATCCCGTCTGACGCGAGGACGCGAAGCATTGCGGCAGCGACTGACAGGATACATCGAAACAACGGGGGCGGGGATCGGGTTGCGAGTGGCCAAGCCTCCGGCCAAGGCGCGCCATGCCGCGCCGGGAGAAAAGGTTCAGGTGACGCGATGAAGTGTACGCAGGCTCGATCGCTATTTTCCTCTTACTTGGATGGTGCCTTGACCGGCCGACAGATGCAGGCTCTAGGCGGGCATTTTGAAGAGTGCGCGGAGTGCGAGCGCGAGTACGCGCAGCTGCGGCAGAGTCAGCATTTATTGCTGTCGGTGGGCAGGCCCCGGGTTCCGGCCGACCTGGCCCTAAAGCTGCGGGTGGCGTTGTCGCGGGAAATGGCGCGCGAACGGCGTCCGCAGATGCAGGGCACGCGAATGCTGCTGGAGACGGCCTTTCGGCGCTTTCTGGTTCCCGCAACAGCGGGGCTGGTTACGGCTGTGGTGGTGTTTGGCATGTTGATGGGATCGTTTGCCTTCCCGGTGCAGGCCGCCAATGCCCCCAACGATGTTCCACTTTTGGTATATGTGGCGCCCGAATTCAAAGCCTCAGCCTATGCTTTGCAGCAAGGCGTCATTAACGAAGATGCGGTGGTGGTCGAAGCCTACATTGATGCCTCAGGGCGAGTGGAGGATTACCGCGTGCTATCTTCTCCCGAAGATGTCCAGCAATGGCTGCCGCAGGTAAAGAACGCGCTAATCTTCACCGAGTTCCAGCCAGCGACAGCAATGGGTCGCCCAGCTCCAGGACGAGTCATGCTAGCCTTCACGCGGAGTGGCCTGGAGCACCTAAAAGCACCGAAGCCAGTGGTACGTCCTGGGCGTGTTGTCTAAGCTCTGAACCAGAACTCGGCCTAGACGCTGCCAACCGTGAACCCTTCGTTGACGCTCTGGGGAACCTGGGGACCTTTCCCAGACTCCCACGCACCTCCGGGAACAGCGAACCGGAACCCTAAGGCTAAGACCCGGCCTGAGGGCTCTACTTGAAGTTGCCACTCACCCTAAGAGCGACGCTTCAGCGCCGCGTTTTGGATCCTAAGAGATTGGCGCTTTGGTGGAGTTTCCAATCACTCCCTGAAGCGCCTACTTCTGGGCTCGAGATGCAGGCCTGAACGGCCCGCTCTGCCGGATTCCATCGTGTGGGAGCTCCCGCAGCCTCTCAAGTCTCAATCAGCAGAACCAACTCGTCCCTCCGACCATACGCAAAACCGACATTTTCACGTCTTCCGCTCCGGCTGTAGCCCCAATGCAAGTCTTCGACTTGTCGGGTCGCCGGGCTCCCGTCTATTTATGGCTGGAGTCGCGCTGCACCGAGCGGGCGATCATGAAGTAGTTCGAACCATCCTTGGGCGTCGTTATGAAGCCTCGCACTGCGCTGTTTTGCATTCCTCTCGAAATACCGTCGAACAACAGCAGGCCGCGCACCTTCACCTGCATGCCTTCGGTGAAAGTCGTGATCGCAGTCTTTGTCAAAGGCTGGGTGACGACATGAACCATATCGGTGCTCAGGCCGAGGATAGAACCGTCGTTGAGGGGAAGCTGAAGATCGAAGCTGGTGGCTCCATTTAAGGCCACGGAAACATTGGTCACCGTGCCAGAAATAACCTGGAGTTGGAGGCGCGCGATCATGGCCTGTGTGACTCCGGCAGTCGTGTTCGAACTTGACTGCATACTGCTACGGCTGATGAACTGTACGCGCTGCCCCGCTACCATGTTGTCGCGACTAAACGCTTGGGGGAGGGCGGTTAAATCCATACCTTTGGAATCGATCTGGAACGATGCCGAGGAATCCAAGGCCACTGTTGCCAAGCTGCCGAGCAGGGATAAAGAAGCACCAGCTCCGTAGACCTGCTGAGCTGTCACCTTGGTGCCAGTTGCGTCCGTCAGCACGCCGGTCACAACGGAGCCAGCCCCGGAACCGGATATCGAAACATCTTGCGCCAGTAACTTTCCATCGCTGTGGGTTGTGGCATGGACACGAACAAGCAGACCGGACATAGTGCGCAGGCTCACGCCGTTGTACGCAGTATTGCGGTCGACCAGGTAAGTGGTGCTTAAACCGCTGACCGCATCGGTCACGCTGAAGGACGTTGCGCTTACCAACGAGACCTTGCCCACCGTAGCTTCGAGTTCACCCGCAACCTCGGCATCCGCGCCAACCCGGCCAGGAAATAGTTGTGACACAGTGACGGCGGGTTGCGACCGCACCATCGTCTGGTGGACTGGGTCGAACTTCATCAGGCTCGCCATGTCCAAACTGAAACGGACAACCGACGGACTCGATCCAGCGGAAATCGCTTGCTTCAGCAAGGTCGTCGTCAAAGACGTTCCCACCCAGCGGGATTCGCGAATGTTTCCAAAATTGTCCAGGAACACGACGTGCGGATTGGAGACCGTGACCACCGCCATCGTGTAAGCACCGGAAGAAATGTCTGCGCTACCCACGACCTCGGCGGAGGCACCAAGATGGCTCTGCTCCAGCGTGAAGGGCCGCGAAACCACGGAAACGGCCACTCCGTTGGCCCGAACAAGCTGGGCGGAGTTCACGGTCAACTCAAGCGACAGAACACGGCCAACGGGCGCGTTACTCGCGAATTGAACTTGCACTGAGCTTGTGGCGGCGGACGCGGCACCAGCCAGCAGGGCCACCAGCACACAGCCACAGAGGAATGAGCGCAGGATCGTTACGTTCAAGTTGCGGAAATGATTAGTCATGATGAGTGAGCTCCAAGTTCGACTTGTACAAAGCAAGCAGCGGGCCATTTGCCGAGCGCGGGCTGGGGATTGAGCTAAGGTACTGATTTCCGAAGGAGTTTCAGAACGGGAAGCGGATGGCGGAGACCACATGGGACACGTCGCGGCGTCTGGGAGGGCGAATTTCGTTCGGAAATCAGACAGCCGCGCTACTTCCGCTGTAACTCATTGTAGGGAATGGGGTTACGAGCCCAGCCGGCCTGGCACATGGGATGGGCGCGCCTACGCTGTTGAAAAACTGAACACCTGGGCAGTCTGGGGGCCTCGGGCTGCGGTTCCGGGATGGGAATGATGAGGGTAACCCAACTCCTTTGTTCCCAACAGGGTGATGGATGGAGGGTGCCCCGTGGAGGGCCTGGACGTGGATTGGCCCGACACGTGCCTTGAGAAAGGTGTTGGCGCTGCCACCTCTCCCTAGAGGTGTGCGGCAAATATCTAGAACAAATCCGTACCCAGGAGAGGACGCGATGAAGCCTGAACAACTGGTCAATGACATGACATCCGACATCACAACGTTCCACCAGGAAGAAATGCAGAGGCAGCTCAAGATGCAGACGAGCCGCGATCCGCAACTGTGGTCCATCTTCGCGCTAACGCTGCTGGTGCTTGCCAGCGGTATCATGGCGGCGCGGGATTCGCACTTTCTCTCGCAGATGATCTTCGGTCTGGTGGCACTGGTAGGGCTTTTCAACGTCTACACGGTCGACCAGCGGCGCACTTTATCATCCACACGATTGCAGCTGGTGCAACAACTGGCCACGCATGACATGCTCAGCACACAGTCGTATCTGGATCCGTTGACCCAGACGATTAATCGGCAGTCCATGGACGTGGTGGTGGGGCGGGAATTGACGCGCGCCAACCGGCTGGGAAGTGACCTGACGTTCCTGCTGCTGGAAACGAATCCAGCACCCAAGCTGCGCGGCGAGACGAGGGGACCGAGAGCCGATACCGCACTACTGGCGGGGGCTGGCAAATTAATGCGCACCACGTTTCGAGGACTGGACATCGTCGTCCGTTATAGCCATGATACGTTCCTGATTGTGATGCCAGACACCAACGAACAACAGGCCGAGATAGCGTTGATGCGTTTGGCGAGGGAAGTGGATACCTGGAACCTGTCGAATTCAGCCGGACTGGAACTGGTCCTGGATCACGGGATGGCGTCATATGTAAAGGGAGCGCAGGTTGAAGATGTGGTCCGCTCGGCTGCGCGAAAGATGGCGCTTAAGAAGAATGCCAAAGCACCGTTCCTGACTGCCTGCTTCACCGGTGGAGGTCTCAGGGACGCCTCGGCGGCTCTTGCAATTCCAGCGACGGGTCATCTGTCGTAGACAATGCTGGGTCTTTGGGAAACTTATCACATCTAGAAAACGACGCTAGGAATCGACGCCAGGAAACATGGAGAAGTCATGTCTGCAACGGTGCTGCTGATTGAAGATAGTAAGTTCATTCGCATAGCCAGCCAACGGGAGTTGATCAAAGCCGGATATAGCGTTCTGATGGCAAGTGACGGCGAAAACGGCCTGCGTATGGCCCGCGAAAACATGCCAGATCTGATCCTGCTCGACATGATGCTGCCGATTATTGCGGGAGCGGATGTATTGCGCAGCCTCAAAGCGGATAAACAAACCGCGGGCATCCCGGTCATCATCCTCAGCTCCCTTTCGCAGAAGAGCTCAATCAAGCTGAGCCGCGGGGATATTGCTGGCTACATCGAGAAGTCCGCGCTGGTATCTGGAGACGCGCAGGTGATCGTGAAAGCCTTGCAAGCCGCGACCGAACACCAAGCCCTCCAAGGCACGCGTCTGTGATCCACACCGTTCTGCTCTGCGACGCGGATCGCAGACTGTTGGCATTCTACGAGGGCCTTCTGCGCCATGCGAGATACCAGGTGGCAACGGCCCAGGACATGAGCAGCCTGTCAATTCACCTGCGATCAACCGCATTCTCCCTGGTGATTGCCGAACTGGCATTTCCAGACTGCGGTCCGAGCGATGCTGTTAGCGTGACTCGACGCGTCGCCACTCTGCGACCACGCACTCCAATCCTCGCTCATACCTCCAACACCGACCCGACTGCGCACCGGAAAGCCCGCGTTCTGGGGGCATGGGAAATCGCCCCAAAACCGGCTTCCTGCACGGAACTATTGGGATTGGTCAGAAGCATTCTGGAGGACTCTCATCCAGAGAATCTCAGCGTCGTATCAAACCCTGCGGCTGCGAAATGTCACTCCTCCCAATTTGAGTCTGGTCGATCGCAGCACTAGGGAGACCCTGATTATGTCCCTGATAGCACACGCCTTGAAAGGGCACGGCTTCAGCCGTGCCGATAAAGCCTTATAAAATAGAGGGCTTTAGCCCCCGAGGGTCGTTCTTGTCGTGCCCGGTGGTTTCGCCAAAAACTTAATCAGACCCTCACTAGGTTTTCCAGCTCGGCCATCCCATCTCACGGGCTGGCAACTTTAGCCTGCAAAGAAGCGGCTGTTTCCTGGAGCTTGGTCCGAGCCAGAATTTCGTAAATGGTGCCGCGGCTGATGCCAAGAATTTCGGCGGCACGCGCCTTGTTGCCGCCAACTTGTTGCAGCACTTGCTGGAGATACTGCTGGGTCATCGCTTCCAAGGTCAGAAATTCATTCGTCTCGGCGGCTTCCGCGGGCTTACGAAGGTAGGTGGGTAGGTCCGGGTAGTCCAAAACGTTGCGTGTCGCCATGATGCACGAATTACTCAACACATTTTCCAACTCGCGAATGTTGCCCGGCCAGGAATGCGCGAGGAGGCGAGTTTGAGCCCGGCGCGTGACTCCAGCGATCGGCTTATTGAAGTTGCTGGCGAAAACACTGACAAAGTGCCGCACCAGGAGCAGTAGGTCCTCCTTGCGGTCCGTAAGCTTGGGCAATGCGATCTCCAGCGTGGCCAGCCGGTAGAATAAGTCCTCGCGGAACAGCCCATCTTTAACCATCTTGCGGAGGTCGCGATGGGTGGCGCCCACAACCCGGGCACGGACTTTGCGGACCACCGGGGAACCCACCCTCTGCACTTCGTGGTTGTGCAGTACCCGAAGCAATTTGGCCTGAGCGGGCAGCGGTAGTTCGCCAACCTCATCCAGAAATACCGTACCGTTGCCAGCGAACTCGAAGACGCCTTGCTTATCCTGGTTGGCGCCGGTGAAGGCACCCTTGACGTGGCCAAAGAGTTCCGTCTCGAGTAAGGATTCCACAAGCGCGGAGCAATTGCAGACGGCAAACGGCTGTGAAACGTTCGGACTCAAGTCATGCAGGGCACGGGCGACGAGTTCCTTGCCGGTTCCGGTTTCGCCGGTGATGAGGACGGTCTGGAAGTGTGGAGCAATGCGCCGAACATTGGAAAAGACCTCCCACATGATGGGACTTCGGCTCACCATGCCCTGAAACTGGCTGACCTCTACGAGTTGGCGATCCAGTTCCGCCACCTGCCGGCGTTCCTGAGCTAGGTCGAGCAGACTTTTGACAACAGCAACAATCTTTCCCGTATCGCGTTTGCCAATCTCGACGGCGCACGCTCCGCCACGAATGGCCGCCATGGCGAATTCCGGCGAGGTGTCCCGACTGGCAACGATCACCTCCGCGCCCGGATCGATATCCAGCACAGACTTCAGCGTTTCCAGGGTCTCTGCGGACGATTCCAAATCCACCAGGACGATACGGGGATGTTTGGTGGCAAAGAGCTCAAGCGCGGCTAGCCGTGTTGTGGTCGAGTCGACCTCCAACCCAACCTCAACGAGCGCCCGTTCCATCTCCTGCAAAGCCGGCTTCCCCGACTCAATGAGCAGAATATTCATAGGGACCTTTTACAAAGAGACACTGGGGCCCGTGGTGCGGAAGCGCTTTGGTACCAGAACTCAAGACTTGCGTTTCCCTAGTGAAATGCTATCACGCGGCTTGGGCGACGCGGATCGGCGACTCGAGAGATATTTTTGGGACTCAGAACAGTTATCTATTACGAAGCATCGAACTTGAAGAGGATGAAACAGCTCATGCCACTGGCGTTTTACTATAGGGCAAAAGCCACAGGAAATCCGGTAAATCCTGTACTCGGCCATTGGGACTGATGACTCGTCTGCCCAGTCTCAAACTGGGCGAAGAATGAAAACTTTGAGAGCAGGCGGACATGACCCGGGTTCCCACCTTCACCCGAAGCTGCAGAAGCCCTAAGCTGACACCGGGCCAAACTATCCCCTGAGCGTTTGACCCTGTGGCACGCGATTCCGTAGACTAACCGAAGTCGAAAAGCCGGGTTCTTTCCTTCTTGAACCCGCCCTGCCGGAGGTTTCTCCTGGTTCTCAGCAGTCAGGTTTTCCACGCAAGAGTGGGTTGGAAGCGGTGTCGTGCGGTCCTGCTATGCGTGGCCATAGCTGCCAGCTCGGCTGCGGCCCAGACGCCCGATCCAGCAGCGTCCAAACCCGCGTCGGCCAAACCAGAAGCGGCCAAGCCTCCTGCTCACGCCGCTGCTCCCGCTCCCAACCCGACCGCCAAGGTGAACCTGGACACCAGCGAAACCCTCTTTGGTTTTGCGGCCGCGCTCAACGCCTGCGGCTTTGGGCAGGCAATCACGCAGGCGGCCAACCCCGAGGCGGAAGTCGGCGACCCGTTGCGCGCACAGATTCGGGCGGAGATTCAAAAAACGGTGCAAGGCTCCGATGCGATGGCGGAGTTTACCACTTCCATGTGCCAGTTCTACCGGGATCACCAGACCGGGGATTCTGGCCGCGACTATGCCCAGTATGTGTCGCTGGCGTTGTTCAATGAAGGACCTCCGGCGTTCAAATCGAAGATGCGCGAAGCTGACCTGCCGCCCGATGCAATCTATGTGGCTGGTTTTCTGCCGCTGGTGGCCGAGTTTTACCAGAAGGCGAAATTGCACGAAGTGTGGCTCAAGCACCGGTCGCAATACAACGGTCTGGTCGAGCACTACACGGATTCGGTCGCCAAGATGGTGTTCCAAACTGACATCTACTTGAAGCTGGCCTTGAGCGGGTATTTGGGACGCGATTTTACTGTGTATCTGGAGCCCTTGGGAGCTTTGGGACAGGCCAACGCGCGGAACTATGGGGACAATTATTACGTGGTGCTGACGCCTTCCGGAGAAGCGCTCCAGATGGAACAGATTCGGCATACGTATTTGCACTATGTTTTGGATCCCATGGCGTTGAAGCGGTTCAGCACCGTGCAGAGGTTGCGACCGCTGCTGGACGTGGTAAAGACCGCGCCGATGGATGAGAGTTTTAAAGGGGACATGGCTCTGCTGCTAACCGAGTCGTTGATCCGGGCGATTGAGATTCGTTCCAGAAAAGGCTCCGAGGCCGATCAAAAGGCGGCCGTGCAGGCTTCCATGGAAGAGGGATACATCCTGACGGCGTACTTTTCCGAGGCGCTGGTGAAGTTTGAGAAGGATCCGGCCGGATTGCAGAGCACCTATCCGGAAATGCTGTTTGCCATTGACATAGGCCAGGAACAGCGGCGCACGGCGAATGTGCAGTTTGCGGCCCAGGCAAGCCCAGAGCTGGTGATGGGCGGGCGCAGGCGCAGAGCATCGACCCAGCCCACGCTAAGGCTGGCGGAGCAGAAACTCTCCTCCGGGGATGTTTCCGGGGCGCAGAAGCTGGCGCAACAGGCCCTGGACGAAAAGAAGGAAGATACGGGATACGCATTGTTCATTCTGGCGCGGGCCTCCACCATGAGCCGCGATATGGATGGGGCGCGCAGCTACTTTGAGCGCACGCTGGAAGTGACCAAGGAACAAAAACTCGTGGCGTGGTCGCACATTTACTTGGGGCGGATTTATGATTTACAGGAAGACCGCGACAGCGCTTTGGAGCAATACAAAGCGGCGTTGAAAGCCGGAGATCCGAGCCCGGAAGTCAAGAACGCGGCGGAGAAGGGTTTGCAGGAAGCCTACGCGCCGCCCGCGCCGACCAAACAGCCTTAGCAATCTGGCAGGATGCAATTATCAAATAGAAGTTTTTGAGAGGACACGATGAAACGTACTGGGATCCTATTGAGTGTACTGACGTTGGCGAGCTTGGTTGTCGGGGTATCTGCACAGGATGCCAGCAAGGACGAGAAGAAGGATACGGCACCGGCGGCCGCACCGGCGGCACCGGCCGGGAAACGCCAGCCGCAAGCGAAGACGCAACCGGAATTCGATGCCTACTCGGCGGCTGTGGGCAGCGCGACGCCCGACGCCATGGAAAAGGCAGCGGATGACTTTGCCACTAAATTTCCCGAGAGCGAGCTCAAGATCCTGATCTACAAGCAGGCCATGCGGACATACCAAAACGCGAACAACGCCGACAAAACCGTGGACATGGGGCGCAAAGCGTTGGCTTTGGACGGGGACGATCCGGAAGCCCTCGTGGATGTGGCGCAGGCCCTGGCGGAACGCACCCGATCCACCGACCTGGACAAAGATCAGAAATATGCCGAAGCTCAGAAGTATGCGGAAAAAGGCCTGCAAACCGTCGACACCGACTTGCTGGTAAGCCCGGGCACACCCCAGGACAAAATTGACCAGTTCAAGGGATACTTGCGGTCCACGGCATATGGAATTTTAGGCGCGATCTACTACGCCAAGGACACGAAGACCGACTACGCCAAAGCCGAAGACTACCTGCGCAAATCCATTGACGCCTTGCCTTCGCAGCCCGACCCGGTCACCGTGCTGCGACTCGCCATCGCTTTGGACAAGCAAGACCGCTACACCGATGCTCTGACGGAGATCAACAAGGCCGTGCAGATGACCAAAGAAGGCACAACCGTGGGCGACACTGCGCGGCGCGAGCAAAGCCGCTTGCAATCCCTCACCAAGGATTCCATCAAGTAGCGGCGCCCTTTTGCGGGTCCTGTACCCCATGAATCCCGAAAACTTGACGACGCTGGAAGAGGCCCTAGGCTACCGTTTTCAACGGCCCGGCCTGTTGCGGCTGGCGTTGAGCCACAGTTCCTACGCCCGGGAAATGCAGCCAGCAGTTTCGTCCGACGCGCCCAACGACAATGAACAGCTGGAGTTCCTGGGAGACTCGGTGCTCTCCTTTGTCATCAGCGCGGAACTGGTGCATCGCTATCCAAACTTCCGCGAAGGCGCGCTCTCCAAACTGCGGGCGCATCTGGTAAGTGAGAGCAACCTCGCCGAAGTCGCCCGCGCCTGCGGACTTGGCGAGTTCTTGCAGCTCGGGCGGGGCGAGGAAAAAAGCGGCGGGCGCGGCAAGGCCGCCTTGCTCGGCGACGGATTAGAAGCGGTAATCGCGGCCCTGTATCTGGATGGCGGAATTGAACCGGCGCGGCACTTCGTTCTGCAACGCATTCTGCCTCCGGACCTGGAGCATCTGGATTCCGCAGGCGAAACGCTGCGGGTTACCGACTACAAATCCGCGCTCCAGGAACGCATCCAGGCGAACTCCCGCCAGCGACTCTCCTACACGGTGGTGGGAGAAGATGGCCCGGAGCATCGCAAGAGCTTCACGGTGGAGGTGCGCCTACTGGATGCAAGTGCTCCAGGGAAGGCTATTTTTGTCCGGAGCGCCGTCGGCCCCACCAAGAAAAAAGCGGAACAAGACGCCGCGCGCCAAATCCTGGACGACTTGAACGCCGAACTGCGAAACCCCTCTGCGGAACCAAACAGGGCCGCGGAATGACCTCACAAGCGGAAAACCTAAAAAGCGCCATCGATTCCAGCTGGCTGGAGTCAACGCAAGCTTTGCTGGTCACCATCGTGATTGCGCTGTTTGTGATTTCCTTTACCGTGCAGGCGTTTCAGATACCCTCCGGTTCCATGGAGGAAACACTGCTGATCGGTGACTATCTGTTTGTCGATAAACTCCATTTTAGCGGCGCGGGCGGCCCCGGCCGAATCGTCCCCTCGCAGCCGGTGCAGCGCGGCGACATCGTAGTGTTCTTCCATCCCGCGAATCCGGCTCTGCACCTCGTCAAACGCGTAGTAGCCATACCTAACGACCGCATCCGTCTGGTGAACAAACAGGTTTGGCTGAACGGTGTGCCGCAGCAGGAAGCCTACGTACACTACCTGAATTTGCCACCAGATGTGTTCCGCGATGATTTTCCGCGCCGTGATTTTCTAAGTCCCAACATCACTCCGCGCTGGTATATCGATTTACCCAACCACGTGGAGCGCGGCGAGCTGGTGGTCCCTGCCGGGCACTATTTTGTCATGGGCGACAATCGCGATAACAGCGAAGACAGCCGCTATTGGGGCTTCGTGCCCGCGGAAAACATTATTGGGCGGCCGCTGCTCATTTACTGGTCCGTTCGCGACACCAGCGGGGAGCGCACCACGCTGGGTGATAAAATTGCCCATTCTTTGTATGTGCTAGCGCACTTCTATCAACTGACTCGCTGGAATCGCACGTTTCGTGTGGTGCGATAAACAAAGCAGCGCTAATAGAGGAAAGGCAATCCGTGGCCAAGGCAAAACCCGACGAAACCAATTCGAACACGCCGCCCCAAGAAACTCCCATTGAGTTCGTGGCCTCGCTCGCTTCCGTGCTGGTGACGGGACTCTTCATCATCACATTTGTCTTGCAGGCATTTGAAATTCCCTCGGGTTCGATGGAGAACAGCCTGCTCATCGGCGATCACGTTTTTGTGAATCGCATTCAGTTCGCGCCGCCCACCAACGCCCTGAGCAAGCTGCTTCCCTACCGCACACCCAAGCACGACGAAATTGCTGTATTTATTTCGCCTCTACAGCCCGGACTATTTCTCGTCAAACGCATAGTGGGCCTGCCCGGAGATCACCTGCGCTTGCGTGATGGCGTGGTTTACCGCAATGGCCTGAAGTTGGAGGAGCCTTACACCCTGCACAAAGACCCGGAACAGCGTTCCATTTACGCGAACAACTTCCCCTCTGTGCCGCCCGATGCGGAAAATGTTCCGCCGGACTGGGCCATGACGCAATCGCAATTTGTGGAAAATGGCGACTTGGTCGTGCCACCGGGGCATTTCTTCGGCATGGGCGACAACCGCGACAACAGCTTTGACAGCAGATTTTTTGGCCTGATTCCGCAAGCCAACCTGATTGGCCGACCCATGTTTATTTACTGGTCTTTCCAGACTCCGGAAGGCCAATATCAACACACCGCCTTCAGCGAGAGGATCGGTTTTCTGCTGCACACCGTGCTGCACTTCTTTGACAAGACGGTTTGGGGACGCACCTTTAAGGTGGTGAAGTGAGCTTCTGGCGCTCCCGCCGCGCGCTTTGGGCGTGCGGCATTCTGCTGGTGATCCTGCTTTTGCTATGGCGGCCGGGAGCGGATCGCTTCCGTTCCCGTTTGGAACAGTCGCTCAGTTCCGCTCTCGCGCATCGAGTCGAAATTGGCTACGTGAGCCTGCAAATTCTGCCCCGACCAGGTTTCAATCTTTCCCAGCTTTCCATTCACGACGACCCGCAATTCAGCCTGGAGCCGATCTTGCGCGCGGAAGAGGTCTCCGCCACGCTGCATCCCAGTTCGCTGTGGCGGTGGCGCATTGAGATCGCCAACCTGACCTTGAAAGATGCCAGCTTAAACCTAGTCCGCCGCACGGATGGCCGCTGGAATCTGGAGCCTCTTTTGGAACGCGCGGCCCATGCGCCAGCCGCACCCACCGGGAACGCCGTGGCTGAGGTTCGTCGCCGTTTTCCCTATATTGAAGTCACCAACGGCCGCGTGAATTTGAAATTGGGCGCGGAGAAAATGCCGTATGCGTTAACCGATGCCGACCTGGCTTTGTTCCTGGACTCGAACGACGAGTGGGGCGTCCGGCTGCGCGGCCAGCCCGTGCGAACCGATATGCGCCTGAGCGATACGGGCATTCTGCGGGCCAATGCCACCTGGCGTCGCGCCGAGGACCTGCGCCAGACTCCCCTGCGGCTAACCGCGACCTACGAAGGCGCTCAACTCGGACAACTGACCAAGCTGCTGTACGGGGCCGACAAGGGCTGGCGCGGTACAGTGAGCGCTTCGGCCAACCTCAGCGGTTCTGCCGAAGATCTGCAAATTCAGAGTGAAACTCGGGTGGATAGTTTTCGTCGGTACGATATTTTGTCCGGTCCGTCGCTGCGACTTTCCGCCAGTTGCGCCGCCCACTACGGTATCTCACCCAGCCAATTGTCGGAGATTCTCTGTTCCACTCCGGCATCGGACGGTTCTCTAATCCTTCGCGGCAAGATCGCGTTGGCACAACCTTCCGCCTATGACCTAAATGTGAATGCCGCTAAATTTCCAGCTGCACGACTGGCGGAAGTATTTCGTGCTGTGAAACAGGGCCTGCCGGAAGACTTTTCAGCAGCGGGCACGGTGAATGCCGATCTTTCCTTTGAGACCGACGCCGCGGGCACAAGTCGTTGGTCGGGTTCCGGCAACACCGATCGACTGACGCTTTCCAGCAGCACGCTGCAAACCAAGAATGGCGATGGACAACTGGCGCTTGGATCTGTTCCATTCCGAGCACTGAGCGCCACGCTCGCACAAAAGGGCAAACACGCCACCGCTCCCATCGAAAATGCGCTCGAGCTTGGCCCGGTGACCGTGGCGTTAGCGGAATCCCAGCAAGCGAAGTTCCGCGCCCGCTTTTCGGCCACCAGCTACGACGCCACTTTTTCCGGTGACGCCCCCGTCCAGCGCTTACTCCAAGTCGCCCGCGCGGCCGGTGCTACTGCCATTCACCCGGCTCTTGAGGGCGACGCCACGTTCGACTGGCAGGCTCGCGGTGCTTGGGGCAGCTTCGCTGCGCCGCGGACCACGGCCACGCTCCATTTGCGAAACGTGCGCGCCGAGTTCCCCGGCCTAAACGCGCCGGTGGATATTGCCAGCGGCGATGTTACGCTCTCTCCGGATACATTCCATTTAGACAACCTCGCGGCCACTGCGGGCGGCATCCATTGGACTGGCACGATTACCCGGCCGCGTGCATGTTCCTCTCCTTGTGCCACACAAGTGAAACTCCATGCCGATGAGGTTTCCATCGCTAGGGTGAATGTCTTGTTGAATCCGAACATCCAAAAACAACCCTGGTATCGCATCCTCACCGGCAGTCCACGGCAGATTCAGCACGCGCTGCGCGCTCTGCGCGTGCAAGGCTCCCTTCAGGTAGATCGCCTAGTGGCCGGGGAGCTGGAAATCGATACCCTTGCCACCAATCTCCAGTTGGAGGATGGACGGCTCCATCTGTCCGAGCTTCGCGCCGCAGCTCTTGGAGGACATCACGTGGGCGATTGGCAGGCCGATTTCACGCAAGATCCTCCCGCCTACTCCGCCACCGGCTCGTTGGAAGCGGGTTCCCTGGCGCAACTCGGCAAGCTCATGCACAACAACTGGACTACAGGAACAGCGCGGGGCACCTATGCGCTGACATTCTCTGGATGGAACGAAGAGGCTCTGCACTCCACCCTGCGCGGAACGTTGACCGTGGATGCCCGCGACGGCTCGTTTGCGCACTTTGGGCTTGGGGCGGCTCCCCTCAAATTCTCCCACTTGCGCACGGACCTAACCACGGGCAATGCTCTCCTGGTGGTGGCGCAGGGCAAACTCGAAAACGCGCGAGGAACTTATGACATAACCGGCGTGACGTCGTTTGCGCGCAAACTCGACTTGAAGTTCCAGAAGAGCAAAGGCCGTGGACTGGCTGTAACCGGCACGCTGGAAAATCCCCGCGTGGAAGCCCTTTCAGAGTCGCCGGATAAAAAGTAGCTCTTTACGCCCTGGCGCCTTCGTTGCGAGTCAGGAAATAATGCACAGCCGGCGTGATAATCAGCGAAAGAATCATCGAAATCAGAACGCCGCCGATCACCGCAATCGCCAGGGGCTGCAACATCTGTGAGCCAGCGCCAATGGCGAACGCCAGCGGCAACATACCCGCCACCGTCGCCAGCGCCGTCATCACAATGGGTCGCAGACGGCGTCGGCTGGCCTGAATCATGGCATCCTCCGCCGAAAACCCCGCCCGACGAAATTTCTGTTCTGCGTCCAGCAGCAAAATGCCATTCTTGGCAACAATGCCGATAACCATGATCATGCCCATGAACGAGGAAATGTTGAACGTTGTGCGCGTGGCCAGCAGCGCGAACAAAACCCCGGAAGTCGAAAGCAGCGCCGAGGAAAGGATCGCCACCGGCGCGGCAAACGTTCTGAACTCAAAAAGCAACACCACAAACACCAGCAACACCGCCATTGCCAGAACCAGCACTAGGTCGTGAAATGACTTCTGCTGTTCCTGGAACGTCCCGCCGTACTCCACACGAATGCTAGACGGCAAGTGCAGGCCAGCCACGGCTTTCTGTACGCTGGCAATGCCTGTGCCCAAGTCGACGCCTTCAAACCGTGCCGTCACGGCCACCACGCGCTGTAGGTTTTCGCTACGAATTTCCGTCTGCCCGGGAAGCTCGTTGATCGTTGCCAGCGCGCCCAGGGTTGCCGTTCTACCGGTAGAACTCGTCAGCAGCGTATCCCGCATGGCTTCCAGGGAGGCGCGGTTCGCCTCCGGAAAGCGAATGCGCAGCGTGTAAGCGCGGTTGTTCGTCACCACCGGCGTTGGTGCCGGCTCGCCACCCAACAGCGCGGCCGCATCCGTCGCCACCTCCTCCGGGCTGAACCCGGCGCGGGAGGCAACGCTGGGATTGATCTTGAAAACCACCGCGGGTCCGCTAATCGTGTTCTCTATCCCGTCGCGTTCATCCACCACGCCCTTCAAATTGTGAATGGTATCCGCGACTTTCGGTGCCCACACTTGCAGCAGCGCCATATCTGGCGAAAACAATTTAATCTGCACCGGCTCAGGAGCGCTGGTCAAGTCGCCAATCATATCCTGCAACACCTGGACAAATTCCACGTTGACAGCAGGCTCTTCGGCGGCGATCTGCGTGCGCAGGTCGGCAATAATCTCGTCAATCGCGCGCTTGCGCTTAGCCTTCAGCTTCACGGAAATATCGCCTGTATTCGCTTCCGTGACTGCCGCCAGGCCAAGCTGAAGCCCAGTGCGTCGCGAGCTGCTTTCCACTTCTGGAAGTTCTCGCAGCATCCCCTCAAGATGGCTGATCACCCGGTTGGTCTCAGCCAGGGAACTTCCCGCGGGCATAATGTAATCCAGAACAAATCCACCTTCGTCCATCTCCGGCAGCAAATCGCTTCCCAGAAATCGAAAAGATACGTAAGAAAGCACAATCAGCAGCAGGCTAAGCACTGCCAGCCACTTCGGACTCTGGAGCGCGCGCCGCAGCCAGCGTTCCTGAAAGCTCACAACCTTCAGGAAGAAGCCTTTCAGCGAGGCCTCTTCAGCGGCCATCAGGCGGCGAGTCGCCTCTCCCTCACTCTCCGGCTCACCTACGGCAGCGGTTTCATGGCCGCCGTCTTTGGTCTTAATCAGGAACAAACTTAGAGTCGGAGTCCACGTCAACGCCAAAATCAGAGAGGTAAACAACGAAACCGCCAGCGTCACCGCCAGCGCCCGAAAAAACGTTCCCGTCACCCCATTGATCACAATCAGCGGTAGAAACACCACCACCGGCGTAATGGTCGAGCCCGTCAGCGGAATCGTGATCTCGCTCAACGCGCTGCGAATCGCCTGCAAGGACGACTGCCCCGCATCGCGATGCAGCACAATGTTTTCCACCACCACAATGGCGTCGTCAATCACCAACCCCACCGCGGCCGCCAGCCCTCCCAGAGTCATCAGGTTAAAGCTCTGCCCCAGCAGCTTCAGCACAATGAAGGTCACCATCACGGTCACTGGAATCACCAACCCGGCCACCACCGACGTTCTCCAGTCCCCAAGAAACGCCACCAGAATGATTGACGCCAGCACCAACCCCAGCAGAATCGCATCGCGGACGCTATTGATCGAATCGCCCACCAGAATCGATTGGTCGTAAAACGGCTGAATGTCCACTCCCGGCGGCAACGACTTGCGGATGCGCTCCACCTCATTGTGGACTTCCGCCGCCACCTGCATCGTATTGCCGTCCGGCTGTCGATTAATATTCAGCAGCAACGCCGGTTTTCCATTCGCCGTCACAATGGTGTAAACCGGCTTCACACCCATCGCCACTTCGGCAATGTCGCCCACCCGCACCGGAATTCCCGCCTGTGTGGTCTTAATCACGGTGGCGGCAATTTCTTCCGGAGTATGCACTTGCCCGTTAATCAGCCCCAGCACCAGCTGATGATTGCGTTCAATCAACCCGGGAGAGTCAATCAAATTGGTGCGCCGCACCGCCTCCAGAATATCCGGCACCGTCACACCAGCAGCCTGAAGCTTCGCCGGATCAGGCGTAACGTGGAACTCCGGCTCCTCACCACCCTGCACCAGCACGGTGGAAACGCCATCCAGCCGGTTCAGCCGCGGCTTAATCTCATAGGTGGCCAGTTCCCAAAGTTGCGCTTGCGTCACATTCGCCGACGTCAGGCTGTAACCCATAATCGGGAAACTGGCGAAGGTCAGCCGATGCGCCTCCACCTGCGCGGTCGGCGGCAGAGTTGCTTGCGCGCGATTCAGCGCCGCGTTCACTGATTGCAGGGTTTGGAACATATCTACGTCCCAATTAAAGAACAGGTCAATTTCCGCCGACCCGCGGCTGGTAATCGACCGAACTTCCTGCAACCCGGGAACGCTATTCACCGCCTCTTCCAGGGGACGCGTAACCGTCACGCGCATCTGGTCAATCGGCATCACGCCGTTGTCAACAGCAATCAGAATGCGCGGAAAATTTGTGGCGGGAAAAACCGAAACCGGAATCGTAGTCGCCAGGTAGCCGCCCAGCAGCGCCACCACCGCAATCAAAAAAATCACCGACCGCGAGTGCCGCGCCAGCCAGTACTCGGACTGCACAGCCTTACCTACCACCGCTCCACGCTCGGTCATTCTGTCGGTTCGTCTCCCTCAAACAAGCTACCCGCTTTGCATGAAGGATATCTGAAGAGACAATTCCCAGCCCACCCGACCAGAAAAACCAGCGGTTTAGGCCCAGCACCAGAGCCTCGTACCTACTCTTCGTACCAGCACTCAGGGTCCGCGCTCAGTATCAGCGCTCTGCACCAACGCTCTGCACCAACGCTCTGCACCAAGGCTCCGCACCAGCGCTCCACACCAGCGCCTCGTATCAGGGTATGCCTTCAGGCATACCGAAAAAAGCCGAAAAAAAGCGCCTTCAGGCGCTGGATTACCAACTTGAACCACGGGCAAATAGGGATGACTCTAAGTGGTCGCGAGGCCGCGAACCATCAAAACTTCCTGTCGCCCAGCCCCCGAGGGGGAGCCGCCTCAGACAGGGAGTTAAAACGAAAAGTTTCCGCCGACCAGCGAACTAAACTTCAGCGCTGGCGTACGAATTGATTTCGCAGTTCAACATCACTTCGTCGAATTCCGGTGTCGTCCAAGCCATGGTTGCAATCTCCTTTGACTACCCCTCTATTTTCGCACGCCCGTTCGCAAACTGAACGAATATATAATCGCCATAAAATCAAGTGCTTACGGCCAATTTTCGGCCGATCCTACCCAAAAGTGCCAGTTCGCTTTCGGTCGCTTTTCGCCGCCAAGCGGTTCTGAAGTGGCGGAAAAGGCGAGCGCCGGAAACAGCCCTCGCCAAAAACAAAGAGACGAAGACCGCCACTGGAACAGAAATCGCAAATTCTGGAAAGATGAAGTCGCTGGTCGTCCGGAAATGGCTCAAATTGCGGGTTCCGAAAAAATGTTCCACGTGGAACATTTTGTAAAGGCTGTTTTTGACGGTTTATGTGCAAAACTTTGCGCCTTTTGGGTAAAATTGTTCCACTTTTGTCGTTGGTGGAATGAAAATAGGGTCACTTTCGTCTGCCCCCTTTATTTTAGCGACGAAAATGACAATAACAGCCAGAATCAGAACACTGCCCGGCTGGTGGCCCAGCCTTCGCTCTTAATCTCTTCGACTCATACCGCTCAAAGAGCGCCCCACCCTTGGGTTTTCTGCAAGGGTGGGAGTAGACGAGACCGATGCGGAAAATATTCTAAATGAGGAACATTCCGGGAAAGCTCCAACGCCCCAATCTTATTTAACATCCACTTTATCTATTCCCACCCTTAAAGTGCCAAGAGCCTGCCCTGAGCGCAGCCGAAGGGGTGGGGTACCCTTTGTCCAGGTTGTATCCGGGGGATCAATGGCTGGGCCACCCGTCTGCCAGTGGAACTTTTCGCTAGGTCCACGGTAAGACCATTCAGTGGCCCTTACTGCCCGGCAGGCCAAGCTCCAACAAGGCTGCCACGGCCCGGTGCTGTTCGATCGGGTGACGCAAAGGCAATCTGACATTGATCCGGTACTGGTTGCTGCGCGCATCCTCCTTCTTCCTCCCGCGGCTGATGTAGCCCGCTTCCTCCAGTTCGTCCAGAATCCGTTGCACCGCCCGGTAAGTGATGCGGACCTTTTCGGCGACGTCCTGGATGCGCATCTCGGGATTCTGAGCCAGGCAAATCAGCACGTGCGCGTGATTCGTCAAAAACGTCCATGGAGCCGACCGGGACTTTGGCATTTTCGCTTTTTGCACGGGCTTGTCATCCTCCGGGCTTTCAGTTACTATGTGTCTTGTAATACATGTCTTACAGTACGTGTATTATGTTTCATGTAATCAGGAGCATCTTTCTTATGCGCAAGCATACCACCGCCCGCTCAGGAGAGTCGCAATGAGTACCGCCGAAATCCTGCGGGCCAATCTGTTCTCCCCCATCGTTTTGGCATTCGCCCTCGGCGTCCTAGCCCGCCTGGTGCGCAGCGAGCTTCGCATTCCACAGGCCCTCTACACCAGCCTGTCCATTTATCTCCTGTTTGCGCTGGGTCTCAAAGGCGGACATGAACTCTCTCACGTCGGCCTGGCTGCTATCGCCAAGCCCGCCGCAGTCACAATCCTGCTGGGCTGCATCACTCCGGTCACTGCTTATTTTGCGCTCCGTCGGCTGGGCCGCTTTGGCACCGCCGACTCGGCTGGTATCGCCGCACACTACGGTTCGGTCTCCGCTGTCACGTTCATCGCCGCACAGCAATTTGTGACCGCCATGGGCGCAGTTCCGGAAAGCTTTATGCCAACGCTCCTGGCCTTGCTCGAAAGCCCGGGCATTCACGTCGCCCTGGTCATGGGTGTCATGGCGGGAGCAACCCGAACCATGACCACATCTATTCCGGCGCGTGCCGCCGCGGTCCCTGGTGGATCTTCCGTACTTGTACTCAATGAGGAATTGCCATCCGCGCCTCGTTCCTCTGCCATGCTCACATCGCTCCACGAAGTCTTGACGGGGCGGACCATGGTCTTGCTTGCGGGTGGTCTCCTCGTTGGATGGCTGATGGGAGAGCCTGGCTGGAAACAGGTGCAACCCTTCTTCGAGTCCGGCTTCAAAGGTGTGCTCATGCTCTTTCTTCTTGAGATGGGTATGCTCGCCGCCGAACGCATTGGCGATCTTCGCCGTGTCGGGCTATTCCTTGTGGCCTTCGGCTTTGTGACGCCGCTTATTCACGGATGCCTCGGAGTTTTCCTCGGCCATCTTGCCGGACTCTCGCCAGCAGGTGCCACCGTACTTGGGGCCATGGCGGCCAGCGCTTCTTACATCGCCGCCCCGCCCGCCGTTCGGGCTACTCTGCCTGACGCCAATCCGACGTACTCCCTCACTTTGGCTCTGGCTATCACTTTTCCCTTCAACGTCATCGTCGGCATTCCGCTCTTCTGGCGGCTGGCCGCATCCCTGTGAGGCGCGCATGAATCCTCTAGTCGGAATCATTATGGGCAGCCAGAGCGACCTGGAGTACCTCCAACCCGCATCTGAGTTGCTTCACACCTTAAATGTCTCGCATGAAGTACGCATCGTTTCTGCTCACCGGACTCCCGAATGGATGACGGAGTACTCCACGACGGCAAAAGGCCGTGGTCTCAAAGTCATCATTGCCGCAGCGGGTGGAGCTGCCCACCTCCCCGGCATGGTCGCTGCCAACACAATGCTTCCGGTGTTAGGCGTCCCGATCCCCGCGACCGTCCTGAATGGCATGGACTCTCTGCTCTCCATTGTGCAAATGCCAAAAGGCGTTCCCGTGGGCACACTCGCCATTGGCAAACCCGGTGCCGCCAATGCGGCCCTGCTTGCGGCTCAGATCCTGGCGTTGAGTGACAACTCCCTCGCCGAAAGACTCGAGCAATGGCGTTTCGCACGGCGCGATGAAGTACTGAAGCAGGTGGTGCCATGAATCCGATCTTGCCACCAGCAACTTTGGGACTCATGGGCGGCGGTCAACTGGGGCGTATGACTGCTCTGGCCGCGCGGTCAGCTGGATATCGCATGCATGCTCTCGATCCTGATCCGAACTGCGCGATCCGGCCAGTAGTCGAAGACTTCATCACCGCAGGATGGGACGACGCTGAAGCCGCCGCCAACCTTGCCAAGAGTTCCAAAGTTGTCACGTTTGAGATTGAGAAAGTTTCTGTGGCTTCCCTTGAGGCCGCGTCTCGCCATGCACCGGTTCGGCCCGGCCCTGCTCTTCTTCATCTCATCCAAAATCGGCTGCGCCAAAAGCTTTGGCTTGCCCGCGCGAGATTTCCGGTGGGTCCGTTTCGCGTTGCCCGTAAATGGGAAGACCTGCGGGACGCCTCGCAAGAACTCGGACCCTGCTTTGTGAAAGTTGCCGAAGGCGGCTACGACGGGCGCGGCCAGATCCGTCTTGATTCACCCGAACAGGCTGGCAGCGCCTGGAGCTTCCTCGGGGAAATCGAGAGCGTTGCGGAAAAGGCACTCGATCTAAACTATGAGGTATCGGTGCTGGTCGCGCGCCGACCCAGCGGCGAAACACGCGTCTATCCGCCCGCGATGAACCAGCACGAAAACCAGATCTTGGTATGGTCACTGATTCCCGCACCCATCCCGGAGAGCATCACGCTACAAGCCCGGGAACTGGCACGCGAAATCGCAATCGCCCTGGACCTGGAGGGCGTGCTGGTGGTGGAGATGTTTGTCACGCAGCAAGGCCAGCTTCTTGTGAACGAATTGGCGCCGCGACCCCACAACAGCTATCACGCTTCCGAGCGCGCTTGCCTCACCGGGCAGTTCGAACAACTGGTGCGTGCCGTGTGCGATCTTCCGCTGGGGTCGGCCGAGGTCATTCGTCCCGCCGCCATCGTGAACCTTCTCGGAGACCTTTGGGCGCGGCCCATTCCGCTCGATTGGACGGCGGCCTTGCGAGTACCGGAGACGCGCCTCCATCTCTATGACAAGGCTCCTAGACCCGGACGCAAAATGGGTCACATTTCAGCCACTGGCTCGACTCCGCAAGAAGCTCTGAAATCGGCGATACGAGCACAACTCGCCTTGCATGGTCAGGAACACACCGGCGCGGAAGAACTTTTCGCAACTCTTCTCAATCGCACGAAAACCATCCAGGAGGAGGTAGCCTGAAGACCGCCCGCAGAAACCTGGCGCATGTGCAAACTCTTGCACATACTGTCCACAAAACGACACACCCGTTCCCGCTCCAGAAAATTCTTGTCAAGCCCCCTTTTACCCAACTTTCCCGGCGGGTGGCTCAGCCTTCGCTGTTGATCTCTTCGACTCACACATCTCACTGGGTGCCCCACCCTTGCGTTTTTTGCGAGGGTGGGAGCAGACGAGGCTGATGAAGGAAAAATTCTAAATGAAGAACATTCTGGGAAAGCTCGAACGCCCCAATCTTATTTAACATCCGCTTTATCTATTCCCACCCTTAAAGTGCCAAGGGTGGGGCACCCTTGGTCCAGGTTGTGTCTGGGAGATCAAAGGCTGGGCCACCCGCCCGCGCCCTGATACGAGGCGTTTATGAAATACGCTCTAAGCGAAACGCGCAGCTCCGCAGCACGCTACTCGCTGTAGACACCGGAGGGCTGATCCCCAAAGTGCGAAAAACTGAGGGACACACCTTGCCAAGAACCCAAGCGCAGCACACCCACGACGCTTCTAGGGCTTCCCTTGGCAAACACCATTCCAATCGAGTCGCGCTTTACGCTCGCTCCACGGCCATCGCCACCGCATTCCCTCCGCCCAAACACAGCGCTGCGATCCCGCGCTTCACGTTGCGCCGCTCCATTTCATGCAGCAGAGTGGTCAGCACGCGCGCGCCGCTGGCGCCGATGGGGTGTCCGATGGCGACCGCGCCTCCGTTGACGTTCACTCGGGCTGGATCGAGGTTCAATTCCTTCATCACGCCCAGCGCCTGCACCGAGAAGGCTTCGTTCAATTCGTACAGATCTACCTCTTCCGGCTTCCATCCCGTCTTCTGCCACAGCTTTTGCACAGCGGTGACGGGAGCCAGCATGACCCACTTGGGTTCGACACCGCTGGTCGTTTGGCCGACGATGCGGGCCAGAGGCTTCAGGCCCAGCTCTTGCGCACGCGCAGCGGAAGTGACGACGACCGCTGCGGCTCCGTCGTTCACTCCGGGGGCGTTTCCCGCCGTGACCGTGCCATCTTTCTTGAAAGCGGGCTTGAGAGCGCGCAGGGCTTCGATGCTGGCGTCCTCCCGCGGAGACTCATCCTTGGTGAAGAGAATCGGCGCGTCTCCCTTTTTCTTGGCGGGCAGCTCGACCGGAACGATTTGCGAATCGAAACGTCCTTCCTTCATGGCCGCGACCGCTTTGCGATGCGAGTTAAGCGCGTACTCATCCTGCTGCTCACGGGTGATGTTGTGCTTCTCGGCAACATTTTCGCCGGTGATCCCCATATGGTAGTTGTTGAAAATGTCCCAAAGGCCGTCATTGATCATGGAATCGATCAGCTGACCGTTGCCGAGTCGGTAACCTTTGCGCGCGTTGGGTAGCAGGTAGGGAGCGTTGGTCATCGATTCCATGCCGCCCGCCACGACGATGGAACTGTTGCCGGTTTGGATCGCCTGGGCCGCCAAGCCGACGGCCTTTAGACCCGACCCGCAGACCTTATTGATGGTCATGGCGCTGACTTCGTTGGCCAAGCCGCCAAAAATTGCGGCCTGCCGCGCCGGATTCTGCCCCAGACCCGCGGGCAAAACGTTGCCCAGAATGCATTCATCCACTTGTTCAGGCTTGAGGCCAGCCCGCTTCACCGCTTCGCGAACCGCAATCGCGCCAAGCTGCGTGGCGGCAATTTCCGACAACGCCCCCTGAAATTTTCCCACCGCGGTGCGCACAGCGGACACAATTACGACGTCCTGCAAACCGGAACTCGACGAGGAATTCGACATGAACAGCACTCCTTGGCTAACAATTGTGATTATATTTTGAGTTCCGGGGTAAAAGCGATTCCTGCCCCCATTGTCAGTCGCGCGCGCCTCATGAAAAAATACTTTTTGATGAAAGGCGCGCCATTAGCGGCTTTCACGCGATGCGCGTATTGCAAATCC
>JAYWAL010000119.1:0-64767 GCA_043782485.1 Acidobacteriaceae bacterium | reverse complement strand
TCTTGTAGTTAAAAAACGCTGGTGGGGCGCGAAACGTAGGGATATTCTTGAGCCAGCACTTGAGGACAGCATAAGAGTGAAGAAACCCAATAAAACAGCCATTTCGCCACCGACCCGGATTAGCGAATTGCGCACCGAGCTAGCCCGTAAGATAGCCTTTTTCATTGGGCACAAAGAAAGGCTTGTAAGCGACGTCCCCGGCCTCCTTCTGAGCCGCCGCACGGCCCCAACCGCGCCAGTGTCGGCCACCTACGAGCCCAGTCTGGCGGTGGTTGCGCAAGGGCGCAAGCAGGCGACGCTCGCTGACACCACCTTCATCTTCGACCCCTCGCGCTATTTGCTCACGTCGCTCGATCTGCCCGTCATCTGCAACGTCATTGAAGCCAGCGAAGACGTCCCCTATCTGTGTTTTGTTATGAAACTAGAAATGTCCGCTGTCCGCGAGCTGCTAAGCCGGGAGGAGATTCACGCGTCGCAGGCGTCGGCTGATAGCCCCGCGATGTCAACCGGCAAGACCACGGCGGAGTTGCTCGACGCCTGCTGCCGACTCGTGGACCTGCTCAAAACCCCGCAGGATATCCCTTTTCTCAGTGGCCTGATTCAGCGCGAGATCATTTACCGCATTCTGCGCGGGCCGGAAGGGGCGCGCCTGCGGGCGATAGCCACGCTGGGAGACCAGAGCCACCGAACGGCAAAAGCCATTGCGTGGATCAGGACCAACTATGCGAAGCCGCTCATGGTGGAGGATCTGGCGGGGATCGCGGGCATGGGTGTATCCACCCTGCACCATCATTTCCGGGCGCTAACCGCGATGAGTCCTCTGCAATATCAAAAGCAGCTGCGGTTGCAAACAGCGCGGGGACGCATGCTGGTCGATGGTCTGGACGCAGCTAGCGCGGCCATTGAGGTGGGATACGAGAGTGCAAGCCAATTTAATCGGGAATATAGTCGATTTTTCGGTCAGCCGCCCATGCGGGACATTCGGACGATGCGCTCCCCGGAGGCTTTGCGTTTGGAAGTGGCTGGTAGTCGGCAGCGGTCTGCTTATTTGGCGGAATAGCGGTGGCTCTGGTGGGTCAAAGATGTGGAGCGCGGGCGGTAGTGCCGGCGCTCCCCGTATACTTTCGTTTATTGGGTTGTGACTTTGGCGCAAAGCTTTTCGAATGCGGCGGTCAAGTCGGCGGCAATGGTGGCGGCGTCGCGGCTTTCGATCTGGCTGCGCTGCATCATGTAGACGAGTTGGCCATCGCGCAGAATGCCGATGGATGGCGAGGACGACGGGTAGCCGGAGAAGTAGCCGCGCGCTTTGTCGGTGGCTTCGCGGTCTTGACCTGCGAAAACGCTGTAGACCTTGTCCGGCTTAATGCCATGCTGCAATGCCTGGCGGACGGCTGGTCGCATTTTGCCAGCGGCGCAACCGCAGACGGAATTGACGATTACCATCGAAGTCCCCAACTGGTTGGTGAGAGCGGCATCGACAGCTTCGGGGGTACGAAGTTCTTCGACACCGGCGCGGGTCAGTTCTTCTCGCATCGGGATCAACATGATTTCTGGATACATGGGCATAGATGGCTCACCTCGAAGTAGAGCTTTCATTCTATATCGAACGACACGTTTGCAGCTGGGGGTACCAGGTTGGGGTTCAAAATTCAGCGCCTGAAGGCGCCCTCAAAACAAAGCACTGGCGCCACCGCTGAAGCGGTGGCCTGATACGAATCTTAGTTAACCCACGCGGTTAACCCACGGGCGATCGGGCGTGCGCAAGGCGGCCACCTCGTTAAGCGAAGGCTGTTCGGCGCGTCCGCAAGGGGTGCCCTCTTACGGGACCGCTGTTCGGCGTTCGTGAGGAGGCACCTTCGTTCTCAGGGGTCCGGAGCAACGCCCTGTATATTGAAGAAAAGCATGAACTTACAGGAAGACATTCCGCTGGCGCCACTGACTACGCTGCAAGTCGGCGGCGCGGCGCGGTATTTTGTTGATGCGGCGTCCGAGGCCGAAGTACGGGAAGCCGTCGACTGGGCCGGACTGCGGGAGTTGCCGCTGTTCATCCTGGGCGGAGGCAGCAATTTGGTGGTCTCGGATGCGGGATGGCCGGGGCTGGTGTTGAAGATCTCGATTCTGGGCATTGAGGAGCAATCTCGACCGGATCGGGTGCGGTTTGACGTCGGGGCAGGCGAGGAATGGGACCGATTTGTGGCCCATGCAGTGAGTCGGAATTGCGCCGGGGTCGAGTGCATGAGCGGGATTCCGGGGAGCGTTGGGGGCACGCCCGTGCAGAACGTTGGGGCTTACGGGCAAGAGGCTGGAGATACGATTTGCGGGGTGCTGGCGCTGGACCTGGCAGACATGCGAACGCGGGAGATGACGACCGCCGAATGCGGGTTTTCCTACCGCTCGAGTATTTTCAACAGTACGCAGAAGGGCCGATACATCCTGCTGCGCGCGAGCTATGAATTAACTCCGGGGGCGCCGCCGAGCATTCGTTATGCGGACTTGCAGCGGCATTTTGCGGCCTGGACGACGGCACCCACGCTGGCGCAGACGCGGGAGGCGGTACGCACCATTCGCGCGGGCAAGGCCATGTTGATCATGGCCGGAGACGAAGACTGCCGCAGCGCAGGATCGTTTTTCAAAAACCCAGTACTCAGTGAAGTCGAGTACGAAAACCTGATGGCGGAGGCCGCGAAGAGAAGCCTTCAGGTGCCCAGCTACCCCATGGTTTCGGCGCGGAAGAAAGTCTCAGCGGCGTGGCTGGTGGAGCATTCTGGTTTTGCCAAGGGGTTCAACCTTGGACGGGTGGGCATTTCGCGGAAACATGCGCTGGCGATTGTGAACCGCGGCGGGGCGACGGCGGCGGACGTTTTCGAGCTGAAGTACATGATCGAGCAGCGTGTGCGGGAACAATGGGGCGTGCAGCTGATGACCGAGCCGGTGTTTGTTGGGTTGTAGTAGTTGGGTTCTAGTAGTGTGGCGCGGATCGAACGTGAGGGCAGGTTCGCTGCTCTGCCGTTCTTGCTTAGCAAGGCCCCACATTCCGCGCCACACGGTGGTTATCGGCACAGGGGCTGGAAGTTTGAGGACCCGGGGTAACTTCCACTCGATTGCTCACCGAAATGCACTTGCGAGCTAGTCCAGCTTCGCTACCAGACTAGCCGTCCGCTCAAGGACTTGGAGAAACATCTGTCGCGTCAGGGTTCCGGTCTGTGTGTTTTGGTTGGAGGGGTGATAGGAAATTTGCAGAATGCGGCCGTCGGGGGTGGAATATTCCGCGCCGTGCTCGAAGGGAAATTGCTTTTTGCTGCCGATCAGGCGCTGCCGCTTTAGGTGGTTGAGGTAGGCCTCAAAGGCAATGCGGCCGAGGGCGAGCACAACTTTCAATCGAGGCAGGGCGGCGATCTCGCGGTCGAAGTAGGGGGCGCAGTTGGCGGCTTCGGCGGGAGTCGGCTTGTTCTGCGGAGGCGCGCAGCGAACGGCGGCGGTGATGTAGGCGTTGTTGAGAACGAGGCCATCGCCACGATGGGTGCTGGTGGGCTGAGAGGCAAACCCAGCCTGATACAGCACGGGAAACATGAAGTTTCCCGAGGAATCGCCGGTAAAGGGGCGTCCGGTGCGGTTGGAGCCGTGGGCACCGGGAGCGAGACCGAGGATTAAGACTTTCGCTTGTGGATCGCCGAATCCGGGGACGGGCTTGCCCCAGTAGTCGTGGTGGCGGTAGGCGCGGCGTTTTTCGCGGGCGATTTGTTCGCGGTAGGCGACCAGGCGCGGGCAGAGGTGGCAGGTGATGACCTCGCGGTTTAGGACGGTTAGGGTTGTGGGCATGGGGGTGTTTCGTCGCTGTCAGTCGTGGCTAGTCGAGCTGCTATAGGAGCCAAAGCGGTCCCTCCGCTTCGGTCGGGATGACAAGGTCTTTCTCGAGATGACAAGTCTTTTCTTCGAATCCAGCATCTACTGATTACGTTCGTCATCAGCAGTGTAGCCAAAAGAGCAACCTGGCGGGTTTGACCTTGCCGCTGGCTACTCTTTATAGTCAAAGATTGTGGGTGCCGCGATTTTGGCTCCATCTTCCCCGTTCCACGAAGGCGAACCGTGAGTATTGCAGAGACAAAAAACGATTGTAAACGCGAGATTGAAGTCCTAGTCCCGGCCGATGAAGTGGCCCGGAAAACCGAGGCCATCGTCCAGAAATTCCAGAAGCTGGCACGAATTCCTGGATTCCGGAAGGGGCATGTCCCGGCCACGGTCATCCGGCAGCGCTTTTCCGAGGACATCAAGAGCGAAGTGGTGGAAGCGCTCGTCCCGCAGCATTTCCGGAAGGAAACCGACCGCCAGGGGCTGTACCCCGTGTCGCAGCCGCAGGTGTCGGACCTGCAAATCCAGGACGGCGAGCCGCTGCGCTTCAAGGCGAGTTTCGAAGTCATGCCGGAGATTCCGGTCGAAGGCTATAAAGAGCTTCGCGCGGAGCATCCGGAGATCGTGGTGACAGAGGAAGAAGTGAACCAAGCGATTGGGGACATCCGCGAGCAGCATGCGACCTACACGCCCATCGAAGGCCGAACGCTGGCGGAGGGCGAATTTGCCCAGGTGAGCCTGGTGGGTACGACCAAGGACGGAGACGGCGCGCCAATTAAGATGGACGAAATTCTGGTGGAAATCGGCGGCAAGAACACGCTGCCCGAGTTTACGGAGAACCTGCGGGGGGCGTCGGCGGGCGACGAGCGCACTTTTGATGTGAAGTACGCCGAGGATTACACCGATAAGCGGTTAGCGGGCACTACGTTCAGCTACACCGTGAAGGTGCTGGCGCTGAAGCAGAAGGCGCTGCCGGAGTTGAACGACGACTTCGCCAAGGAACTGGGCAACGATTTTCAGACGATGGACCAGATTCGCCAACGCATCCGCGAGCAGATGGAAACGGAGAAGCGCCAGACGATTGAACGCGAAGGCAAGGAAAAGTTGATGGCGGATCTGGTGAAGCGAAATGAATTCCGGGTGCCGGAGGCGCTGGTGGAACGGCAAGTTGATCTGCGACTGGAACGTGGGTTGCGGGCACTGGCGGCACAGGGCATGAAGCCGGAAGACATGAAGGGCATGGACTTTACGCGCCTGCGCGCGGGACAGCGTGAAGGAGCGGAACAGGAAGTGAAGTCTTCGCTGCTGCTGGAACGCATTGCCGAACTGGAGAAGCTGGAAGCCTCGGATGAAGAAGTGAATCACGAGATTGAATCGATTTCGAAGCAAACCAAGCAGACCTCGGAAGCGGTTCGGGCGCGTTTGACGGAGGATGGAGCGCTGGATAGAATCCGTCATAGAATCCGCAACGAAAAAGCTTTGGAATTTCTGTACCGTCAGTCTGCTTAGGCCTTCTGGGCTATGGCGACTCCCTCTTCAACAGTGGCAACATTCCTGGAGGAATGAGATCAGTGAACGACACGAAGAATAGTTACAGTCCGCAGATGATGCTGGTGCCCATGGTAATTGAGCAGACCGGGCGCGGCGAACGAGCTTATGACATTTACTCGCGTCTGCTGCGCGACAACATTATCTTCATTGGAACACCGATCGACGACAACATTGCGAACCTGGTGATTGCGCAGATGTTGTTTCTGGCGCAGGAAGATCCGGAGAAAGACATCCAGCTTTACATTAACTCTCCGGGCGGATCGATTACGGCGGGTATGGCCATCTACGACACGATGCAGTACGTGAAGAACGATGTGGTCACGCTGTGTGTAGGGCAGGCGGCGTCCATGGCGGCTTTACTGTTGGCGTCAGGCCAAGCCAAGAAGCGTATGGCACTGCCGAACTCGCGCATCCTGATCCACCAGCCTTCGATGGGAGGGCTTTCCGGGCAGGCGACCGATATTGACATTCATGCGCGGGAGATTCTACGCATGCGCGAGCTAACGAACCAGTTACTCTCGAAACATAGCGGACAGAAGTTGGATAAGGTAGAAAAGGATGTAGAGCGCGACTTCATCATGAACGCGCAGCAGTCCAAGGAGTACGGAATCATCGACGATATCATTTACAAGACCAAGTAAATGTATAGTCGGGTTTTCGGGGTTGGCCGGGCACTCGCCGGCGGGAAGAAGGGCAAGCCGTGAAGAACAGGTCAGGCTCCGACGAAGTCCTACGGTGTTCGTTCTGCCACAAGTCGCAGGAGTCGGTGGCGAAGCTGATTTCTTCGCCCAGCGATTATCCGCGCGCCTACATTTGCGATGAGTGCGTGGCTGTGTGCAATTCGATTCTGGAAGACGACCGGACCACCACCGCGACGACCGCGACCACTCCCAGCCACTTGCCGAAGCCGCAGGAAGTGAAGACGTTCCTCGACGAGTACGTCATCGGCCAGGAGCAGACCAAGAAAAAGCTCGCGGTTGCGGTTTACAACCACTACAAGCGCATTTACATGAACCGGCAGAAGGCGACGGATATTGAACTCGCCAAGTCGAACATCATGTTGATTGGGCCGACGGGCACGGGCAAGACTTTGCTGGCGCAGACATTGGCGAAGATGCTGGATGTTCCGTTTGCCATTGTGGATGCCACGACGCTGACCGAAGCTGGGTACGTGGGCGAGGACGTGGAGAACATCATTCTGAAGCTGTTGCAGGCTGCGGATGGCGATGTGGCGCGCTGCCAGACTGGGATTATCTACATTGACGAAGTGGATAAGATAGGGCGCAAGGACGAGAACCCGTCCATTACCCGCGATGTGTCTGGCGAAGGCGTGCAACAGGCGCTGCTGAAGATTCTGGAAGGGACGGTTGCCAACGTTCCTCCGCAAGGCGGTCGCAAGCATCCTCACCAGGAATTCACGCCAGTGGATACGACCAACATTCTGTTCATTTGCGGCGGGGCGTTTGTAGGACTCGACAAGATCATCTCCCGACGTATGGGCAAGAAGGGTTTGGGCTTTAAATCGGAATCAGCAGCCGCAGAAGCGGAATTGCAGGCTCAGACGGCGAAGGTGGACAAAAAATCCACGGCAGAAATGCTGGGCAACGTGCAGCCGGAAGACTTGATGAAATTCGGCCTGATTCCGGAGTTTGTGGGCCGCCTACCTGTTGTCGGCATGCTCGACGAACTTGACGAATTCGCCCTGATAGAAATTTTGACGCGTCCCAAGAATGCGATCATCAAACAGTATCAGAGGCTTTTCGAGTTCGAGAACGTTCGCCTGAAATTCAGCGACGAAGCGCTCAAGGCGATTGCCCGACAGGCAATGGTCCGCAAGGTGGGTGCCCGCGGCCTGCGCATGATTCTGGAAGAGCTGATGCTTGACCTGATGTACCACCTGCCGAGCCAGAAGAAGCTGAAGGAATTCGAAGTGACGCGCGAGATGGTGGAAAAACGCGACGTCTCCATTGGCATGATGGAAAAAGCAGGCTAGAACCTGCCTCGTACATAATGCCAGCGGACCCCGCTGGCGGGCGCGGCCACCAGCCGCGCCATTTTCTTGACTAAATGAAGTAGGATGGTACTGTGACGCAAGCCAAAGAAAAGTTCGAAAGTAAGAAGCTCCCGATGATGCCGATTCGGGATGTGGTCATCTTCCCTTTCATGATGACGCCGTTCGTTGTAGGCCGTGAATCCAGCGTGCGTGCGCTGGAAGAAGCCTTGGCCGGCGATAAGAAGATTTTCCTGGCCACCCAGCATGATGCCAGCATTGACGAGCCGAAGCCGAACGAGATTTACGAAGTTGGCACGGTGGTCAACATTGTGCAGAGCCTGAAGCTGCCTGACGGGAACATCAAGGTTTTGGTTGAAGGCGTGGAGCGCGGGCGCGTTCTGCAAGTCACCGAAACGGAAGGCTTCCTGCAAGCCACCGTCCGTCTGGTGAAATCCACGGTCGAGCCATCGCCGACGCTCGAAGCCGCCATGCAACGCGTCACTTCCCTGTTCGAGCAGTACGTGAAACTGTGCCAATCGTTGAACTACGAGACGATGATTGCTGCTGTGCGTATGGAAGATCCGGCGAAGCTGACCGACACCATCGCGGCCAATCTACAACTATCGATTGAAGAAAAACAGGAACTGCTGGAAATCTTCGATCCCGGTGATCGCCTCACGCGCATCGCCGACATGCTCGACGTTGAAATCGAAAAGCTCAACATGGACCGCTCGATCCAGACGCGCGTGAAGAAGCAAATGGAACGCGCGCAAAAAGAGTACTACCTCAACGAGAAGATCAAGGCCATCCAGAAGGAATTGGGCCGCGGGGAAAAGGGCGAATTCGACGAGCTGAAGAAGAAAATCGAAGCCGCCGGAATGACGCCGGACGTAAAGGAAAAGGCGATGCAAGAGCTGAAAAAGCTCGAAGCCATGCCTCCGATGTCTGCTGAATCGACTGTTTCGCGCAACTACCTTGATTGGCTACTCGCTGTGCCGTGGAAGAAGCGGTCGAAGGAAATTCGGAACATCAGCCGCGCGGAAAAGATCTTGAACGAAGATCATTACGGGCTGGAAAAGATTAAAGAGCGCATCCTCGAGTTCCTCGCCGTGCGCCAGCTGGTGAAGAATCCGAAGGGTTCGATTTTGTGCTTCGTCGGACCTCCGGGCGTGGGCAAAACTTCGCTTGGCATGTCCATTGCGAAAGCCACCGGACGCAAGTTCGTTCGCATGTCCCTAGGTGGAGTGCGCGATGAGGCTGAAATTCGCGGCCACCGCAGGACGTACATCGGCGCGCTGCCCGGCCAGATCATCCAGATGATGAAGAAGGCGGGGACGAAAAACCCGGTGTTCATGCTGGACGAAGTCGATAAGATGGCGATGGACTTCCGTGGCGACCCGTCGTCCGCGCTGCTCGAGGTTCTTGACCCGGAGCAGAACTTCATGTTCGTCGATCATTACCTCGACGTCGAATACGACCTGTCGCAGGTGTTCTTCGTGGCCACGGCCAACGTCATGCACACCATCCCGGCACCTTTGCAGGATCGCATGGAAGTGCTGCGTTTGCATGGCTACACCGAACCAGAAAAGACGGAGATTGCCAAGCAGTTCCTGGTTAAGAAGCAACTGGCGCAAACCGGCCTGACCGTCAAGAATGTTCAGTTTACAGAAGGCGCCATCCAAGTCATCATTCGCGGCTACACGCGGGAATCCGGCGTGCGCAATCTGGAACGCGAGATCGGCAACATCTGCCGCAAAATTGCCCGCAAGGTGGTCAAGGAATCTGGCTACAAGATCGAAGTCACCGCCGAAAACGTGCCGGATTTCCTAGGCGTCATCAAGTTCCGCGACACCATGGCGCACGAGAAGAGCGAAATTGGCCTGGTCACCGGGCTGGCCTGGACCGAAGTCGGCGGATCGATTCTCAGCACGGAAGTGTCCGTCGTTGATGGTAAAGGTAAGCTCACGCTCACCGGTAAGCTCGGAGACGTGATGCAGGAGTCGGCTCAAGCGGCAATGTCCTACATCCGCTCTCGTGCGGTGCGCCTCGGCCTGCCCCGCGATTTCTACCGCAATCTCGATATTCACGTTCATGTGCCCGAAGGGGCGATCCCTAAAGACGGGCCGTCGGCAGGAATCACCATCGCCACCGCGATAGCCAGCGCTCTGAGCAAGATTCCCGTACGCCGTGATTTGGCGATGACTGGCGAAATCACGCTGCGCGGTAAAGTCCTCCCCATTGGGGGGCTGAAAGAGAAGCTCCTGGCCGCCCACCGCGCAGGAATATTCGAGGCGATTCTGCCCAAGGAAAACGAGAAAGACCTGGCCGAAGTCCCGGAAAATCTGCGCAACGCCATGAAACTGCATTGCGTCGAGACCATGGATCAGGTCTTGCAAATCGCTCTGGAACGCCCGCTGCCGGAAGTTGCGGACGAGGAAACGGCGATCGCGGCACTGCCGCCCAGCTTGGAACAAGGCCCAGCCGCGCATCAGTAAGCGGGCCTGGGCGCCCGCGCTCGCAGAAGGTATTTTGGGAGTGGTTTTCGGTAGCGCAATTGTAAGGTCGTTTGGAAAACAAGACCCCGCAGGCGAGGGCGCCCGCGGCTACGCCAGCTTCTAGCCCCCCATGCGCGTTCTAGCCCGCTTTGTCACCTCCGCCGTTGATGCCGCCCACTTCCCGCCCCCGGGCTTGCCGGAGGTGGCCTTTCTGGGCCGCTCGAACGTCGGCAAATCGAGCCTGATCAACTCCCTAGTGGGCACGAAAATCGCGAAAACCAGCTCTACGCCCGGTCGCACGCAAATGATCAATTTTTTCGAGCTGCAATGGCCTGGAAAGTCCGCGCCTGAGATGCAGCTGGCCGACCTGCCTGGCTATGGCTACGCCCGCGTCCCCAAGGCTGTCACGCGCACGTGGGCCGCCTTTATTGACCCTTACCTGCAAGACCGCCCTACGCTGGCGCTGTGCGTCGTTCTGGTCGATTTGAACGTCCCTCCGCAAGGCAGTGACGGCCAGCTTATCGACTTCCTCCGGGCTGCCGGACGCCCCTTCCTGCTCGCCGCCACCAAGTGCGACAAGCTGTCAGCCAACAAGCGCCGCAACGCCCTAGCGGGCCTGGCCAAAGCCTATCCGGACTGCCGGGTGGTAGCTTGCTCCTCCAAGACTGGCGACGGCCGTGAAGAGCTCTGGCGCGAGCTCCGTAACGCCGCCCAAGAGGCCCGGGCGTCCCAATAAGGCCTCAGCCCGTCTAAAGTCTCCGGCCACTCCAACCGATAGTTCTAAGGGAAGGGCTTCTCAGAGCACGCCCTTTCCCCGGGAGCCGGACCACGATATGAGTCGCGAGACCAACCAGAGCTTCTGGGGAGACGCCGAAAAACGGCGCCGCAGCGGACCCGAGCAGAACCCATCCACCTCATTTGCGGAGTATGCCCACCAGGCAAGACCCGCGACCCGTGGCGCGGCGGCCGCGGTGGCACTTGGCCAGCCCACCATCCAGGCCCTCGAACAGGAAAAACGCCGCTATCCTCGCTTCAAATGCGAAGGAGCGCTCGAGCTCAAGACCGATGGCAGCACCATCCGAACCTGGGCTACCTTCACCGACCTCAGCGTCGCTGGCTGCTATGTGGAATTGATGACCACTTTCCCGGTTGGCACGAAGATGCAGCTGCAACTGGGCATGAACGGGTTCCTGGTGCAGGGCGCCGCCATCGTTCGGGCTACTTACCCGTTTCTAGGCATGGGCATTGAATTCACGGAGCTGACCGACACCGCGCGCGAGCAACTGCAGGCCATGGTCGCCTCTCTGACCAACGCGGCGATGCGGAAGCCCGCCTCGGTACAGAAAAAGACGCAGCAAGTCGCTGAAATCCCCGACCCTGGGGCGGCTCTGGCGGCCCTGGCCAAATATTTCGAAAGCGCCCAGACTCTTTCCGCTGAAGACTTCCCGCGCGTGGTGGCCAACAGCCAGCACCCCAGCCGCTAGCAAGGGACAATCGCCCGAGGGCACCCGAGACGCCCAGACGCGCTCAATCGATTACTTCCGGTACCACTTGCACGGGCCCGCCATTGTTATCATCAAACTATGGCGCAATATTTGGTAACGGGCATCGCCGGATTCATCGGATCCAACATCGCACGCAAACTGGTTGCTCAAGGCGAAAAAGTCCGTGGCATCGACAACCTAGCCACGGGAAACCGCAGCAACCTGACGGATATCAACTCCAAAATTGACTTTCGCGAGGCCGATATCCTCGACACCGCCGCCATGGGGGACGCTTGCCGCGACGTGGATTACATTTTCCACGAGGCGGCGATACCCTCGGTGCCAAAATCCGTAAAAGACCCAATTTCCTGCAATCGCGCTTGTGTCGATGGCACCCTCGCCGTTCTGATTGCTGCGCGCGATGCCAAGGTCAAGCGCGTCGTTTATGCAGCGTCGTCGTCCGCTTACGGCGATACCCCAACGCTGCCAAAGCACGAGGCCATGTCGCCGAATCCAATTTCGCCCTACGCGGTGGCAAAGCTGGCCGGCGAACACTACATGACCAGCTTCTACCGCTGCTATGGTCTGGAAACCGTGAGCCTGCGGTACTTCAACATTTTTGGGCCGTTTCAAGATCCCACGTCGCCGTACTCGGGCGTTTTGGCCAAGTTCATCACCACCATGCTCAAGGGCGAGGAACCGACCATCTTCGGCGATGGCGAACAGAGCCGAGACTTCACCTACATCGATAACGCGGTCAGCGCCAACCTGCTGGCCTGTCACGCTCCTGCGGCTCAGGTTGCCGGAAAAATGTGCAACGTGGCTACGGGCACGCGCTTCACGCTCAATCAGACGTTCCAACTTCTGCAGAAGCCGACGGGGTACTCCGGCGGCGTGAAACACGGTCCCAGCCGCGAAGGCGACGTCCAGCATTCCCTGGCGGATATCTCCAAGGCGGCCGAGTGCTTCGCTTACAAGCCGCTGATAGATTTCGAAGAAGGCCTGCGGCTGACGGTGGAGTGGTACCGCAGGCAGAAGTAGATGAGCCGCTGGCGGACCATGGTGAAACTCGGGATTCAAATCCAGCGCCTGAAGTGGCTGCTGAAAGGGCCGTCTTTCCCAAATCAACTCCTGACCGCAGGGGCTAATGCCCCTCAATTTTTGGTACGGTAGAGCGGGCCTGAAGGCCCGCTCTACCGTACCGGGCATTTGCGAGGAGTTCTGACGCACTCTCTAAAGCCCACTCATTACTAGGGACTTATCGCAGCGCTGAAAGTGCTGCGCCGCCCAAAAGCTGGCGCTAGTGCCGTGACCCGGTGATTGTGTAGTCCTAATGTCCGTCGGGAAAATCCCCGCCCTGTCGCTGAGGAACGCGACAAAGACGGGGCACCCTCAAGTTCTTGTGTGGTAATTTTCACCGGCACGGAACTAGAACGACTTTTCAGCTGCCTGTTAAGGCGAGTACAAAATGTGTGACGCCCCCACCCATTACCTTCGTGACCTACGTTCCGGTTACCCCACCGACTACGATTCTCCTATGACGCTTGAATCGATGGTCGTCTCTCGTGATTGGCAGGAAGTCAGTGTTCTGGAATGCATTCTGGGCGGAATGCAAATCGGTGTAGATGTGGAAACCGAACCTGAAGAAGCCCGCCGCAAGCTCTCGCAAACCAAGATTGACGCGGTCATCGTCGATTGTGATCTAGCCGGTGCAGGTGAGCTGTTACGCAAACTGGAACCGCTGCGTCAGGGCACCGACGGCATCCCGCTGGTTCTGATGAGCGGCCCCATGCATCACGATCAAATCCTGCGTAGTGGCGCTGATTTCTTTTTCGCGAAACCGGTGTCCGTCGAACAAGCGGTCCACACCCTTGCGGCGGCCCGCAACCAAATTCTGCGGGGCCGTCTGCGCTACCACCGTCAAGCCCTGCAAGCGCACGTCTCCATGGTCGCCAACCGCAAACACATGGACGGTGAGCTACTGAACGTCAGCCGCGGCGGCATCGGCGTTCGAACCAAATCCATCTTGCAAATCGGAGAGACGGTTCAACTGAGGTTCTCACTGCCCGGCAGGAAGCTGGTCGTACAAGCGCAAGCCGCGGTGGCGTGGCGCAGGGCCAACGGCGAGGTCGGCCTACGGTTCGAGGAACTGACGCAAACGTCGCACGAGGAACTCCAGCTATGGCTGGAGGGCAGATATTTCGAAAGCTAAGAGGTGAAGGACGAAGCGGGGGAAAATAGACTAGGAGGCCCGACGAACTACAGGGCTGCTGTGACCGGGATGGGCCAGGTCCCACGCTTTAAGTTCCTTCAAATCATAACTATAGGGGCCATAACTGGTAAACGTAGGCTCATCGAACAAGCGCTTGATGCCACAGCCCAGGCAAACCCGGTACGAGCTTCCCTGCACGCTCAAGGGCCAGCTCATTTTGCGGTGCCAGCAGCCGCGCATCATCACGACGGCCGCACCGGTGACCCCCGCAGCAATCACCCCAGCAGGCCAGAACCAGCGCCGACGGCTTTTTGTTTCGGCAACGATTGGTGCGGCGAGAATATTTGGACCGGCGGGCTTAGCGGCTTCCATACTCCGAGCATACGGCTGCCTGCCGCGCACAGCAATAGCGGAAATGGGCCGAAGGTGCTTGCCAAATCGGTACGAATGGTCCTTCAGGTACATTGCTGAGGGTTGGGAAACCCTGTAATTTACTGATAACACTTAGAAAACTAGTGCTTTCCACCGAGTTTGTCGGACCATGCCATTTCGACCAGAAAACCGCGATGCTGGGCACGCCCGACTGGACCCTGGTGCCAGTTCGACCCCGCGCCCCCCTCAAGCGGCGGATGGCCTGCCTGCGGCGTTGCCCGCGCTCCTGACCTTCTCTTCCCTGCTCGACGAACTGCGGTTGAAAAAATCCGCGCTGGCCAAAGCTGGTGCGGACGAAGGGCAAATCCGGAATGAGGTTCTTCAATTCATCGCCGAGCGCGCCCTGGCGATTAGCGGAGCCAGCGGCATCGCCATTGCTCTGGCGGAAGGCCAGGAAATCGTTTGTCGTGGCACCGCCGGAGACACGGCTCCGCCGCTGGGGCTGGCGCTGAATCTGCAATCTGGGCTGACCGCGATCTGTTTCACAACTGGGACAGTCGTCCGCTGCGACGACTCGGAGACGGACAACCGCGTCGACCGCCAAGCGTGCCGTGAACTCGGTATTCGATCCGTCGTTGCTGTTCCTTTGCGCAACGCGCAGGGCGTGCGCGGCCTGATTGAAGCTTTTGAAAAGCAGGCCTTCGCTTTTACTGACGGCGATATCCGCGAGTTGAGCCTTTTGGCGGAACTCACCGTCGAGGCCATTCGAAAGGACGCTCCGAAGCCTCAGTCACCACCCGTCAGCCCCGCCCAGGCGGGCATGGCAGCACCGGCACGTCCAGACCCGCTCCAGGAAACATTCCCGGAACAACTTCCGAAACAACAACGCACCGCTCCTCAACCCCCTGCCTGGCACGGCCAGGCTATGGCGGGCCAGAGCACCTCACTTGGTGACTGGACGCAGCTCACCGCCACCGACCAAGAACAGACCACGCTAGCGCTCTCGGTGGACTCCCGGCAACAAACTGTTTCGCCGGTTGTTCCTGCTTCGAAGCGCAACCAGCCAACTCCCTCGTTCCCCGTCGCGACGCAAGAACCAACCCGACCTTGGCGAACCTGGGGCTTCTCCGCAGCCGGCATTCTGATGCTGGCAGGCGGGGTTTGGTCCTGGCATGGCTACAAGAATCCAGCTCCGTCCGTCGCCGTGACGCCGGTGGCCGCGCCCGCGCCGACGGCGGCACAAGTCGCGCAGAACTCCGCCCTGCCCCGCATCACCGGCCTGCGCCATTGGTCCAACGCGGACGCCAGCACGGTGGTTATTGATCTCCAGGACGAAGTACCCTACGAAATTCACAAGCTCTCCTCGCCGGATCGCATCCTCGTGGACCTGCATGACACCGCCCTAGTTCAGGAACTTGCCGACAGGAACGACACAGTCGATGACCCCTTGCTCAGCCGCATCAAGATTGGACAAGCCGTTCCGGGTGTCAGCCGTGTGGAACTGGAAACCAAGAATAAACCCAACTTTTCCGTTAGCCTGGAGCCAAATCCCTTCCGTTTGATCCTGGAAATTCGCAGCCTGCAAGCGCCGCCTAGGCCGAAAATGGATACACCGACCGTGGGGCAAAACACCAGCCATCCCACGTTTCCAGAAATTTCCAAAAATCTAACCACGGAAGATGCCAAGCTTCGCGCGCACGTTCCTCACCTCCGCATTGTGGTCGATGCCGGGCACGGCGGCTGGGATATGGGCACGGTAGGGCGGCAAGGCTTGCTGGAAAAAGATCTGGCGCTGGAAATCGCGCAACGCCTGGGCGTGCTCTTGGAACAGCGCCTGGGATTGGAAGTGGTCTACACCCGCAGCGATGACACGTTTGTGCCCCTGGGCCGCCGCGCCGCCATCGCCAACCAGGTCGGCGCGGATCTGTTCATCTCGGTCCACGCTAACTACAGCAGTCAATCGGCCGCGCGCGGTGTGGAGACCTATTACACTTCCTCCGGGCCATCGACTCAGGTGTTAGCTGAGGAAGAAAAAGAAATTGGCACGGCGCCCGTACTCCAGATGGATCCGTCGGAGTTGAAGAGTAAGTCCGATGCGTCCCGAAAACTGGCCGCCAGCGTGCAGCAGGCGCTGTACGGGTCGCTCTCCGCGAAGGGTCCCGGGGTGCGCAATCGGGGCGTGAAAGCCGCATCGTTCGTCGTGCTGACGGGAACAACTATGCCCGCCATTCTGGCCGAAGTCTCCTTCGTCAGCAGCCCCGCCGACGAACACAACCTACAAGATCCTTTCTACCGCCAGAACATCGCCGAGGCTCTCTATCGTGGTGTGGCCAGGTATGCCGCGGGGACTACGAAGACGAATGTGGCGAGCGCTAATAAACGCAACAGCGGCCTGTAATATTTTGCGGTAACCGCAGCAATTTGTTAAGCATTCTGTAGCTGCGGGCCCCTAGGGCAGCGGCGTACTTGCTTTCGGAGATCCCGTTGGTTGCTTTCCAATCTGGGCAATACCGACTAACTCCGCGCTCTCAGCATCAATTTCAATACCTCGCCTACCCTGAAACTCTAAGAACAGGTGAAATGGTTCGCTTTGGTCCCATTCACGCTTCACGCGATATTCAGAACGCTGCTCACGGTTCGGAACTAATTTTGAAATGCCCGAAACGCAGGTGTCTTCCGAAAGCGGCAATTCTTCGTACCGCGGAGACACGAATAGCTGCTTGAGCCCTCGAAAGATTAGACTGCACCCCGAGTACATCGTCGAAGGATGACCACCCGCGGTCCAGGTCATCACGGCCGAGTTGTCGTCCGCATTGATCGTAAGCCCAACAAAGTCACAGCAGTTGTGCAAATCCCATACATACCCAAGGGCCAGCAATTCAGTTGCAAAGCTCGGCTGTGAGAGTCCAAAATTCAGTAGCTTCAAAGGCTTCCTAGCGCAGTCGGCGGAGAATCTGTAGATTTCACAATCCAGCTCCTGAACGGGCTGCTGAAACAAGTCATCTTTGACAGATCAACCCCTTCCCTCAGGGGCTAAAAGCCCATTCATCACCAAGGATTTATCGCAGCACTGAAGTGCTGCGCCGCCCAAAAGCGGAGGCTAGAACGACCTTTCAGCAGCCTCTGAAGTCGTTCCAATAACAATATAGCACCGCGTCGCTGAAGCCGTGTCCTGACACGAGTCTTGCCTGCGATCCCTGTTTGGCCTTCGAGCGCCGAAGTCGCACTCCGAAACTCAACCACTGCTGAAAACAACTACAGATTGCTTGAATGTCTCGCGAAGACGAACAGATTCAGGCCCTAGGCTTCGCCAACTGCCAACCCAGGTGCGCCTTTACAGCAGGCCATTCGCTGGCGACAATGCTGTACACACAGGTATCGCGCAGCGTTCCGTTCGCGGCGAGCTGGTGGTTCCGCAAAACGCCATCCAGCTTCGCGCCCAGCCGCTCAATGCCGCGCCTGCTTTGCTGATTGAAGAAGTGCGTGCGGAACTCCACGGCAATGCAGCGCAAGTCGTCGAATGCGTAAGTCAGCAGAAGTAATTTGCATTGCGTGTTGATGCCGGTGCGTTGCGCGCTTTTCCGATACCACGTGGAGCCAATTTCCACGCGACGGTTGGCGGCATCGATGTTCATGAAGGTCGTCATACCAACCGTGCGCCCGGAAGAATCCAGAACCGTGAAAGGAATCATCAACCCTTGAACTTGCAGTTGGAGGCGGCGCTCAATCTCCGCCTGCATGGCCGAAGGCTCGGGAATGGTTGTGTACCAGAGCTTCCAGAGATCGCCGTCTTTTACGGCCTCCACCAGGGCGCCATGATGACTCGCCGACAGAGGCTCCAGGGTGGCAAGGGGTCCGCGCAGAGTTGTGGGTTGCAACCATTTCATACAGATTCTCTTCAATTAGGGAAGTCTCATCAATTGCGCGGAAGGTCAGTGGGTCGGGGTAGATGAAACAGCGCTGCTGGATGAATCCGCCGCGTGTTTGCGATACCAGTCGCGCAGTCGCTGCTGCACATCCAGCATTTCCGGGCGGCTCAGTCGCGCCACCAGAGCATCGACGCGGTCCTTGCTGATCTCATCCTTCCCATCCCAGGCCAGCACGGACCAGAAGTAGGCCTGCTTCAAATCCTTCCGCACGCCGCGGCCGGACCAATAATAAGCGCCCAGCATACCTTGAGCAGGAGCGTATCCATTGTTGGCGGCTCGTGTGAACCAGCGCGCGGCTAATGCGTAGTCCTGGGGCAGACCCTCACCAGCAGCGTATTTTGCGCCCACTGCATATTGCTTCTGGGGGTCGCCTTCCTGCGCAGCGGCCTTCAGGTCGGCCAACGATTCTGGAGCCACAGGCACTGGGTCAACATGGGGTACCTGCGCTGGAATGGAGGCGGCCACCGGCGGGGGCGGTTGCTTTAAAGCTGCCAGCGTCCTGGTTTGCCAGAGAACGAGCCACGTGACCGCAGCGATCACCACGACGGCGGCTGCTCCCTCAAGGAGACGGCGGGGCAGCCGCGATCGAGGCTGGGACGCGTGAGCCAAGGCGTAGCGTTGCCGCTCCAGCGAAACTAGGTCGAGATACGACGTCGATTCACCAGGCCCGGAGACTTCGGCAGCCGGGTTGGTCACTTCGTGAACGCCGCGATGCAACGACTCGGAGTTGCTTTCGGCGAAGAGCACACCCATAACCGGTCGCGCCAACTGATCCAGAGCCTTGGCATCGATGGGATCAAAAGCTCCAGCGCGCTGCGACAGAACTTCCAGCAATCCAACCACGCGCTCGCCAGCAAACAGCGGCAGGGCCAGAATGGAGCGTATCCCAAGATCGGCACAGACTTCGCGATCCACGCGCGAGTCGGTTGAGGAATCGGAACAATACATGACGCGTGCCAGCCGCACGCATTCTCCGGTGATGCCCGATTCGGTGGAAATTCTCGCACCCAGCGCGGGCGTATCGGTCCCGCAAATGGCGCGGCAAATTAGCTGGCCGCCCTCGTAAAGGGCTAAGGCCGCACCCTTAGCGCCAGTCAACGCCAGTGCCCGGCTGACAATGGCATTAGTATCGCGGTCGAGTGGCGACAGGGCGGCAGTTGGCTCACCGCTCTCCTCGTCAAGAAAGAGTTCTTGGTGGGGACCGTCGGCTCCGAGTCCCGCGCTGGCCAGCTCGGAAACGAGCGGCAGCAACTCCGGCAAGCGCGCGTTCTGGGACGCCTCCGCCACCGCATTCAGGAACAACCACTGCTGAATTTCCTGGAGCGTGGCATGATCCGGAGAAAAAAATCGCACCCCGGCCCTACCTGTGGATTGGGACCATGCCACTTGGCCAATCACCCGCAGACGGCGCTCGGTGTTCAATTCTGGGTTGAGATCCAAATCCAGTGCCAGCGTCCGGTCAACGGGCAGAGACGTGGAGGTTTCCAAGCCGATGCCGTCTTCGGAAAGGTCCAGAATCCGGGTGGGCGACTCGGCCAATCCTGGTCCGCGGAGGCGAACGGTGGCTGAGACCACCAAGGGGTGGCGCATACGGCCTCTGCGCTCGCTCGGCGGATGCTGGCCGGGCAAAAGGGTCTGAGACACAGAAGTGGCGGCCTGGGTGTCCTGGCTGCTCATGACGAAGTAGACCCATAATACACGCGGAAAGCGCCCTGCGGGCTACCGAATGGCCCAGGGAATGGGCTGAGGAGGACCGAAGGTGCCGAGTTGCGGGTCGGACAACCCCGCGTAAATTCCGGCTAGGCCGTGCGTGCTGGCTGGTCGACCACGCGGCTGATCGCGGCGACCATCATCCCGGAGAGCAATTGGAGCGTGGCGACGTCGCGCTGGTCAAAGGCATACGGGGAGGCGGATAGAACCTCAAAAATCCCCAGCGTGCGCTGGAAATACCGGATTGGTGATACAAGAATCGACCTGGCTCCGAGGCGTCGACTCACCGACGGATCAACGTGAGGACTCGATTCCGTGTCGTGGCACAAAAGAATTTCACCAGTACGCACGCAGTGCCCGGAGATGCCAGATTCGGTCTGTAGGCGAACACCCAAATCCGGTGCTGTGCGGCCCGCGCGTGCTCGGCAAACAATCTCACGACCGCGGTTCAGCGCAATCGCAGCCCCTGTGGCTCGGGTCATCACTTGGGCGCGGTCGGTGATGATATCGATGGCTGGGGCGAGATCCAAATCGAAGGCAGAGATATTTTCCAGGGCGGCCTCGGTCTTGGGCTGGGGAAAGACAAACGTTCGCGCAAGCTGTTTTCCGGAAGTTCCGTGCTGGGCTGCGACCAGCCCGTCCTCCTCGAATTCCCGGGAATTCCGGACTGGTGCTTTAGCGGGAATCGATTGAAGCAGCTCGCGAACCACACGATCAAGTGCCGCATCTTGAATTAAATTCGCCGTCGACTGGTGCAACAGTGAACCGCCCATCAACCGCGACAAGCTCATGAGCGCCTGGCTGCCGCACGCCAGGCAATTGGTGGTGTTATTTTGGCTGATCAGTTCACACTCAGCGCAGAAAACAGCAGCCTGTAGCCGGACAAAACTCACATCACGAGCGGTCATCCAACGATACATCCGGCGTTTCTCCTCAGACTTGGGGTCAATTTGAGAATAGCCGGGAGCGCGGCCTTTGCAGGAGTGGCGGAATTGATTCCACTGTGGATAAAGTGGGGAGAAAGCAAATGCATGGAGTTCGCGCAAGGCCTTGTTAGGCTTGGGTTTCGGGGAGTGTGGTCAGGATTTTGGCAATCCGGTCTGCGGCGTGGCCGTCCCACAACGGGATGGCTTGCGACCGTGAGTGCCGCGCAGTTGGCGCGCTAGCCAGGAGCTTTCCGAGTTCCAGGCGCAAGCGAGAGATGTCCCGTCCCACCAGCCGATTCGTGCCCGCTGTGAGCGTGATGGGGCGCTCGGTATTCTCGCGCACGGTCAGGCAAGGAACGCCCAAATACGAAGTCTCTTCCTGGATGCCTCCAGAATCTGTGATCACGGCAACCGCATCGCGTTGCAAGGCCAGGAATTCCAGATAGGGGAGCGGCGGTACCAAACGAAGGCGGGCGTTCCCACTGGGGACCGCGTTGGCGTCTTGCAGACGTTGGGCGGTGCGGGGATGCACCGGAAAAATTACTTCGACATCACGGCTAACCTCAGCGAGTGCGCGCAGCATTTCGCTCAGCCAGGGCAAATCATCCACGTTACCCGGCCTATGGAGCGTGACCAGAAGATAGCGGCCCAGCCCTGCAAGCTCAATCGGCACTTGTGCCAGGGGCAAGAGGCGCACGAGGGTGTCGATCATGACGTTGCCCACGCGGTGAATTTTTTCGGCAGCCACTCCTTCGCGCAATAGGTTTTCGTCGCCATCCGACGAAGGGGTGAAGAGCAGGGTCGCCAGTTGATCCGTGATCAGGCGGTTGATCTCCTCCGGCATGGTTCGGTCGCCGGAGCGCAGGCCGGCTTCAACGTGGGCGAGGGGAATCAGCAATTTGGAACACACCAAAGCTGCCGCAACGGTCGAATTCACGTCTCCGTAGACGATGACCCAGTCGGGCGTGGACGCAAGCAAAACCGGCTCCAGGCGCAACATCACCTCAGCAGTTTGTTGTGCCTGACTGGCAGAACCGACGGCAAGGTTTACATCCGGCTGCGGAAGACCGAGCTGGCGGAAGAACACGTCGGACATGGCGGCATCGTAGTGCTGACCTGTATGTACCAAGGTTTGGAGAACTTGGGTTTGTAGAACTTGGGTTTGTAGAACTTGGGTTTGGAGAACTTGGGTTTGGAGAACTTGGGTTTGGTCTACTTGTGTCGATAGCCCTAGCGCCCGCATCACGGGAGCAGCCTTCATGAAATTCGGACGCGCGCCGACAACGTGAAGAATGTGCATGGGGCAGATCAGGCGCTTACTGCGCCAAGACTTTCAATCTAGAAGTTAGAAGCCTGGGCATTCCCGTCAGCAAGAAGCTCAATTGATTTGGGTTTGCAAAAACGCGGGATGGCTGTCCGCTTGCACTGCGGAAAGAATGGAGACGGGCAAAGTGCGATCCAGAGCATCGGCCAGCGCTGCGGGAAAATCGGTTGTGAGCAGGTTAATATCAAGCTGCAAAGCTCTGGGTGAGTAGACGCGGAATAGCATCATGCGTCCGAGTAGAGTTCCCTTCCCGGTCAACAAGTCCAGCTGCAACCGCCAGGACGGCAGAGAATCCTCACTTCTGCCTTCTGGGGCACGCTGCCAGCGGAATTCGAGAAAACCGGAACGCTCCGGTAAAAGGACGAAGCCCCGATTACCTAAAGCGCTGGTCTCGAGCTTCCATTCAACGGTGTCAAAATCATTGCTCTCAAAGGCCGCCAGCACAATTTTGCAGACTTGTTCGTAGTCACGTGCAACCTTCAACTCGCCAACCGCGCGTCGGATCGAAAGATTATTGATGAAAACCTGCGGCTGCTCAATCGTTCGAAGGGCCACGCGACGCAGTTCCCCAAACTCCAAATATCCCAAATGCTGGACACCCACCCATACTCCACAGCCCACCACCGCCAGAACCAGGCCAAGCGTGCTACCACTCGGCCACAGCAAAAACAGGCTGAGCATGGCAAACACGCCTGAAACCGCGTACAAAACGATGACCACTTGGCGGTGCGAAAGTCCGCGCTCCAGGAGCTTGTGATGGATGTGTTGCCGGTCCCCGGTAAATATGGGCCGCCCACTGATGAGCCGGCGAAGAATGGAAATACCTGTCTCCAGAATGGGCAATCCAAATGACACCACGGGAATGGCGACGGCAACGACAGTGGGGGCCTTGGTGGCGCCTTGCAGCGCGAAGGCGCTCAACAGAAACCCGATAAAAAGGCTGCCGGAATCGCCCAGGAAGATCGTCGCTGGATTGAAATTGAAACGCAAGAAGCCTAGGATGGCACCAGCGAGAACAATGGTGGCCAGCGCCAACCAGTGCGAATGGCTCACCAACGCGACGATAAAGACCACCAGGGTGGAAAAGAGCGCGGAACCCGCAGCCAAGCCATCAAGACCGTCGATTAAGTTAAAAGCATTGGTGATCCCGATGACCCAGATCACCGTCAGTACTAAGCCGACCACGCCACTGAAATGTCTATCTCCAAACACCAGAGGGAGAGACAAAATCCGCAGACCGCCAAAGAACAACATGGCTCCGGCAATGCCTTGCACCACAAACTTTAGCCAGGGCCGCGCTCCCCGAAGATCGTCGTAGACACCCAACAGAAAAACAAGGCAAGCGGGGATGAGGATGGTGGTTGCTGGGCGCACGGAGACGCTGGAGCCCCATTTGGGGAACCAAGGGGCGAGTAGGGTAGCGCAGGCTTCTGTGGCCAAGAACGCTAAACAAATGGCGACGCCACCGAGCCGCGGGAGGGGGTGAACATGCATATGCCGATCTTGAAGCGGAATGGAAACCCACCCCCGCCGAATAGCAAAATCACGCACCGCCCGTGTTAAGACAAAGGAAAGCAACAGCGCGAGGGTGAAGGACCCGAGATAGAGCGGAGTCAAAGCAGTTTCCCCGAACGGATCTGCACACTATCGCGCCAGAATTCCGGGCCCACTTCCAAAACAGCTCTTAACAAACCCTGAGTCTCGCACGCGTGTTGCAAAGGTAACAAAACTATAGCACTTGCTCTTCTGACTCCGCAATGCACGACCCGTTGCGCGGGCCTTCTAGCTCCCCTCTCGCCGGATTCTGCATGCTACACTTGGCAGACATCCTAAAGTTTGTCGTGGAGCCGTAAATGCTTGAATCTATGAGGCTCAGTCGACCTCAGCTAGCAGTGTTTCTGGGTTTTCTAACGCTGGGGATATTTCCTTCTGTGGCATCCGGGCAAGACTCGTTTCCCAGCGCAGTACCTGCAGACACGAACACTCCGGCCGCGGTTCTGGCCCCGCCGCCGCGATCAGGATCCAACCCTGGGATGCTGTTGGGACCAGCGGATTTGCTAGACATCTCCGTCTACGGGGTTCCCGAACTCTCGCAAAAGGCGCGCATTAATAATAGCGGCGACGTGTACCTGCCGCTGATCGATTACGTCCATTTGGGTGGCTTGACGCCCGAAGAAGCCCAAGGCATCCTGGAAAAGCGGCTCGCAGACGGCGGCTTCGTTAGAAATCCACATGTGGTTTTGATGGTTTCCGAATCCGCAGGTTCCAGCGTGAGCTTGCTGGGAGAGGTAGTCCGGCCCGGCGTGTTCACCATCTCGGGCGAACGGCACGTGCTGGACTTGGTGTCAGCCGCTGGTGGCTTCACCGAGAAAGCTAGCCGCACGATTTCGCTGACGCATCGCAGTGATCCAACCCACACTGAGACCGTAAAATTGCCTTCCAACCTGGCAGCTTCCGACCCGAACAATGTGGTGGTCCAACCTGGCGACACGATGGTGGTGCAGCACGGACCGGTATTTTATGTGGTCGGCGATGTGGGCAAGCCCAGCGCGTTTGTTTCTGATTCCGACAATTTGACGATTCTTAAGGCGATTGCCCTGGCGGGTGGAGCGAATAAGACTGCTTCCCTTGGAGGAACGACAATTCTTCGCCGCACGCCGACGGGTACGCAGCAAATTAAGATTCCTCTGAAGCAGATCCTTCGCGCCAAAACTCAAGATATACCGATGCAATCGGAAGATATCTTGTTCGTCCCCAGTAGTACGCGGAAAGTTGTGGTGGCACGATCGGCGGAAGCGCTGACACAAATGGCTACAGCGCTGACGCTGGTCGCGGTTCGGCCCTAAATTTCTTACTCCGCGCTTGGACTTCTCGATGCTGTTCGCATCGCTAGCGTTCGCAAAATCTCAACGTAGGCCTGCGCCGTGCCTTGTCGTGAAAAATTGCGCAGAATGTGCTGTCGGCCATTGCGACCGAGTTTGGCACATAAGGCTGAATCCGCCGACAGCTTCAGGATCGTGCGCACTAGGCCCTGAACGTCTTCCGGTTCTACGAACACCCCAGCATCCGCAGCATCCATGATCTGTCGCGCCTGTCCATCGACCGCCAAAATAATGGGACGCTCGCACGCCATGAATTCCAGCATTTTCGTTGGAATCACAGTTTTAAAAAGATCCGCCTTCTTTAGCATCACCAAACAAGCATCCGCCGCGGAAATGAAATTGGGGATCGTCTCGCGGGGTTGCTGTCCAAGAAACGTCATGTTCGTCAAACCGCTGTCCGCGGCCATGGCCAGAATCCGTTCTTTGTCGGCGCCTTCGCCCACCAGCAGGAACTGAACTTGTGGGCTTGTGCTTTGCAGTTCGGCGGCTGCGGCAATCAGTGTCTCCAAACCGTGCGCCAATCCCATCGTTCCGGTATAGCAGATGAGAAACTTCCCTTCCGCCCCGAGTTCCTTGCGCTTGGCGTCGCGGTCCGGCCGCGGGAAAAATAGATCCGTCTCGACGCCGTTCTCCACGACAAAGATCTTGCCCGCTGGGACGTTCCAGTGCTCTATCAAAAACGCTTTGAACGCATCCGTAACCACCACAATGCAATCGGAACGGCGATAGAGAAAACCAGCAATCCATTCCAGAACGAGAATGAGTAGCGAATTTCTTTCGCCAACCCCCACCGCCGCCAGCGACTCGGGCCAAAGATCGCGCACCTCAAACACAAATGGCACTCGCTTGACGAACGCCAGCCACCAACCGCTGAGCGCCACCAGCAACTGCGGCGAGGTTGCGATCAGAACGTCGGGCCTCGCTAGGAAGAGCCCCGTGATGGCCGAAGACACGCAAAACGAACTATAGTTCAACATGCGCTCGTAAGATTTGCGATTCGGGAACGGCAACAGCCACGTGCGAACCAGCTTGATGCCATTCCACATGCGCCGCGTGACCAGTCTCCGGAAATCGGTGCTGTACTCAGGCGGCACAACCCCCGTGGGATGATTGGGAAAGCCCGTCAGCACGGTTACCGCGTGGCCGTCGTTGACCCAATGCCGGGCCAGCTCCGCCGCGCGCGCCGCCGGCGCGCCCATCTCCGGCGGAAAATATTGGGAAACGTAGAGGATTTTCACGATAAACTTCGACGAATACCCGCGTCACAAATTCGAACTCAGTAATACAGCAGCTTAAAAACTCCTTTGGAAATCACTGCCCGCGTCCGCCCGATCCGGCGATGCAGATACTGCTCCCATCGGTCGGCCATGCGGGCAAACCCAGGGGAGCCAGTTAGGCGGTGCAGTACTCGCAACTGCACAATGTGCAGCCGGTGGTAGAACGGGCTGGCCAACATCTTCAGCCACGTACCGGACTGCTCGTAAAGCGACCAGAAACCGGTATCGTAAGCGGTTAAATTTTGCTCCAACGTCTTCAATCCGCGCTCGTACAAGGCTCGATGTGCAGGTTCTCCGGTAACGAGGGCCATGTCAAAGACGCCCCACAACGCCCAAATAAATCCGTTCAGAATATGGGTCGGCGGTCGAACGATGTATTCTTCAATCCACCAATCACCCCGCGCATCGGTAAAGGCCACGCCGCCGTCATCCACGGCGCGCTCGAACGCCTTGAACGCATCGCGCGCCGCACCCAGATAGCTGGAATTGCCGGTCTCTAAATGGGCGCGCAGGAGCAACGAAATCGCCTGCCCCTGCGCCAAGCCCGAATACCAGGGTGCCCGCAAGGTATCGCGATACTCCCAGTCAAACTGATGACTCCAGACCCAGACGCCGCTGGGATTCTGGTCAAGAGTCGTCAATAGCCAATCTGCACACCGAATGACTTTTTCCCGCCGCGACGGATGGCCGGTGCGCCGCAACTGGTTGTAGTTCCCCAACCCCCACTGGGCGACGGCAATCGGGTTATATTGACGGCCGATCACGCCGTGGTAGTCGAGCATTGGAATGCCCTTGGCGTCGTGGTGCCCCGCGTAATCCGCTTTTTCAGCAAACGTCATGTAGTATTCGCCAAGCTTGTCGGACCGCATCTGAGGATTCAGCTCCGGCGTCTCGTGCCAGAACGTAAGCTGGCTCTGCCCTGGCAGCAAGTAGGCGCGGGCGATGCGACGATAGTATTGAATGCGATTGGCGAGAGGCATGAGTTGCGGAAATCTTCTTCTATTTTACTCGGAACAACGACGCTTCCAGATCATTCTCCTTGACAGCGATGGTAGTTACCGCCAGCAGATTCGTCGCGTTGTTCCCCGTCGCGAGAAGGCCGTTGCCATACTGAAAAAAACCTTCCGGCCAGCGATCTTTGCTCCAGGACTGCAACCGCGACCATGGGCCGCCAGCTTCGCTACCATAAATGGCAATGGAACGGTCACGATTCACGGCGCTTGGTTCGATCATCGTCGTAAAAAACATCGCGTTCGAGACGGCGCCCCCGCAGAGCACCGAGGCATGAATCTTACCCAGCCGCGACAAGCCTCCCTGCCGATCCAGCTTGTAAATATAGTTCTGTTCCAGGGGCGTATCTGACGCAAAATACAGTCCGTCCTCTTTTGGAACGGCCGCCACCGCGCGAGCCTGCTGATTGCCGGAGATCACAGACTCAACGCGGCCAAAATCCAGGGACGCGCGCACGACTCGGCATTCCGCGCCAACATCGCCAGTCAGTACCCAGAAACAGTTGGCCCAGCGGTCATGAGCAATATTGTGCACGTGGCGGATCGCATTCTTTTCAAACGAGTACACAACTTTCCAGGTCGCTCCGCGATCCTCCGAGCCATAAATGTGAACGGCGTCGCCTTTGGGGTTATCGAAATATTCTCCCCAGAAGATTCGTCCATCCGGGCTGACCGCAAAATTCAGTGGACGAGTGCCTCGCTGCACCGCATGCGTGATCCGGAACTCGCGCTCCCCGGGACGCAGAGTCGCAATCGCGCTCGGGAGCGCGGCAATCAACTCTCCGGAAGGCAAGACCGCCAAAGCGTGAAACCCATCCCGAACCAGGCGAAACCCCAACTTGCTAGCGGACGTCAGCTTCCGCCACCAGACTGGCGAAAAGCGGGCAACGGATTCCCACACAATCGGCACGTTCTCTAGCAGGGCTTTTTCTGGGCGGCACCGCACCAGTTCGTAGCGCCGCGCCGCGTAGAGGACATCACCGTCCCAGGCCAACACCCGGGTACGCGGAAAGCGGGCCACGCAAGTGAGGCTGGGCGCACTCGAAATTGCCATGGGTCAGATTTCCGATTTCAGCACAAGATAAGGCCCGATCGCCAGCGCATCCATCTTGGTGCGCTGGAAGCAATCGATGGCCTCTTCTGGCTTGCAAACGATTGGCTCGTTCTCATTGAAGCTGGTGTTCAGGATGACTGGAATGCCCGTCTTCCGCTCGAACGCCTGAATCAGATCATAGTAGAGAGGATTCTCTTCACGGCTGACCGTTTGCAGGCGGCCGGTATCGTCCACATGGTTCACGGCGCATAATTCCGCCCGCTTCTCTGGACGAATCTTGTAGACATGCAGCATGAACGGCGAGGGATGATCGTGCTCAAAATATTCACTTTGCCGGTCTTCCAGGATCGACGGAGCGAAGGGCCGGAACCACTCGCGCTGCTTGATGCGGGCGTTCAGGGTTTCTTTCATGGTGGGCAACCCAGGGTGAGCCACAATCGAGCGGTTACCGAGCGCCCGAGGACCCCACTCCGTTCGCCCCTGGAACCAACCCACAATGTTGCCAGCGGCGATCTCCGCAGCCACCGCGTCGAGCAGCGGCTGCCGATCGAGCTTGCGGAATTTCAGTCCAGCAGCGGTCAAACATTTTTCAATTTCAGAATCCGAGTATTCCGGCCCCAGGTACGAGTTCTTCATGACAAACTTTCGGGGCTGTTTCAAGACGCTGTGATAGGTATGCAGAGCCGCGCCAATGGCAAGTCCCTCATCTCCAGCGGCGGGTTGAATCCATGTGTGCCGGAATGGCGTACGGTCAAAAAGCTTCCCGTTGGCAACGCTGTTCAATGCACAGCCTCCGGCCATGACGATATTCTCGGTCGGCACTTTCCGGTGCAGTGCGTTCAGAAAATGGAAGAATACTTCCTCAAAGCAATGCTGCATCGCGAATGCAAGATCCATGTCGCGCTGGGTAATCTCGCCGTATGGCTCACGGGGTGAACCAAACAATTCGACCATGCGATCCGAGAAGTGCCGCGCCAACTCCACGGTGCCATCGTCCTTGACCTGCATGCCCTGGTTGCTGCCCAGCGCCTGAAAATAGTCCAGGTCGAGCCGGAACGCGCCATTGCTGGCGGTGACAAGGCTCTTCACCTGTTCGCAATAAGTATCTTCGCCGTAGGGCGCGAGGCCCATTACCTTGCCTTCGTCGCCATATTTGCGGTAACCGATGAAATCGCAAAGCATGGTGTAGAACGAACCCAATGAGTGTGGAAGATACACTCGATCCAGAACTTCAATCTCAGTGCCTTGGCAACGCGCCATCATCGTAGAAACAAAATCACCGGACCCGTCGTAGCTGAATCCAGCGGCGTAGTCCCACGGCGAGCAATAAAACGCGCTGGCAATGTGGGCGATGTGGTGCTCCAAAGGATGCTCGGTAAAACGCAGGCGCGATGCATCCGCATTGAGAGACTGAATGATGAGCGTGCGCAAGTCTCGCATTGACTCCTTGCGCTGCCGCATTTTGATGAAGTTAAGAATCCGGCTGGGATTGGAGAGGGCGAACTGTACTTTCTTGGCGAGATTCGCGTTCGTGTCCTGGCCGATGGCCACGTGGTCAATGTCGTAGATGGTGGCGCCCACGTAATCGAGGCACGCCTGAATGGCGAGTGCGGGAAAGCCTCCGAAATGCTTTTGCCGGTTCAAACGCTCCTCGGCGATGGCAAAAACAACCTCGCCATCACGAACAATAGCGGCGGATGCATCCGCATGAAACATGTTCAGGCCCAAAATTAGCATTACGCTGGCAGGCTCCCCTGGGAATGCAACTCGGCAAGAAATTGGTGGGTGTCAATCGCGACAGGCTCGCCGAGGCGGCGGGAATGCAAAGCGCGAAGAGTGGCTAAGGAGACAGCGATAATTTCCGCGAACGGAATCGGCGCTGGACTGCCCGATTGCAAAGCCTTGGCGAAGGCCGCCCATTCCGCGCGATGCCCTTTATCCTGACGCAAGCGGGAACGCTCGGTTTGCTTGCGGCCACCAAGACTGAGTTCCAACTCACGAAAGTCTTCCAGTACGCCGACTCCACCGCCCCCAAAGACCTCGACCCGCTCTTTCGAATAAGCCTTGTCGCCATTGGCCACGTATGTAATCGTGCCCTGGGAGCCGCTGGCAAACTCCAGTTGGATCGTTAGATTGTCGTCGCTGTAGAGACCGTAGTTGGCTAGCGCATGAGTCTGCACCCGCACCGGCCAAGAACCCGCAACAAAAGTTAGAAAGTCGATGAAGTGGCAAACTTCGCCCAAGATTCTGCCGCCGCCTTCTTCGGGATCCTGCGTCCAGTGTTTGGCATCCAGGAAGCCAGCATTGATGCGATAGTGCATCAGTAGTGGCTCTTGCACCGCCGCAAAAAATGCTTTGAGCCGATGCGCCATCGGGGAAAAACGACGGTTGAAGCCCACCATCAACGCGCTTTGGCTAGCCGCGGCAGAGCGAACGATTTCGCTCAGTTCGTCTTCCGTCAGGCAAAGCGGCTTCTCGCAAAACACATGCTTGCCCGCTTGCATTGCCGCGATCACCTGACGCGCATGCAAGTTGTGCCGCGTGGTGATCAACACAGCATTAATGCGTGCATCGCGCAGGATTTCGTTTTCATCGGTGGCGCAGAAAGCAAAACCGAATTTCTCCGCTGCATGGCGGGCTCGAGCGCCTGTCGCCGTGCATACGCCAACGAGTTCGGTGCCGCCCTGTTCCTGAATGGCTGGCAGTAGTGTCCCTATGGCAAATAGGCCTGCGCCTATCGCGCCTAGCCGGACCGATTCCGGCGCTCGTGATGATGCGGGTGCGGCAATTTCCACTCGGGTCGAGGGAGGCGCATCGTTTTGCGGATACGTGATCACCACGCCGAGAACTGGCTCGGAGGCCTTGTTATTGATTAGGTCATAAGCCGCCAGGGCGTTCTCGATGGGAAACCGATGGGTGATGATCGGATTCACATCGATTTTCCCGCTGGCCAGAAGTTCCAGAAACGCTTCCATATTCCGCGTTTCCGTCCAACGAACATACCCGATGGGATAGTCTCGGCCCTTTTGCTCAAACGCTGAATCGTAACGGCCCGGGCCGTAGGAGCGGGAAATGCGGAAGTCTAGTTCCTTCTCGAAAAACGTCCGTCGCTGTAACTCCATGCCCACCGTACCCACCGCGCACACAATGGCGCGGTCGCGAGCGACACTGCCGGCGAGGTTGACCGGGTCGCTACTGCTGGTCTCGGCGGTAATCAGCACGGCGTCCGCCCCGCGACCGCTGGTGTTTTGCGGACACAAATCGCGGAACGCCGCAGCAGTATCGCAAGTCGCAGCTGCGCCCAACTGCAATGCAAGAGCGGCTCGATGGGGGTTGACATCGAAACCGAGTACTCGGCAGCCAGCGGCTCGTAAAATTTGCAGCGTAAGTTGGCCCAGCAATCCCAGTCCGATGACAGCAACCGCATCACCCAGCTTGACTTCGGCCGTGCGAACGCCATGCAGCGCTACCGCACCCAACGTCGCAAACGCAGCCTCTTCCAAAGCCACTTGCCGCCCGGGAATTTTCGCGAGCAAAAGGCGGGGAATGCAGGCAAACTCGGCGTGATTCGCATAGCCAGCCCCGGCGCAGGCAACGCGGTCGCCGGCTTGGATATCCGTAATTCCCTCGCCTACCGCCACAACCACGCCCGCGCTGCTATAACCCAGCATCAAGGGCTGGTCCAGACGACTGCGAACGGCGTTCCAAGTTGAAGACACACCGTCGCGACGCACTTTCGTCAGCACGTCCCGAACTAAATCTGGCCGTGATTTCGCTTTTTGCAGCAGGCTCTTACTGGCAAACTCCGATGACGCGCGCTCGGTTCCCGCCGAAACCACCGACGCTGCCACCCGCACCAATACACACCCGGGCAACAACTGCGGCACTGGGACTTCGGCCACAGCAATCTCTCCCGTGCGAGCATCTTGTAGGATTTGCTTCATGATAAAAGTGTGAATTTACCCGCGGACCGCTTCTCCCGAGCTTGCCTGCAATTCGTAGATTTTTGCCTTGATATGAAAGAACTGCACGCTCTGGAAACAGCAGTAAATCAAGCCAGGAATTCCATCTAGAAAGCCTAAACGAAAAAGGTATTTGTAGGTGAAAAACAGCACAGGAAAGCCCGGCAGCATGAGAAAGTTTTTGCGTAGCCAGCGCCTGCGCTGCGCCTGCGATCCCCAAAATGCTGGTTGTAGCTCGGATTGCTGCTGGCTTCCTTCCGGCACCTGGTTCAGCCAAACTTTCGCTTCCCAGTTCGAATACTCGTTGTGTTTCTGGATATAGCGAAATAAAGATTCCACGTTTCGATGCACCAGAGGATTGGCCAAACGGCACGTAGCTCCATCGCAAACGACGTGTTCGTGAACTTCCATATCCGCCATTGAGGCATCTTGCTCCTTCAGTCGACATTCGTAGCGTGCTTGACCACGCCGAAACAGGGAGAGTTTCCAAAAGCTGGCATCGCTATGCCGCAATTGCCGCCCGAGGAAGTGCATCTGTTGGGCTATGTAGTAGCCCTGGTAGTTGGGATTCGCGATCGCGCTCCGAATCTCCAGCTCCAGCTCTGGCGTCATTACTTCATCCGCATCCAAAAGCAGAACCCACTCATACGCCAGGGGCAACGTGTCCATGGCCCATTGACGCTTCTTGGGCCAACCGCCCCGGTAATCAAATTGCACCACCTTAGCGCTCAGAGCGGTGGCGATAGAACAGGTTTCGTCGGTGCTATGGGAATCAATGACGTACACTTCGCCGCAGTTTTTTAAGGCGTTGAGGCAGCGAGGCAGATTGTGCGCCTCATTGCGCACGGCGAGAATGACGCTGATGGGCAAAAGACTCCGAGCTGGGCCGAGCTCACTTCCGGCCTCGCTGGTCTTCTTTTCCGAAATCATTTCCATCGGCATCATTCGGCTGAAGAATTGCTTCGGACCGCCACGAACAGGAGCAACGATCCGCCAAAGCGCCGCCGTTGCACCCAACGCGGGAGTGGGCTACCGAATACCAGGACGCGCCTAACCTCAAAGCCATGCGTCCCCAACAGATCTGTGAACTCAGCCGTGCTGTATTCGTTGCGGGAGTACTGGACAAAATCGAGCCAACGGCGACCGAGGCGGCGACCCCAATGGTGGGCGCTGACCTGGGATTTTCGAACCAAGGACTGTGCGTTGGGAACTGAGATCACGGTCAAGCCGTCGGGCTTGAGCACACGCGCAAATTCCGCCAGACACCGCTCAACATCCGGAACATACTCGAGAACACTGGAACACAATATGCCATCTAGAGAAGCCGAGGCGTTCGGCAACTGCTCAATTGTCGCCAGAACCTCGAATTTCATCTTATTTGCCTGGGAATGCCGCGCACCTTGCTGGCGAGCCACTTCAATCATCGGCAGCGCAGCGTCCACGCCCAGCACCGAGCAGCCTTTGTCCGCCAAAAAACGGCTCAAAGTACCGGTTCCACAACCTGCATCCAGCCAACTTCTCCCGGCAAGCGCACAATCTTTCAGCCCTTCTTGCAGCACCTCAATTCGTGCCCGAAAAGAGTTTTTCAGGTAGCGCTGCTCCCACTCGCCCGCCAGTGCGCCGTGGAAGTCCACCACATCTTTTGGCTCGTAAGTCATTGGCCCATCGGCAGTTAGAATCATACTTGTTGTATGCTACCACGCGCCAAAGGTCTTCCTCCCGGGCTGGGACGCCCCTGGGCCAAGCTCTTGGCTAGATCCACCAGTTGGTCCACGTGCTTGTCCCAGCTAAACTCTAGCCCCCGTTGTTCTCCGTAGCGCGACAAGCGCTGCGCTAAAGTCGGCGAACTGACTACTTCCGTCACTCTCTGCGCCAGAGCCTCGGCAGAAAACCGCGGAAAATAGACTGCGGCTTCTGCAGCGACTTCCCGGTGCACCGGCAAATCCGAGGCAACCACCGGCAAGCCGCAGGCCATCGCTTCAACCAGCGGATGGGCGAAGGTCTCAGCGTAGGAAGGCGTGACGTATAGGTCACATGCGCGATACACGTGATGCAGCTGACGGTAAGGAATCGCTCCTAGTTCGACCACGTGATCCGCCAAACCAAGCTCGCGAACTAGGGCCGCCGCTGACTCGGCCCGAAAATCCCCTGGGTTCTCTGAGGAAATCAGACGGGTGGTCAGCACCAGCTTCGCATTGCTCGCAGGGAGCATTTCGCGAATCAACCTCAAGGATCGAAACAGAGTTTCAAAATTGCGAAAATAGTTGTAGTGGCTGACGAAAAGCAGCCGCAAGCAGCCATCGGAGGCACGGAGGGGTAGTTGCAGGCTCTCGGGAAGCGGAGTGTCGTCGTTAAAGAACACACTGCGGTCGAAACCGTGGTGGATCGCAACGACTCGATCAAGGCCTGTCCACTGCCGGAGATCATCGGCGAACGCCTGGCTCGGCGCCACCGTGGCATCGGCCCAGCCAACGGACCGAGCGGCAAAAAATGCTCGCAGCCCGTTATCCAACCAAAGGCGGTATTCGTGCCGTGCCAGTAGATCCCTGCGATAGTCGGCCGAGGTATAAAGCGAATTGCCGCTGAGCAAAATTTGTGGCACCGACGACTGCCGCACGGCAAAGTTGCCTGCCGAAACCAGAACATCTGCCTGAAGATCGCGCGCCAGACGAGGCACGGCCTGCTGCTCCCACAAGAACCGCCGAGCCACCGACTTCGGCTGCTGCAACACCTGGAACGCCACGTTGGGGAACGCCCTCAGCTCCCGTCCCAACTCCGGACCCACCAGAAAAGTAGCCCGCATATCGCTTCGGCGCGACAGCACGGGCGCCACATTCCGCACGTAAGTGAGCCCGCTACCGGAGCTTGCTGCTAAAGCATGAAACAAGATGTGCATGTGAAAAGCCAGCTCGCAATGGAGCGCGAGACCACCAACAACGTCAAGTATAATCAGGCATTCGCGAGGAGAGCATTGGTACATGGGTTCGGGCAAAGTTGGGGTTGATCCGCGTCTTCTCGAGTTGATTGTGTGCCCCCGCGACCGTAGCAACCTGCGAGATGCAGGACGAGAACTGATTTGCGAGCGCGGCCATGCCTACGGAGTGGTGGACGGAGTACCCGTACTACTGGTGGAGGAAGTGCCTTTCACCCATTGCGACGCGCAGCGGGCTTTAGCAGCTACGCAGACGGAAACTCCCCAGTTGATGCCCGCTCCCGGTGAAGGTGAAATTGATCCCTTCGTAAATAAGTGGATTGCAGCTACAAACGGGGCGCTTTACAGCCATCTGGCGGGAAAGCTTCAGGAATATCCCATTCCCGACCTGCGATTGCCCCCAGGCGCCGGACGCCGGTTTCTTGACGTGGGCTGTAGCTGGGGGCGCTGGTGCATTGCAGCGGCGCGGGCCGGATACCGTCCCATCGGCATTGATCCTTCGCTGGGCGGCATCCGCGCAGCCCGCAATGTGGCCGCACAACTCGGCGCGGATGCTCTTTTTGTTGTTGGCGACGGGCGCTACCTGCCATTTCGCGACCACGTCATCGATCAGGCGTTTTCCTATAGTGTGCTGCAACACCTATCCAAGGAAAACGTGGTCCTAACCTTGCGGGAGATTCGCCGTGTTCTGCGGCCCGAGGGCGCAAGCTTGATCCAAATGGCGAACAAGCTCGGCCCTAGATCTCTCTATAACCAATTGCGACACTGTTTTGTAAAGACACACGGTTTTGAAGTTCGCTATTGGCTCCCAGGAGAACTGCTAACCGCATTTCGCAACGAACTTGGTCCAACCGAGATGGAAGTTGATGGATTTTTCTCGCTAAACCCCCAAATCAGCGATCTTCGTTTCCTGCCGTGGAAATACCAGACCGTGGTTCGCTCTTCGGAAGCGCTACGGAAAGCGAGCCGAGCGCTGCTGCCTTTGCGTTACGGTGCAGACAGCCTTTATCTGAGAACCAACGGCCCGCGACCCAAATAAGAAACAATGCCCGGAGGCAACATTACCTTGCCGCCGGCTGAATGGGTTTCCGCGTCAAGTCAACAAGACAAAACGCCATACTCCAGACAAACACCGAAAGATAGTACCCAACGGCGAACAGCCAGTCTTCAAACACCGAGCCCACCAGACCCGCCAAACAAACAGCCGCCAGAGCGATCGCTGGATGGGATCGATCCAGGGATCTACGCATAAAAAAGTACACAGCTTTGATCTCCAGCGCCACGCCGCCAAGCAATAGCAGGAAAGGCATAATTCCTAACAAGCCAACCCATTCGAGCAGCGCCAGATAGCTATTCCCATGCTCCCTCGTGGTTCCTCTGCTCGTTGCAACAGCGGACGCTTGGTACTCACTCTCAGCTCCCGTTTGTGTTGTACCAAATCCACCTCCGAAGAACGGGTGTTCCCGGATGGTAGCCATGGTGGCGTTCCAAGGTTCAAGTCGTGAACCCAGAAGCCCTTTTTCGCGGTGGCCCTTGTAGATCACATTTGCGTTTACGCCTTCCATGAATTCTGAGATAACTTCCGGCGACCAAATTCCAATCAGCGCAACTGCGGCGACGACTCCAAGCGTTCCGCGAAAAAATAACCTGTATTGTTTCGTACCCAGCAAAAGAAAGGCGCCGACGGCGAAAGCGCTGAGCAAGCCAGCACGGGAACGACTCACGAGAAGCAAAGTAACGCTGACGGCCAGAGACAGGAGGCTTCGACGGCGTTGCGGATTGGACTCTGCAAGAAGCACCCCGCAGCCCGCCAGCGGCACCAACACTACCCCAGCAACGGCACCCAGAGAATTTGAATTGCCAAAAATCTCAAACCCCAGACCTAAATAGAGCAGGGCTGTGACGTAGCCCACCACCTCGCAGACAACCAAAAGCGTCCGCGTAAATTCTCGCTCCCTGTCCAAAATTGCGACCCTAACTCCTCCAGACGTGTACAAGAAAAGCAGCAGGAGGCTCAGCGATTTTAGGAATGCGGTCCTGGGAAAAGCAGACACCGCCGCCGAAGCCATGGCCGCGACCACGCAAAACATCGCAAACAAATGCATCGCGCCAAAGTGCGTGCGCTCCTCCTTTAGCCACAAGACCATCCCGACAATCGCGGCGCAAAGCAGCACCGGCCAACGCGCTGCTCCCCATAGCCCCTTCAACGGAAGGCTGAGCCCGGCCCATAGAAACGAAATCATGACCGCCAGAAAAAACGTACGCCGGTAGTGAATCACAGACAACAGCAAGATCTCCGCGCCAATCAGGACAACATAGGTGGTCGAATCTCCGAGGGAATACGGGTGGGTATAGGCGTAGTAAGTAGCCCAAGTGATGAGCAAAATTCCACAGATGGTTCGATAGTGCTCCTGGAGGAAATCGAAGAAGGTCACCATCCCACCAACGGCCCCGTCACCGCGCTGCCAAAACCCTCGGCCCAAGATTGGGCGCTGTAGTTTGCGATTAGAGATGCACTTCGTTGGCCCATGCGATCTGGATTCTCAGGATCCTCGGCCAATTGTCGCATCGCCGCGCCCAACGCGTCGAGATCACCTACCGCGACAACGCTTCCATTCCAGCGATCGCGAACCAAATCGGAAGCCGCACCGGCAACCTCCGAAACGATCACTGGGCGGCCACACGCCATAGCTTCGTTAATGACCAAGCCCCATGGGTCTGAAAATGTGGGCAATATCAGGCAGTCGGCCAGCGCATAGTGCTTTGCCAAGGCCTCTCTGTGGAGAAAACCGGGAAATACAATCTTCCCTGGCGTGATGGCATGCGCTTTTTGTTCACATTCAGCTCGACTGCCGCCATCTCCGGCCAAGACCAAACCGACTTGCTCCCGAAGACTTGAATCGAGACGCGCATAGGCATCCAGCAATAGCAGGACGCCCTTGGCCGATATGAGCCTACCAACGAACAGGAAATAGCGAGGAGGAAGCCCGAGTTGGGCGCGAACTTCCGGCGCATGGGCGCGCGCTTTCGCGGCCTCCGCAGCAAAAAAGTCATTATCCACGGCATTCGGAGCCGTGAAGATCGCATGTTCCGGAATACCGAACGACCGCAGGTAGGCAGCCGCGGATTTGCCGGGAACCACAAATCCCCGGCACTGGCGCAGAAAATGCCGCTTCAACCACTCCACCAAGAGCTTGCCTTTGCGTAGATCGCGAATGTTGCTCTCCGACCACAACAACACGGGAATTTGACGTCGATTGGCCCACCGTTCCGCCTGCCACATCGCCAGGTAGCTGTAGCCTCCGCAGACCACGACGTCGGGCTTGGCTCTTTGCAACGCGGAGGCCATGCCGCGATTCAACAAGACGTTGTAGCCGCGAATCCGGCGACGCCAGTGCGGAAGAACTTCGTAGGAAAATTGAATCTCTTCCTTGTGGACCTTCCATTGCCAAAGCGTAGCGTCGGTTTCCGCGAGAAAAATTACGTGCAGTTCCACACCCGCGAGTGCCGCCAGAGCGTTGAAAACGGGAATCCGATAGGGCGAAATAATTTCCGTGAGAACCACAACGCGCCGGGTCATGGAAGCGACCTCGCCCGCTCGAAGACGCCCAGCAGACCGTCTGCCTGATGCCGCAACGTATACCCGCCAATCACGGCCCGGCGAGCCGCATTGCCCATGGATTCCCGCATCTCCGGATTCTTGAGCAGGGTCCGCAACACTGCCGCCAAGGCGCTGTGTGCTTTGCCAGTGGCAGGTTCGACCATGAGAATTCCGCTCTCATTGTGACCAATGACTTCCTGAATGCCTTGCCCGCGATACGCAATGACGGGCAAGCCGCACGACATTGCCTCCAGGTAAGCCACGCCCAAACCCTCAAAGCGACTCGGCAGGGCGAAAATGTGACTCTTGCGCAGAACGTCCGCCACTTCCTCCCGTGTCCTGCGCCCAAGAAACTCCGTTCGCTCGGAAATTCCGAGTTCCCGCGCCAAGGCTTGCAGACGGCCCAACTCCTCGCCCTCTCCGATGATGCGCAAACGAAGGTTCGGAAACTCGGCGGTTAGGTCTGCCACCGCCCGCAGGGTAACATCGTGTCCCTTAATTGGAATGAGGGATCCAATGCTGGCCACGACCGGATCTCCTGGCCGATTTTTTGGCGGAGTAAACACTTCTGCGTCAACGCCGTTGTAGACCACTTCTGTTGTGCGCAGCCCAGGATTGCCCGACACCACCTGTCGGCGAACTTCTTCGCTAATACACACGACCCGCGCGGCACTCTCGTAGACGCGGTGGCACGCCCCGGCGCAACGCTGGCCCGCAGAACCGGAGACCTGCCGGGTTAGGTAGGCATCGAGCCCGTGAACCGTCACCACCGAGGGAATGCCCAACTCCTCGCTGAGCAAACGGGCTGCCTCGCCACAGGGCAACGCGGCGTGGGCGTGGAAAGCATGAATCGGAGTTTCGTGGTGTAGGCGCCGCACCCAATTGCGAACTCTCCAGAACAAACCGCGTCCCGCTGCAGCTAAGCCCTGGTTGCCCGGCCACGCTGGATAGCGCATCCAGGTGGCGAAGGGAGCCATGTCCGCGACTACGACACGCTCTTTGTAAAAAGGACGCACGGCAAGCACCGAGGAATGCATACCTAAGGATGTCAATACTTCCAGCGGCTCGGCCACGTAGCCGCCCCGCTCATCCTCGCTGGAAGGATAGAAAGGTGTCAGGGTCAGAACGTGGAGATCGGACTTTCTCGGTTCGGGCAACGGCTAGGCTTTCCGCGCGAATACCCAGGAATACGGAACGCCGCCTCGAGCCATTTGGAACGTGGAAAATTCGATTCCCGTGAAGCCCAGTTCCTCTAGTGTTGCGCGAGTCCATACTGTGTCATAGCTGATGCTCTGCATGAAGGGGCTCCACTTGTGTTGTGAAAGAAGAAAGCGATGATAGGCGCCCTTCCACCGCCGCAGGGCCATGTATGCACCTAGAGCTGCACCCATGCCGCGTCGCAAAAAACCCTTCGTGTTTGGCGGCCAAGTATGCAACGGAAGTTGAATCATCATGGCACCACCGGGCTTGAGCACCCGCGCGCACTCCCGAAAATAAGACGCTGCGTATTCAATCCGGTCGAAGTGGAGAAACACAATCACAGAAAAAACGGCGCTAACCGCCCCATCCGCAACGGGCAGCGTCACACCGTCGCTCACTAGCAGAGAAACATTGGCGGGCATGTGCGGGCGCGCGTATGCAATCATTCCCTCGGCCACGTCAACGCCGTACACCTGCGGAAAGGTGCGCGCCAGGCTTTGCGTCATTCGCCCGGCACCGCACCCAATCTCCAGGCACGCATCTTTGGTCAGGCCATAAGCTTCCCATCGCTGTTGGAACTCGGCCCAGTCTGCTCGACCGGTCTCGTAAAAATCCGCATTCGTCCAGGGCTTGGCCCCATCGCGCTCTCGTCCGGTGAGAGGAATTACTCCGAATAACGGATCTTTTTCCCCCCAGGCCTGCCATTCGATATTCGATTTTGCGGCGGATTTCGCGGCGACTTCTTTTTCGACTTTTTCCACGGGCACACTAGCCATTCAGCTCTCCGACGGGCGTTTCCCAAGTATCTTCAGAATACTATATCGGAGCATTGCGACCGAGCGTTCAGGCTATTCCAGGTTAAGACTTCCTTCCAGCACGCCAAGTCTGGAAAACGCCACCTGCCAGTCTCTCGGCAGATACTTCCCACCGCGATCGCAACACTACCGCGCTTTCAATGGCTTCGGTTTCGATGCCGCCTTAGATCCACAGCGCCACTCAATACCGTTTCCCATTGCTCCGCGATTCGCTCCCAATCAAAATTCGACGCCAGTCGAGCGGCCGCTTTGGAGAAAGATTGGCGTAGTTCCGGCTGGGCTAAGAGCAGATCCAATTTCTCCGAAACCTCTTCGTCGGATCGGGCCAAAAACCCGGTACTGCCGCTAGCCACGTAGTCGGGGTGGTAAACATCCATTGCGATACAGGGCAAGCCACAGGCAGCCGCCTGGATCAACACCTGTGGGTGGCCTTCGCTCACGCTGGGAAATAAGAAAATGTCCGCCTGACGCATCTCTCCTCCCAGTTGAGCCTGAGGAAGATGTCCGAGAAAATCCACATTCCGGCACCCTAAGCGCTCCGCCAAAATGCGGCAGTCTGCTTCATCTACACCCCGACCGGCCAACCGAAACCGGACATCTGGACGACGACTGGCTTCCTTAATCACGATTGGAACTCTCTTCATAGGCTGAAATGCTCCGGCGTAAAGGACGATGGGCTGAGGGTTGCTAGCTCGCGTCTCTGGCCGAGAGAAGAACAGCTCCCTATCAACGCCGTCAGGTATGGTGCTCGTCGCAATGCCAAAGCGATCCAAGATCGACTGCGACACAAAATTCGAATTGCCGACTACAACATCACCTTCCAAAATGGACCGAAGAATCAACGGTCGAACCTCTCCTTGATCCATGGCAGACACAATGCACGAAACTACCGCGGTTTTGAACCGCAGATATCGACGGCAGCTCAGGAAAACACTATCCAGCGGACCTTCCCGGGGGAAAAAATACACATCTGGTGGCGTCGTGCAACAACGCGCCAAAAGTCGCAAGCTGTTCCCGTGGCGACGATAGGCGATCAGCTCGGTGTTCGGGCGCGCCACAATCCGCGAATCCGGCTTTTCCGCATAAAGCATCTGGACGCGAAACTTCTCGGGCGGCAGGCGCGCGACGACTTCCTTTACCGTAAGATTCTGCGCGTTCGTGTCGGCCGCATCAGCGAAGGACGGAGTAAAGATTGTGATCATGATATCCGGAGCAATGTCCGTAATTTTCCAGGTGGCAAGGGACTCCACAGCCCACGCCTGACTTCCGGCGTGACCACAAACCCCTCCAGCATCTCCGGGATCCTCATGACGTCTTCTGGGGTTTCCAAGGACTGAGCTGCGCCATGGCGCACCAACTGCTGATCGTATCCCGTGAGAGGCGTCGCAAACCAGCGGCACAGGAAACAGGGAATCCCCCGAATTGCGCAATCCACCGACACACTCGATTCCACTGTTAGCGCGAACCAAGTCTTGCGGAGCAAATCCTCGCTCAGCGGTCCATGTGCGAGATCGACCAGGACGCGGTCCTGTGCGCAAAGCACCGCGGTTAGCAATGCGCTCCTTCGCGCCAGAGATTCAAACGGATGCAACTTCACGACCACGCGTCGACCGTGTCGGCGAGCCAGTTCGCAGAGCCTGGGCAGCAGCTGCTCGTACAAGATGCGGGTGCGCCCAAAAGTGAGTTCCAATTGCTCCGAGAAAAAAACGATCCGTCGCGAGTCAGGTGTTCGCTCAGGCTGCGCTGGAGTCTCAAATGAGAACGGTGCTCCCACTACCATTCGGCTTGGGCCCAGGAAACTTGGGCCCAGGAAAGCAGACCGCGCCATATAGTCACGCTCCATTTCGCCCTTCACCAGGTATGTGTCGCACGCCGGAGAACGAAGTGGCAGAAGAACATTCAGAGCACCATGGTCACAATGCACCGTTGGCAGTCGTCGTTGCGCGGCCAACAAAACAGGAATCCGGTTGGTGGCATTATTCTCGTCGCCACACAGAACTGATCCGATTTGCTCCCGATCCAGGACACTGCCCCAGGCATCTCTTAGCCGCAACCAGCGTTCCAGAGAAGTCCCAATCGATTGAAACCACCCCATGCGAGCGGCCCAGGCAAGATCTTCTTGGTCGTGCAACGGCCCAGCCTGCAATCGCGTCCAGTCCCGCTCCAACCCGCGCAATTCTTTCCGCGTCGACTCCTTCATCCTGAACTCAGCAAATCCGGCGAGGGATTTAGTCAGTACATTGGGAGCCAACCCCGCCATATTCCCGCCCATCCGCGTGGTCACGAGCAGGCACTGTTGTTCCGGAATCAGTTGGGCATAGGCGTTGAGCACGCGAGTTACATTTGCGTACGACGAGGGTAGTAGCAACGCTCCTTTCGTTCTGGCGCTGCCCGGCAGCGAAAATCGCCCCCGGAAGCGATACGCTGCATCCCACTTATCGAGACCCGCTTGCAGCAACTGCGGTGGAGAAAGCACGGACACGGCAGTTTGCAGGCGCTGGAGGTGTCCGCTCCATCCCCCCGGATCCCCCTCTCTCCAATAGCGAATGGCTCGCCCAGAAAGACGCGACAGAAGCGCTGCCACCGGGTGGGGCCGCGTGCCCACTAACTCCGCCGACCCTAGCTCGCCCAGCACCCGCTTGGCAAGCGCCAACTGAAGCATCTCCATCACTTGCAATGGCGCAAGAATCTCCCACCAGTCCAGACCCGCGCCATCTACCAAAAATCCCCGAGCACTCTTCAATGTCTCCGCGATGCGAAGAAAATCCGCAGGACCTTCGGCATAGCTATAAAATCCCCGCACCGGACAACCCGCCTGTTGCTCCCAACGCGCATAAGTCTGCTTGCCCGCCCAACCAATATCAAGAATGAAATCCCAGCGCTCCCGCGACCATGGGCCGCTGATCGGCGAATCATTGATCGGCGAATCATCGATCGGCGAATCATCGGGATGCACAATCAACACACTCATCGCTTTAACTTTACGATACCCACCAAAAAGGCGGCGCTATAGATTTTTACGAGTACTTCGGGAGCGTGCGGTAAAAAGAGCTGGTGGACGATCAGGTTGGACTGGTAGTTACTTCAACCGCGCGCAACTTCCAATACGACGAATTCTTCACCAATCCAAAGTGGCAGTCCGCTGTTTCGCTACGCTGGCTCGTGCTCGACATCGCTCTCTTCCAGCCGCCAGAAGCTTGGATCCAGCAATTGTTCGTCGTCCAGAGCCAGCGAGTAAGCAATTTTTTGCATGTCAGATGCCAGCGGTCCCATATCTTCGGCGGCAACGCAGGCTACCAATTCTTCGGGACTACGAATTCCTACCAGGACGGAGTGCGCCGGTGCCAGCGACAAGCAAAAACGCAGTGCAATCGAGGGTAAATCGTCCCAGGATGTGTTCAAAAGCCGAACCGCTCGAGAGCTCGCCTCCGCCACCGGACGGAGACTCTCCGGAAGCCATTGCGCCCGCCTGGTCAGCGCTCCCTTCAGGAACGCGGAGCGCGTCAGAACCCCCACGTTCGCTTTTTCTGCGACCGGAAGCACCCGGCCGCACATGCGCTGGTCAAGCAGACTCACCGCTAGTTGCAGCACTGCAATCTGCTTGACTTTGAGAGCCTCTAACGCCGTCCCTGGTCCGTAAACCGAAGCTCCAATGCACCGCAGTTTGCCTTGTTCTCGGGCCTGTTCCAAACAGTCTACGAGGTGCCCGTCCCATAACACGGTCACCGTCGCATTGTGGATCTGTACCATGTCGAGTACGTCTCGGCGCAACGCCCTGCGGCTAGCATCGAGCGATTCGTCAACAATCCGCTGCAGCTCGCGCTTTGAGAGCGAGTCGATGCCTTCCGGAATTGCCACCTTAGTGGCAATGATGGTGTTGGGATAGCGCTGGAGGGTTCGACCGAGAAGGTCTTCGCTCGACCCGTAACCGGGAGCGGTATCAAAAAAATTAACGCCACTGGCAACCGCGGCTTCAATGGTCGCGATAGCGCTGGCTTCTGGAATCGCGTCCTCTCCCGGCGTGGGAATCCCGTAATTCCCCAACCCGAACGCAGCAGTTCCAATTCCCAACCGAGAAATCCGCAGCCCGCTTGCCCCAAGCTCTACAAACTGCATATAGGTGAGTTACGCACAGGACTCCAACTCCAATTCATTCGATTGTAGCGGAAACGAACCTCTCCTACGAGACTGCGTCTTGACGTCACAAGTGACAACCACTCCCTACCGCACGTACCACTCGAATACCTTTTTCACAGCTCGCACCACGTCTTCGACGTCTGGATCGGTCATCGCATGGAACATCGGCAGGCTGATTAACTGCTCGTAGGCTGACTCCGCAACCGGATACTCTCCGCCTTGAAACCCAAACTGCTGCCGATAGTACGGATGCAAATGCACCGGCACATAATGCACGTTCACGCCGATGTTCTCCGCACGTAGCGCCCGAAAAATCTCCGCGCGTCCGACCTTCAGCTCCGTTGCATCCACCCGCACGGGATAGAGGTGCCAGGCTGGGTTGACCTCGTGACGCGTGGTCGGCAAAATCAAACCGCCTAAGTCCGCCAGCCGCTCTTGGTAGGCTGCGGCAATGGCCCTGCGACGCGCCAAATTCGCCGTCAGCCCCCGCATCTGGCTCAACCCTAGAGCGCAATTGATATCCGGAAGGCGATAGTTCATGCCCAACAAAACCATTTCGTATTGCCACTGTCCAGCGGTTTGGCGCTGCCGAGCCTCACTGCTGATCCCGTGATTACGAAAACGACGCAGCGTTTCCGCGAAATCCGCGCGGTTCGTCGTTACCATCCCACCCTCTCCGGTCGTCAGGTGCTTCACCGGATGCAGGCTGAACGTGGTCAGATGCGAAATCGTCCCGACGCGCTGCCCCTTATATTCCCCGCCCAGGGCGTGACTTGCGTCTTCAATGACGGTAAGGCCGCGCTCTTCCGCGATCTCCAGGAAAGCATCTAAATCGGCGGCGTGTCCGGAATAGTCTACCGGCAGGAGCGCTTTCGTCCGCGGCGTCAGCGCAGCTCGCACCTTGTCTGGGTCCAGATTCAGAGTGTCTGGGCAGACATCAGCGAACACCGGCCGCGCACCTTGATACAGCACGCAATTCGCGGTGGCGCAGAACGTCATCGGCGTCGTCACCGCTTCGTCGCCCGGACCCAGCTCAGCCGCATACGCCGCACCATGCAAGGCAGCCGTTCCTGAATTGAAACTCACTGCAAACCGCGCGCCCACGGCGGCCGCGAACGCTTCCTCAAACTCTCCTACCTTGGGTCCGGTGGTCAGCCAGTCCGACCGCAAGACTTCCGCCACGGCCGCTATATCAGCTTCATCCACGGATTGCCGCCCGTAAGGCAGCAAGGTCGCTCGTACCGGCGTTCCTCCGTCGATGGCCAAAGCGTTCCGTTGAGCAGAAATTGTCATGATTTTCGGTCCTGCTTTAGACGAAGACAGAGTCACGACCGCAGGCGCCTACTACACAACCTGCGCCCGATCCTCCGGAGCAATCAACGCTTGCAATTGGTCATGCGTCAACCACTGCGCATTGGTGTCGCTGGCATATCGGAAACCGTCCGGCAGCGCTTTCCCAGCCCAATTTTCCTTGCTCCACCAGGGATGTGTTGGCTGGATCACAAACATTTTATCCAGCTCAACCGTGTTTCTCGCCTCGTCTTCGGAAATCAACGCCTCATGCAATTTCTCCCCTGGCCGGATCCCAATAAACTCCATTTCGCAGCCGGGTGCCACCGTTTCCGCCAGACTCACCAGCTTCATGCTCGGAATTTTGGGCACAAAAATCTCTCCGCCATGCATGACTTCGATGCTGTTCACCACGAAGCGAACGCCCTGCTCCAGGGTCATCCAGAAGCGCGTCATCCGCGCATCGGTAATGGTGATCTTCCCTTTCTTGCGCTGCTCGACAAAAACCGGGATGACGCTCCCCCGACTACCCACGACATTCCCATAGCGGGCGCAGCTAAACCGCGTCTTCCGCGCACCGGCATAGGCGTTGGCTTGCACAAACATCTTCTCGGCGCAGAGCTTGGTGGCGCCATAGAGATTGACCGGACTCACAGCCTTGTCGGTGCTCAACGCCACGACTTTGGACACACCGCAATCGATCGCCGCGTCGATCACGTTGCGACCGCCCATGATGTTGGTCTGGATCGCTTCAAACGGGTTGTATTCACAGGCCGGGACCTGCTTCAAAGCGGCCGCGTGCACCACCACCGAGACGCCATCGAAGGCCCGGCCTAGTCGCTGCGCGTCCCGTACATCGCCAATAAACCAGCGTAGGCTGGGATGATCGAACCCCTCCGCCCGCATGTCATGCTGCTTCAGCTCGTCCCGGCTCAAAATCACCAGCCGCTTCGGACGATATTCGCGCAACATAATTTCAACAAATTTATGCCCAAACGAACCTGTTCCGCCCGTCACCAACACCACTTGCTCCGACCAATTCATCGTCATCCTAAGGCGCAGCCGCGCCAGCGCTGGTTGCCGCTTTCCACCAATTTTCCAGTGTATACCACGCCAAATGCTGGGACTTTGAGGATTGCGGCGCGTTACACTTTGGGATGACCGAGATCCACAACAACAAGAACAAGAAGACTTGGCAGACGCGGCTCATCCACTCCAACGCAGAAGTGCCGGAAGGGTTTCAGTCGCTGGTACCAGCCGTTTACCGGGGGTCGACGGTCGTATTCCCCAGCGCCTCCGCCGCAAATAGCCGCTGGAACCAGTATGAGGGCGGGTATACCTATGGCACGCATGGGACGCCCACCGTGCTCGATCTGGCGGGCCGCGTCGCGGAGCTGGAGGGTGGCACACGCACCCTGATCGCGCCCAGCGGGCTGGCGGCCATTTCCCTGGTGCAGTTGGCGCTGTTGCAGGCTGGAGATCACGTCTTGATTCCGGAGACCGCATATGGGCCAAATCGGGCTTTTGCGCGGGCAGCGCTCAAGAAATTTGGCGTGGAGTCCACCTTCTATGCTCCGGGAGCGGCTATCGCTCCGCTCTTGCGGGAGAACACCCGCGTGGTTTGGTGCGAGAGTCCCGGGTCGGTGACCATGGAAGTGCAAGACGTTCCCGCCATTGTGGAAGCGGCACATGGAGCCGGAGCGTTGGTTGTAATGGACAATACCTGGGCCGCTGGGGTTTACTTTGACGCCTTGGCGCATGGCATCGACGTCACGTTACAAGCCTTGACCAAATACGTGGCTGGCCATAGCGATGTCCTACTGGGGTCGGTCACGGTGCGGGATGCGAAGCTGTTCGACCAACTTGGTTCGATGCATAACCTGCTGGGACTCTCGGTGTCTCCCGACGAATGCAGTTTGGCGCTGCGGGGGATGAAGACGATGGCGGTGCGCTTAAAAGCAATTGAGAGTTCAGGATTGGAATTGGCCCGGTGGCTGGCTGGTAGGCCCGAGGTGGAGTTGGTCTTGCATCCGGCGCTGGAATCCTGCCCTGGGCATGAGTTTTGGAAACGGGATTTTACCGGATCGGCAGGCGTGTTCTCCGTTGTGTTTCAGAAAAACTACTCGAAAGCACAGGTATTGCGGTTTGTGGATTCGCTCGAACTCTTCGAGACTGGCTGGAGCTGGGGTGGGGTGACCAGTCTGGCCGCGGCATATGACCTAGTTGGCCGTGAGTATGGGCACCGGATTGTCCGATTGAACATTGGGTTGGAGGATGTTGGAGATTTGAAGACGGATTTGCAGCTGGGGTTGGAGGAATTTAGTACGTCCTAACCCGGCCATCAAAGGCTCCGCCTCGACCGAAGTATCGGTGCTCTATAATGTGGCCACCGCATGTCCCTCACTTCTGGCAGCAAACTCGGGCCCTATGAGATTCAGTCGCCGCTCGGGGCTGGCGGAATGGGCGAGGTTTACCTGGGGCGAGATACGCGCCTGGATCGCACCGTCGCCATCAAAATTCTGCCGGAACATCTTTCCGCCAATCCTGAGGCGAAACTGCGGTTTGAGCGCGAGGCGCGGGCCATTTCCTCCCTGAATCACCCGAATATTTGCACGTTGCACGATGTGGGTACGCAGGACGGAATTGCGTATCTTGTGATGGAGCACGTGCAAGGGGAGGGTCTGGATTCGCGGCTGAAGAAGGGGCCGCTCCCGATCAAGCAGGCGTTGGAGTATGGCGTGCAGATTTGCGATGCGCTGGAGAAGGCGCATCGGGCCGGGATTGTCCATCGCGACCTGAAGCCGGGCAACGTGATGCTGACGGCGACCGGTGCCAAGCTCCTGGATTTTGGTTTAGCGAAGCCGCTGGCGGGATTGAAGGGTTGGGGCGAGTCGGGACCGATGACGCCCTCGACCCCTACGATGAACCTTTCGGCGATGGGCGGCCCCGCCGGAGCCTTGACGCAGCAGGGGTCCATTGTCGGCACGTTCCAATATATGGCTCCCGAGACTTTGCAGGGGAAAGAAGCGGACGCGCGCAGCGACATCTTTAGCTTTGGATGCGTGCTCTACGAAATGGTCACGGCGCGGCGGGCATTTGAGGGAAAGAGCCAGCTCTCTGTGGCGACTGCGATTTTGGAACACGAGCCGGAAGTGATCTCAAAAGTGCAGCCGATGGCTCCGGCGGCGCTGGATCATGTGGTGAGCGAGTGTCTGGCGAAAGACCCGGAACAGCGCTGGCAGAATGCGGCGGACGTGGGACGCGAGTTGCGATGGGTGGCCGCCGGAGGATCGGGCGTGAGCCCTGCACCCGCCATGAAAGCTCGGTCGCGCTGGAACGAACGCGCGTTGTGGGGAGCTTTAGCTGCGATTTTATTGGCAGCGTTGCTCTGGCTGCATCTGAAGCCCGCTGAGCCGATGCCAACTTTGCGGTCCTATTTACCTCCGCCCGCAGAAACGGGCTTCGATTTTACCGGCGATTTTTCCGGCCCTCCCGTGATCGCTCCCGACGGCTCGGCCGTTGCGTTTTCTGCCCGCAAACCGAAGGAAGGAACCTTCCTGTGGGTGCAGGCCCTGAACGAATTAGTTGCCAAAAAAATCGAAGGCAGCAACGGGGCTTCATTTCCGTTCTGGTCAGCGGATAGTAAATCCCTGGGATTCTTTGGCCAGGGTCATTTGAAGAGAGTCTCGGCAATCGGCGGGCCCGTTACGGTCATCGCCGATGCCCCAAACGCCCGCGGAGGATCCTGGAACCAGGACAACGTCATCATCTTCGAGCCGGACTACCGTGAGTCGTTGTGGCGGGTGAGCGCGAATGGCGGTGCGCCAGCACGCTTGACCTCAATGGAAACGCACAAACATACGACCCACCGCTGGCCCCGATTCTTGCCGGACGGTCAGCATTTTCTTTTCTTCGCCACCAATCACTCCGGCGGCTCCGAGCAAGGAGTCTATTTTGGCTCCCTGGCGGACGGCTCCTACAAGCGCGTAGTGGAGGCGGATTCCGACGCGCAGTATGCTTCCGGCTACCTGATCTACCATCTTCAGTCTCAGTTGCTGGCGCAGAAGTTCGATCCAGCCACCGGGCTGGTCTCCGGTGATCCTCTAACCGTCGCCGACTTCGTTGAGTACGATTCCTCCACCTGGCACACGTCGTTTGCCGTCAGCCAGAATGGCCTTATGCTGTACGAACCAGGCACAAAGAGCATGGGCAGCGACCTGGTTTGGCTGGACCGGAGCGGGAAAGTCACCGGAAAGGTGGCTGATAGAGGATTTTACAAGGGCAGTGGGCGCTTCTCTCCGGATGGAAAACGGCTCGCCACCGGCGTAGGCGACCCGGAGGCAGACATTTGGGTATTCGATTTCGCTCACAGCACGCGGACTCGGCTGACTTTTGGGGGGGCCACATATCTGGGCCCTTCTTGGTCCCCGGATGGCCAGCGCGTCGCCTACGTCCGGCTCAGCGGAGCCACAGTGGTGAGCGGCAGCTCCCTGCACGCGCATGAAGCCAACGGAAACGGCCAAGACGAGGTGCTGGTCGACCAGAATACTCCTGGCCAACCCGTCACTTTGCTTTGGCCGCAGTGGTCGGCGGACGGCAAATACCTGGCTTACATGGGGCAGTCCGGGCCGAGCGCAACCATCTGGGCGATGCCGCTTAACGGGGATAGGAAGCCATTTCCAGTGGTTCAGTCGGGGTCCGCGCAGGCCAGAATTTTCCAGTTCCGGCTTTCTCCCGACGGTCGCTGGCTGGCCTACACATCGACCGAGACCGGACGCGAGGAAACCTATGTGACGCATTTTCCCAGCGGCTCGGGAAGGTGGCAGGTCTCGCAAAACGGTGGCCTTTTTCCATTATGGAGGGGCGACAGCAAGGAAATCTACTTCATGGGATTCAACAGCAATGCCACTACACAAGTGTTCGCGGCTAGCGTGAATGGATCGGGCGACACGTTTGAGTCTGGCCAGGTGCGGACCCTGTTCGCCATCTCCTACACTGCGCCCATTGGATACCCGTACGACGTAACGCCGGACGGGCAAAAATTTATACAGGCCACATCCCCGGAGGGAGTATCGACGCCTCTGGTTTTGGTGACGAACTGGATAGGGGAATTGAAGAAGTAAGACTGCTTGATCCTCCGCTGCGGACTCCCCTGGGCAATTGAGTTGACGGAGCGGAGACTCGCGATTTAGGTTGATGGGACTGTTCGCTCTCGCAAGGCGCGATATCGCAAATTCTTTCGCCGTAGGAGCCGCCAAACCGTGAATCCAACCCCTTCTTCGCGAATGTCCCGCGTCGTTTCTTTGCCAGCGTCCCGCTCTGTGGCATCGCCTCACATCGTTAACATTTTGGATTTCCGGAAGATGGCAAAGAAGCGGCTGCCGAAAGCTGTTTTCGACTATCTGGATGGCGGGGCCGAAGGCGAGGTCACGCTTCGGGAGAACTGCCGGATATTTGAGGATGTAACGTTTCGTCCGCGGCAGGCCGTGGCGATTGGCGAATGCGACCTGAGCACGAGCGTACTCGGGCAAGAGATCGCGCTTCCGGCAATTCTAGCTCCGGTGGGCTATTTGCGGCTGATGCATCCGCGAGGAGAAGTGGGAGCGGCGGCGGCAGCCGGGGCGGCGGGGACTGCGTTTACGCTATCTACAATTTCGGGGCATCGCCTGGAAGACGTAAAAGCGGCAACCCAGGGCCCGGCCTGGTATCAGTTGTACCTAGTGGGCGGACGGGCCGTGGCGGAAGGCTCCATCGCACGCGCTGCTAAGGCTGGGTACTCGGCCCTGGTCGTGACAATTGATACGCCGGTGGCTGGAATGCGCGAACGCGACCCGCGAAACGGCATGAAAGCGTTGCTCGGAGGCTCCCTCGTGGCAAAGATTCCTTATATACCAGCAATGTTGCGGCACCCCGGCTGGCTAGCCTCATTCCTCATGGACGGCGGAACTCCGGATTTGGAAAACATTGTGATTCCGGGGCAAGGACCCATGCCGCTGTTAGACGTGAGTTCCGCGTTAGCCGCCGCCGTGGTGACCTGGGAGGACCTGCGCTGGATTCGCGAACTTTGGCGTGGTCCCATCGTCGTCAAAGGCGTGATGACGGCCGAGGATGCAAAACGGGCGGTCGACGAAGGCGCGGCGGCGATTGTGGTTTCGAACCACGGCGGTCGACAGTTGGACGGAGTTTCTCCGACGTTGCGAGTTCTTCCCGAAATCGTGATGGCGGTAGGAGGGCGGGCGGAAGTGCTGATGGATAGCGGGATCCGTCGCGGAGCCGATGTGGTGAAAGCCCTCTGCCTAGGAGCGAAGGCGGTCCTTGTGGGCCGGGCGTATGCATACGGTCTGGCTGCGGCAGGCGATGCAGGCGTGGCACGGGCGCTAGAGATTCTGCGGGAAGACGTCGAGCGGACTCTCCGGTTGCTCGGATGCGCGTCGATTTCCGCACTCGATGCGTCGTACGTGGATGCGCCTGAGTGCTGGACTCGTCGCACCTCGCGATGAACCCGGGCCAATCGGAAACGAACTCACGCCAGTGTGCCTGGGGAATCCCGCAATTCCGACATCAACCTTAGAAACTGACATCTCGCAACACGATGGGACGTGTACTTCCGTTTCAAGAGCCTTCGTGCCTCGAATTCCTCGCAAGAAAACTGGCCGCAGCAAGAACACGCCACCAGTCTGGGGATTCTTTGCTGCGCCCAGAGTGACAAACACTCGGAATTGCTGACTTGTTCAGAGGTTCCATAGTCGCCGAGGACGGCGAAGTAACCTAGACAAACCTCCGGCCCTATGACAGTCTTTTCTTGATCGTTGGTACAGTGAGTCGAAGGCTGGACGGGCGCCGACTTGCGCCTTTTCTGCTCTCTCGGCCAGAGTAATTTCCCTCCCCCGCAGAAATTCTTGACCTCGAATACCTGACCTCGAATATCGGAGCGGCGCTTTGTCTTCATTTGAGCTGACAATCCAACCCCGCAAGGGATGGCAGGCAATTAATTTTCGAGAGATTGCTCTCTATCGAGAATTGCTGGCATTCCTGATCTGGAGGGATGTCAAGATCCGGTATCGGCAGACCCTTCTCGGCGGCGTTTGGGCCGTTTTGCAACCGATGATTGCCATGTTGATCTTTACTTTTGTCTTTCATCGGCTGGCCGGGGTGAGCAGTGATGGGCCACCCTATCCACTCTTCGCCTTTGCGGGACTGGCGCCATGGATTTTCTTTTCCACTTCCGTGCAACAGTCCAGCAATAGTCTGGTGGCGAATCAGCAACTGGTTTCCAAAGTTTATTTTCCACGTGTGTTCATTCCCATCGGAGCCATTGGAGCACTTTTGCTGGACTTGCTTCTGAGCCTTGCTCTGTTGGGCCTGCTGATGGTGTATTACCGGTGGCCGTTGTCAGTCAGTATTCTCTGGCTGCCCGTATTTATTGTCGCGGCCGTGCTTGCCGCATCTGGAATCGGCCTGACGCTCTCCGCTTTGAACGTCAGTTTTCGTGATGTGAAGTATGCGGTTCCATTTTTGATTCAAATGGGAATTTTCGTCACTCCCGTAATCTACCCGATCCGCTACGTCCCCGAACGCTGGCGAATGCTGATGGGGCTGAATCCGATGGTAGGAGTGGTGCTCGGCTTTCGCCATGCTCTGCTGGGTGCGGACATAGCGTGGCCCGTGGTGGCTCTTTCGTTGTTCACCAGTGTCCTACTGTTCCTGGCGGGCTTGCTCATTTTCCGTCGCATGGAGCGGCAATTTGCCGACGTGATCTGAGATGCCACCAATTCTGCAAGTCCAGCACATTTCGAAGCAATACCGACTTGGCCGCAGCGTCCATCAGAAGGAAACTTTTCGCGAATTCATCCAGCGGAAAATGGCATCGCCTTTCGCGGCCTTACGCAGCAAGGGAACAACCAGCGGCCAGCGCCGCCAGGAAAGCTTCTGGGCGTTGCAGGATGTTAGCTTCGATGTAGCCCAGGGCGAAGTCGTTGGCATTATCGGGCGCAACGGAGCCGGCAAGAGTACGCTGCTCAAAATTGTGTCCCGGATTACGGATCCGACCAGCGGATCGGTGACGCTGCGCGGGCGCATGGCCAGCCTGCTCGAGGTGGGGACGGGCTTCCATCCGGAGTTGACGGGGCGCGAAAACATTTTCATGAACGGTGCCATTCTCGGCATGCGCAAGGCGGAAATTACGGCGAAGTTTGACGAGATTGTGGCCTTCGCGGAAATCGAAAAGTTTCTCGATACGCCGGTCAAGCACTATTCCAGCGGGATGTATGTGCGCCTGGCGTTCTCCGTGGCCGCGCACCTGGAACCAGAAATTCTCATCGTGGACGAAGTGCTGGCCGTGGGTGATGTCGCTTTCCAGAAAAAATGCCTGGGCAAAATGGGCGAGGTCAGCCGAGGCGGACGTACGGTGCTGTTCGTCACCCACAACATGGCGGCGATTGAGAATCTTTGCCAACGCGGCGTGGTACTGGAACACGGCAGGCTGGCGTTCGATGGCTCTTCCAAGGACGCTGTGCAGAGCTATCTCAACAGCCTTTCGGGTGCACGCGACAACAACGGGCACATCATCGACCTGACGAAGGCGGAAAACCGCAAAGCAATTGTGGCCCCGCTATTGAGGCGGATGGAACTGTACACCGATGGCGGACGTCCCATGACCGAGGGTATTCCAATTGGAGCTCAGCTCCAGGTGCGCATTCAATTCGATTTGCCCAATCCGACCGCCAGTTTCAACATCGGCCTGGGGTTCAACAACGCCTTTGGCCAAAGAGTATTCACGGCGCACAGCTATTTTGAACCGGATCGCCCGAGCGGCGAGTTCGTTGGGCCGCAGGTGTTCACCTGCGACATTCCCAGCCTCACGTTTGTTCCCGGTGACTACACGCTGCGGGTATGGCTGGATATTGGAAATACTAAAGCCGACTTGATCGATGATGCGGCTTTTGTAACGGTTTTAGAATCCGACTACTACGGCACGGGCAAGGTACCGTGGAATGGGGCGGTGGTTCTGCCACACCACTGGCACTTGGAACAGGCACACAGCCACGCTGCCTCGCAGGCGCAACTCTGACGCATGAGCGGCTCGGAAAATCCCGCAGCGGAGTTCTGGAAACTCGATCAGCCAGCGAATTCCATGGCCGTGATCGAGGCATCCACCGGCCTGCACAAAACCTACTCTGAACTGAACGCTGATGTTGAACGCGCGGTGGTTGCGTTGCCTCAGCGTCCAACGAAATGCCTTGCGTTGCTCCTGGCCCAGAACCGATACGCGTGCATTGTTGCCTATCTGGCGGCCCTGCGAACTGGCACGGCCTTGATGGTCACGGATGCCTCCCTGCACCGCGAGCTTCTGGATGGGATTCTTAAGACTTACCAACCCGACTTGATCTTTGCAGCATGTAGCCAAGTCGCAATACCGCGCTACGAGAAGCTAGCCCCAACGTCTTTCGAAGTGTGGGCGCGACAAGAACCATGCGCTCCTGTGCAGATTCACCCCCAATTGGCGCTTCTTCTAAATACTTCGGGGTCAACCGGCAGTCCGAAATTTGTGCGGCTAACACTTGGCAACTTGCACGCTAACGCGGCTTCCATCGCTGAGTACCTCGGCTTGACCTCGGACGAAAAACCTATCACTTCCCTGCCCATGGCCTATTCCTTTGGACTCTCTGTTATCAACAGCCACCTGCTGGTCGGCGCATGCCTGGTCCTCACCGAACATGGCGTTTTACGACGCGAATTCTGGGACAGTGTAGACCGCTACGCATGCACTTCCTTCAGCGGCGTCCCACACACGTACCAGATGTTGTTGCAGACTGGATTGCTGAAAAAGCGCGGCGCAACGCTTCGGACCTGGACGCAAGCTGGCGGCCGACTAGCCGAGTCTTACGTCCGCGAAATGTATGAACTGGCCCTCGAGCGGGGCGGCAGATTTTTTGTGATGTACGGCCAGACTGAGGCAACCGCTCGGATTGCCTACGTACCCTTTGAGCGACTGGCCTTCAAACCTGATTCCATTGGCATCGCCATCCCGCGTGGCGCACTGCGAATCGACCCGACCGGCGAGCTAATTTACGAGGGGCCAAGCGTCATGATGGGATACGCCGATCGCCGGGAAGATTTGCGCAAAGGAGACGAATTGGGAGGCGTGCTAGCAACCGGCGATTCAGCGCGCCAGGACCAAGACGGCTTCTTCCAGATTACGGGCCGCCGGAAGCGTTTCCTGAAGCTATTTGGTAAGCGATTGAATCTTGACGAAGTGGAACAACTGATTCACCAGCGTACCCAAGTCTCAGCCGCTTGCTACGGGCACGACGACCTCTTGATGGTGGCCTTGGAGGGCCACAAGAATCCGGAGACCGTCGAAACTTTACTCCGACAAACGCTCAACCTCCCGAGCGAGGCAGTCCAGGTGTTTTCCGTGGCCGCCCTGCCCAGAACCCTGAGCGGAAAAATTGACTACCCAACCCTCACGACCATGTCAGCCGCGCAACCATCGCCAATCCGCCAGGTGGCGCGATGAGCGGATCGCTCCAATTGATCGAAGATCGAATCCGAGCCATTTGGGCCGAAGTCCTTGAGCGCGAGGAATTGGGGGCCAGGGATAATTTTTTTGATCTTGGCGGAGACTCCCTTCGTGCGATGGAGGTCATCTCGCGCGTGCGCGCAGCGCTGGACGTCGAGCTGCCCTTGATAGCGTTTTTTGAAGACCCCACGATCTCCCATTTGAGCGAGGCGATCGGAAAGCTCCCGAAGCTCCGTGCAACTCCGGATCAAACCGAGTTCGCCTGCGTGACCACGTCCGTACCCTCGGAGTCCCCGCTTTCCTTCGCCCAATTGACATTCTGGCTGCTCCAGCAGCGCGACGCAGATGGCTGCCTCTATAACGAATCAAGGCGTTTGCATATTCGCGGCCCGCTGGACCCCAACATTCTCGAACAAAGCCTGAAGGAAATCTGCCGCCGCCACGAGGTTTTGCGCACACGAATTGTTCCAGGTCTTCCCGAGCCTTCCCAGGTGGTCGATCCCTCCTGCCAGTTTCACCTGGATCGCTCCGATCTAGCCGTCCTAACTCCAGAACATGCCATGACCTCCGCCTTGGCACGAGCAAATGACGAATGGCGGAAGCCTTTCAACTTAGCCACGGAACAACCGATTCGGGCGCTCCTGCTCCGACTCTCGGACGACGAACATGTGCTTGCCATCGTCATGCATCACATCGCGAGCGACGGCCACACCGGAGGACTCTTCTTCTCCGAGTTGGGCGCAATTTATGCGGCGTTCACTGAAGGTGGGCCACACTGCCTGCCAGAGTTGCCCCTGCAATATCGAACCTACGCCCAGCAGGAACGCGCCCGCATCAACGACTTCGAACTCGAGCGGGAACTTGTTTTTTGGCGCACGACCCTTGCCGGTGCTCCACCGCAACTCGACTTGCCCACAGATCAGCCTTCTCGGAACCACAGCAGCAACGCGGGCAGCAGTGTCCGAGTGCTGGTGCCGGAGGCCACAGTTGAGAACCTGAAATCTCTCGCGCACACAACCGGGGGCACGCTGTTCACGGTCTTGTCGGGCAGCCTGCGAATCCTCCTCTCCCAGTGGACGGAACAGGCTGATATCGTTCTCGGGACAGTGGCGAGCAATCGCAGCCGCGCGGGCACGGAGAGCATGCTTGGTTGTTTCCTGAACTTCCTTCCCTTGCGCAACTCGGTCGCGAGCAGCGAGTCCGCGTTGGACGTGTTACGCCGCGAACGAGCTGTCGCCGCCGAGGCATTCGCCCATCAAGAATGCCCATTTCTCAGAATCGCGGAGGCGGCTGGTTCGGCGCAAGGTCCCACGCAGACGCCCGTCTACAACGTCGCATTTTTGTTGCAGAACTATCCAGAATTGCGCTTTCCCGGAGCCTTGTGGAGCGCCGACTTCGTGCCCCGAAAAACCGAAACGGCTTTGCTGGACTTACGCTTTCTAGCTTTTGAACGCGGCGGTGCGCTGCAACTGGAGTGTGAATATAAAACAGACCTATTTCGCCTCGAAACGGCGGAAGCGCTGATTCAAGGTTTCGTTCAAGTATTGTCGGCGATCGCTTCTCAGCCAGATGTCAAGACATCCGAGTTGGCTTTCCCGGAGTATCTGGCCAAACAAGCACGCGACGCCAGGCAACGCGAACGCAAACAGACTTTGGCCATCGCTTCCACTTTCACGGCCGAACCTGTGGCAGACTCCTTGCACTTCTGGATGGACGAGTTAGGCATGGCCAGCAAGGTCGAGTTTGCTCCCTACAACCAGATCTTTCAACAGTTGCTGGATCCTTCCAGCCTTTTATCCGGCAATCGCAGCGGAGCGAATATCCTGCTGGTTCGCATGGAAGACTGGCAGGCCGCGGACCGCAATCACTTTTCGAAGCCCTCTCGCAGCAAAATTGAAAACAACGCTCGGGAGTTGATTGTCGCCATTCAAACTTTCGCCGCGACAACCGCGGTGCCTTTGCTGCTATGCGTCTGCCCGCCATCTGGTGGACTTCTCGCGGAGGATGCGCAATTTCTCCTTCACATGGAAGATCTGCTCACGGATGCACTGGCAGATGCTTCGCCCGTCCATGTAATTTCCTCTTCCTCGCTCTTAGAGCTGTATCCCGTGCCAGAGTACGAGGACAAGTATTCCGACGAGGTTGGGGGGATTCCCTACACGGCAGCGCTGTTTACCGCGCTGGGAACGATGCTGGCTCGCCGAATTTCGTCTCTGCGGCGACCGCCGCACAAGGTCATCGTTCTGGACTGCGACAATACATTATGGAACGGAGTTTGTGGCGAACAAGGTCCACTGGGCGTCGCCGTCGAGGAGCCGTATCGCGCACTCCAGCAAGCGATGCTCGCTCAGCAGGACGCAGGCATGATCCTTTGCCTGTGCAGCAAGAACGCCGAGGAAGACGTAGCGGCAGTGTTCGCTCAGAACCCCGGCATGCTGCTCAGCCTCAAGAGCATGGTTTCGTCCCGTATCAATTGGCAACCAAAATCGCAGAATCTTCGCGAACTCGCCCAGGAACTTCAGCTAGGCCTTGATAGCTTCATCTTCCTGGATGATAGCCCGCTGGAGTGCGAAGAAGTAAGAAGCAACTGCCCGGAAGTCCTGACTTTGCAGCTGCCCCAGGACTCCTCAGGGATACGACCGTTTCTGGAACATATCTGGGCGTTCGATCATCTAACGGCGACCGCGGAAGACAAGAAGCGTACCGCGCTCTACCGGGATAATGTTCAGCGGGAACAGATTCGGCAACGCGCGGCTACGCTGGAAGACTTTCTTGCCGGCCTGGAACTGCATATCGACATTCACGACATGCAAAGCATGGATCTGGAGCGGGCCGCCCAGCTCACGGAACGTACGAATCAATTCAATTTCACCACCATTCGCCGCTCGGTAACTGAAATGGCGCTGCTCGGGCAAGCAGGTACAGAATGCTGGGTGGTGGACCTGGAAGATCGCTTTGGGGCCTATGGTCTGGTTGGCGTAGTCATCTTCGCCGCCGAGCATGAGTGTCTGAAGGTGGACACGTTTCTGCTAAGTTGCCGCGCTCTCGGTCGCAAGGTTGAGCATCACATGCTCGCCAGACTCGGGGACCTTGCACAGAGTCGCGGCCTGACGCACGTCACAGTCGAATATCGTGCCACCACCAAGAATCAACCCGCTCGGGACTTCCTGGAAAGCGTCGGAGCCCAGTTCCGGTCTGGAGTCGGAGACGTTCAATATTATCGACTCCCAGCCGAGTATTCGGCCCGTGTCCATCAGTTGCAATTGTCGCTCCACGAGGGAAACTCGGGAACTTCGCCGACCAAGCCTTCGCCCTCAATACCCAGCCAAGGCCGCTTCCTGGCGAGGATCGCAACCGACCTGCGCCAGGTTGCCTCCATCCAGCATGCGATCACTTCGCGAAGAGCGTCGCTCGAGCAGCATTCCCGTGAACCGGACCCGGCATCGGCTCCTCGGACTCCCACGGAAGAAATCGTAGCTGGTATCTGGGCGCAGCTGTTGGGAATCAGTGCCGTCGGCCTTCGCGATAATTTCTTCACCCTCGGGGGGCACTCCCTGCTGGCCACCCAGGTGGTCGCGCGCGTCCGTCAAACCTTTGCCGTAGAACTGCCCTTGCGCGCCATGTTTGAAGCTCCCACGGTAGCCGAGTTCGCTGCCCGCGTCGAGGATGCCGGTCGCGTAAATCATCCCTCGTCCATCCCGCCACTTGGGCCCGTTCCGCGCACGCCGAATATGCCTCTGTCGTTCGCGCAACAGCGACTTTGGTTTTTGGATCAACTCGAACCCGGAGGCGCCCTCTACAACGTCCCCCAGATGTTCCGGATGAAAGGAACACTCAACGTTGCAGTTCTTCAGCAAAGCCTGAATCAGGTCTTACGCCGCCATGAAATTCTTAGAACCAGCTTCACCACGGCGGACGCTCGTCCGATCCAGATCATTGCTCCCGAGCTCACTCTACCCCTACCGCTGGTTGACCTTTCGAAAATGGGTCAATTGCCGGAGAGCGAACTGCAGCGCCTGGCCCAGGAAGAAGCCGTTCGGTCTTTCGACTTATCGCGTGGCCCGCTGCTTCGCGCAACTCTTGTGCGCATCGCCGAGAGCGATCACGCACTCCTGATCACCATGCACCATATCGCCAGCGACCGTTGGTCGATGGGAGTTTTGGCAGAAGAGCTCGGCAAACTGTACACGGCGCTTCTGCAGGGTGAGCCTTGTCCCTTACCAGACCTCACAATCCAGTATGCGGATTTCGCCGCCTGGCAGCGCTCCTGGCTAGAGGGTGCCAATCTCGGCGAACACCTGACCTACTGGAAAAGGCAGTTGGTGAGCGCCCCCGCACTACTGGAACTCCCCACCACTCGGCCACGGCCCGCGGTCCAATCCTTCCGCGGTGCCACCACCTCGTGCGTTCTGCCACGGGAACTGATCCGCCAGCTTACGACCCTCAGCCAGAGCCAGGGTGCCACCCTGTTCATGACCCTGCTCTCGGCCTTCCAGGCTCTACTCCTGCGCTACTCCTCTCAGGACGACATCGTCGTCGGCTCGCCCATCGCCAACAGAAGGTACTTTCAGATCGAGCCTCTCATCGGATTTTTCGTGAATACCCTGGCTCTCCGGACCGATCTATCAGGGAATCCAACATTTCTGGAACTTCTCTCCCGGGTCAAGCAGACCACGCTCGATGCTTATACGCATCAGGATATTCCCTTCGAAAAGCTGGTGGAAGAGTTGCAACCCCAACGCAGCCTGAGCTACAACCCAGTTTTCCAGGTGATGTTCGCTCTGCAAAACGCTCCCCTGCATTCGCTAGAGTTGCCGAATTTATCGGTAGAGCGCGTACCCCTTTACCCAAACACTTCCATGTTCGATATGTCCTGGTTTGCGATTGACGCTCCCGACGGCTTACTGTTGCGGGCTGAATACAACACCGATCTGTTTGACGAACCTGCGATCAACTCCGCGCTCGCCCATTTCCACAATTTACTGACAGAGGTAGCCAAGCATCCACAGAAAAAGATCTCGAGTTTCACCCTACTATCTGAAAAAGAAAACCATCTACTGCTACGCGAGTTCAATGCCACCGCGGCGGAATATCCAAGATCCTCCTGCCTGCACGACTTGATCGTCGAGCAAGTCATACGGACACCTGCTCGAGTTGCCGGGGTATTTGGCGGCGACTCCATATCCTTTGCCGAGTTGGACCGCAAATCCAATCAGATGGCGCGCTACCTGCGCGGCATCGGCGTCGGCCCTGATGTTCTCGTTGGCATCTGCGTACAGCGCTCGTTGGATATGCTGGTGGGCCTCCTTGGCATTTTGAAATCCGGAGGCGCCTATGTGCCGCTCGATCCCGAATACCCCAAAGATCGTATCGCTTTCATCTTGGAGGATGCCAACCCACCAGTCCTGATCACGCAGGCCTCCCTTTTGTCGACTCTCCCGCAAAATTCAGCACAGATCCTCTGCATCGACAGCCAGTGGGAAGACATCGCTCGGCACAGTCCCAGCGCTCTGCCCAGTGTTTCGAAACCGACCAATTTGGCTTATGTGCTCTACACATCCGGTTCCACGGGAAAACCTAAGGGCGTTCAGATTGAACATCGCAATCTGGTCAATTTCCTCGTCAGCATGCAGAAAGAGCCAGGGCTTTCCGACGACGACGTTTTGGTCGCGGTCACTACCCTATCGTTCGATATTGCTGGACTGGAACTCTATCTCCCATTGCTCACCGGTGCCCGCCTCATCCTGGCGTCGCGGGAGGACTCTCTGGATGCCAAAGCCTTAATTTCGCTTCTTCGCACCACTCAGGCGACCGTGCTCCAGGCCACCCCCGCAACATGGCGTGCTTTGCTCGAAAGCGGATGGACTGGCGAACCAAAACTGAAAGCCCTTTGCGGGGGTGAGGCCATGCCCGCTGACCTCGCCACCCAATTGTTGCCGATCTGTCGGGAACTATGGAACCTGTACGGTCCCACGGAAACCACGGTCTGGTCTTCGCTGTATCGCGTGACATCTGATTTCGCTGGTGCCGCGCCCATTGGCCGTCCCATCGCCAATACGACCATGTACATTTTGGATGCGCACCTTCAGCCCGTGCCCATGGGCGTGGCGGGGGAGCTTTATATTGGAGGCGACGGCGTCGCTCGCGGATATTTCCAGCGACCCGAACTGACCAAGGAGCGATTTCTCGCCGACCCATCTCGTCCAGGACAACGCATCTACCGGACCGGGGATTTGGCCAAGTTCCTTCCCGACGGTAATGTCCTTTTTCTGGGACGGGCGGATTTTCAAGTCAAGATACGCGGCTTCCGCATCGAACTGGGCGAAATCGAGACTGCCCTCTCTCAGGCTAGCTGGGTGCATCAAGCCGTGGTGGTGGTTCGGGAGGACACTCCGGGTGATCAACGCCTGGTGGCTTACGTCATCGGCCAGGAGACACCGGATCGCAATGCCGATTCTCTAAAATCTCATCTGCGACAGAGTTTGCCTGAATACATGGTACCGGGACTATTCGTTTTCCTCAGCGCGATGCCCTTGACACCAAACGGTAAGATCGATCGCCGTGCCCTACCCAAGCCGGAGATTGGCCTCCAGAGCGCCACCTCTGTCGCGCCGCGCAACCCCACCGAGCAGCGCGTTGCGGACATCTGGTCGGAGGTCCTCGGCCTGCCGCGAGTCGGCATCGAAGAAGACTTCTTTTCTCTTGGCGGCCATTCCCTGTTGGCCACACAAGTTGTCTCCCGCTTGCGCCAGAGCTTCCGCATTGACTTTCCCTTGAGAGCACTGTTTGAAGCTCCTACAGTTGCTGCACAGGCGAGCCGCGTACTGATCGCGGAACGCGCTTTGAATGCCGACCTGATCCAGCCTGTAGCGAGAGATCGCGCCCTGCCGCTCTCCTTCGCGCAACAGCGACTATGGTTTCTGGATCAGATGGAACCAGGTAATCCTCTGTACAACATTCCCTGGAGTTCTCGCGTGCACGGGCGATTGGATCAATCCGCCCTTCAGTTCAGCATCGACGGAATTGTTCGCCGCCATGAAGCTCTGCGCACTACGTTTTCAACCTCGGGGGACCATGCCGTACAGGTGATTCATCCGTCCATGGGGGTTCCCATCCATGTGGTTGATCTCTCGCAATCCGAGCGTCCCCAAGAGCACGCCCAAGAATTAACGGAGGCCGAGGCGCGACGACCCTTTGACTTAGGCCAGGGGCCGTTATTGCGTGTGACCCTGTTGCGCTTTACGAACGAAGAGCATGTTTTACTGCTGACGATTCACCACATTGTGAGTGATCGCTGGTCGATGGGCATATTTTCGCGGGAACTAGCGATCTTCTATGCGGCAAAGCTCGGAGGAAAGGCTCCTTCGGTGCCGCAATTGCCCATTCAATACGCCGATTTCGCCGCCTGGCAGCGAGACAATCTGAGCAGTACGAAGCTGGAAACGCAACTGCACTTCTGGAAAGAGCAGTTACAGGATGCCCCGCCCGTACTGGAATTGCCCACCGATCGTCCACGCCTCGCCACCGAGAGTTTTCGCGGTGCCAATGCCAACTTTGCGCTGCCGCTAGCGACGACGGATGCGCTTCGTCGTTTGAGTCAGCAAAACAACGCCACACTTTTCATGACCCTGCTGGCTGGATTTAGCTCGGTTTTGGCGCGTTACAGCGGCCAAACTGACATCGTCCTAGGCACGCCCATCGCCAATCGCAACCTTGCGGATATCGAAGCTCTCATCGGATTCTTTGCCAATACTCTCCCGCTCCGCACACACTTGTCCGGCAATCCCACGTTCAGCGAAATCTTGGCGCGCTGCAAAGAGACGTCCTTGGGTGCCTATGCGCATCAGGATCTCCCGTTTGAAAAGCTCGTCGAAGTATTAAGTCCCGAAAGGAGCCCGAGTCACAACCCTCTCGTCCAAGTCTTCTTTGTGCTCCAGAACGCGCCACATCAGGACCTTCAGCTTCCGGGCCTTAAGCTCGAACCCATGGAGACGGACACGAAGACCGCCAAAGGGGATCTGTTCTTTTGGTTGGTGGAGACCCCGGAAGGCCTGCGGGGCCGCCTGGAATACAACACGGACTTGTTTGACGCGGCTACGATGGAGCGTCTCCTTGGCCATTATGAGGTCTTGCTGGAAGCGGTTGTCGCCAATCCCGCGCTGCGGCTGGCGGAACTGCCACTGCTTCCTGCGCACGAGCGTCAGCAGCTGTTAGTTGACTGGAACGCCACCGCAGTCGAT
>JAYWAL010000118.1:0-27514 GCA_043782485.1 Acidobacteriaceae bacterium | reverse complement strand
GCGCGGGCAAACCCCTTCATTTACAATAGATTCAGATGTCGTCCTCGCCAGAACTCGTGCAAATCGAGCTAAACCCGCGGCTGACGCCGCCCAAGCCTTCGTGGCTGAAGGCGCGCGCACAGGTGGGCGAGAATTTCCATGAACTCAAGCGTTTAGCGCGCAGTCTGAACCTGCACACGGTTTGCGAGTCCGCGAAGTGTCCGAACATCGGCGAGTGCTGGAATCACAAAACGGCGACATTCATGTTGCTGGGAAATATTTGCACGCGCCGTTGCGGGTTCTGCGCCGTGCCCAAGGGGCGACCCGAGGCCATTGATTTTGGCGAGCCAGCGCGCGTGGCCGAGGCTGTTCACACTTTGGGTCTGCAATACGCAGTGGTCACCAGCGTCAATCGCGATGACGACAACATCGGCAGCGCCAAAGTTTTTGCCGAGACCATTCGCGAGATTCGTAAACTTTCTCCCGCGTGCCGCGTGGAAGTGCTGATTCCGGATTTCCAAGGCCGCGAAGATTCGCTGAAGATCGTGCTCGATGCCCGGCCGGATGTTCTCAATCACAATACCGAGACGGTGCCCAGGCTCTATCGCGCGGCGCGTTCCGGAGCACGCTACCAGCGGACGCTGGATCTGCTCGCCAACGCCAAGAAGTTTGTTCCAAATATGGTTACTAAGACCGGCGTGATGGTCGGCCTGGGCGAAACTTCCGACGAACTGATTGAGGTTTTCCACGACCTGGCGGCAAAGTCCGTCGACATTCTCTCCATCGGCCAATACTTGCGGCCTTCCAAGGATCATCTGCCAATAGCGCGCTTTTACACTCCGGACGAGTTCCAAATGCTGAAAGAGCAGGCGCTGGCCGCCGGTTTCCGCCACGTTGAGTCGGGCCCGCTGGTGCGATCAAGTTACCACGCGCATGAGCAGTCGGAATCGAGTATCCCGGCCGCTGCGGCGGTCGTCTAGAGGGGTTGTCATCTTGAGCGTAGTCGAAAGACCCCTGCCCAAGCAGCTATCGCTGCGCGGCCAAAAGCAGCTGTTTTACCAAACCCTACAAGCGTTCTTGCTAACCATCGGCGCATCCGCCTTGCAGTGGTAGGCCTCCTGGAACTCCGGCATATTGGAGACTGTTCCATTTACGCGATATTTACCCGGCGAGTGCGGATCGGTTTGCGCAGCCAGGCGGCTGACTTCGTCGCGGCGATTCTGGCACCAAGCGTTAGCCCAACCCAGAAAAAATCGCTGCTGCGCCGACAAGCCATCGATGGGCGCGGGGTCTTTTCCGGCCAAGTCTTTCAGCAGCGCCATGTATGCGACGCGAAGCCCGCCGTTGTCGGCAACGTTTTCTCCGAGGGTTAATTCGCCGTTGACCTTCAGGTCGCCGACTGCTGTGAAGCCGCTGTATTCATCCACCACGCACTTGGTACGCTTTTTGAACTCGTCCGCGTCGGCGGGCTTCCACCAGTCGTTCAGGTTGCCATCCGGATCAAATTGGCGGCCCTGGTCGTCGAAGCCGTGCGTCAACTCGTGACCCACCACCGCGCCGATGCCGCCAAAGTTCATGGCATCGTCGGCCTGGTTATCGTAAAACGGAGGCTGCAAAATTCCTGCGGGGAACGTGATGTTATTTTGTAGCGGGTTGTAACTGGCGTTCACGGTTGGCGGCGGATACGGCCACTCGCCCTTGTCCACCAAGTGCCCGACTTTATTCATCTCGCGGGCGAACTCGAAGACGTTGGCGCGTTGTGAGTTGCCAAAAGCATCGCCGCGAACCACGGTGTACCTCGTATAGTCGCGCCATTTATCCGGATAGCCAATGCGGTTGGTGATGGCGCTCAGCTTCTCCAGCGCGCGGTTCTTGGTCACGTCGGTCATCCACGGCAGAGTCCGGATGTCCTCGCGTAACGATGCTTCAATAGTGTTCACCATTTTCAGCGTGCGTTCTTTGCCCTCCGCGCCAAACGTCACTTCGACGTATTTCTGCCCCACGGCTTCGCCCAGGTCGCCGTTGGTCGCGCGAACACAGCGCTTCCAGCGGGGCGGCTGCTCTTTCGTGCCTTGCAAAGTCTTGCTGAAAAATTGGAAATTCTCATCCGCAAATTTCTTGGGCAGCACGGCAGCGTTCGCGTGAACCACGTGCCAGCGAAAATATGTTTTCCAGTCCGCCAGGGAAACCGATTGCAGCATCCCGTCCACGGTCTTGATAAATTCCGGTTCAGAAACGTTTAAACTGGCAAACACCGGGACGTCGAGCTCGGCAAAATATCGCTCCCAGGCGAAGTTCGGACCAATCTTGGTCAGTTCCGCCCGCGTCATTTTGTGGTAAATATTCTCAGGCGTGCGGCGCTTCACCACGTTTAAGGCACCGTTGGCCAGGCTAGTCTCAATTGCAAGGATGGCCTTTGCCTCCGCGGTCGCTTTGGCGGGAGTGTCTCCCAACAACTCCATCATCTTCCGCACGTGAGCGGCATACTGCTGGCGGAGTTCCTCGGACTTGTCGTCTTTGCGCAGGTAGTAGTCGCGTTCGGGCAGCCCCATGCCGCCTTGTCCCACTTCCGCAATTACGTGGCTGGCGTCCTTGTAGTCGGCTCCCGAGCCTGGCGCAAAGAGCACGTTCACGCCCTCGCGGTGCAGTCGCGCGAGTTCAGCGGGAAGCTCGTCCTTCGATTTCAACCGGGCAATGGAGGCTAAGTCAGTTTGCAATGGCTTCAGGCCCTTCGCTTCAATCGCGGCATCATCCATACACGAGCCATAGTAGTCGCCAATTTTTTGCTCAATGGGCGTTCGGGTCACTTTGGCTACTGAGGCCTTTTCCAGAATATCTTTGAGAATATATTCGCCGCGCTCGCCCAGCTCGTTGAAGCGGCCCCAGTTGGAGCGGTCGGCCGGGATCGGATTCTGTTCCTTCCAGCGGCCGCAGGCGTAGGTGTAAAAGTCGTCGCAGGGCTGCACGGCGGGGTCGAGCATGTCGGGGCTGAAGCGGACGGTCTTTTTGCTAGCGCTGCTCTTGGCGGGTGTTGAGGTGGATTGGGCCTGGCACAGCGCCGCGCTGAACAGGATTGCCATCAGAATTTTTATTGCGCGCATGGTTCCTCACTGGGTTGTTTGGAGAATGGAAGTGTTGTGCTCGGGGAATCTTTGAATCAGTCGTTCAATCCTTAAGACTTGTCATTCCGAAGCGAAGCGAGGAATCTCCATACCCTTGATTTGGCATAACTTTCGCCAGTTTTCTTGCTGCGCGGCATCCTCGCAAGAAAGCTGGGAGGTGTCGGGCGACTCTCGGCACCCCGGGGATTCCTCGCTTCGCTTCGGAATGACAATTCAAAACAAAATGACAATTTCAAAAGAAGAAAATAACTGTCGATTTCACTCTCGTTCAGCGGTTCCTTAGAAAATGTGCAACTTGATCGAAAGGTATTTTTTCGGATCCTGGCGGATGGCCTTCACCAGTTCACGCGACTCGACCAGCATCTGGTCAGCGTTGTTGTAGAGCGAAGGGTCTTTCAGCAGCTTGCCGGCCGAACCTTCGCCGGCCTCGAGCCGATCCGAGAGCAATGACAGCTTGGTCACTGTGTTGTCCAGCTTCTTGGCGAACGCTTCATCGCGGGCAAATTTGCCCAGCGCGCCCTTGCCGGCATTTACCTGTTCCATTACCTGGCGAGCCTCGGCAAGAGTTTTGTTCGCGTTATCGTAAAGCGCGGGATCCTTCAGGAACTTGCCCGCTGAGCCTTTTCCCTGGTTGAGTTCATCGACGATTACGGATAGCTTGTCGACCGTGGTGTTCGCTTTGTTGTACAGCGTATCGTCCGTGAACAGCTTGCCCAGGCTGCCCTGCCCCGCGCCGACTTTATTGATGATCCCTTGCATATCGCCGACGGTCGCATTCAAGCGGTTGTAGAGGCCGGGGTCGTTGATCAGCTTGCCCACCGAACCCTGTCCGGATTCCACGGTGCTCACGATTCGGTCGAGGCGCTGGAGCAGCGTTTGCATGTTCTGGAGCGTGCTCTGGCTTGACCGCACCACGTCCTGTATATCGGGACGGTCGTGAATTGGCAAGATGTCACCATTTTGCGCCGGTGCTGCTTTGGCGGTGGCGCTGTCGATGTCCACGTAGGTCTCGCCCAAAACTCCGGCCGTATTCAGCGTTGTCACGGAGTCTTTGCGCAGGGCGTAGTCGTACTTGGAACTGACCCGCATGGTGACTTCCACCGGAGTCAGTCGATTCTCTTTCACAATGCGAATGCCATCCACGTTGCCAATGTCCACGCCTTCCAGGCGCACGGGTGCCCCCAGCCGCAGCCCACTGGCATTGTCGTAATACGACTTCAGGATGATTTTTGGCGTGAACATGCCGGTGGTGCCGCTCATCAGGAAGATGAGGATGGTCAGCGTGACCGACGCGAACAGGACCGTCAGTCCCACGCGTAGCTCGGACCAATGCAATTGCTTCTGGCTAGGCAACGTCCCTCGCAACCAGCAGAATCGGGGCCAAAGTCTGCATAACTGAAAGAATCATATCAGAGCCTCGCGGGTTAAGTTCCTGTGTCGGCGCCGATGTCGGAGCGAACGTTGGTTAGCACGCCGGCCAGCGCGGAGATCTGTTCCGGAAACACGGTTCGCAGGTCGATTAACACCCGACCGTCTTCCACTCGGACAATTACAGGAGGCTGGCTGGCGCGTAGTTTCGCCGCCAGTTGGCTGGCACTGAATCCAGCGCATGTCAGTGACAGAAGCTTGGTTGGGAGCACTGCGGATGGCGCCGCGCCACCGCCAATGACCGATTCGCCGTCAATGACGGCAACATCCAGTCCAGGGCGGGCCACTAGAGAGGCCAGAGATTCGGCACGGCGAGTGATTTCATCCTTCGAGAGGTGCATCATGCGCAGCGCAGGAATCGATTCATAATCCATTTTTACGTAAGCCAAAAGCGTGGCCTCAAGCGCCGCGTAGGTGAGCTTATCCACCCGCAGCGCCCGGAACAGGGAATTCGACCTCATTCGCGCCACCAGGTCCGCCCTCCCGCTGAGCATGCCCGCCTGTGGGCCGCCCAGCATCTTATCGCCGCTGAACAGAACCACGTCCACCCCAGCTCGCAAACTGCCCAAAACGCCGTTTTCTCCCGAGATGCCGATCGTGCGTAGGTCGAACAAAGCGCCGCTGCCCTGATCCTCGACCAGGGGTATATTTCGCCGCCGAGACAACGCGACCAGTTCATCAATGGACGGCTGCTCGGTAAAGCCGGAAATTTCAAAATTGGAGCGGTGAACGCGGAGTAAAACCTTTGTTTTCTCTGTGATAGCGGATTCGTAGTCGGCAATTCGGGTGCGATTGGTGGTCCCAACTTCGCGCAGGATGCCGTTCGACTTTTCCATGACGTCGGGAATTCGAAATGAGCCGCCAATTTCGACCAGCTCGCCACGTGAAACGATCACTTCTCCACGTTCGGCCAGGGTGTTGAGAGCCAAAAGGACGGCCGCGGCGTTGTTGTTGACCACGATGGTGGAGGTGGCCGCTGGGTTGGAGCCGCCTAAAATGCGTTGAAACAAGCGGTCGACGTGGATGTCGCGCTGCCCGCGCTCCCCGGTTTCGAGGTTAAACTCAAGATTCGAATAGGGTTGCGCGCTTTGCCGCACATGATCGAGAGCTTCCACCGAGAGCGGCGCCCGGCCCAAATTTGTGTGCAGAATCACGCCAGTTGCGTTAATCACCGGGCGCAGGGAGAGCTGTAAAGAACGGGCTAGCTGGCGCTCCACAGCGTCTGGAAGGCCTTCCAGGGCAAAGTCCAGTTGCTGGTCGTCGAATTGGCCCTGGACGATGGCGTCGCGGAGCCTCCCGACCGCGATTCGTATCGAATCAGTCACAGCGGCGCGGCCCTCGCGTATGACGAGAGTCACTACCAGTGGGAGCCGCAAAACCTCATCCACGGCCGGAAGCTTGCGCAGCAGAGCGGGCAGGGAAGGGGGTGCCATCCGCCCGATTATGACATGCTGGGGCGGTGTTTTCCACTGCCTTCTGGAGAGGCTAGGCTATTGATTTCAGGAGACTTCCGGCATCGGGGCCAATGCTGGGAAGGTCTACGCCGGTGGTGTGCTCGCGCCAGCCTTGCTGAAATGTAACCGTAGCCAATGCAAACAAATCAATCACTTACAGGCCATTGCAGGTTACGTAGGGGCCAAGACGAGCGAGACAAGCGTTTCCTCAAGTACTTGAGTATTCTGCGCAGAGTTACCTCTGGAACTGCAGGAAAGGCTGCCTCTCAGGTCAACTATGCACGCATCGGGCCCAAAACTCCTACACGAGACAACAAAAACACGATGCCTAACTTCCTGGATTCGGGTTCCTCCGGTTCTCCCGCGGATACGTTGACGGCTAGTCCTTTCGCAGTGGTGCCTTTTCCTGGCCCGCGCGGGATTCATGTGTCGGTTTCGGACTCCGAATCGAGGCGGGCGGACACGTCGGTCGCTGGGCCGGTCGCTGCTGCTGGGCCGGTCGCTGAAGATGAAGCGGCGATTGAAGGAAGCCTCCAGAATGTCGAGCGCCGGGAGCGTCAGCTCTGGAATCTGTTGGGCGGGCTCAGTTTGGTGCTGACGATTGGAATGGTGCTGATTGTCCTTCCGCAGTTGATGGAGATTTCCACGGAGCGCCCGGACAAGTGGTATTTGCCGCGCTTGTTTCTTGGGCTCGTGACATTGATGGCGTTTTTGAACATCTACCTGACGCGGCAGCGCCACACGCTGCGCGGCACGCGGGAAGCGCTTTTGCGGGAGCGCGAGCAGCGCCAGATAGCCGAGGCGGCCGCTGTGGTGGATCCGCTGACGCAATCATTTAACCGCCGCTACATGGACCGGCTGATGGAGAAAGAACTGAGCCGGGCGATCCGGTTGAACACCCAGATCGCTTTTCTGATGATTGACGTGGACGAATTCAAGTCTGTGAACACTCGCTATGGGCACATCGTCGGTGACACGATTCTGCGAGAAGTGGCGGATGTGATTCGGCGGAGCGTTCGAGCCTCCGACACGGTAGTACGGTATGGCGGCGATGAATTCCTGGTGATTCTGACCGAAGCGGTGGAAATGGATGTGGAACGCGTGATTGGGCGAATTGGGAACCGGGTGCGGAGCTGGAATCAATCGTGCGATATTGATGGCTACCAAATGGGTTTGAGCTGCGGGTGGGCCATGCATGAGACCGGTGCGCAGGTGAGTGAGTCGCTGGCGGCGGCGGATAAAAAAATGTATGAAACAAAGCATTTGCGGCGGATGGATGTGGGGGCGGAGGCTTAGGGGAATTCCGAATCAGTCCAGCTCTCTTTGAGCGCTGTCATTCTGAGCGCAGCGAAGAATCCCTGCTCTCTGAATCTAAAAGGTACCTTCTCCGGCTTTCATGCCACGAATTTTCCACCGGAAAGCTGGTTGGCACCAGGATGCGGACGTCACCCCGGGGATTCTTCGCGGCGCTCAGAACGACAATTTTAAAATTAGGATGCCTTTCGGGGCCGGCATTTCTGAGTGCCTAGCCCACCTCTACCAGGCCGTAGGATAGGCGGCCTCGAGTGCGCATTTGGGCTAGGGCGCGGTCGATTTCCGCTTGTGAAACTTCGGCGTTTGGGCCAGCCAGAACTGCGCCAGCTTCGCGTTTGGCCGCTTCCAGCAACTCCCGGTCGCGGATCAGGTTGGCCACCTGGAAATTCGGCACGCCCGCCTGGCGGGTGCCGAAGAACTCGCCCGGGCCGCGAAGTTCCAAATCGAGTTCGGCGATTTGAAAGCCGTCGTTGGTGCGGACGAGCGCATCGAGGCGGCGTTCCCCGTCCTCGGAAACCTTTCCGCCCGTCATGAGCACACATAGCGACTTCGCCGAACCGCGCCCGATGCGACCGCGCAGTTGGTGCAACTGCGCCAGGCCAAAGCGCTCCGCGTGTTCCACCACCATAACGGTGGCGTTGGCTACATCCACGCCCACCTCGATCACGGTGGTGGAGACCAAAACCTGAATCTGCCCCGCCTGGAGGGCCCGCATGATGCGATCTTTGTCATCGGAATCCATGCGCCCGTGGAGCAGTTCGACGCGCAATCCGGCAAGCGCGCCAGTTTTCAGCTCACGATGCATTTGGGTTGCGGCCTTGATCTCGTTTTCTTCGCTCTCCTCGATCACCGGATAGACCACATAGGCTTGCCGCCCAGCTTCGACTTGCTTGCGCACGTAGGCCCAGACTTCTTCCTGGCGCTCATCGGAAACGCGCCGCGTGATGATGGGCGTGCGTCCGGGTGGCAGCTCATCCAAAACAGAAATGTCGAGGTCGCCGTAAAGGGTCAGCGCCAGCGTGCGCGGAATGGGCGTGGCTGTCATGACCAGCACGTGAGGCTCTGCCACGTCGTCAGGGTTACCGCCAGGGGCACCTTTCTTCATCAGCGTAAAGCGTTGCAGAACGCCAAAGCGGTGTTGCTCATCCACCACCACCAAGCCGAGATTGTCGAACTCCACCGAGCCTTGAATCAAGGCGTGCGTTCCAATTACAAGCTGTGCGTTGCCATCGGCAATGTGGCGGCGAACATTGCGTTTGCGGTCGTCTTCAAGAGAGCCTGTCAGCAGAACGATGCGATAGCCCAGTGGTTCCAGAATCCGGCGCGCCGACAGATAGTGCTGTGTGGCCAAGATCTCCGTCGGTGCCATCAGCGCGACCTGATAGCCGTTCTCGATGGCTACGATCGCCGCCTGCAAGGCGACGATGGTTTTGCCCGAACCGACGTCGCCCTGGAGCAGCCGCCGCATGGGGTGAGGCTTGGCCATGTCGGCGGCAATTTCCCCCAGCACACGTTTCTGTGCGTTTGTGGGGTGGAACGGCAGCACGCGCTTAATGGAAGCGCGCACGGCGTCGTCGAGCCGGAAAGCAATGCCTGTCTGTGCTTTCTGTTGTCGACGTTTTAACTCCAGGCCCAGTTCCACGAAAAACAGTTCCTCGAATATCAGGCGGATGTGCGCCGGGGTGCGCGCCTTCTGCAAGGCTTCGAAACTTTCGCCTGGCTCGGGCCAATGCACCTTCCAGAGCGCGTCGAGTGGACCCAGCAAGTTCATGCGCTTCCGTACCGCCGCTGGAATGGCATCGGGCAACTCCTTGGGCAAGCTTTCCAGCAGGCCGCGGAGGATCTTGCGGAACCACCGTGAACTGAGTTTGCCTTGCATGGCGGATTCGTAAATTGGAACGATGCGACCGACTTCGAGCGCGCTCCCCAGGGCGTCGTCTGCATCTACGTTTTGATCTGCATTGCCCTCATCCCCGCCACTCAAAATCTCAAATTGCGGCTGGATGATCTGCAACTGGCCCTCGCGGTCCATTTCCACCTTGCCGTAGAGCGCTACCATTTGCCCAGGCTGGAAGGTGTCCCGCAGATACGACCCATGAAACCACAAGCACTTGAGCCGAGGCCGAGGCAGGCCCGGCGGTCCCACAACCAGCTGAAATAGCGGCATGCGCTTGGTTTGGAAGAGGCCGGAATTGCGCACCTCGGCGACGACGGCGGCCATTTCTCCAGCCCGGAGTTCGGCTAAGCCGCGCGGATTGACGCGGTCTTCATAGCGAAATGGCAGATACAACAGCAGATCGCCGACGCTGGATACACCCTTTTCCGCCAGCGCCCGCGCCCGGTGCGGTCCGATCCCCTTCACATATTGAACGTCGGTACCAAGCTCAAGCGGGGGCATTTAAGGGTAATGGTAGCAGGCGGGCACCGCGGCGGAATCCCGGTGTCTAAGGAAGGAGTGAGTCGGAACTTTGTGGAATCGCTGGTGGCGGTGCTGGGCGGGAACCTAGCTTACTTTCTGCTGCTGCCCCGCCTGCCGGAAAGTGCCCGCCACGCGCCGCAGAGCCTGGACCTGGGCCTGATGGTGGACTTCGCGATCTGTATTGTGGCGCTGGGTTGCGTGCGAGCGCTGAGCCGCCGCATCTTCAAGGCTTAGGTCGCATTTCAAGACTTAGGTAACGCCAGGATATAGGTATTCCAGCCGATAAACCCTTCTGTAAGGCCCAACTGCGCCTGTGCACCCCCGCGCCGACGTTACTTTGGGAATGTTGGGTAACCAGCTGCCAGGGCTACAATTTTCATGAGCCAAATGCAAAGAGTTACCATCCTCTACGATGCCAGCCAGGCGGTCCTCTCAACCTTTGAGGCGGACGAAGTCTTGCAGCGCATTCTGAGGATTGCCCAGGACTATTTTCACTTGCGCACGGTGGCGATCCTGTTGCTCGGTGATGACCTGCGCGAACTATATCCCCGCAGCCATATTGGTTGGGGCGAGGACGCGGACGCCACGCGCATTCCCATTGGCGTGGGGCTGATTGGGATTGCGGCGAAGATCAAGCGTCCTGTTTATGCGCCCGACGTGCGGAAGGATGCGCGCCACGTTCCCACTGTGCCGGGCACGCTCTGTGAACTGGCCATTCCGCTGATGGTGCGCGATTCCGTGGTGGGTGTGTTGGATTGCCAAAGCGATAACGTGAACCATTTTGACCGCGAAACCATGGACCTGTTGACGCTGTTTTCCACGCAGGCGTCCATGGCACTGCAAAATGCGCGGCTTTATTCGCTGGAGCGTAAGCGGGCTACGCAGTTGCAGGCGATCAATTCGATTGCCAAGCACGCTACTTCTGTTTTGGAGCTGAATGAACTGCTGCGCTCGGTATGTACGCTGGTACAGAGATGCTTTCCTGGGGATCAGGCCACGGTATTACTGAAGGAAGAAGATGCTTTGGTATTGCGCGCGCAGCATGGCTCGCTTACGTCGCTTTTGAATGACGGCGAGCCGTATCCTTGCCGCCAGGACTGGTGGCAGGCCCCTGCGGACGCTGGCGGTGTAGACGCTATTGGCGATCTTTCCCAGGTAGAGGGCAAGGCGCGGCTCTATAGCGACGCGCAGTCCCGGATTTCCATCCCTATGATTTCTTATGGCCAGCCGCTGGGACTGCTGGTTCTTTCCAGCCGAGAGCCAAACTTCTTTGCGCAGGTGGAGATGCAGCCACTGGAGTCGGTGGCGGATATTTTTGCTTCGTCGATCCAGAATGCCTTGTATGTTCAGCGAGTAAAACAGCTGGCCTACCTGGATGGCCTTACAGGAATCTTTAACCGGCGATACTTTGAAAGCCGCATTACGGAGGAGATTGAGCGTGCCCGGCGATTCGGCACCAGTCTGGCCGTGGTGATGGTGGACGTGGACAAATTCAAATCGCTCAATGACAACTTTGGGCACCTGCTGGGCGATGAAGTTCTGCGGCAGGTATCTTCGTTGCTGTCGCGGCAGATTCGCAAAATTGATGTGGTGTGTCGCTACGGCGGGGAAGAGTTTGTGGTGTTGTTACCGCAGACGAGTTTGGAACAAGCGCTACACGTAGCCGAAAAACTTCGGCACGCGGTCGAGGAATGGCAGTTTCCAGGGGTTCCGCGCAGCCTTTCCGTCAGCGGCGGGGTTGCTGTGTTTCCGAATCACGGCAGTACGCGCGATGACCTGGTGAAGGCTGCCGATACCGCTCTGTACGCGGCTAAAGAAGGCGGACGGAATCGAATATTGCCCGCGGAGGCGGCGCAGCCTGCGCGGGCGGGTTGTTGATTCTGTTCTAAATCAAATCGTGTTCCATCCATAGCTGCTGAAGTTTTGGCAGCTGGCGCTGCAGCTTATTCATCTCGCGTCGCATGTGTTCTTGCTCCAGCTTCATCTGTGCATGGCCTTTGCGGAAGCTCTTCTGGGCGGCTTCCATGCCGTCGCGGGCGGCCTGGCTTGCTTCTCTTGCGGCCAACTGCAACTCCGGTTCCACTTTCGCAAGCTCGGACCGGACTTCCGCCAGGTCCACATCGGCGTCGATTTCTGGAACTTCCATGCCTTCTTCGCTCAAGCCTGAGCGCTTGCGGTCCGGCACGGGAAGGGAAATGACCTGCTCGCGTTTTTCGCGGATAACCCCAACACTGGCATTGCTGCTGGCGTGGGAGCGCAGGGCTCGGGAAAAATCTCCGACATCGGAGATGGCATCGGTGTTGACCCGGACGATGACGTCTCCGGCCCGCAGCCCGGCCCTGGCGGCCACGCTACCTTTTTCAACGGAGCGCACCAGAACGCCCTTGCCCCCTTTCGCTCCCAGGAATTCCCCCAACTGCGGCGTCAGATTTTCTACCATCAAGCCGCTGCGCATGGATGAGTGCACCACGATGATATTGGGCATTTCTATGTCTGGAAAGTTGGGAATTGGCGGGATGGGCGGGATGGAAATCAGGTTGGAATTGTCGTCTTCCTTGCCATTCTTCCACGCCAGAGCCTTGTGCCGATCGGCCAGCTGTGCCTTCACGGTTTGCATCTGGCCGTCGCGGGAGATGCCCAGCGTCACCGTTCGTCCCGGAGGCGTTTCATGGATGATGCGCCGGAGTTGGGCGCCGCTTTCCACTTCCGCGCCGTTGAGGGTGAGAATAACATCGTGTTCCTTTAGCCCAGCTTTGCCGGCGGGGGAGTCTTGATCCACAAGTAGGACCTCGACACCCTGTTCTTCTTTGAGCTTGAGAGCGCCCAGGCGATCCTGGGTGACTTCGCCGATGTCGACGCCGAGGTAGGCGCTGGTGCCCGGCTCCTCGCCAAAGCCGAAAGAATCGGCGAAGGTGGGCCTGGCGAGCTGCTCGGCGAAGATGCCGGGTGTGCAGATCAGGATGGTTGCTGCGACCGCGCCTGCGAATAGTCTCCGCATGATGTTCTCCTTGCTAGTGAGTCAAAGCTAGTGAGCCAAACGCCTGAATTCGATGTTCCCCGTGGATGTTTTTACATTTAGAACAGGGCCGCCGCCGTTGAGACTGCCTTCGGCCAAAACCGTTTTGGCTCCCCACTCGCCGCCTTCGGTTGTGATGTGAATCTCGGGGAAGTCGGAGAGGATGGTGTGTCCGGATGCGGCTTCAATGCTGGCGCGAATCACCGCGGCCAGCTGCGGAGCCAGGTACACGACCACATCGCCCGCCGGGGATTCCAGTTCTGAATCCGTAAAATGAGAGTCCGCTGTGATCTCAACCGCGATACCGCCCGCTCCTGTCTCGGCTTTGACGCCCCCGCTGGTGCGGCCCAGGTCCATTCGTCCGCTACCCGTTTCCGCCTGCACCTTGCCTCTTGCAGACGCCAGTTTCAGGCGTCCACCGCCGCTGGACATCACTACTTCTCCGCCCACGTCGCCAATTTCAATGTTTCCGCCGCCCGTTTCCGCGTGCAGGCTGGCGCTGCATTTCTGCGCGGAAATATTGCCGCCGCCCGTTTCCGCCTTCACCTCGCCCGTTGCGCTCTCCAGTCGCACGTTTCCACCGCCCGTTTCGATGGAAACCGCACCGCCGATTTCGCCCAGATCTACGTTGCCCCCGCCGGTGGTGACGTGAGCGCCACCAGCATGGCCGACGCGGACGTTGCCGCCGCCTGTTTCGGCCGTGACATTGCCGCCGATGCCGTCGAAGACGACCGTGCCTCCGCCACTCTGACCAGCGACATTCCCGGCTACATCTCTCACATCAATGTCGCCGCACTGCGTTTCGACTTTGATCGACTCCATCTCGCGCGGCACACTCAGCACCACTTCTCCAGAAAATTTTCGCGGCCACTTGCCGGGCCATTCTCCCGTAATCCACGCCGAATCGCCTTTGTTGCCGGAGGTGATCTTGTACTTTTCGAACAGCTTCCGCGCTTCCTGCTCGGACCCAACGTTCGCACGGCTGCGAATCACGTAGTGAATCACCGGTGAGCCGCCCTGCACGTGGACCGTACCCAGCGTGACCCGCAGTCGCAGGTTCTTAGCCGCTGGCAGGTCGCCTGTCCGCTCTTCCACCCAGCCATTACCATCCCGGTAGACGCGGCTCTGCTGCGCCAGCGCTCCTGTGATCGCGCACGCCAAGACCATGACAGCCCCGGCAATTTGGTTAACACGCCCCAAGGTAAAGCCTCCTTCGTAGCCTTGCTGAGTACGACTAATCAATTTCCGGCAACTGCGCCAACTGCGCGCGCGACTGCTCGCGGATAAACTTATTGCCGTCCCTCGCAGCCAGCCGCTCCAGCGTGGCTCGGACACTGGCATCCGCACGCACCGGCTCCAGCACGTGCAGGGCTTGCGTTCGTAATCCCTGGTTCGCGTCGCTCACCAGCGTTTCCAGCACGGCATCCCGCACGCGAACATCATCCTTCACGTACGATCCCAAGCCTTCCAGCGCCTTCAGCCGCACTCCGGGGTTATTGTCGTAGCGCAACGCGTAGACCAGGGCTTCCCGCACCCGCGAGTCGTTCATGCGCTGTTTCAGCAAGTCCACGGAATCCACGCGCACGCCGGAGTTGGTATTGTTCTGCGCCGCAAACAAAAGCAGTTGTTGGATGCGCGTATCGTTCAACGAACCCGCCGTCTCTTTTGTGTTGACGGTGTCATAGCGAATGTTCACCCGGTTCGTTCCCGCCTCCGGTGTAATCGAACGAATCCCTGTAATGTTCGATTCTTCCGCGGGCACAATCCCGGTTGGCCCAGACTCGATCGGTCCAGTCACGCCGTCCTTCATCACCCGGAACGTAGCCGCCGTACCGCCGCCAAAGCCGACCATCAGCAACATCGCCGCCAGCGCCGGAGAAAATCGAATCTGCCGCAACCACACGCCCGGATCAAACATCAGCCGCGTCCAAAATCCGCCTTGCTGCGTCGTTTCCAGAGCTTCCTGCAGCCGCATCCGAGAAGCCGCCAGCAAGTTCGGCGAGGGTTCCGCCACGGTCACCGTGGCCATGGTTTGCCGGAATTCCCGTGCCCCTTCCAACTCCGCCGCGCACGCTTCACAGCGCGCCACATGTTGATCCATCTCAAACCGCGCGTCATCCGCCAGCTCGTCATACACATGCAAAACAATGTTCTGCTGTACCCATTCGCACTTCATGAAGCCTGCCCCCTTCGCGCCGCGTCACCGCTTCTCAAATCCCCGCCGCCTCGCACACCAGCCAGCGCCCCCCGCAACTTCTGCGTCGCCCGAAACAGCGTGTTCTTCGCCGTCTCTTCCGTCGTGTTCAGCATTTCTCCCACGGTTCTCAATTTCAGCCCGTGATAGTGTTTCAATTCAAAAACCATTCGCTCACGGGGCGTCAGCTTGTCCAGTGCCCGGCCGATCTGCGAGCCCAGCTCCCGCCGCAGCAAGTCCCGTTCCGGGTTCGCATTCGGCCGGTCATCCGCCGCCTGCTCAATAATGCTGAATTCCTCACCATCGGCATTCACCACCACGCCCGAATCTTCCTTGCGCACCTGCTTCCGCCGCAGATGGTCCAGGCACAAATTCGTCACAATTCGGTAAATCCAGGTATAGAACGAACACTCGAAACGGAAGCTGCCCACGTTCCGGTAGGCCTTAAGAAATGCTTCTTGATAGATGTCCTGCGCTTCGCTCTCCGACCCTGTCAGCCGCATGGCCAGCCGCAGCACCGCCTGATCGTACCGGCGCACCAAGTCCTCGAAGGCCGCGCGGTCTCCACGCTGCGCCTCCCGCACCAAAACGGTGTCGTCAATGCGGTTCAGACTGTCTCCGGCCATCTGGCCCCGAAGGGTTCCTTGCACGCCCCCCGAGACTCGAGTCCCAGGAAGCTGTTTGCCATCCTGCCACGGTAAAGCCCAACTTTGCGCTGGCATCTCGTTCCCCTGCCCGCTGGCAGCTCAGCCAGTTCCGCTACTGCCTGCTTACAAGGGAATAGACGCGGCGATCCCGCTGAGGTGAGCAGGATTATAGGTTGCTCCCACCAAAGTAATGGTCCGAAAATGGTCGATAAAATAGAAAAAGACGGGCAAATAAGCCCGTCTTTCGATATTCATGAATGGTTGTGCCAGCGCCACACCGGCTTATTCTTCGACCGCTTCTTTCTCAATCACTACCTTGAAGTGCGCCGTAACCTCGCGGTGCAGCTTCACGGCCATGGTAAAGTCGCCGAGTTGCTTCAGCGGCTCGTGCAGCTGAATCTTGCGGCGGTCGATGTCGAAGCCTTTTTTCGTCAGCTCGGCGGCAATGTCGCTGGAGGTGACCGATCCAAACAACTGGTCGCCCTCGCCCGATTTCCGCGTAAAGTTCACCACTACGGCATCGATCTGCTTGGCCAACTCTTCGGCTCCCGCTTTCTCCTTGGCATTGCGCCGCACGGCCGAGGCCTTCATCTGCACCACCACGGCCTTGTTGGCCGCGTTCGCTTCAATGGCTAGCTTCTGGGGTAGCAAATAATTCCGGCCGTACCCGGCAGCGACCTTCACCACATCGCCGCGCACGCCCAGCTTGACCACATCTTCTTTCAGAATGACTTCCATGTCATAGCTCCGTTTTCAATATTTCGCTGGCCGTCTTCGCAGCCGCTGATTCCAGCGGACAACACTAGACGGCGAAAAACTCTAGCGGTTCGAGAACGGCAGCAAGGCGATGTTCCGCGCCTGCTTGATGGCCGCCGACACGCGCCTCTGGTGCCGTGTGCAAACGCCGGTCAGGCGCCGTGGCACAATCTTGCCGCTTTCCGCCACGAACCCTTGCAGCAGACGCACATCTTTGTAGTTCACGCCGTCAATTTTCTCGACGCAGAACTTGCAAACCTTCTTGCGGCGGAAAAACTTCCGTCCGCCCGGTCCACCTGGACCGCCTGCGGGACGCGGAGGACGCGCCCCACCTTCACTCCGTCCCTGGTAGCCGCCGGAATGCCCGCCGCCCGAGTGTCCACCACCGCCTGAATGCCCTGTTGAAGACCTTCCTGTTGGTTCCGCCATGTTGCTCCTTCGCTAAAAACTCGATTGATTTCGTTGTTCGTTGTACGTTTTACGCCGTGACCGGGGCTGGTTCGCCAGGGGCCGCTTGCGTCGTCGCCGCTTCCGCCGCCGGTGCCACAGGCGCAGCCACAGTTTCCGCCATCACAGGCGGAGGAGGTACGGTCCGCTTCTTCGCGTCGCGCAACTTCTTCATCTTGTCCAGACGCTTCTGCTCTTCGTCCATGCGCACGGTGATGAACTTCAGCACCGGCTCCGTCACGCGCAGACGGCGCTCGATTTCGTGAACCAGCGCGCCGCCGCCTTCAATGGTCAGCAGCACGTAGAACCCGTCCTGGAAGCGGCCGAGCGAATACGCCAAACGGCGCTTGCCCATCTTTTCCTTGGCCTTGACCACGCCACCGGCACCGGTGACCTGCGAATCCAGCGCCACAATCAATTTGTCGAGTTCTTCGTCCGGCATATCCGGGCGCACAATGAACATCACTTCGTAAATGCGTTGCATTCTTTTTCTCCATCTCTTCATCTGAAGAGATTCTCATTACCCTTGGGTGTCCCGTCCTTGTCGCGTTCTTTGCGACAGCGTGGGGCTTTTCCCGGTCCTGCCTACTTCCTGTCTTTCTCGTCTTTCCTGTTTATTTCGTCTACTTCCGGCGGATCCGGCTTACGGTTGAATTCGTTCATCGCCGCATCCACTCCATCGGTCAAAATTTTCTGCACCGCTTTCGCCGCCATCTCCAGAACTTCGTCAATCAGCGGATACTGCGCTTTCCGGAACGCTCCCAGCACGTACCGCGCTCCGTCCCCGATCTCGTGATCCGGCGCAATGCCCAGTCGAATCCTCTGTACTTCCTGTGTTCCGAGCGCACCGAAGATCGACTTCATCCCGTTGTGCCCGGCACCACTGCCCTTCTTGCGCACCCGAATCGAACCCAAGGGCAGGTCCAACTCGTCGTAAATCACCAGCAAATCCTGCACCGGATCGGCCTGGCACTCGTCCACCAGTTCCCGCACCGACAAGCCGCTCAAATTCATGAACGTTTCCGGCTTCGCTAACAGCACCGGAACCCCCGCAATCACCGCTCGTGCCGTCAGTGCCCGGCACTGGCGGTTACGAATTTCAACCCCGCACTGCTCGGCGATGCGGTCCACTGCAAGAAAGCCCAAGTTGTGCGGCGTGAACTGATACTCGGTGCCGGGATTTCCTAATCCAACGATCAGCTTCACGCCACGGCACCCGAAACCGCCTACTTCTTGTCTTTCTTCTTGTCGCCGTCCTTGCCCTTGTCGGCATCCGCGCCTTCTTCGGCGTCCTGTTTGCCCTTCTTGGCCACTTCCGGCTCGGTTCCAGCCGCGGCATCGGCAGCCGCCGCATCCGGCGTTGCCTCCACCACTTCCTTGACTGCGATCACGTGCGCCACCATCTGGTTGGCATCGGTCAAGAACTTGAGCTTTTCGCCATGCGGCATGTCTTCCACGCGGATCATCTGGCCAAACGCCAGCGCGCTCACATCCACATCAATGTGTCCCGGAATATCTGCTGGCAAGCACTCGATTTCCACTTCGCGCAGAATCTGCTCCAGAATGCCGCCTTCGAGCTTCACGCCCGGAGCCTCGCCCTTCAGCAGGATCGGCACCTTCACCCGCAGAACCTTATCCATTGCAATGCGCTTAAAGTCCACATGCAGCAGTCCGCCCTTGATGGGCTCAAACTGCCAGTCCACGATCATGGCCTTGGTCAGTTCATCGGGCAGCTTCAGGTCCACAATCGTGTTGTGGCCAGTTTCCGAATACAGAATCCGCTTCACATGGCGCGGATCGACTGACACCGTCTGCGAATTCTTGCCCGCTCCGTACACCACCGCCGGGACCTGCCCAGCGACACGCACCCGCCGCGCGGCATTCTTCGATGTCGCTTCGCGCGAAGTTGCTTCCAAAGTATTGTTCACCACTGCGTTTGCCATAATTTGATTTCCTTACAAAGATTTCACTTACGCAAAGAGATTACTCACCGATGTTTCTTCGTGAATCGAGCGGATCGCGCTGCCAATCAGCCCGGCAATCGACCGCACTTTAATCTTCGGCTCTTTCGCCGCCGCTTCGTTCAGCGGAATCGTATTCGTCACCACCACTTCCACCAGTGGCGAATTCGCAATGTTTTCCACCGCCGGCCCCGACAGCACCGCGTGCGATGCGCAGGAATAAACCGCCGCCGCGCCGCTTTCCAGCAAGGCATGCGCCGTTTTCACCAGCGTTCCGGCCGTATCAATCAAATCGTCCAAAACCAGGCATGTGCGCCCGCGGACATCTCCGATCACGTTCATCACTTCCGCCACGTTGATGTCCGTGCGCCGCTTATCCACAATCGCCAGCGCCGAATCCATCTTCTTGGCAAAGAACCTTGCCCGTTCCACGCCGCCCGCATCCGGCGATACCACCGTCAAATTCGGCAGCGCCATCTTCTTGAAGTAATCCACCAACACCGGCGAAGCAAACAAGTGATCCACCGGGATATTAAAAAATCCCTGCAACTGAGGCGTGTGAAGATCCACAATCAAAGCCCGATCCGCCCCCGCCGTCGTCAGTAAATCGGCGACGAGCTTCGCCGAAATCGGTACCCGCGGCTTGTCTTTCCTATCCTGCCGCGCGTAACCGTAATAAGGAATCACCGCCGTAATTCGCCTGGAAGATGCCCGCTTGAGCGCATCAATCATCAGCAGCAATTCCATGATGTGCTCATCCACCGGATGGCACGTGGGCTGGATGACGAACACATCCGCGCCGCGAACATTTTCCTGAATCTGGACGTAATGCTCGCCGTCCTTAAACCGCGTCAGGAACGCCTGCCCACGGGGCAGCCCCAAAAATTCGCAAACCTCGTCCGCCAACGCCATGTTGGCCGTGCCCGAGAAAACCTTTAACTTGTCGTCCAACCGCGGGCGCTGTTTCCGGTCCGTCTTATCCTGCACCTGCGGCGGCTTCTTTTCGGTCGGCGCTACTGTGGTTGCCATAGTTTCGTCTCGCCTTTTTTTTCGGACGTTACCGACAACAACTGCTCACACATACCAACTGGCTGGGCCGCTAGGATTCGAACCTAGACAAAGTGCTCCAAAGGCACTTGACCTACCATTAGTCGACGGCCCAAAAACTCTGTCATCCTGAGCGTAGCATTGCTTTCACCTAGCGAAGGCAATGCGTAGTCGAAGGATCCCTGCCCGGTCCGGGCCGTACGACTACCGCACCCAAATCTTCTTCCAATACTGGGACCGCGTCAAAGTCTTAGCAGCCAGCGCCTTGACTCCGCGCTTCTTCAAAGCCAAAACAGCTTTCGCTGCCGAAGCCCTGGACCCAAACAGCCCATACACAGCTGCCCCGGAACCCGACAAGGACGCATACTTCGCCCCCGCCTGCTCCAGCGCGCTTTTCACCTCATGCAATTCGGGATGCTGCGGAAACACGACTTCTTCGAAGTCGTTCGCGATCCCGGCTTGGACGAGGCTGAGAAGCGGATTCCCAACCCGGCCCCCACCACGTGCGGGAGCACCGGATACTGCTTTCGACCGGCTGGATCCAGTTTTCGTCAGATGGACGCTACTGGAACCGATCGAACCACTCAGCCACGCAGAAATCGTGCGACCGAACTCACTGATTCTAGCCGAGGGAGCGCCGGACGTCAATTTTCCTGCGAATTTCGGCGCAATTTTGATGTCCCAGTCGGCAAAAGCCCGCGGCGTGGAAACCCCAATCTCGGGGAAAGCCACCACACAATCTATCGCCGGAAGGTCAGGCAGGGGATAGACGGCCTCACCGTGCTCGACGCCCAGCACGGTCCCGCCCAGCAGGAATAGAGGTAGATCCGAACCCACGACAGCTGCGATTTTCAGCCGCTCGACACCCGGAAGCTGCTTTTTTAGGGCCTTTTCGATCCCCAGCAGCGTCGCCACGGCGTTTCCCGACGCCCCGCCCACTCCGCCCTGGATTGGCAGCCGCTTTTCGATCTCCACCACTACCCGGCCCTTCGCTCCAAGCGCCGCCATGGTCCGTTCGGCGATGCGCCAGCAGGTATTAGTGGAATCTTTGGGAACGCGCCCGTCGGCGCACCGAATTTCAACGCCCTCACCCTTCGTCACGCGCACCGAGACGCGATCATGCAAGTCGATCGTCTGGTACACCGTCCGCAACTCGTGAAAACCATCCGCGCGCAGCGGCCCGACATACAGACCCAGGTTGATCTTGGCGAAGGAACGCAGGAAAATAGTCATCGGAAAGGTGATGTGGATGGTTCTAATGTTAAAGACTTGTTTTTAAAGACTGTCATCCTGAGCGGAGTTAGTCGTGCGCGAAGCGCACGACTAACGTAGTCGAAGGACCCCTGTCACACCAACCGTGCTGGAATTCAGAGATTACGCTCAGAGGACAAGCCGCGCTCTACCCGCGCCGCCGATGCAGAATTGCGAACTCAAACCCTTCATTCGGCGGAAACAATTCGGCAACCTTCCGCAGCCGATCCGCCAGCGCCGCCGGAGCCAGCAACTGGTAGTCGCGCTCCCGCAGATCCTGATAATCCACGTCCAGCAGCAACGTCAGCATGTAAATCGAAATCGCATCGGAAAACGCCGCCGTAAAAAAGTCGTTCTTATGCTTTTCCACGTCCGGCTGATTTCCCGTGGCCATCTTGCGCGCTTCCCAGGCATCGAGCGAAGTCTCTCCGCGAGTGTTGCCTTCCACCTGTTTCCACACGAGTTCGGAAAAGTCTTTCGGCACCCCGGCCCGCTCCACCAAAGCGTGGCCCACGTTGATATAAAACTCAAACGCCACCGAAAATTTATCGTCCATTAACCGCGTGGAAATAAACACACACTGCGACCCGCCCAGGTTCAGATTTCTGTGGCAAACCGCATCATCGCTCAGGGCCACGTCATAGCGTTCGGCGATCAGCGTATCTTCCCCCTGGCTCACGGTAAGCGGCACAAAATAATAGGCCTTCCGCTCCAGCGCCGCAGCCACCGTGCTGGGCACGGCCGCGATCATCCGCTCCAGGTCTGGCGTCGTCAGCGTGACTTCGCCCGCCGTCGCGTAGTTAATCCCGTTGGGCGAACGCGAGACCGAAGTCTGACCGACCACCTCGGCCGGAGTGCGCGTGGCTGCTGCCGTTACCTGGGACATAATCCTGATTGTAGCGCACCCCGCAACGGCGCGGCGGATCGTCTAATGGCGGACCGTCCGATTTCGCCCTGACAACAAAGGCCTTGGGTGTAGGCTAAGTGTAGGTAAAACGACATGGCAAACGCCGCAGATCCCGCCGTCCTAGCCCCCAGCCGCTTGGGCATTCTTCCTCGCGTTATCCTGATTACCTTTGGCGTTACCGGCATCGCGTTCGCCATCAGCCTGTTTTTTGGCATCTTGGGCCTGACCGCAGTGGGTATTGTCCGCGGCCACCTGCCGGACCTGCGCGTGGCCTATCGTCAAATCGCCGTGCCCGTCGCCATTATCATTGGAACTGTGGCGTTCGGCAGCGCCTGGATCGTCGAAATTCGCCACTATCACCAAGCTAAGTTGTTAAATCGAAATGACTTGGAGCGGACTCGATGAGTGAAATCCGCCCCCCCAAGATAGCCATTCCCATCCCAAAATCCGACGACTTGGACCACGACGACTTGGACTACAATAACCGCGCCCTGCCGCAGTACGAAAAGGCCGTCGCCGACGCCGGGGGGCATCCCGTCCGCATCCCTCTCGACCTTGCGCCCGCAGAGGCGGCGAAGCTCATTGCCCAATGCGATGGCGTGCTGCTGCCCGGGAGCGGTGCCGATGTCGATCCCGCCAAATACGGGGCTGAACGCAACCCGGAAACCGCCCCTGCCGACCCCAAGCGTGATCACGTCGACGAACTGCTCCTGCAAAACGCTTACCACCTGAACAAGCCCGTTCTAGCCATTTGCTATGGCCTCCAGATTTTGAACGTCTACCGCAGTGGGACGCTCGTGCAACATATTCCCGAGTTCCTGCCGGCCGGTCAGCGAGCCTTGGTCGACCACGCCGCCGGACGAAAAGTCGAATACGCGCACGAAGTTGTGCTGGACGCGCAATCGAAACTCGCCGAGATTACAGGCGCATCGGAATTTCGCACCAACTCCAGCCACCACCAATCCGCTGGAGAAATTGGCGACGGCCTGCGCGTCGTCGCCCACTGCAAGGAAGATGGCATCGTCGAAGCCCTGGAAGGCACTTCCCCCGAACACTTTGTTCTGGCCGTGCAATGGCATCCGGAGCGCTCGACGAACGATGCCCCCTCCCGCGCTATTTTTTCGTCGCTGGTCGAGGCCGCCCGCGCCCGCCGCCTGCAATTGCAGCGCGAACTTGAATCGGTGTAAACATGGGACTTTTGAAGGCAGCCGGCTTGTACTTCGCGCTTGTATTTGGGGCGGGTTTTATTTTAGGAATTCCTCGCACTCTGTGGCTCGTCCCCCGCCTCGGCACGCGAACGTCGGAATTGCTGGAATTGCCAATCATGCTGGCAGTCACGGTACTGGCGGCGCGCCGGATCGTCCGCCGAGACGATTTGCCGTCCTCCCTTTCGAGCCGAGTGGCGGTGGGCGCCATCGCTTTGGGCCTGCTGCTGACCGCGGAGTTTACTCTCGTGCTTTGGCTTCGTGGCCTTTCGGTGAGCGAGTATTTAGCAACCCGAGATCCCGTCTCCGGGACGGCGTACTATTTGGTACTGGTCCTGTTTGCCATTATGCCCGCGCTGGTGACTCGAAAATAGAACAACCTGGACGGTGTTATCCTCCTCTCGTGGAAACCCTCCTATACTCCCGTATGGACTCGCCGATCGGCCAGCTGTTCGTCGGCGCATCGCCCGCGGGTCTGGCGATGATTGAATTCGACCGCGGTCGCGCTGAACCCTCGCCAAACGTAATCATGCGCGATGCGGAGGGCAAAAAGACGCGCATCGCATGGGAGCCGTCCGCCACAGCGATTCGCCCTTACGAAAAAGAACTCAACGAATATTTCTCCTGCCAGCGGCAGGACTTCACCTTCCCGCTCGACCTGCGCGGCACCGATTTCCAGAAACGCTGCTGGCGCGCCCTGCTGGAAATTCCCTACGGCGAAACCAGAAACTACCGCGACATCGCCCAGCGCGTCGGCACCACCGGATACCGCGCCGTCGGCATGGCCAACCACACCAATCCCATCCCGATCGTCATCCCCTGCCACCGCGTAATCGCCTCCAACGGCACCCTCTGCGGCTACGGCGGCGGCCTGGATACGAAACGTTACCTGCTGCGCATGGAAGGCGCAGCGTTCCGCGAAGCCGCTTAGAGTCCCACCCGTGCCCAAGTGGGGGCAGGCGCCCTCGCCTGTGTAGCGGAGCCTGGCTCCGCTCGCTCGCGGTACAGAAAAGCATTGGTCTAGGGAACCCAGACCCACCCACCTTGAACCCCACCCCGCCCACCCGTAAACTAAACCTGTGCACGCTCACGCCCATGGCCACGCCCACTTCCACGCCACCCCCGGCGAAGACTCCGGCGGTGTCGCCCGCGTTCTGCGCCTATCGCTCGTTCTAACGCTGATCTACATCGTTCTGCTGATCGTCTCCGGCATCCGCGCCCACAGCCTCGCTCTGCTCTCCGAAGCCGGACACAACGCCTCCGACTTCATCGCCCTAGGACTAAGCTGGTTCGCCGTCTACCTCGAGAGCCGCCCCGCCAGCGCAACCAAAACCTTCGGTTGGCGTCGCGCTGGAGTCCTGGCCGCTCTAGCCAATTCCGCTACTCTGGTGATAGTCGCGTTCCTAATCTTCTACGAAGCCTTCAGCCGCCTCCGCAACCCCAGCGAGGTCCACGCCGTCACTGTCATCTGGGTCGCCGCAGCGGGCTTCGTCTTGAACGGCATCATCGCGTTCCTGCTCTACCGCACCAGCCGCGACGTCAACCTGCGCAGCGCCTTCCTGCACCAGTTCGGCGACGCTCTCTCCACCGCCGCAGTCATCGCCGGCGGCGTAGCCATCGTCCTAACCGGCCACCACTGGATCGATGCCGCGCTCTCGCTGGGGATTGCCGTGCTAATCCTGTGGTCATCGTTTGGAATTCTGCGCGAGACACTGAACATTTTGCTGGAAGGCACGCCGCGCGGCGTGTCTCTGGAAAAAGTCGAAGCCGCCATCCTCGCCGTCCCCGGCGTCAACTACTGCCACGACCTGCACGTCTGGAGCATTGGCTCGGAAACCCACGCCGTCTCCTGCCACGTCGGCATCGAAGACATTCCACCTTCGGAAAGCGCCTGCATCCTCCGCGACGTCAATGCCAAGCTGCTGCACGACTTCGGGCTGGGGCATACGACGATTCAGTTTGAGTGCATCGCGTGCGACGTGGCCGACGGGTGCGTGATGCCAACCGTGGAGAGCCATTCGCACGGGCACAGTCACTAGAATGCCAGCCAATTTGCCACTGGATGCCACATTCGTAACAGATTCTTTGCGTCGTTTGTCTGCTGCCCGGGCGGACATCTTCGGAGCAGCCTTTGGGCATCACTTTGAACTGAACACTCCATTGGCCGAAGCTGAGGCTGAAGAAGCAGAACAACGGCACAATATCAAATTGCCAGCCGGATACCGCTACTTTCTAACTACCATCGGAAACGGAGGCGCAGGACCGTACTACGGGGTGTTCCCGTGGGGAAAATGTGATTCCGGACACGAACTCGGAGATTGGAGCGAAGCAGACGGCTTCATCGGAATCCTCTCCGAACCCTTCCCGCTCACCGAGGCTTGGAACGATTTGCAGGGCGATCCCCCGGACGAATTGCGTAGCACCAGCGAGGAAGAATATTGGAAACAATGCGACGAATTCGAAAGAAAGTATTTCGATCCGTCGCGGATGAATGGCGCAGTTCCGATCTGTCATCAAGGGTGCGCCCTGCGAATCTGGCTGGTGTTAACTGGAGAACAGGAAGGGCGTCTCTGGTATGACGGCCGGGCCGACCGCACTGGACTTAGCCCACTGCTATTGAGCGACGGCACTCCGGCCACGTTCTCGCGCTGGTATACCGAATGGCTCGAAGATGCGCTCCGAGAAGCAAACATCGAGTAGCTTCCTCGATCCTGTGAATCTAAGGACTACTCGAAAATCGCCACGAGCCGCGCCAGCACCTCGTCCATAATCTCGCCGGGAACGCTCTCCAGCTTCTTCCCCTGGCGGGCGCCCAAATCCAGCGCACGCGGCTGATCGCAGCGGACGATGCCTGTCGTTTTGGTTCCCGCGCCCGTTAGCGACACAGCGAAACCGGCGGTCCGCGCGAAGTTCCCGCCGCTCGTGATGGGGAGAACCACCGGCACTTTCGTCACCCGATTGAAAGACTCTGGCGACACGATCAGGACCGGGCGTCGCCCCTTTTGCTCGTGTCCCTCGGTGGGATCGAGGCTGACGAGCCATATTTCCCCGCGCTTCATCAAATAAGCTCACCACCTACGGGCTTGCCAGCGACCCATTCTCGTTCCTTCTTGTTGCGGGGAGCTTTGGCATTGCATTGGACCAGTAGCTCTTTCAGAGCATAGCTCGGCCGCTGCCGCGGCTCCACGACTAGCCGCCCGCGCTGGATGGCGATGCCGACCGTGGCCCCCGCCTGCAAACGCAGGAGATCCAGCAGCGCAGGGGGTACCGCCAGCATGACCGAACCGCCAACTTTGCGTAGATTTGTGGTATGCATTGGATCTCCGGAAGTTATACTTTAGTATAACATTCCGAAGAAGACCTCAGTCTCAGCTCCCGCATATCCCCGCAACAGCCGATCCGCTGGTCGCACGCCCTCAAGCCGAAGCTAGCCATTCGGCATCCACCGCGAATGCGCATAAACCCAAGCGGCAAAGCCCTGCCAGGCCGCCGTGTGCCCGAATGGGTCCCTGCCTTGCTGTACCACCACCAGAAAGAGGCTGGCCCACATCGTCGAGCGCTGGACCTTCCCCGTCGACCACCAATCGTAGGCCATCAGCAACAAAAGCAATGGATAGATGCACACCAGCGGGGTCATGCGGTCATCCCACCAGGCGGCGTGAATCGGCCAACGGTCAATGGCTACATCCAGGATGGCCAGCGTGCCGATCATGATCAGCCGCTTGTGCGCCGTGGGGTTGAACCGGTTCCGGCAGGCGAAGTAGATCAGCACCGAGAACATCAGGATGTCCGAGAGCGCGACCGCGTAAAACGCTTTCCATCCCACCGCGCTCGCCCCCGGCTCCAGGGGATAGAGGCGGACTAAATTTTCCGTGGCCACCACCACGCCCATCACCACCACCAGGCACGCCAAACAGAATCCGATCATGCCCAAGCGCCGATGCAGTTCGGCATTGCCTTTGCCGATGAGCCAGGTCTGCGCCAGCAATAAAACGATCCATAGGGAAAATACCGCGCCGTGGACGTGAACAATCAGGTTTGGAACAGGCGGACCCTTGAACACACCCACCAGGTAGTAGGTTGGCGCGAAGCCCACCAGGACCGAGGCCAGAATGAACAACGCCATGCCGGAGAAAAAGAGAGTGTCGTAACGCGAATTACCCCGGCGGTCGACTCCGGTTGCCATGGCCCCTCCGAAACAAAGTGGAGTTGCCATGATATCCGGGGGCGGCGAGTTTCGCCGCTGTGCGCCCCGACCTCGTCCGGAACCGCCACGACGCCGGGGGCCCCGTTCTTTGCCAAGCAGAGGGCGGGACCGGTCATGCTAGCGCTGCGCATGTCATCTGAGAGCGGTTGTATCTACAGTA
>JAYWAL010000117.1:0-3946 GCA_043782485.1 Acidobacteriaceae bacterium | reverse complement strand
AAGTCGATGCCTACCTGCAACGCCAGCGTACCCGCGATGTCGTGCCCATGATCGTCAGCCTGCAAGACCAGTTTGAAACCATCCGCCAGGCCGAAATCGATCGCGTCCGCGGACGCCTCGGCAAGCTCACTCCAGAACAAGAACAAGCCCTCGACGCCCTAACCCAGGGCATCGTCAAGAAAATCCTCCACATGCCCATCAGCACCCTCAAAACCGCCGCCAAAGACCCGCAATCCACCACAGTTTCCGAACTAGTCCGCCGCATGTTCAAACTCGACGAAACGGATCACAAGCCGCCCTCCGGCTCGAATTCCGGAGACCCGAGCTAATGCCGCACCTCCGCATCGGCTCCCGCGGCTCCAAGCTCGCTCTGTGGCAATCGAACCACATCGCCGCTTTACTCCGCGCCCAAGGCCACACCGTTGAAATCCAAATCATCCAGACCACAGGCGATAAAATCACCGACGTAGCCCTAGCCAAAGTTGGGACGAAGGGCATGTTCACCAAAGAAATCGAAGAAGCCCTGGCCGCCGGAGAAGTCGATCTGGCCGTGCACTCCTTAAAAGACCTACCCACCGAACTCCCCCCAGGCTTTGAAATCGCCGCAATTCCAAAGCGAGAAAACCCTCTCGATGCCTTTCTCTCCACCAACTTCGCCAGCATCGAAGCCCTGCCGCAAGGCGCGCGCGTTGGCACCAGCAGCCTCCGCCGCCAGGCCCAGCTCCTGGCCCTACGCCCCGATCTCGATATCCACCCTCTGCGCGGCAACGTCGATACCCGCCTGCGCAAGCTGGAAGCTGGAGAGTACGCCGCCATCATTCTGGCCGCCGCCGGCGTCAACCGCCTCGGCCTAACCCAACTGGTGCGCCAGATCATCCCCTCGGACGCTATGTGCCCCGCGGCAGGCCAAGGGGCCCTAGGCATCGAAATCCGCCAAGGCGACGCCGCCACGGGCCAGCACTTGGCCTTCCTCGACGACCCCGCCGCCCGCGCCACCACCACCTGCGAACGCGCCCTCCTGAACGCCATGGGAGGAGGGTGCCAAGTGCCGATTGGGGCGTTTGCCGAGGTCGGAAACGGCAAAACTTTGCACTTGCAAGCGGTCGTAGCCCACACGGACGGCACCACTGTTCTGCGCGAGTCCCAGTCCGGCAGTGACCCTGTCCAGTTAGGCGAGGCCGTTGGGAAGGCCCTGTTGCATCGTGGAGGGAGCGCGATTCTCGAAGCCGTTTATAGCTCAGGAATCAGCACGAAATGACGCCGCCTCGTAAGCCCAGCAAAAACAATAATTTACCGCTGAAAGGTCAACGAATACTGATAGGCCGCGCCAAGCATCAGGCCAGCGCCCTTTCGGAACAGGTGAAAGCCCTCGGCGCACAAGTCCTGGAGATTCCGTTCATCGAAATCCGCAAGCCGCGCTCGTATCGTCCCTTGGATGAAGCACTTACCAACATTCAGAACTACGACTGGCTGATTCTTACCAGCGTGAACGGCGTCGAAGCGGTCTGGGAACGGATCAAGAAGCTGCGTCTGCCTACGACCCGGCTCAAGCACCTTAAGATCGCCGCCATCGGCCCGGCCACGAAGAAGGCCATTGAAGCCCAGGGCTTACGGGTACAAGTCGTTCCGAAACAATACGTTGCCGAGTCCGTTGTAAAAAGCCTCCGCAAACGCGTGGCAGGGAAGCGAATCCTGCTAGCCCGCGCCCGTGTCGCCCGCGACGTCATCCCACGCGAGCTGCGCAAAGCGGACGCAATCGTCGATGTCGTCGAAGCCTACGAAACCGTGCTTCCCAAATTCTCCCGCGACCGCCTCCGCAAAGCTTTGAGTAACCCCAAGCTCCGCCCGACCATCGCCACCTTCACCAGCTCGTCCATGGCCCGCAACTTCGTAGCCCTAGTCGGCGCTCGTTCCGCAAAGGCCGCCGTTCGCGACGGCCTTCAACTGGCCTCAATCGGCTCCATCACGTCCGCCACTTTACGGGAACTGGGATTGCTGGTCCACGTGGAAGCAAAGAAATTCACCATTCCAGGAATGGTACAAGCCCTGCAACGCCTGAAGTTTTAGGAAAGCTCGTGTGGCGCGGACACTCTTGTCCGCGAGGTCTTAACTTGAACCTCCTAGACCAAGACCCACCACGGAGCACTGAGACACGGAGGAAAACCCTAAGCTCTTCTCAGTGTCTCCGTGGTGAGATTTGTTCTTTAAGGTTTAGCCCAGTCCTGCCAGATCAAACCCCGCACCCGTGAAAACTCAGCCAGGTTCGCCGTCACCAGCGTCAATTGGCGATGCAGTGCCTGTCCGGCAATCAGAACGTCCTAAGCACCGATGGTCTTGCCGGAAACCTCCAATGCGGCTCGGACCGACCCTGCGGCGCGAGCGTCTGCCTCTTCGAATGGAAGCACGGAAACGGGGCCAGCCAGAAAGGTTCGCAGACGACGGGTGTTGAACTCTTCTCGCATGCTCTTGGCGACTCCGTACCATAATTCGAACGTCACAATGGAAGACACAAAGACTTGGGCGCCCGCGGTTGTGGCTTGTTCGAAGCACTTGCGGACTCTCTCGGGGTCACCGTTGATGAGGGCGATGCAGGCATTGGTGTCGAGCAGGTAGTTCACTAAAAAACTCTGCGCTTCGGGGTGGGTGGCTGCTTGCGGCCCTTGGCGAGGAAGGGAGTTTCGCTGAATGCGTCAAGATCCTCAAACCAGCTGGCTACATCGGTCCCCACCGGCTCCAGCAGCACGCCCTCCGCTACTCGGCGGATGCGGACGCTGTCGCCTTCAAAACGAAACTCGCGCGGCAGGCGAACCGCCTGGCTGCGGCCATTCTGAAAGAGTTTGGCGATTCCTGGTTTGGCCATGGGTTCCTCATTATTATTTGCAAGATATATATTAACAGTATATACCACGAGTCAACTCGAGGAACGTCCCAACGAGCCCCCTCAGCGCAATTCATCCCAACAAGCGTCCGCCCAATGTGGACGCGGGACCCAATCCCCAGAGCTCACATCATTAGTCAGAGTCGATTCCAATACGAGATTGTTATCTTTCGTGATCTTGTAGGTGTTCCGATACCTTCCTATCAGGAGAGGTTTAAGGTCGGTATCGGCCTCCGCTTCTTCTCTTGTCTTACGGTGCTTTCCGTATTGCATCGTCAGCGAGAAATCGACGGTGGCCGTGAACGGGTTCAGGATCGAAGCTGTCCGATTAATGTCGTACTTGACTTGCGTTGGAGGTCCCCAGGTTTCCTTCACCCATTCCTTCTTGAACTGGGCAATACGGACTCTTGCGGGGCACGCTTTGATGGAATCAACCAGTTTATCTGTAGCTGTGATAGCGCCTTGATCGTCTTGAGCGACCGCTGAGCCCACGAGTATCCCAGCAACCAGTAGCGCGCGAAGGGTCATCACTTCACCTCATCCACCCGGAATTTGGCAAAACGAGCTCCACCAGTAATCTCGAAGATCCTCACACCACGTTGGTATTGGGCCTCTTCTTGTTCGAGAAGCCATATGAGTGCAGGCCTGCTACAGCTAGCGGTTCCACAAACGATTCCGCTGTTTGGATAGTTTGTAGGATGATGGGGAAGGGGCGAGTAAACATTACCGCCTCTTCCTTCGGGAAATCCGCATTCCTTACACCGTGCAATGGCCAACGCTCAACCTCTAAACTTTATCTACGGTTCCACTGCGCAACTGCAATCTTGCGGCGGCACTTTCGCTTTAAGGAACTCGGCCACCCGCCGATAAGCGTCGATCTGATTCTCCACCCGCGCAAACCCATGCCCTTCGTTTTCGTAAATCTTAAGGTCGGCTTCTCCACCGTTTTTCTTGACGGCGTCGGCTACCTGTTGGGCTTCGGATTTGGGGCAGCGGGGGTCGTGGCCTCCGGCTAGTAGGAATAACGGGGCTTTGATTTTATCGACGAAGAAGATGGGCGAGCGGTCG
>JAYWAL010000116.1:0-64867 GCA_043782485.1 Acidobacteriaceae bacterium | reverse complement strand
GTCAGCTATGTTAGTATCCGTTGCAAGAGGCAAGGTTAGCGGGCCGCGCCGGATGCCCGTACTTCTCACCCTGAAGCTGCGATTGCCGGTCTTAGCCCTCCCGGTCCCCAGCCCTTGGTGCAGGCCTAGCCCGAGTGGAGGACGTATGTTGTCACCACGAAATGGCAATCTGCTGCGAGCCGTCGCGCTCGGTTCGGTCTTCGCTGTCGGCTTTTCCCCCGCCCTACTGGCCCAGAATCCCCTGGACGAACCCCATGTTTTGCCCCCAGCCCATCCTAAGATTACAGACCCAGGTGCCCCCCCGGCGGTCGTGACACCGGCTGGTGGTCCGGCTCCCAACGAGGTAGTCTCCTCGGCGGCAATGAAAACTCGCGAAAAGCCTATCAAGGTTGCGGTGGAGCTCGTGCTAATCCCCGTCACGATCACCGACCCGCTCAATCGCCTGGTCACTGGCCTGGATAAGGAAAACTTCGCCATTCTTGAGGGTAAAGACCCGCAGGAGATCAAAAACTTCTCCAGCGAAGACGCCCCTGTTTCCATTGGCGTAATTTTCGACGTAAGCGGTAGCATGAGCAGCAAGATCGAAAAGTCTCGCGAGGCTGTCAAGGAGTTCTTCAAGACCGCCAATCCGCAAGACGAATTTTTCATGATCGCCTTTGCCGACAAACCGGAAGAAATTTCCGATTTCACCCAGTCCATCGAAGACATTCAGGGTAAGCTCGTCTTCACTGTGCCCAAGGGCCGCACCGCGCTGCTGGACGCCATCTATCTCGGTGTGAACAAGATGCATCAGGCGAAATATCCCAAGCGGGCCTTACTCATCATTTCCGATGGCGGAGACAACCACAGCCGCTATACCGAAAATGAAATCAAGTCCCTGGTAAAGGAAGCCGATGTCATGGTCTACGCCATTGGCATCTACGATCACTATTTTGCCTCAGACGAAGAGCGTCTGGGACCGGCTCTGCTGAGTGACATCGCCGAGCTGACCGGGGGACGTTCGTTCACCATCGACAATCCCAACGATTTGGCGGACGTAGCCACCAAAATTGGCATCGAACTGAGGAACCAGTATGTGCTTGGGTATCGACCTAAGAACTCCATGCACGATGGCAAGTGGCGTAAAATTAAGGTCAAATTGAACCCGCCGAGGGGTTTGCCGCCTTTGAAAGTTTATGCAAAAACCGGTTATTATGCGCCTGTGGAATGACTCTGCAAAGTTTGTGTGGCGCGGGCACAGCAGCCCGCGAGGTTCTGGGAGATTTTCCAGCCCGACATTTTTGCTAACCGCATTAGTTGCTTTGCTCAGCGGAGGGTGGGGCCAGGACGTCTCGCCCAAACCAACTCCGGCTCCCGCCGGTGCTCCCTCCGCCCAGCCTCCACCCGCCCCGACTAGCGCAGCGCCTCAATCTAAGGTGGAAGACGATGATGGCGGATTCGTCCTGCGCAAGCGCGTGGAAGAAGTCGCCCTGCACGCCACCGTCATTGACGACAAAGATCACATCATTACCACGCTCGACCGTCCCGCCTTCACTGTATTTGAGGATGGCGTCCAGCAAGCGATCACCTCGTTTCGCCATGAAGACATTGCTGTGGCCATGGCCATCGTCATTGACAACTCCGGTTCCATGCGCGAAAAACGTGAGAAGGTCAATCAGGCCGCTCTCAACCTGGTGCGTTCCAGTAATAAGGACGATGAGGTCATCATCGTCAACTTCAACGATGACGAATTTCTCGATCAGGATTTCACTTCCGACATTGGGAAGATGAAGGAAGCACTGGAAAAATATGATGCCCGCGGCGGCACCGCCCTGTATGACGCCATCGACGGAGCGGCCGAGCACCTCAAGCGCAATGCTCGCCGCGATAAAAAGGTGATTTTTGTGGTCACCGACGGCGAAGACAACGCCAGCCGTGACACCCTGGAACAGGCCGTCAAGGCCCTTCAGCAAGATGGCGGACCGACCGTTTACGCCATCGGCCTGCTAGGTGGCGAGAAAGAACGCCGCGCTCGCCGCGCCCTGCAAATCCTGGCGCAGAAAACCGGCGGCATCGCCTTTTTCCCCAAAACTCTCGACGAGGTGGACCAGATCAGCAAGACAGTTGCCCACGACATTCGCAACCAGTATTCGATCGGTTACAAGCCGCAGAACCCGAAAGGTGCTGGGGGGTATCGCGTGATCCGTGTCGATGCCCGCGCTCCGGGCTACCACAAGCTTAGCGTCCGCACCAAAAGTGGATACTACGCCACCGCCCCGGAAAAGCCCGCCGAGTAGTTGCAGGCGATGGAGGCACGGGCGAGGACGCCCGTGCCTCCATCGGCTTTTCTAGACAGCTTCTTCGCAGACAGAGCCGTCCGCAATCCGTCCTACGGTACACTAACCTTCCAGCCGGGATGACGGAACTGGCAGACGTATCGGACTTAAAATCCGAAGGGCTGTAAGGCCCGTGCGGGTTCGACCCCCGCTCCCGGCACCACCCAATTGACGAAAGAGTTGAGGGTTTCCAACGCCATCCACTAAGAAAAGAAAGGGACACCATGGCAACTGACTCCATCCTGGCTCCTTCATCTGTCCAGACTCGCACGTATCGACCTGTCAACTCCAACGTCGAACGAATCTTTTACACCAGCATGGCGATCGTGCTTTGCATTTGCGTGTTCATCGGCTTCTCGCCAACTTACTTCCAAGTCGGCATGATGCGCGCTCCGCTGCCCAGCCCCATCCTCCACGTCCATGGGGCGGTGTTCACCCTCTGGATGTTGCTGTTTGTTGTGCAAGTGTGTCTCATCTCCGCGCGTCGCGTCCGCTGGCATCGGTCTCTAGGCACCTTGGCCTTCAGTCTCCCGCCCATCATGGTCCTGCTCGGCGTGATGGCTGCCATCGACGCTCTGCATCGCGGCGTGAAGATCGGCCCGCTCGATCCCGCCATTTCCGCTGCGATTCCCCTGATCGGGATCGTCGGTTTTGCGGTTGTCATTTACGCCGCTTGGCGCGCCCGCCGCCGACCGGCTTCGCACAAACGACTTATCCTAATCGCGACCATGGGTCTTGTCGCCGCCGCTTTTGGCCGCTTTCCCTGGGCTCGCATCGGACTTCCGCCAGCCGCCGGAGCCGTTACCGGCCTCGGCATCCTGCTCTTCATTTTCCTCGTCTACGAACTCATATCCATCCGCACCATCCACCGCTCCACAATGTGGTCTGCTCCGTTGGTCTTCGCCTCCGTAGCTCTCTCTGTTCCCCTCGGAATGACTCCGGCCTGGCACGCGTTCGCCGCATTCCTGAATCGCACTCTAGGACCCATCTTTGGCTAACACAATCCAGGCCCGCAGCGACCGTGAGCGGCCGGAATCAGAGTGTCGGCGGACTTCCAACGCTCGTCGAGCTGATCCACTACTGAAACGTATTACACGCCTCGATCGACCCCTCATTCATACCCGTCTGAAACCACTCCGTGCGCTGCGCGGACGAGCCGTGTGTGAACGAATCCGAGCTAACGTGTCCGGTGGACATTTTCTGCAAGCGGTCGTCACCGACGGCGGCGGCGGCCCCCAGTGCGCTGTCCACATCGCCCGCCTCCAGCAAACCTCTCTGTTGGGTCGATTTTGCCCAAATACCGGCGAAACAATCGGCTTGCAGCTCCATTTTCACGGAAAGTGGATTCGCCGTATTCGGGTTTTGCTCCTGGAGTCGGCGAACCTTCTGATCAATCCCCAGCAGATTCTGCACGTGGTGTCCCAGCTCATGGGCCAACACGTAGGCCTGTGCAAACTGTCCGGGAGCGCCAAAGCGCCGCTTGAGCTCGTCATAGAAACCCAAGTCGATATACACCTTCTGATCTTCAGGGCAGTAAAACGGACCCGTCGCTGATTCCGCGCGACCGCAGCCGGAAGCCGTCAAGTCGCGGTACAACACCAGCTTAGCGTGCTGATACGGAACACCTCGCTGTTGCAGGATTCCAGCCCAATTTTTTTGCACATCATCCAGCACGAACGAAACGAACTGCACGGTTGGCTGTTCAGCCGCATCGCGTTGCGGGTCAGGCTGGCTCTGCGTCTGCGATGGCATGACGCTTTGTCCGCCACCCAGCAGAGCAAAAAAGTCGCGCTTGAAAACCAGGCTCAGCAGCAAAACAATAATCGTCCCGCCAATGCCGAGATGAATTCCGCCGATTCCGCCGCCACCACTGCCTCCGTCGCCGCTTTCATCACGGCGGTCTTCCACGTCTTCGCTGTTACCACCCGGTGTCCAACGCATTCGTAGCCCCCAAGCCCTAGAATAGGCAAGATTATATAGGCAACAAAGAGGTTGCGTAGTTGCGGGCGCCCTCGCCCGCGTGGTCTTGCCTTTGTTTTTGATCTCGCTCTCGATCTCGCGAACCCAATTTCTCAGATCCCGAGACGTAGCAACGAGGGCTGCGGCTACACATTCCCGCGCGGCTGGATAATCATGACCGCTTTGCGCTGGTAGGCTGCGAAGGTCTAGCATGGTGGGTCGTTGTCGTAAGACCTCTGAGGGAGAAATTAATCAATGTTGCCAGTGAGCGGCCGCCGTTGCATCCATGGAATTTGTCTAACCCTTACCGTAATCTTTCTTCTCGCCGTGTTGCCGGCCCCAGCGCAAAGGAACAAGAAGAAAGACGAAGGCACGAAGACCGCGCAGGCCGAGGAAGCGGCCAAGACCGCTCCCGCCACCAAGCCAGCCGAGCCGCCTAAATTCGATGACCAGCTTAAGGGCCTGAAGTACCGCGAAATCGGCCCCTTCCGTGGCGGTCGCTCGCTTACCGCTTCCGGCATCGCTGGCGACCCTAACACCTACTACTTCGGCTCCACGGGCGGCGGCGTTTGGAAAACCACCGACGGCGCTCTCACCTGGCAGCCGGTTTTCGATGACCAGGGCACGTCGTCCATCGGTAGCATCGCCATCGCTCCCTCCGACCCCAACATTCTCTATGTCGGCACCGGTGAAGCGTGCATCCGCGGCAATATCTCCCATGGCGACGGTGTGTATAAGAGCCTCGACGGCGGCAAAACCTGGAAAAACACGGGTCTGAAAGACACTCGCGCGATTGGCCGCGTCATCGTCAATCCTAAGAATCCCGACATCGCCTACGTCGCCGCTCTGGGCCACCCATTTGGTCCAAATTCAGAACGCGGCATCTTCCGTACCCTTGATGGCGGCAAAACCTGGGAGAAGGTTCTTTACAAAGACGAAAACACCGGGGCCATCGACATCACCTTCGACCCGCACAACGCCAACATTCTGTTCGCCTCCCTCTGGGAAGCTCGCCGCACGCCCTGGACACTCACCAGCGGCGGCCCGGGCAGCGGCCTCTATCGTTCCGGCGACGCGGGCGCCACCTGGAAGCGCCTCGAAGAACATGGCTTGCCGAAAGGCCCCTACGGACGCATCGGCGTGGCCGTCGCCGCCAATTCCGAGCGTGTGTATGCGCTGATCGAAGCCAACGAAGGCGGCCTCTACCGCTCCGACGACGGCGGCGGCGAATGGCAGCGCGTCAACCCGACGCGTGACATTCAGCAACGTTTTTGGTACTACGGCCATGTCACAGCCGATCCGGTTGATCCCGACACGGTTTACTTCATGAATGTCGAGTTCTACAAATCCACCGATGGCGGCCGCAGCCTGAACCGGATCAAGGTTCCGCACGGCGACAACCACGGCCTGTGGATTGATCCCCTCAATAACCGGCGCATGATCGCCTCCAACGATGGTGGCGCCACCGTAACCCTCGACGGCGGCAAGTCCTGGAGTCGCCAGGACAACCAGCCGACGGCGCAGTTCTACCATGTCATCACCGATACCCGCACGCCGTATTACGTCTATGGCGCGCAGCAGGACAATAGCACCATCGCCATCGCCAGCCGCAGCGACGACGGCGAAATCGGTCGCGCTGACTGGTACGCTGTCGGCGGCGGGGAAGCGGGCTATATCGCTCCTTATCCTCCCGACCCAAACATCGTCTACGCTGGCGATTACCAGGGAACGCTTTCCCGCTACGACCGGCACACCGGCCAGGTGAAGAGCGTGACGGCGTCGCCGGAACTCTCGGATGGCAGAGGCGCTGCGGTACTCGATCACCGCTTCCAGTGGACCGCTCCGTTGCTGATTTCGCCACACGATCCGGAAATGCTCTACCATGCTGGCGAGAGGCTCTTTAAAACTACCGACGGCGGCATGCACTGGGAGGCCATCAGCGAAGACCTCACGCGCAACGACAAGAGCAAGCAACAAATCTCCGGCGGACCCATCAACAAAGACGACACCGGCACTGAATACTACGACACGATTTTTGCCGTGGCCGAATCGCCGGTGACGAAGGGCTTGATCTGGGCGGGCACCGACGATGGTCTAGTACATATCACTCGAGACGGCGGCAAGCATTGGACGAACGTCACGCCGAAGGAACTTCCAGAATGGAGCCGCGTCAGCCAGATCGAACCTTCACCACACGACCCCGGCACGGCCTACGTAGCCATCGACCGCCACCAGAATGACGACTATCACCCGTACATCTACAAGACCTCGGACTACGGCGCAACGTGGACCAAGCGCGTCAACGGCATCCCGGATGGCACATTCGCCCGCGCGGTCCGCGAAGACCCTAAAAAAGACGGCTTGCTCTATGCCGGTACCGAAAGCGGGGTTTACATCTCGTTCAACGACGGGGCGGACTGGAAGTCGCTCAAGCTGAATTTGCCCACAGTGCCGATTCATGACTTGGTGGTTAAAGACGACGACCTGATTCTGGCCACGCATGGCCGGGCGTTCTGGATCTTGGACGACATCGCCCCATTGCGCGAGTTCACAGATGCCATTGCCCAGGAGGATGTGCATCTGTTCACCCCGGCGGTCGCCACGCGTTACCACAGCGCTGGAGGGGAGGGAAGAGGTGGCCTGGAAGCCAAGAATCCCCCGACTGGAGCGGTGATTGACTATTTTCTCAAGGCGGAACCGAAAGGCGAGACTACTATCGAGATTCTCGATGCCTCGGGTCAGGTGATCCGCAAGTTCTCCAGCACCCGCACCCAGGAGATGGAAGAGCCCGCCGACCCGGACTCCAAGCAGCCGGAGAAAGAGCTGGAACCCAAAGCCGGACTCAACCGCTTCGTCTGGAACATGGGGTACGAGGAAGCCCGTAAAGTCCCTGGCTACTACTTCTTTGAGTATGAAGTGGGCGTCAAAGGTCCTATGGCACTTCCCGGCAAGTACCAGGTACGCCTGACTTCAAATGGCAAAACACAAACCGCTCCGTTTGAGCTGCGGCTTGATCCCCGCGTGAAAGTCACCGCCGAAGACTTGCAGAAGCAGTTCGACCTGCGTCTGCAAATCCGTGAGCAACTGAGCCGACTGGCCGATGCGGTCACGCAACTCGATGACGTTCGCGCCCAAGCCGATGCCCTAGCCACCCGCCTGCCGGATGGTCCCGAAAATGACGCCATCCGCAAAGCCGCCGCTGACCTGAACCAAAAGCTGCTGAAGGTTCGCGATGAAATCATCGAAAAGCGGATTAAGGCCAATGAAGACTCGCTGGCCTACCCAGCGCGCGTCGATATCCGACTGGCGGGTCTGGCGGCTGGCATCAGCAGCGGTACGGATTCCGCTCCTACCGAACCCGCTTCCCGGCAGTTCGACAAGCTCAAGAAGCTGGTGGACGACCAATTGGCACCCTGGGCGGAAATGCAGCGCGCCGATGTGCCAGCCTTCCAAAAGCTGGTCTTGGATCGAGGTATCCCACCAGTGATGGTCGCCCCGCCAGACCGCGTTCGCAAGCTGCAAAACAGCACCCAGCCGTAAACCGAAGGTTCGCGTAGGGACTGGCCGCCCTGGCCTCCCTACGCGGCCCTAACCGCGACCTAGTAACGATTACCGTAACGCCACGTTCGGGCTACCGGAATAGCACCGTCGGACCGTTGTTGCCCCGCCCCAGCCTTGCTACCTTGGTCTCACGAACTACCTCACCCCCGGCGGTGGTCGTGACAAAAGGGGGAGTCATGAAAGCTCTCAACTTGATGTACGTCGCCGTTGGGTTTGCCGTAGCTCGTTGGATTTTCCAGCGTAAACCGGAACCGGTACTAGCCACCGACCCGGTGCAAAGATATCGTACCTCTGGCCTGCTGTAGATGTGATTTAGCTGGGTGCGCGTGAGCCCCGTTGCTCGCCGCTTCGCTCCACGTGCATCCGGCTCACATCCCTTCCTGTCGATTTCCCGGATGGCTTTTGTATTCCAGCCAACAAAACAACAGTTACTTTAGTGGGTGACCCACCCCTGCGTTTGCGCCATTGCATCGCCGTCTGACGCAAAATAGAGGTGTGAAGGTGCGCCTCCAATTCGTTGCGCCGATCCTACTCGTAGCATGTGCAATTCCGGCACGGCCTCAGGCGGACGCCGACGCTCCGCTCGGCGACGTGGCTCGAAACATCCGCAAGGCTAAGGTCACCACCAAGCCAGCCGAAGTGCGCGTCGATAACGACAATTTCGCCAATATCATGGAGAACTCCGAAGCCCGCCGCATGCGAGCGATGGCCCCACAACTTGGATTGGTGCTCGGTCCAACTACTCTCGGAACGCCGTTTGCCGCCGCCGATGTCAATTGCAGCCTGTCGTTTTCCGCGCACGGCATTCGCTTGGCTGACTCGCTTGGGCCAGCGCCTCTGGCAGTGGCTGCTGTGAAAGATGCTGCCAACGACGGCGCGAAAGACGCTGCAAGGGACAAAGACAAATCCAAAGACGTCGTCCTCGACAACACCATCCCAATCGCCGATCTGGCCAAGCTCGAAGGCCCTGCTACCGTCATCGGCGATTCACTTCAGCTTTCCCTTTACAACGGAACTTCCTTTCAGATTGAGGAAATTACGGTCGGCCTCACCATCCTGCGCCACCCCTCGCAAAGGGCCGCCATCTCGGAAGATGCTCGCATCATTCCCGCCAGTGTTCCCGTTAGTTCCGTGCAAATCGTTGCCAAGCGCTCCGACACCCTTATCGTCTACCACTTCAAGGGCAACGCCGCGCCCAATACCCGGGCCACATTTAGTCAGCCGCTTGGCATCAATCTGGGCTCCGATCAGGAATGGCACTGGGCCATTATTGACGCCAAGGGCACGACACCGAAACCGACAGACTCCAAGAAGCCGTGATCGTTTCTGCGCATCCACGCCGCCTGTCGGGAGGCCTCTATTCCACCTTGGCCACATTCTCCGCCCGGCCGCTCTTCACGCTTCGGAACGCTGCGTCCAGAATTTCCTGATTCCGCCAGCCCTCAATACCGGGAGCAGGAAACTTGCCCTCCCCGAGCACCGCCGCGGCAAAGGCATCTACTTGCCGCCCATAGGCTTCCGCATTCGAAACGGTCCGCGTCTCGTCGGGCTTCCCGTCCCTCCGCAACCTCAGCTCAACAGGACGGTCCACTGTTAGTCCATTGTCCGCCAGCAACACCCCGCCTTCGCCGACCACTTCCAGTGGCGTCCGATACTCCGCCCGCGTCGAGACCATGACCGCGCCCAGCGTCCCGCCCGCAAATTCCAGAGTTAAAACCCCCGCCGCCTCCACCGGCTCGGAGCACTCGTCGAAAGCGGCACGCGCTGTTACCCGCACCACCTCGTCCTGCAACACGAACCGCAGCGTGTCGATGCAATGCACGCCCACATCGGAAATGGGTCCGCCCGCCGCCAGCGTTGGATCCGTCAGCCACTTCCTTCCATGGCCAACCCCAGAGTAGGAAAACTCTGACCGCGCAAATACGGGACGCCCAATTGCGCCCGCCGCAATCTGTTCGCGAAACCAGCGCGTGCTCTCTTCAAAGCGAAAAATTTGCGCCACGCCCAGTAATACCTTCGCCGCCCGCGCCGCTTCCACCATCCGCTGGCACTCCGCGGCATTCATGGCCATAGGCTTCTCGCACAGCACCGGCTTGCCGTGAGCTAGAGCCGTGAGCGTATCCGGCAAATGCAGGGAATCCGGAGACGTCACCAATACCGCATCCACTTCCGGCGAAGCGCACAACTGTTCCACGGAATCGAAGGCCAGTGGAATCCCATACTCCGCCGCCGAGGCTCGCGCTTTTGCCAAATCCCGCCGCTGCAACGCCGACACTCGGCACTGCTTCGCCACCCCGAACCCCGGCATCAATCGCCGCACGCCATGCAATCCAAATCCAACAATGCCAAATCGAACCATTGAGGCCACTCCCGACAACAGTCTACAACCCACCATTTACAATCACAGCACATGAAGTCCAACACCCTACCACTCACCGGCAAAACCGCCCTCGTCACCGGAGCAGCTCGCCGCCTGGGTCGCGCCTCCGCGCTTGCCCTGGCCCAAGCTGGTGCCAACGTCGCCATCACCTATCGCAGTTCTGACCGCGACGCCCGCAAGACCGTCGCCGACCTCACCGCCTTTAGTGTGAAGGCCCTCGCCCTGCCCTGCGACATCACCAGCGAAACCAGCGTCCGCCGGATGATTGCCGCCACCGTCAATGAATTCGGCCATCTCGACATTCTGGTCAACAACGCGGCTAATTACGAAACCGCCGCCTTCGACAAAATTTCCCTCGCCCAGTGGGATGCCATCTTCGCCTCCAATGTCCGCGGCCCCTTTCTGGTCTCTCGCGAGGCCCACGCTGCATTGGCGAAAAGTCGGGGCAAGATCATCAACATGGGTTCGCTGGGAGGCCTGCGCCCCTGGGCCGACCACGCCCACTACTGCTCCTCGAAAGCTGCCTTGCACATGCTGACCCGCGTCATGGCCAAGGCTCTCGCCCCGCAAATCGCCGTCAACGCCGTCGCTCCAGGCATGATCAATCTCGGCGAGAAGGCCGCTGCCGCCTTCATGCGCAAGATGGCCAAAAAAACTCCCATGCTGCGCAACGGCACCGCGAACGATATCGCCCAGGCCGTGCTTTTCTTCGCGCAGGCTCCGCACTTCATCACCGGCCAAATCCTGGCCGTCGATGGCGGCCTGGAGTGGAACTGAGCCGCTCGACCCACCACGTTTTCAACAGATCCGTGGAAAACCTTGTGGAAAAGCCCGCCGCGCTCGCACTAAAGTTTTTGTTAAAGGAAGGTTACACAGATTGCACTGCTCAGGGTGCTACTTTTCCTAGCCTCGCGGTCTCATGAATTCTGGTGAAGTCTGAATGAAAATTCGCCTCGACAAACTGCTCGTCGTCCGTGGCCTCACTCCATCCCGCGAGCGCGCCCAAGCCCTCATCCTGGCTGGCAAGGTTCTGGTGGGAGAACAAAAGAAGGAAAAAGCTGGAGCCTTGGTCGCTGACGATGCCGCGATTCGCCTCCTAGGCGACGATCTCCGCTACGTCAGTCGTGGCGGCCTCAAGCTCGAAAAGGCCCTGTCGCACTGGAATCTCGACGTCGCCGGCCTACACTGCCTGGACGTCGGAGCCTCCACCGGAGGATTCACCGATTGCCTCCTTCAGCACGGCGCCTCCCACGTAACCGCCCTCGACACCGGTTACGGGCAAATCGCCATGAAGCTGCGCCAGGACCCACGCGTCCGGCTCATCGAAAAGTGCAATGCCCGCCTGCTCACGGCCCACGCTCTCAACGAAATCGTCGATCTCATCGTCATGGACGTTTCTTTCATTTCCGCAACGCTCGTCCTGCCACCGGTCCTTGCCTCGGCGTTTCCGCCCGACCGGCAGGGCCGACGCGCAATCATCCTGGTCAAGCCGCAATTTGAGGTCGGTCGCGAAGCCGTCGGCAAAGGTGGCATCGTCCGCGACGAACCCGCGCAGCTAGCTGCTGTGGAAAAAATTCGTCAATGCGTCCTCGCCCTGGGTGCCCAATCCACCGATGTGATCGATTCGCCCATCCTCGGCACCGAAGGCAACCGAGAATTCCTTCTCTACGCGATTTTTTGACGTACGCCGCCACGCTCGACTTCCCCCTAAATCTCTAACGATAGGCCCCCCGCGCCAGCAATTCCAGATTCCAGCAAGCCACCAATTCTGTACAATTACGGAACCCAATGATGCCACCCTCCAAGCTCGTCGCCCTCATGTCCAAACCGACGAAGCCCGAACTCACCCGAATCGTGCCTGAAGTCGTCGATTGGCTGCAAGCCCGAGGCTACCAAATCATTACCGACCGTGAAACCTCCAACTACTGCAAAGGCTTGGAGTCAATCGCGCGCGAGGAGATCGCCAAGCACCCAGTCCGTTTCGTCGTTCTTCTTGGCGGCGATGGCACGCTGCTCGCTGCGGCCCGCGTCTTAGCCCGCTCGGATATCCCCGTCATCGGCGTCAACCTCGGTTCGCTGGGTTTCCTGACCGAAGTGACGGTAAAAGATTTGTTCTCTGCGCTAGCAACCGCCGACCAAGGTCTGGCCAACATTGAAGAGCGCGCCATGATCGAATGTCACGTCGAGCGCGCCGGTAAGATCCTTGTCTCCTACGACGCGCTGAACGAAATTGTGGTCGGCAAGAACACACTCTCTCGCCTCAACAGCTTCGAAGTCACCATCGATGGCGTCTTCGTCTCCAACTACAAGGCGGATGGTCTCATCATCTCCACGCCCACCGGATCAACGGCTTATTCGCTGGCTGCCGGCGGGCCCATTCTCACGCCTTCCGTGGAAGCCTTCGTGGTCACGCCCGTTTCGCCGCACTCGCTCACGCACCGACCGCTGGTGGTCCGCGACACCTCTCACATCGATATTTTGATTAAGGCAGCAAAAGAAGGCGCGTTCGTCAGCTTCGACGGCCAGCTCGGTCAGGCCATTCTGGAGGGCGACATCATCCGCTGCCGCAAGCTGGCCCACAAGTTCAAGCTGTTGCGTTTCAAAAGCACATTCTTCGACGGCCTCCACAGCAAACTCAAGTGGGGCCAACGCTGAGCCTGCCGGAACAAACCAGAGCCTAGTCCGCCAAAACGGAAAGCTCTCCACCCAACATCGCCACCAACGACTCTCGCCGGCGAATCACCCTCGCCTTCGCCCCGTCCACTAAAATCTCCGCCGGACGCCCGCGCGTATTGTAATTGGATCCCAACACTGATCCATAAGCTCCCGCATCCAGGATCGCCAGCAACTCACCAGACTCCACAGCCGGAAGCTTCCGCTCACGAGCCAGAAAATCGCCGGACTCGCATACCGGCCCCACCACATCCACCACACGTGACCGCCTCGCGCTGCGAACCACGGGCACGATCTCATGCTCAGCCCCATACAGCGCGGGCCGCAGCAAATCATTCATGCCTGCATCCACAATTACAAAGCGCTTGCCGCGGTTGGTCTTGTTGTAGATCACCGAAGTCAGCAGAACTCCCGCCGGACCCACCAGTACGCGCCCCGGCTCCAGCAGCAAATGCACGTTCAAATTCCGCAAAGGTTTCAGTACAGCCTGTGCATACTGCTTGGCGTAAGTCGCAAACTCCGGGGCCGTTCCCTGATAGGAAATCCCCAGCCCGCCGCCAGCATCCACATACCGAATTCCGTGCCCCGTCGCTTGCAACTCTCGCACCAGCTTCGCCACCCGCTCCATCGCCTCGCCGAACGGCGCAATCGAGGTGATCTGCGAACCAATATGTACGCTCACACCGGCTGCGTCGCCGAATTTGTGTTTGGCTACCCGAGCATAAAGTTTTGCCGCTTCCTCGATCGGAACGCCAAATTTATGCTTTCGCAGTCCCGTCGAAATGTAGGGATGCGTCTTCGCATCCACATCGGGGTTAACGCGAATGCTGATGCGCGCCGTTACCCTGTTTCGCGCGGCGCACCCCAGCAACACATCCAGTTCCTCGGCGCTCTCCACGTTGAACAGCAGTATCCTCGTCTGCAAGGCCAGCTCAATCTCATCCCGCGTCTTGCCCACGCCGGAGAATACAACTTTCTTCGCCGCGTCTGGCGCTGCCACAATTACGCGGCCCAATTCTCCGCTGGAGACTACATCAAACCCGCATCCCATGCGCGCAAACAGCCGCAACAAGCTCAAATTGGAATTAGCTTTCACGGCGTAGCAAAGCGTGTGGGGAAAATCGCCGAACGCCGCATCCAACATGGCTGTTCGTTCTTGCACCATCTTCGCCGAATATACATACAACGGCGTATCATGATGTTTAGCCAGGCTGCGCAGGTCTTGCCCTTCGCAACGCAGCACCCCGTTCCGAAAAGCAAAACCGGGCGACCGCAAATCATCTTTAACCAAGGGTTTCTTCATTTCCTTTTCGCTCCATCGTCTTTTTTGGAAACGTCCTTGGCCCCGTCCTCCCTTACCTTCAATACAACCACCGTCTGATCGTCAAAAGCGTCCCCAGGCTTTGAGTAATCGCCCACAGCCTTGTTGATCGCCTCCATCACTTGCGCAGCCGATTTGTGACCGCTCTGCGCAATAATCGCTTCCACGCCTTCGCGCCCAAAAAGCTCGCCCTTTTTCCCAGTCGCATCCAGAATTCCATCACTGAAAAACACAAACAAATCTCCGGGCTTCGCCTGGAATGTAAATTCGTCGTAGTCCGCTTCCTCAAATAACCCAAGTGGCAGGCCGGTTGCCTCGATAATCTGCACTTTGCCGTTACGGCAAAACACCGGGCGCGGCAACCCCGAATTGGCCAGCAACAGGGTCCGCCGCGCGTCATCCCAAACGGCGCAAATAATCGAAACAAACTGCGCTTCAATGCGGCGCTCGCCCAGCGAGAGGTTAATCGCCGAAAGCATCTCCGCCGCCCCCGGCTCCATCGGCGCATGGGAGCGCAAAATTCCGCTTACCAACGCCGCATAAATCGCCGCTGGCGCGCCCTTGCCGCTGACATCGCCCACCACAAACGCGGTGCGCCCGGCTGAATAGTTCAGGAAGTCGTAAAAATCGCCGCCAATCTGCCGCGCCGAAATCGACCGCGCCGCCACCTCCAGGTTCGCCAGCTTCGGCACTGCGGGCGGCAGCAGGCGGAATTGCAGCTCCCGCGCCAGCGCCAAGTCTCGCTCCAGCCTCTTTTCCTGCCGCGCAATCTGCTCGTACAGACGTGCGTTCTCGATGGCAATAGCAATCTGCGCCGCCAGTGTAGTGATGGTTCGCTTGTGCTCTTCGTTGAAAAAGTTACGCTTCACGTGCTCCAGGTCCAGAACACCAATCACGCGCTCTTTGTAAATCAACGGCACGGCCAGTTCCGAGCGCGTTTCTGGATTCAGTAGAAAATACCGCGGATCCTTCTTCACGTCCGGCACCAGCACAGCCTCACCGGTCTGCGCCGCGTATCCCACCAGCCCGCGCCCCATGGGCACATCGTGCTTGAGCTGCACATTTTCCTGATAGCGCAGTGCGAACCGGTGCTGTAACTTTTCGCCCGTCGGATCCACCAGCAGAATGCTGAACATCTGGTAGTCCAGCACGCGGTTCAACAATTCGCCCACGCGCTTCAGCACGTCATCCAAATTCAAAATCGACGTCAGTTCGCGCGCAATCTCATTCAGCAGCAGCAGAGTCTTCGCCTGCCGGCTCGTCCGCGTGTACAAACGGGCATTTTCAATATGCACAGCCACGCGCGAAGCAATCAGCGTCAGGACCTGCTTGTGCTCTTCCGTAAAGTGATTCGGAATCGGCGATTCAATATCAATCACGCCAATTACCTTGTTCTTCACAATCAAAGGCAGCGCCAACTCGGACCGCACGTTAGGCACAGCGTCAATGTAATGCGCCGCCGTGGTCGTGTCGTTCACCAGCACCGCTTCGCGCCGCTCAGCCGCCAGGCCAGTCACGCCTTCGCCCACGCGCACCCGCGCGCGTTCCGCCACTTCCGACATATACCCAATGGAAAATTTTATGTATAGCTCCTGCTGCTTTTCGTTGAGCAGGAGAATGGCGAAAATCTCAAAATCAACAATCTTGCGTACCACCTCCGCCACCCGGCGCAAGGTGGTGTCCAGGTCCAGCGTGGTATTGACCACGTCCGCCACTTCCAGCAACAGCCGGTCGAGCGGCGGCACACCGCTAGACGCCGCCGCGGTAACCGGAGCAGTTCCAGATTGTGTTGATGTCGAAGTCACAACCCTCCATGATAACAGCCCATTCTCTCAAGCCTTGTCATCCTGAGCGCAGCAGGGGCTTCACGAAGTGACGCACCCGCGAAGTCGAAGGACCCCTACCCCTTCCGTACTACGGCGTTAACGTACAAACATCCGCCAGGTTTCGATACTGCTCCGCATGATCCAGCCCATACCCCACCACAAACTCATCGGGAATCGAAAACCCCACATAATCGCCGTGAATGGGCAACTTCCGCCGCGATGGCTTATCTAGCAGCGCGGCAATCTTCAGCGCCTTCGGCTTATGTCCCAATAGCAATTGCCGCAAATACGTCAAGGTCAATCCCGTGTCCAGAATATCTTCCACCAGAATCACGTTCTTATCCGCCAGCGAGTGGTCCACGTCCTTCGTCAATTTCACCTCGCCAGTCGAATCCCATCCGCCGGTCAACTCTTGATCGGGCGAAGGACGCAAGCCGTAGCTCGAAACGCCAATAAAATCAAACGTCGCGTCCAAATGAATCTGCCGCGCAAGGTCGCTCAAAAAAATCGTCGCGCCTTTCAAAACGCCCACCAGAATGACCGGCTCGCCCGCGAAGTCCTGCGTAATTTGCGCGCCCAGCTCGGCCACGCGCTGCTGAATTTGCTCCCGTGATAACAGTATCTTGAGGTCCGGCATGGCTTTTGATTCTACCCCTTTACCGAGCGATGCAGGCATGGAACCACAATTCGCGGCTCAAGTTGCAAGCTGATTGTGCGAGATTCTCACAACCGTTTCCAGCGCCATTCGTCCTCAGGACGTACTTTAGTTTCCCAAAGTGCCAACTATTCGGCACTTCTGTTGGCTCGTTCCATTTTCAGCAGCTTGCGGGAAGTTTCGCCGCCTCTTTACAATCAAGTCTCTTCAATATCAGGAGAGGTCATGGCCCTACCAGAATTCAACCAGTTGTGCGACGAAGCTAAAAAAGAAATCGAGGAAATTACCGCCGACGATCTGCGCCTCATGCAGAAGATGGGCGAAGACTTTGCGCTCATCGACGTGCGCGAGCGCGAAGAATCCGCGAATGGCGTCATTCCCAATGCCGTCGCCATCCCGCGCGGCATCGTCGAGCTGACCATCGACCAGGTCACCACCGATAAAGACAAAAAGATCGTTCTCTACTGCGGCGGCGGTAGCCGATCAGCCCTGGCCGGATGGATGCTAAAGAAGATGGGCTTCAAAAATGTGATCTCACTAGCGGGTGGCTACCGCGGCTGGATGCAAAGTCAGTAACGGCAGCAAAGGCAGCAAGAACAGCTTTCAGTTGCCAGTCACCAACTGGCAGCCTACAGCTGACATCTGAACCCCCTATGAACCTTAACGGCATCCAACTCACCTGGCTCGGACACGCTAGTTTCCGTGTCGAAACGCCTGCGGGCAAAACGATTTTTGTTGATCCCTGGGTCATGGGCAACCCCATGTGTCCTGAGAAGGACAAGGCCGTTTCCAAAGCGGACGCGCTATTCTGCACCCACGGCCATCAGGATCATATCGGTGACGCCGTCGGGATCGCGAAACAGTGTAACCCCGTAATTGTTGGCATATACGAGCTTTGCGCTTGGCTCAAAAAAAAGGGCGCACAGCAGGTTTCGCCCATGAACAAGGGCGGTACGCAAACCGTAGCGGGCGTGAAAGTGACTATGGTTCACGCCGATCACTCCTGCGGGATTCTCGACGGCGACGAGATTATCTACGGTGGCGAGGCCGTCGGCTACGTCATGGAGTTTGAAAATGGCGTCAAGATTTATCACGCGGGAGATACCAATGTTTTTGGCGACATGGCCATCATCCGCGACCTGTACGCACCGGAGATCGTGATGCTGCCGATCGGAGATCTGTTCACCATGTCTCCTCGCGAGGCCGCCTATGCCTGTAAGTTGTTGCAGCCAAAGTTCGTGATTCCCATGCATTTTGGAACTTTCCCGCGTTTGACCGGACGCCCAGAACAGCTGCAAAATTTGGTCCCGGACGTGAAGGTCATCGAAATGACGCCGGGCGTCACGATGAAGTAGGTAAGCGCAAACAGCCCGCAGCAGCAAATAAGTTTCGCTCCGTTTCAGGCCAGGACATCGCTCCGTTTCAGGCCACCGCTTCAGCGGTGGCTCGAATGCTTGGTTTTGAATTCGCCTTCAGCCGCTGAATCTTGACCCCTACTCTCACTAATCACCGCCGGGGCAGACCATCGCCACGCTGCCTAAGAGCTCACGATAGACTCAAATACGAGAGGAGAACTTCATGCCAGAAGATCAACGATCCGTCCGCGGCGACTGGCGCAGCAGCCGCGGCATCACCACCGACCCCGTGGATACTTACTTGTATTCTCTCTTGCCGGCGCGCGATCCCATTTTAACGGAGATGGAAGCCGCAGCGTCGGCCCACGATATACCGATTGTTGGCCCCACCGTAGGGCGCTTGTTTCATTTACTGGCCACCATGATCCAGGCGAAGACCGTATTTGAAATGGGATCAGCCATTGGCTATTCAACCATCTGGTGGGCCCGCGCGGTGGGCGAGGGCGGTAGCGTTCACTACACTGACGGCAACCCCACGAACGCGCATAAGGCCCGCGGCTACTTTGACCGCGCTGGCGTTGCCTCGCGAATCTCCGTTCATACCGGCGATGCCCTGGAAATCCTCTCCGAGCAGAAAGACCAGTTCGACATCGTCTTCAACGATATCGACAAGCAGGATTATCCCCGCGTGCTGCGGCTAATTTCGCCACGCGTGCGCCAGGGCGGGCTATTCATCACCGATAACACTCTCTGGAGCGGCAAGGTCGCCACCACCGCCGCCGCAGAAGACCGAGCTACGCTAGCCATTCAGGATTTCAACCGACTACTCTATGCATCAGGCGATTTCTACCCCGTGGTATTGCCCCTGCGGGATGGCGTGACGGTGGCGTGCCGCCACTAAAGTACCGGAAGTCACGTATTCAGCATGGAATATCGCTCCACATCCGCCGAAGATGGATTGGAAGCCTCTAAATTACCCTCCTTTTTAAGAGTTGTCATTCCGAAGCGAAGCGAGGAATCCCTGAGGTGCCGAGAGCATCCGATACTTTCCGATTTTTTTGCGACGTCGCCGCGCGGGGAGAAGGCTCGCAGGAGTTCCCCGAATTTACGGGAGTAAAAGGTTCTATTGCCGGAATGAGATCGATCCAGAGTTTTCCAGGCAGGCGGCCAGAAAGGTGAACCGGAATGGCACTAACGATCAAAGATGAACAAACCGAAAAGTTGGCGCGAGAACTAGCACGCCGAACCGGCGAAACCCTCACCGTCGCCATTCGCACGGCCCTGGCAGACCGATTGCGCCGAGTTTCTGGCAGCCGCCAGACTCCGGACGCAAAGAAGCGGATTTACGAAATTCTTCGCCGCGTGGATGCGCTAATGCTGAACGCACCGCCTGGGCTGGATAACCGCAGCGAGGATGAAATCCTGGGGTACGACGAACACGGGTTGCCACGCTGAGGGCACTTCCCAAAAAAAATCTCCTACCGCATCCCCAAGCCCTGACCGGGCAGCGCTCGCAGCAGGAACGCTAGTCCAGCCAAGACCGCCACGAAATAGACGGTAGTCTGCCGACTGGGATGCGCCGGAAGTTCTCCCGCGAAAAAGACTTGGTAACCGAAGCCCAAGGCCACCAGAAACAGCAGACCCTCTCCGGTCAGGAGCCACAGCACCAGACAGGATGCCAGCAGGGTGATGCGTTCGGCTTTGCTCAGGGCTTGAGCAGCGTGCCCCCCGTCGAGCGCCCAGACCGGGATCAGATTCAGCAGGTTCAGCGCCGCGCCGCTGCGTGCCAGTGCGGCCCAGATCGGGCTTCCGGTTTGCCACCAGAGGATGGCGGCGGCCAAAGCGGCCAGCAGTCCGGCAAGCGGACCCGCCAGGGCGACCGCCGCACGCGTCTCCAGCGAAACGCCCATCGCTCCCCAACGAACGTACGCGCCAAAGCCAGGCAAAAACACGGGCATATCCGCAGGCAATCCCCGGCGTTTCACGTCAATGTAATGGCCCATCTCGTGGATCAGGATCATGACAGCGAAACCAATCCCGAATTTCGGTCCCCACAGCGCCCAATAGACGCCGAAGAAGGCGAAAAAGCTAAACAAGAACTTGAGCTTAAAAATCGCGCTGAAAAGGAATTTGCCCTTGGCCAGGATGATGGCCAGTGGTCCCAGCGGCCCCAGTCGCTTGGCCCATGCATTATCTTCCGCACCCTTGGGCGTGGCTTGGGGCGGCAGTTGCCCAGCGGTCTTTTCCAGTTCGCGAGCGTGCTCCACAATCCAATCGGCCTGGCGCGAGTTCGGCGGGAGAAAACGCAGCCCCTGAAGCCATTGTTCGCGAGCTTGACGAAGCTGGCCCTGAGCTTCCAGAATCTTGGCCGAGTCGGACAGGCGATCCAGTTCCTGCGAATGGACCAGAGCTTGGCAGTTGTCGCAGACCAAGGCTCCAAGATTGAGGTCGCGCCCACAGCGACGGCAGTTGCGGATCAGTTCCGGGGTGAGGGTAGACACAACGCTATTTTAGCTTGAGACGCTTCGCAAGGCGTCCGGGGTCGGATAAACGCCCCCTCTCAACGCCCTGGACAGAGACAGCTAACTCCTAGGGGGCGGTGTCTCGAACGGGCCGTAGACGGCGACTTTTACACCTGCAGTCAGGCGCCAGGCGATCTGAACTCCGAAAAACAGAATTAACAGCCCGATCATCGAACCAAAATTCGGGCCGCCTTCCCAAATCTCCAGGAAGGGAGAACCGATGCCAAGCAGGGCGAGATGGCCAATCGCTTCGAGGCGGCTCATGCGCTCGGCCTTCGGTCTTGGTTCCGGAGCGGGCGCGGGCGCGTTTTGGTTGGCTTGCCCGGACTCTTTCTCAAGCTGGCGCTGCTCGTCCGCGAGCTGGGAATTGGTTTGCGTCTGCTTGGTTTCCGCCTTGCGGTGTTCCATGGCGTAGTGAATCCAGACCGGCACGGCGGCCAGCGAAACAGCAGCGTAGGTGAGCAGCACGGCCGTGATTTGGTAGCGACGTCCGCCCACCCCGCTGGAGCCCTTTTTCATGGCCGTGCCCACCATCCAGCCGACTGCGATGGCGACGTAGCCGATGATGAGGCCGGTCACAATTTCGAAGGTTGCGTAAAGGATCATTCCGACGATGGCCGCGCCTATGCCAAACAAAACGGCGCGCATATAGGCCGTGTGCGTATCCTTGGCCAGCTCCAGGCGAACTTTTCCCGCGCACGCTGGGCAGGCGGAGGCCTCGCGGACGCGGTAGTAGCTCCCGGAAATAGGCTGATGGCAAAACTGGCAGTGGTCGTTGCCTTGGACACCGACGTACTCGGCTGTACCGAACTGGGGGCTAGGGTTGAGTGGCGAGTTCACCGGGGAACCATAGCACAGGGTCCGGAAACGGAGAACAAAAAACTGACGTTTGTCGAGGGTTTCGATTCTGAATTTCCGAACTTCGCGTTCAGATTTCGGTATATTGATAGGCATGTCAGAAGCGACTGTCGTGATTCCGCCGCGGCGATCCTTGGCACTCTATGCCATTCTGGCGATCTGTTCCGTGTTCGCCTCTTATGTCTTTGTAGTGCTTTTGGCACTGGTTTGCGCCTGTCTGCCCATCTACATCATGGTGTATGCCGAGTCCGGCAACCTTCAGCTCGGCCTTCTGGCGCTGGGCGGAATCTTCATCGCGGGAGTCTTGCTGTGGTCCATGGTTCCACGGAAGGATGTGTTTGCGCCTCCCGGGCCTCGATTGGAGCGGGCGTCGCACCCTCGCTTTTTTGCGGAACTGGACCAGATCGCCAGTTCACTGATGGAAACCGTGCCGCACGAGGTCTACCTCATGGGAAGCCCCAACGCTTTCGTGGCAGACCGCGGAGGCGTGTTGGGATTTGGCAGCCGGCGCGTGCTGGCTATTGGCCTGCCTTTGCTGTCCACGTTTAGCGTGTCGGAAGTTCGCGCTGTTCTGGCCCACGAGTTTGGCCACTACTATGGAGGCGATACCCGGCTTTTGCCCTGGGTCTATAAAACGCAGAGCTCCATGATGCGAGCTTTGCAGAATGTGGGCGAGGCGCACGACGGCTGGCGGATCGGGATGCTTCAGATGCTGTTTTCGCTGGTATTTGGAATCCTGAAGTGGAGTTTCGGCCTGTTTCTTCGGGTCAGCAACTTTGTTTCGCGGAAACAGGAATTCCGCGCTGATGAGCTTGCCTGCATCATTGCGGGCGTGTCTCCTACGCAGGGCTGCTTGAAAAAAGTTCGTGAGGCCGCTGCCGCTTGGCCCAGCTATTGGAGCGCCGAAGTTGTTCCAGTGCTCGATCAGGGATGGATGCCGGGCATTGGCGAAGGGTTTTGCCGATATTTGGCTGCGCCCTCCATTTCCTCTCAAGTCGAAAAGATTCTGGAGAAGGAGATAGCTGAGGGGAAGACGGGGCTCTACGACTCGCATCCGCCGTTGCGAGAGAGGTTGAGCGCGATCGCCTCACTGGAGATCGCTCCGAGACTAATAGACGACCAGAGTGCTACCACCCTGTTTGACGACCCGCGCGAGTTGGAGAACCAGTTCATAAAATTCATCAACCCGAAGTTGCCCAACGAAGGCTTGCCGGCGCTGGCGTGGGATCGGATGGAAGAGACGGTATGGATTCCTTCGTGGAAGTCCTCAGTTTCCCGTTACTCCTCCCTGTTGCACGGAGTAACTCCGGAATCGTTGCCGGATCTGATGCCGAAACTGCCGCAACTGGGAGCTGAAATTCGCGATCCGGTCGGGCAAATTCTGACCGGAGGGCAAAGGGCGCAACGCATGCTGGAGCTGCTCGGCATCGCCATGCAACTGGCGATGATCCAGAAAGGCTGGGAGCTGGTGAACCGCCCTGGCGAGTTTTATCTGCAACGTGGCGAAGAAAGAGTAGTTCCGATGAACGAATTGGCTGAGATGGCCAACGGAAAGACCTCGCGGGAAGCCTGGGCAGCGCGCTGCCAGGAGCTGGGCATTACGCAGGTCTCGTTCTCGTCCGTCGCGGGCTAGTCTCAGGTCTGCAGTGCGTCTAGATGGATTTCACCGGGATCATAAGCAAATCGTCGACCAAGCCGATTTCTTTTTGGATGAACGGCTCCGCGTAGTCCACGCCCGCGAGCAAACCGTAAAAGCGTGCCATCGTCTCAATGCGCTGGCGGATCTCGGCGCGCGCTGGGAAGTCTTTTGCGCCGTCGGACTGGTCTTCATATTGCGAGCGGTAAGCGAAAAGCGAAGCTAGCCGCTGTTCGAACTGGGCGGTGATATCAACGACGAACGTGGGTCGGATGTCGTGATAAAGCGAGGCGTAGACAATTTTGAAGGGGCGGTGCGGTTCGCCGTCGATGGCGAGCTTTTTCAGACCGGCCAGGAAGCAGGCCTCGTAGCCTAACGTGGAGGCGGTGGCGTGGTCGGGATGGCGGGCCTCCCAATAGGGAAGTATGACCACTCTGGGGCGGGTTTCGCGGAGGATTCGCGCGATTTTCAGGCGGTTCTCCCACGTATTTTCAACGCGACCATCGGGAATGTCGAGGGCGTGGCGGTACTCGGCCTGAAGGATTTTGGCGGCTTCTTGCGCTTCGCAAGCACGGTCTTCGGCGCTCCCGCGGGTGCCCATTTCGCCCCGAGTCAGGTCCAAAATACCGGTGCGTTGGCCTTGCTGAGCGGCCTTGAGCAGGGTGCCGCCACAGGTTTGTTCCACGTCGTCGCGGTGCGCGGCTATGGCTAGTATGTCTAGATTCATGATTTTTTTAACCGGCAAAGACCAGTTTTGACGGCGCTAAAACCCATTTCTCGGAAACTCTGTCTGCTCTGCGGCCCCATTCAAAACATACGTCCCAAAGCCACGCCCGCCAGAACCGCAGCCAGCGACAGCACGTTATTGGAAAGAATATTCGCGCCGGCAAGCAGCCATTGCCCGCGCTCGAACAGGGCAATGCTGTCAAAAGCATAACTGGAAAACGTGGTAAAGCCTCCGCAGAAGCCCACCGCGACGAACAGCGATGCTGCTTTCATCGACGGCGATGTTTTCCACGGACCCGCCATAAAGAGCCCGAGCGCCAAGCTGCCCAGAACGTTGATAGTCAGCGTTCCATAAGGGAAACCAGTTCCCAATTTCTGCTGTGCGATGCTCGTGATGCCGTAACGCGCGTTGGCCCCGAGGATTGCACCCAGCGAAATCAGCAGCACGTTGTACATCCTAGTTGGTCCTCTCAACGAGATAGCGGGCGACGGCCTTCAGCGTGTCGGCGCGGTGCTGGTAGGGCTCAAGAGCGGTGAAAGCGGCCGCCACCAGGGCATCAGCGCGGTTGCGGGATTCGTCGATGCCGTAGAGGGAGGGGTAGGTTACTTTTTCCGCGGCCGTATCTTTGCCAGCAGTTTTGCCGAGCTGTTCAGAGGTCTGGGTGACGTCCAGAATATCGTCTACGATTTGGAATGCCAAGCCCACGGATTGGCCGAAGAGGCGCAAGCGGGCCTCGCCTGCATCGTCAACTCCCGCGTAGAGTCCGCCGGTGACCAGACTGGCGGTGATTAAGGCGGCGGTCTTGGCGCGGTGGATGTACTCGAGAGTGGAGGCGTCGGGTGGAGTACGTTCGGCCTCGAGATCAACCACCTGGCCACCAATCATGCCCTCAATGGTTCCGGTGCCGCGGGCAATTTCGTGGATGATCTCCACGCGGAATTCGGCGGCGCAGCGCAGGTTGGCCAGAACTTCATAGGCCTGGGTTTGCAGGGCGTCTCCGGCGAGGATGGCGATCGCTTCGCCGAAAACTTTATGGCAGGTGGGGCGTCCGCGGCGTAGATCGTCGTTATCGAGTGCAGGCAGGTCGTCGTGGATCAAAGAATATGTGTGGAGCATTTCGAGCGCTGCTGCGAGGTCGTCGACGCCGTGGGGCGGAGCTTCGTCCGGCGTGCCCACGACCATCCGCGCAGCCTCCATGCAGAGTATGGGCCGCAGACGCTTGCCTCCGGCGAACACGCTATGCCGCATGGCCTGGTGGATGGAGGAAGGCCGCTGGTCAGCTGGGGGAAGAAGACGCTCCAGCGCGGTGTCGGTGAGCGCCTGGCCGCTACGCAGCGTCGCGATGAGTTCGTGGTCGGGCATCCAGCTCTCTCCAGCCTTGGCGAATGCGTGAGTATAGCAGTTCAGAGTGAGGGCTAACACACTTGATGGCAATGGGTTACGAGGTCAGGGTTAGTTTCGACCGGGATTGCTTGACAGGGCGCGGCATTGCCATGAGGATGGCTCGCGACAACGTTGCACGAGGCAAAGGCATGGAACGCGAAGCGTGATAAGCTTCCGGGGTTTTGATGGCTGGGATGGAATTGCGCCTTAATGCTAGAGACAGACATCCTCGAGGTCGGACAGCGGGCGCGAAGGCGAGTGGCCTGGCGGCTGCTGCCGTTTGCGTTCCTGCTGTACCTGATTGCTTATATAGACCGCGTCAATGTTTCGTTCGCCAATTTGCGGATGAGCGCGGATCTGGGATTCAGCGACGGCGTCTACGGGCTCGGCGTGGGAGTGTTTTACATCGGATACGTGCTGTTTGAGATTCCCGGCGCGGTGATGGTGGAGCGCTGGAGCGCGCGCAAGTGGATCGCGCGAATTATGGTCTCGTGGGGCGTGGTTTCGATTGTGACGGGATTTGTACACACCGCGGGCCAGTTTTATGCGATCCGATTCTTGCTCGGTGTGGCGGAGGCGAGTTTTTTCCCGGGCATGATTGTGTATCTGACGCATTGGTTTTGCGCGCGGGATCGTGGGCGGGCGATCGCGTGCCTGTATTCGGCGGTGCCGGCGGCATCGGTGGTGAGTGCTCCGCTCGCGGGTTGGCTGCTGGGGGTACATTGGAGCGGACTGGCAGGATGGCGATGGCTGTTTATCTTGGAGGGCGCTCCGGCCATTGTGATTGGGGTGGTGACGCTGTTCTATCTGACGGATTGGCCGCGGCAGGCGCGCTGGCTACCGCAGGAAGAGCAGGACTGGCTTGTGGGAGAGCTGAAAGCGGAATCGCAGGCGAAGAAGAAGGCTCGCGATTTCACGATATGGCAGGCGTTTGGCGACCGCAGGGTGCTGTTGCTGATGGCGGCCTGGTTCGTGGCTCTTTCCGGAGCATTGGGGAGCGTGTACTGGATTCCAACGTTCGTGAAACGGATGTCTGGGGTGAGCGACCGGACAGTGACGAGCCTTTTGGTGATTCCGGCGCTGATTGGAGTGGCGGGAATGCTGTGGAACGGGTGGCACTCGGACAAGACTGGAGAGCGTCGCTGGCACGCGGCGATGCCGCTGCTGCTCGCTGGATCGTTGTTTGCGTTGTCGGTGGCGTTGGTCGGGCATACCGGGATGGCGGTGCTGTTCTTGCTGCTCGGGAGCGGATGTTATTTCGGGTTTCAGCCCGTGTGTTGGGCGCTGCCGACGTTGATTCTGGGGGAATCGGCGGCCGCAGCCACGTTTGGGTTGATCAATTCTATGGGGCAGATGGGCGGGTTCTTTGGGCCAAAGCTGATTGGCTTTTTGAATGAAAGGACGCACGGAGTGACGGCCAGTTTGGGATTTATCGCGCTGGCGTACTTTGTGGCGGGAGCGTTGATGCTGTCTTTGAGGATTCGTGATCCGCTGCTCGAACAGGTTAGCGCGTGAGAAAACCGGCGCTAGGGGCAATTTTGTGGGGCCTGATCCCGTTTGCCGGGGCGTGTTTTTCCGTGGGGCTGTGGGACCGCATTGAGCCGCGGGTGTTGGGGCTTCCATTCAGTTATTTCTGGTTGATCTCGTGGCTATTTCTGACGCCCCTGTGCCTGTGGCGGGCTTACAGGATTGAAGCCAAGCGCGACCCGAAGCCGGGTGACGCCGCATGAGCGCGAGCACGGTAGCCCTGACCATCATATTTTCCATTGTTATTGTCGGAACCGCGATTGGGTTTTATGCCGGGACTCGCCACAAGATGGATCTGGAACAATGGACCACAGGCGGGCGCGGCTTCGGAGTGCTGCTGGTTTGGCTACTGATGGCCGGCGAAATGTACACCGCCTTCACGTTTCTGGGAGTCAGCGGGTGGGCGTATTCCCGCGGCGGGCCGGCCTTGTACATTATGGGATACCAGCCGCTGGGGTTTTTGGTGTCGTTTTTCATTTTGCCACCAGTGTGGGGATGGGCGCGGAAGCACCGGATGCAAACGCAAGCCGACTTCTTTCGGGTGCGCTACGGCAGCAAATATCTGGCGGCGCTGGTGGCGCTGCTGGGCATCATCTGCATTATTCCGTATCTCCAGTTGCAACTAACGGGACTGGGCATCATTGTGGAAGTGGCGAGTTTTGGCGGGATTGGACGCACGTCGGCCATGCTATGCGCTTTTACCCTGGTGGCGGCATTCGTGTTTTTTAGTGGCGTGCGCGGGGTGGCGTGGGTGAGCGTGCTCAAGGATATCCTGCTGCTTTTTGCCGCGGTGTTCGTGGGCATTGCGCTGCCGTACCTGTATTTTGGGGGTATCGGGCCGATGTTCACGGCGGTGATTCAGGCTCACCCAGGCCATCTGATTATGCCGGGGACGACGAAAAATCTGGGGCATTCCTGGTACATCACTTCGGTCTTGCTGACGGCATTCGGATTCTTCATGTGGCCGCAGAATTTTGGGGCCAGCTTTAGCGCCAAAAGTGCGGACACGGTGCGGCGAAATGCTGTGGTGATGCCGTTGTATAGCATCACCATGCCGCTGATGCTGTTTGTGGGCTTGACGGCCTTGATGGTGTTGCCGGGAATGAGCAATGGAGATCTTTCGCTCCTGACGCTGGTGCGGAAGACGTTTTCGCCGTGGTTTTTGGGATTTGTGGGAGGAGCGGGCGCCTTGACGGCTATGGTGCCGTCAGCGATTTTGATTTTGACGGCGGCGACGCTGTTTGCCAAGAACATCTGCCGCGGTGTTTTCGCACCAAATATGACGGATCGCGGCGTAGCGCTGCTGGCGAAAATGATGGTGCTGGTGGTTACGGCCGCGGCCGTGTTTTCCGCAATTCATAGCTCGATGAGCCTGGTTGGACTGGGCCTGCTGGGCTACGCCGGGGTGACGCAGTTTTTTCCGGGCGTGGTGCTGGGGCTGTTTTCCCGGCGTGTGACGACGCCGGGGGTTTTCGCCGGACTAGTGACGGGATTTGCCGTGACTGCGAGCTTGATGCTGCGCCATAGAGATCCTTTTCACGGCATCAGCGCTGGCTTTCTGGCGGTGTGCCTCAATTTTGCGGTCACCGTGGGAGTCAGTTATTGCACGCCGGTAGAGCCGTACCGGCTGGATGAGACACCGGCCCTGGCGCAGCCTGCGAAAGGCGCTTATGCACACTGAAGCTCGAAACGAACTCGTGCAGCAGAAACTCTCCGGTGCGCTGTCGATTGTGCTGGGGCTCATGGTGTTTTCGGTGTTTCTCAATTACGTGGACCGTGGGAACCTTTCCATTGCCGCGCCCATGATCAAGGACGAGCTGAAGCTCTCGGCATCGCAGCTTGGGTTTCTGCTTTCCTCTTTCTATTGGACCTACGGGCTGTTCCAGATCTTTGCCGGGTGGCTGGTGGATCGTTTTCACGTGAATTGGATTCTGGCCGGTGGCTTCTTTCTGTGGTCGGCGGCGACGGGGATTACGGGAATGCTGCATGGGTTCCTGGCGCTGTTTCTAGTGCGTTTGGTACTGGGGATCGGCGAATCCGTGGCTTATCCGGCGTATTCGCGGATATTGGCGCAGCATTTTCCGTTGTCGCACCAGAGCCGCGCCAATGCCGTGATTGGGGCCGGGTTGTCGAGTGGGCCGGCGTTTGGCATGTTGGCGGGCGGAATTTTAATGTCGCGCTTTGGCTGGCGCTCGTTCTTTGTGGTGCTGGGAGCGGCCAGCTTGCTCTGGCTGATTCCGTGGCTCCGATGGATGCCGCGTGGGCCTGGGATTCTCGTGTCCGAGGACTCCGGTGAGTCGCCGACCACTGCGGAGATTCTGAAGCAACGGTCGGCCTGGGGCTCGTTCTTCGCGCTCTTTTGTGTGAACTACATGCTCTATTCCATGGTTTCGTGGCTGCCGTTTTATTTGGTGCGAGAGCGCCATTTTTCCATGGACGAAATGGGATATATCGGCGGCGCGGTGTTTCTGACGCAGGCGCTCGGTTCCGTGGTCTGCGGACGCTATGCCGACCGGTGGCTCGCCGCAGGTGTGTCGTCCACATTGGTTCGCAAGTCGCTTTTGATTGCGGGAGCGACTGGGGGCGGTATCTGCTTATTTCTGAGCACTCTAGTGGGGAACGCAGGTTGTATCGCCTTGCTCCTGGCGGCCGGCGCAATGTTCAGCATGAGCGTTTCCAATGTATGGGCAACCACGCAGACCCTGGCCGGACCCCATGCGTCTGGCCGGTGGACCGGTTTGCAGTGCGCGTTCGGCAACTACTCGGGCGTGTTGGCTTCGTGGTTGACCGGATACATTTTGCAGCGTACGGGGCATTTTTCAGCGGCGTTTGCAGTAGTGATGGGATTTGGATGGGTGGGAGCGTTCTGCTGGGCGTATGTTGTGGGGCCGATTGAGCCGGTGGTGTGGGGGAAGAAGAAGTTGGTCGCCTCGGGCGTCCTTGCAACTGAGGCGGTGTAACGCTGAGGTGACCTAACAAGGTCGCTTGGGGACGGCCGCCCTCGGCCGTCCGGCAAGGATTGAGGGTGTGGTTAGCGTTAGCCGGGCGTTGCCCGGCTGGACGGCCGGGGGCGGCCGTCCCCACGTGATTTTTTATGGAGAGAATATGGCGAATGATGCTGGAACCATTGTGAAAGAGTACGCGCTAGGCTATACGACATCGGAGCATGATCGCTTGATCCGGCAGGCGAAGCAGATCAATCCAATTTTGGAGCGGCTGTTTCGCGAGGCTGGAATTGGTCCTGGACAGCGAGTGCTGGATCTGGGATCAGGCGTGGGGGATGTGTCCTTGCTTGTGGCCCGCATGGTGGGGCCGACCGGCGAGGTTGTGGGCATTGAGCGCGATGCGAGTTCGATTGCCGTGGCCAAAGCCCGTGTCGCCGAGGCTGGGCTGAGCAACGTGAGCTTTACACAGACCGATGCCAGTCAGATTGTTAGCGACAAGCCGTTTGATGCCGCAGTGGGGCGGTTCATTCTAATGTTTATTCCAGATCCGGCCGCGGTGCTCCGTTCGTTGGCGGCGTTGGTCAAGCCTGGCGGAGTGCTGGCGTTCCAGGAGCCCGCGTGGCAAGCGTTCCTGGCTCTGGCATCGCCTCTGCCGCTTTGGTCCAAGGTGGTGACGGCGCTTCATGAGACATTTCGACGCTCGGGCGTTCACGTAGAGATGGGGCCGAACCTTTATCGTATTTTTCAGGAAATTGGGCTTCCAACACCCACCGCGTTTCTGGAAGTGCCAGTTGGGAGCCGACAGGAGTTTACTCGGCTTGTTCCGGATACGCTTCAGAGCGTGCGCCCTCTAGCCGAGCTGCATGGAGTCTCCCTGGACGCGGTGGGAGACTTTGCTACGCTGGCTGATCGTTTGCACGCCGAGATCATGGCGGCCCGAGCCTTGGTGAGCTTTGTGCCGTTGGTGGGGACATGGGTAAGAAAGCCAAACTGAGAGTTGGATCGAGGGAAGAATCGTATATGTCTGGAAAGTTCTGGCTGGTGTTGTTGATGGTGGCGGGGCTGGGCCGGGTCGCGAGCGGCGGCGGCGAACCAAGTTCGGCGGCGGACGAAGAGAAAGTCTGGAAACTAGAGCAGTCGTATTGGGAATACGTGAAGGCTCTGGACGTTCCGGGATACAAGACTCTTTGGCACAAGGATTTTGTAGGCTGGCCCTCCACCGCCCCCGCGCCGATGGGCAAAGACCACATTGGCGACTGGGTCGAGGAAAACCGCGTCGCGCAAAACACGCTGCAATGTTACAAGCTGGAACACGCCGGATTCACGCAGGTGGGGGATGTGGCCGTCGCTTACTACTATTTGACGGAACACTGGCTCGACCAGGGCGGTAAGAGTAGCAAGGGTCAACCGCGGACAATCAAGGTAACGCACACATGGCTGCGCGTGGGCGACTCCTGGCAAATCATTGGCGGCATGGCGGGAGTGATCGAGACTCGGTCGGAATGCAAGTGAACAGGTAAATTGATGCCGCAAGCATTCGCCAACACAACCTCCTCCCCCGAGCCCTTGGAACTCGTCCGTGGCCTGGGAGTATGGGCTGCCACGGCCGTGGTGGTTGGGGCCATGATTGGGCAATCCGTTTTCCTCATGGCCAGCGATATGTCCCGTGAAGTCGGTTCTGAGGCGAAGGTTTTAGCCACCTGGGTCGTTGGCGGTGTGGTGGTGTTGTTTGGGGCGTTCTGTTACGCCGAGCTGGGTGCCGCCATGCCGGAAGCGGGTGGCGAGTACGTTTATTTGAGCCGGGGGCTGACTCCAGCGTGGGGATATCTTTTTGGCTGGACCAGCTCATGGATTCTTCGTCCCGGCTCGGCAGCCACGATTGCCGCGGGGCTCATGCGTTTTGTGGGATTTCTTTGGCCCTCGGTAACCATCCCCATCTTCACATGGCATCTGTGGGTTCCGTTTCAGGCACAGGCATACGCATTCACGATCACCCGCGCACAACCGCTCGCGGCGGGCGCGGTCGTGATCGTTGCGGGTCTCAACTATTTTGGCATTCGCGCGGCGGGCCGGTTTCAGGTGTTTCTGACGGCGTTGAAGGTGGTAACCGTGGTCGCGATTGTGGTCCTCGGACTCAGCGCCAGAGGGGTAAGCCAATCCCCATTCGCGTTGACTTCAACACCTGTACACGGGGAGGCGACAGCGTTTCTCACGGCGCTGGTACCAGTCATGGCTGCTTATATCGGGTTCAGTCTGCTCGGCAATGTGGGAGGAGAGATTGTTAACCCTGGGAAAAATATCCCGCGCGCCGCGCTGTTGGGAACGTCGCTGGTGATGGCTTTGTATGTATCGGTCAACTGGGTTTACTTTCACGTGCTCAGTTTCTCCCAGGTGGTGCGCACTCAGCATGTTGCTTCCGACGCGGTCGCGCAAATGGTAGGCCAAGCTGGGGCCAAGTGGTTCACCGTGGCCATGATGGTGTCGGCGTTTGGCGCGCTCCACGCGGGTTTTTTGACGGGGCCAAGAGTGCCTTACGCGATGGCGCGCGACGGCGTGTTTTTTGACTTTGCGAAAAAAGTTCAACCAACGTTCCATACACCCAGCGGTGCGGTCGTGTTCCAAGGGTGCGTGGCAGTCCTCCTCGTGCTTGCCGGCAGCCACCAGGAACTGTACTCCTACACAGCGTTCGCCGCGTGGGCTTTCTTTGCCTTAGTGGCGGTTGTCCTCATGAGGCTGCGCAGCACGAGCCCGGAACTGATCCGCCCCTATCGCGTCTGGGGATATCCATGGACGCCCTTGATCTTTGGAATCACGGCGATCTCGATCTCCGCCAATCTGTGGTGGCTACGACCGATTCGATCTTCGCTTGGGCTGGGTGTGATCTTGTTGGGGCTGCCGTTCTTTTACTATTGGCGGCGGCAGGCAGCGGTTGGAGGGAATGCATGAAGGCTGCGGAGCTGGGGAAGAATTTCCTGTATCTTTCGCAAGCCGATGTGGAATCGGTGGCCTTAGGCATGGCGGAAATTATTGCAGCGCTAGAGACGGCGTTTCGCGAAAAGGGCGAAGGCCGCGTGGAGATGCCAGCCAAGATTGGCATTCATCCCCAGACGGACGCGTTTCTTCACGCGATGCCGGCGTCGATTCCTGGGCAAAAAGCGGCGGGCATGAAGTGGGTAGCGGGCTACCCGGGGAATAGCAGGCGCGGGCTGCCGTATATTACCGGACTCCTGATCCTGAATGATTACGAAACTGGGCTGCCGCTGGCGGTGATGGATTGCGTATGGATCACGGCCAAGCGCACCGGGGCCGCAACGGCGCTGTCGGCGAAGTACCTGGCGCGACCGGAATCGGAGTCGGTGGGTATTCTGGGCTGCGGCGTGCAGGGGCAGAGCAATTTGGAGGCATTGAAAGTGCTGTTTCCCTTGAAGCGGGCTTTTGCATATGACACCCATCCGGGGCGCAGTGAGGCCTATGCGAAGAAGATGAGCGCAGCGCTGGGAGTGCGGGTGATTCCAGTGACGGATCCGAAACATGCTGTAGCGGGATGCGATATCGTTGTGACGGCCGGACCCATTCTGCGCAAGCCTCATGCCACGATCCAGCACGCGTGGTTGGGCGAGGGTGCATTTGCGTCGTTGGTGGATTTTGACTCCTACTGGCATCCGGATGCGCTGCGCGAGGCCGGCAAGTTCTGCACCGATGACGTGCCGCAGCTTGAGTACTATCGCGGGCTGGGATATTTCCAAGATATTCCGCCGATTCATGCGGAGCTGGGCGAACTGGTGACAGGGAAGAAGCTGGGGCGGGAAAACACTCAGGAAAAGACGTTTGCCTGCAATCTGGGCATTGCCATGGATGACATGGCGACGGCGCCGCTGATTTACGCGCGGGCGTTAGAGCAGGGAATTGGCACATGGCTTCCGCTCTAGGAGACGCATGAGCAGCATCGTGACGGATAGCGAACTTGGCGCCAGAACCATTCGCAAGATGCAATGGCGCATTCTGCCGTTTATCTGCCTGCTCTACGTCGTCGCCTACCTCGACCGCTTCAACATCGGCTTCGCGGCGCTCACCATGAACAAGGAACTGGGCATCAGCAGCCAGCAATTCGGCTTGCTGGTGGGCACATTCTTCTTCGGCTATGTGCTGTTTGAAGTTCCCAGTAATTTGCTGCTGCACAGGATCGGCGCGCGAATTTGGATTGCGCGGATTCTGATCACCTGGGGCATTGTGGCGTTGCTCACAGGATTTGTCCACAACGTGCGCGAGCTATATATCGCGCGATTCTTCCTAGGCGTCGCGGAGGCGGGCTACTACCCCGGAGTTGTTTTGTATCTGACGTACTGGTTCCGGCAGCGCGAGCAGGCGCAGGCCATTGCCATTGTGTTGATTGGCGTCCCTGTTACGAGCATTGTGGGCGCGCCAATTTCCGGAATGATTCTGGATCACATCCACTGGCTCGGTTTGAGCAGTTGGCGGTGGTTGCTGGTGCTGGAGGCTCTACCGGCGGTGGTCTGCGGGGTGCTGGCGTACTTTGTGCTTCCGGAACGTCCGGCGGAGGCTAAATTCCTTGCGCCCAACGAGAAGGAGTGGATTCTGGCGGAATTGGCCGAGGAGCGCGAGAGGAAATTGGGCGAACACCAGATTTCCATGGCGGGAACGTTCTTCAATCCACGGGTGTGGCATTTGGGTTGGATTCAGATGACGGCGCTGATCGGGATGTATTCCTTGAGTTCCTGGCTGCCGCAGGTTGTAAAGGCGCTGTCCAGCCAGTACTCCAATACCGTGGTGGGCTGGCTGGTGGTGGTTCCTCAAGTGGTGGGATTGGTCAGCATGGTTTTGGTATCCCGCCACTCGGATCGGACTCTGGAGCGGCGGCATCATGCGGCGATTGCGGTGATGGCTGGAGGGATTGGCTGGCTGCTGCTGAGCGCAACATCGTCGCCCGTGTTGTCGATTCTGGCGCTCTCCCTGGTGGCTGCTGGGGCGTACAGCTTTTTCGGCCCGTTCTGGTCGATCCCAAGCGAGTTTCTGACCGGCTATGCGGCGGCTTCGGGCATTGCGTTGATTAATTCAATTGGCAATACCGGTGGCTTCTTCGGACCCTATGCCATCGGCTTCCTGAAAGATAAGACCGGGAGCATGCATTGGGGGCTGGGGTTTGTCGGCGCCTCGATGATAGTTTCGGCGATTTCGCTGCTGTTGCTGCCGAAGAAAGCCCGGCGCACGAACTAGCGCCCTTTGCGGTGAGGCCTATTCCCAGCCATGCCAGTAGCTGCTTTACAGTGGCTGAACCAATCGCTCTAGCAGCAACGTTGGGCAGCGTAGCCCTTTCAATTCTGCGACAAGAGCGCTGCAACCCCTTAGAAATTGTCATTCCGAACGTCTTCAGGCGTGAGGAATCCGCTGTTTGCCTTAAGTCTTCAGGGGTTAGCCACAGGGCCTTCTGCCCTTACGCTGCCGCGCTGTGGCTAGGACTGGCATTACGAATCGCCGCCAGCAAAATACCTTCCGTATCCGAAGACTGGCAGTAGTCGCTGGCACCCACATCCAGCGCCGCCGCCCACTTGGCTTCATCGGCAACACGGTGCGTGCAGACGATGCAGACACCGGGGAAATCCTGGTGCATCTGTTCCACCAGGTCCAAATGCGAACCTTCCATGTCCAGAACCAAAACCTCCGCCCGATTGGTGACAAGCTTGGGACGGACTTGATCGAGCGATTCGGCCACGCTCACGGAATGAAAATGATGCGCCAAACTTTCCGCGAGAGCCTGCGCTACCCTGGGGTCTTCCTGCCATACCACGACGCTTAAGGGCGTCATACGTTCACCCCTTTCACAACTCCCGCCTGGGGGCGGGCAACCGCAGTCGGCACCGCGGGACTTGCTTCCGGAGAGCGACCACGAACAGGGAGGCTACTTGCGCGCCTTCTCATTCCCAGGCTCAAACGCTTCCGCTTGGAGCTTGCCATTTTGCTTCAGAAGAATCTCGACTTTGCCCTCGGCTTGTTCCAATTCCTTGCGGCACTGGCCGGAAAGCTGCATGCCTTCCTCGAACAGGGTCAGGGACTTCTCCAGGGAGACTTCGCCTTTTTCTAAATCCGCAACGATTTTTTCCAGGCGTTGGAGAGATTCTTCAAATTTCAGCAAATGTACTCGCTCCTTGCTGTGATTGTATGCCCAAGATGTGGAGCAGGGAATAGGGGTTTTTGTGAATATTTACGCATAAGGACATAGGGCGGTGGCTCCCGCGATACACCATGGTCTAGGTAAACGCTAAGCTACCGTGCGGCTTTCGCCCAACGCTTCCAGTACGTCGACGGCCAGCGAATAGCGGCCCAGTGGCGCGCTGATTTGTGCGCCTTGCAGTCGGTCGCGCACGGCCAGCAGCATCTCCCGGGCAATGGCCACACCTTCCGCGCGGGCCTCGTCGGGCGACGCCGCCGCGGCCATGCGTTCCATGATGGAGTTCGGCACAGAAACCTTAAGCTCATCCCGCATGAACTCAGCATTGCGCAAGGAAACCAGCGGCCAAATGCCAGCGATGACAGGAATCCGGCAGCCCTCAATGCGCCGCAGAAAGGCCTCCAGCAGAGACAGGTCAAACACCGGCTGCGTCACGGCGTACTGCGCTCCCGCCTCGACTTTGTACTCGAAGCGGCGCACTTCCTCGTCCAAATTCGCCACACCCGGGTTCGCGCCCACGCCGATCACAAACTGCGTGGGAATCCCAATCGGGTTGCCGCCAATATCCAGGCCACGATTCAGGTTGTGGACGATGTTCACCAACCCGATCGAATCCACATCGAACACAGCCGTAGCATCCGGATAGCTACCCATTTTAGGCGGATCGCCAGTGATGCAGATCAGGTTCTTGATGCCCGTGGCCGCCGCGCCCAGCAGATCCGACTGAATGCCCAATACATTCCGGTCGCGGCAGGTGTAGTGGAGAATGGCCTCGATTTCGACATGCTTTTGCATGAGCAGCGAAAGTGCCTGGTTACTCATGCGGGCCGAAGCACGAGGGCTGTCCGGAATATTGATCGCGTCCACGCCCACCGATTTCAGGTATTTCCCGCCTTCAATTTCCTTGCGGCTATCCATACCCTTGGGCGGGACGATCTCCACCATGGTGATGAACTCGCCGCGCGCCAGCTTCGCGCCAAGATTGGAACGCTCGGCGAGAGGAACTTCCTCGACGGCCGCCTGCGCCGTGGCCCTGGCAATCGTCGGCGCGGAGGTCTTGGTCTTCACCCCGCCAGCGCGCAGCATCGCCTTCATCACGCGAATGTGTTCCGGCGTGGTTCCGCAGCATCCGCCGATCAGCCGCACTCCCGCCGCGGCGAACTTGCGCGTGTAGCTGGCCATGTATTCCGGCGAGCACAGGTAGATGTTGCGGCCTTCCACCGAGCGCGGAATTCCAGCATTCGGTTGCGCAGCCAGCGGCAATTCGGTGAAGCGGCGCATCTGCTCCACGGCGTCCAGCATGGCCACCGGGCCAACACTACAGTTGCAACCAATCACGTCCGCGCCCCACTCCTGCATGCGCTGGGTAAAGACTTCGGGGCTAGCGCCGTCCAGGCAGTTGCCCTCTTCGTCGATGGTGACCTGGGCGACGACCGGAATCTTTGGGTCAACTTCCCGCGCCGCCAGAATCGCCTGGTGAAGCTCTTCCAGGTAGCCAAAGGTTTCCAGAATCAACAGGTCGGCACCGCCTTCCACAAGCGCGGCGATTTGCTCGCGAAAAGCGTTGCGGGCCTCTTCGCGGGAAACCTTGCCCAGCGGCTCGATGCGAAGACCGAGTGGCCCAACGGATCCGGCCACGTAGGCGTCAAAGCTCTTGGCCGCCTCGCGTGCCAGCTTCACCCCCGCCAGATTGATGGCGCGGACTTTGTCCGCAAATCCGTAATTGAGCAGCCGGAACGACGTGCTGCCAAAGGTATTCGTTTCAATGATATCCGCCCCAGCCTGCAAGTATTCCAGGTGGATGGCGCGGATCAGCTCCGGCTGCGAGAGGTTGAGCTCGTCGTAGCAGCGGTTGATGAAGATGCCCTTGGCGTAAAGAACCGAGCCCATGGCTCCATCGCAGAGGAGGGGCGTTTCTTTAAGGCGCTCGAGGAAACCGCTGGCCATGGTTAAAGAATACTAGAGAGCTGGGTCATGTTGTCGGGGCCCGTGGGACTTTTCTTGCCTCTAGGTTGCTATAATCCTTGTTTCCGCATCTAAAGGGTATATTCCACTAGCGGTTCCGGAGCTCCCAGGTTGAAGCAAACGGCGTTGCAACAAACGGCTATTTTTGCAGTCTTATTGAGCGGGTTGGCGACTTTTTTTGGGTGTAGCAGCAATACCGGCACGCCTCGCGCGCGGATTTACCCGCATCGAGCGTTCATCTCGAATCTGACCAGCTCCCGCATCGACATCGCCGATACCTCGCGCGATCTATTGGTGACGGCAATCTCCGCGGACTTGCCGGGAAAGTTGCTGCTTTCGAACGACAAGAAGTACACGCTAGCCCTAAGCCCGCAGACGAATTCGATCAGCTTTGCCGTCAATTCATCGCAGTCAACGGTGGCGTCCACCACTTTGGCTGGCCCCAGCGAGAGCTTCGCCATCGCCGTGGATGACAGCCTGATTCTGGCGGCTGTTCCGGGCGAGTCAGGACCGATCGGGCAGGCACCGGGAGCGGTGGATGTTATCACGGTGTCGTCCTCCACAACCACTTCGGGAACCAGTATCAACCTGACGCGGCAGCCCTCGATATTTTTGCCGGGAGCGAAATTTTTGTCGGGAACCCCCAATACCAACACCTTCCTGGCGTTCGGCGATGCGATAGCGAATCCCGCCAACCCAGGGTCGGGCGCTCCGACTGGGCGTTTGTGGGCGATCAAGACCAGCTTGGTGAACGGCAATACTCAGCCCTACGTGGAAGTCGTTAGCGCGCTGTGGGATCATCCAGTGGCCGCAATCGCGACCGCAGCCGACACCGCCTATGTCCTCAATTGCGGTCCCGAATGCGGAGGACAGCAGGCCAGCATCGTAAAGCTGGACCTGTCGCCCCAGTTTCCGAGTCCGCCAACCGTAGCGGGCCAGTTGTTATTGCCTTCCGGCGCGACCACGGCATTCCTTAATGGGAACACGCTCTACGTGGCGGGAAGTCAGCCTAATGGCCCCTGTCCTGCCTCGACCCCGGCGATACCACCTTTTTGCGGCACTCTCACCCCGGTCGATCTGACGACTTTCACGGCGGGCACCCCGGTGTTCATCCCCGGAGGGACGCACCAGAATATGACCTTGGGAGCGAACAATCTACTGTTCGTTGGTTCGCGCGGATGCACCGTTGTCACCGTCACGATGGACCCGGCAAATGCCGCTGGCTGCCTTGCCATGGTCGACCTCAGCAACTTCACCCAGGACGGCGTGAAAGTCGCCCCGCCAACTGTGTTTATAGCTCCGGCCACAGGTCCAGGCAATGACGACGTCACGGGCATGACGCCCATCGCCAATCGCAACGAGGTCTACGTCATCGAGGCCGAAGAGCTGGTGATTTACGACACCAAGACGAAGGCGGTCAAGATCCTAAGCACGCCGTCGCCCAATATCATCGGGCAGGCCGTGGATGTGGTTGCAATCGACTTCTAGCGAACCCTCGCCGCTGTTTCCCGACTGGAAATTCCGCGCGATAGGCTGGGAAGGCTGGTCTTTGACCCACGGCTTTTGGACGGCACAGCGCTTCAGAGACTGCATCAGAACTCCTTGCAAACGCCAGACGCGGTAGCACCGGGTTTCAGCCCCGTGACACAGCCCTGAAAATTGGGCGGCTTTAGCCCCTGCGGTAAGCGGTCGATTCGGAAAGATCGTTTTTCGTCAGCCGCTTCAGGCGCTGGATTTTGAACTTCGACTTTCACTCACCGCCGATTCTCCCCCGCCCGATCCATCCTCACCGACAACGCCACCCCGGCACCCAACACCATCCCGCCCGCCAGCACCAGCAATCCATTCCTGAAATTGCCGCTGGACGAACGTGTAAGACCAAGAATATTAGGCCCAACAAATCCTCCCAGATTGCCAATGGAATTAATCACGGCAATTCCAGCCGAGGCACGCAGACCAGACAGCAAAGTGCTCGAGAGCGTCCAAAACGGACCCACCATGGCCGAGACGCCGAACATGGCAAAGCTGAGTCCAGCGACCACACCAATCGTGGATGCGGAAAACGCGGCCAGGGTCAGCGCACCTGCTGCCACCAGAGCGCATCCGGCAACATGCCAGCGACGCTCTCCGGTGCGGTCCGAGTGGTTGCCCACCACGACCATGCCCCCCGCCGCCACAAGGTAGGGAATCGCTGAAAGCACTCCAATGGCGAAATTGGTGCGACTAGCCAGGCTGCTCAAAACGCTGGGTAGCCAGAGGCTGATGCCGTACGAAGTAGTATTCAGGCAAAAATAAACCAGTCCCAATAGCAGAATGCTGGGATCGAAAAAGATCGACCACCAGGGAGCGGACGTTCCCAGCGACGCCGAGCCAGCAGCGACCTCTTCCGTCCGCAAGGTCTGCTCCAACCAGGAACACTCCTCGGCGGACAGCCAGCGCGCGCGCCGCGGCTCATCGGCCAAGGACAGGAACACCACGCCGCCAAGCACCATGGCGGGGATGCCCTCCAGCAGGAAAAGCCACTGCCAGCCGGCCAGGCCCGAAGTCGGGTGATAGCTCAGGATCGCCCCCGAGAGCGGTCCACCGATCACTCCAGAGAGCGGTCCAGCTGTGGCAAACAGAGCAACGGCGCGGGCGCGGGAGGCGGCGGGGAACCAGCTGCGCAAATAAAAAATCATACCGGGGAAGAATCCGGCTTCGGCGATGCCCAGCAGGAAGCGAAGAATATAAAAACTGCGCGGCGTGGTCACGAACATCATGGAGGCGGAAATCGCGCCCCAAGCCAGCATGATCACGGAAATCCAGCGACGCGCGCCCAGCTTGGCCAGGATCAGATTGCTGGGAAGTTGAAAGCAAAAATAGCCAGCAAAGAACAATCCGGCGGCGAAGCCGTAAACCGCCTCGCTGAAGTGGAGTTGGCCGGACATTTGCAATTTGGCAAAGCCGACATTGATGCGATCCAAATAAGCAACAACATACAGCAGAAAGAGAAATGGCAGCAGGCGGCGCGTAAGCTTGGCAAGAACGGCGGACCCGGAAACTTCAGCGATTGGATTGGCGGGCAATTCGTGCCTCTGGCGTTGATCGGACAGACGTCGAGTCCCAGAAGGAGGATTCTACTCCAGCCGAAGCCGGCGGCGAATTTCGGCGACGATTTCCGGCGCTGGCGCGCGCACATCGAAGGTGATGGCGTTCGATGGCTCTTCCAGGGTCTCCAGTTGACTGGCCAGAAGGCTGTCAGGCATAAAGTGACCCGTGCGCCCCTGGAGCCGCTCCCGCAGTACCTCGAACGAGCCTTGCAGGTATACGAGCCGCACTTCGGGATCAATCATCAGCTGGGAGCGGTAAGTCTCTTTCAGCGCCGAACAAGCCAGGGCGAGACTGCGGCGGTCACGGAGCGCGTGCTCGATTTCTAGGCGGAGTGCGTGCAGCCAAGGAGCTCGGTCCGAATCGTCTAACGGGATTCCCGCCGCCATTTTGGCGACATTGGCAGGGGGATGGAACGAATCCGCATCTAGAAAATCCCAACCTAGTTCCCGCGCTAACCCGCTGGCGATCGTGGTTTTGCCCGATCCCGCCACGCCCATCACGATCACAACCAAAGACTGATCTCCGGCACTTCGACGAATCTGTTACTTGGCTTTGGCCAGCGCCTCCGCCACTAGCGCAAGGACTTTCGGGTCGGTCACCAGACCGGCATTCTTATCTTCGTTGCTGTGGCTGCCGCTTTTTTGGTCGGTTTTAACGCCGATGTAGATGGCGTTGTAGGGCGTGGCCTCGAGATTCTGCACACTGTGTTTGAAGGGCGGAAACCAGCGCGCCTCTCCGGCCAGGGAATGCGTCTCTCGCACTTTGCCATGCTCGTCGGTAAAGCGCAGATGCCCGGCCGTCAGCGTCACGACCACGCCTCCGGGATGGGAGTGCAGATTCGACTTCTCATGCGGGCCGTAATGCACATTCACCACCTGCACGCTTTCGTTTTCGAAAGCCAGTTTGTAGTGGGCAGGTTCCACTTTGAAGGCTTCCTGGGCGCGGGCTGCGCAAGATAACGACAGGGCTAGAGCGAGGACCAACAACTTTCCTTGGGACATGCGTCTCCATTCGGGGCCGAAGAATCTTTGCGACTAGAACCGTTCTAAAAACAGCCTTTGATAGGTCATGGCAGAGTCTCGGTAGCTCACAGCAACAGTCTTTGAAATCTCACGGAATAGCATCTGCGAGCTTACATCAATAGCCTTTGCAAGCTCACTGCAACAATCTTTGAAACGTCACGGTTTTACAGGCTGCGAACAAAATCGATTGAACCATCGCTTTTGGGCGGCGCAGCACTTCAGTGCTGCGATGAGCCCTCTGTAATGGATAGGCTTCAGCCCCTGCGGTAGGGGTTGATCTGGCAAAAACAACTTTCTCAGCATCCACTCTAGCAGTCCGGAGTGAAAGTAAGCTTTTTACCCGGGCACGGCTACAGCCGGGCCGTAAATGCCGTATTTTCAGTCGCCTTCAGGCGCGGCGATTTAAGAAATTTAAGTCTCACACGGGCCTCAGTCGTGACGCACAAGCCATAAAAACTTGGGGCTTTAGCACTGAGGGCGGGCCTTACCGAGTCGCGAACTACAGATGAGACCAGTCCCAGACTTGATTTTCCGCTTACGAAAAAACCTCGTCAACATGAAATCGCATGAGCATCAAGATGGTTAGCCGCGCGAACTACTGAAGAACAATCGTGAACGCAATGTCGACTTCGTCCTTCACCTTGATCGCGCCACCGCCGATGCTGATGGGCTGGATGCCGAAGGCGGTCTGCTTCAGCTTGGTGGCACCCTGGTACTTCCCGGGACCAACGGCTTTGACGCTCACTTGCACCGGATGCTTTTGCCCATGCAACGTCAACGTTCCCGAAACCAGGAAACCCCCGTCTTTGCCCGCGCGCACACTGTCGCTCGCAAAAGCAATTTCCGGATACTGTTGCGTATCCAGAACCTCCGTCGAGAGCATGTTGTGCTCCACCTCAGCCCGCGTACTGGCGGAAGCCTCCGGATCCAGCACCTTCATGGCTCGCGCGTTCACTCGGAACTGAACGCTGGCATTGTCTCCATCGTTCACCGCACCAGATGTGATAGGCGCCGAAATGTCGTGATTATGAGCAAAGGCAGAGAACAGCCCAGTCTTCCAGACTTTGACGCTGAGGGTGCTAGCGGCAGGATTGATGGCTCGCTCCGCAGCAAAAGTTGAGCTTGCGATGAGAACCGGGAGCAGGGCAAAAACGAACTTCAACTTCATCACCGCTCGCATATTTGGCACGCACCATCCTGAAAATTCTGGCGGAGAGGGTGGGATTTGAACCCACGATACCCGTTAAGGTATGTCCGCTTTCGAGGCGGATCGTTTCAACCACTCACGCACCTCTCCGCGGTGCCAACTAGGGAGCTTCTGAGCGGCGCTGGCGGAAGAAGGTTTGCAACAGCTCCGCACAACGACCGGCAAGAACGCCCTCTTGTACTTCGATGCGATGGTTCAGGCCTGGGTGGTTCAGCACCTGCAATACGGAGCCGTCAGCGCCGGTCTTGGGGTCCTTGGCACCGTACACCACACGCTGGAGCCTAGCGTGAATTATCGCTCCAGCACACATCGAACACGGCTCTATTGTAACAAACAGGGTGCAGTCGCTTAGGCGGTAATTGCCGAGGAAGGCGCCGGCTTGGCGGAGCGCCAGGATTTCGGCGTGGGCTGTGGGGTCGTTTTCTGCGATGCTGCGGTTGTGGGCGCGGGCGATAATTTGGTTCTGGTGGACGACGATGGCGCCGATGGGAACCTCCCCGGCTTCGAGCGCCCGTTGCGCGGAGCGGAGGGCCTCTTCCATGTAAAGTTCGTCGGTCATATTACTTCTTAGTCACGGTACTTTGTGGTTATTAGTAAAGAAGTTATTTTAGGGCCGGTTGTTGCTGTGTCATGCAGTGCATGGCGCCCAGGCCCCAAATAAAGTCTCCGCTATAGATGGGGATGACTTCGCGCGTGGGAAACAGCTCGGCGAGTGTGTTGAGGGCGATGCGGTCGTTGGGGTCGTTGAAGACCGGCGCAAGAACGATTCCGTTCGCGATATAGAAATTGCCGTAGCTGGCGGGAAGGCGTCGGCCTTCAAAGGTGAGGGTGCGGGGCATGGGCAGTTCGACGATTTGGAACTTCTTGCCGTGCTGGTCGGTGGCGGCGCGAAGGCGCGCGAGATTATCGGCCAGGACTTCGTGATTGGCGTCGGACTTCTTTGGCTCGACCATGGTTAGGATGGTGCTTGGAGCGACGAAGCGGCTGAGGTCGTCGACGTGGCCGTGAGTGTCATCGCCAGTAATGCCGTTGCCGAGCCAGATCACCTTGTCGATTCCCATATACTCGGCGAACATTCTGTCGTAGTCGGCACGGGTGAAACCGGGGTTGCGTTCCTGAACCTTGCTCAGGAGACATTCTTCGGTGGTCAGGAGGATGCCTTGGCCATTGACGTCAATGGATCCACCTTCAAGCGTTACTTGATGTTTGCCGTGCTTGGGACGGATGGCTGGCGCTTTGGACTTCTTCGCCATGAATGCGCCTAGCTTCGCATCGCGAGCATAATTCGAATATTTGGCCCAGGCATTGAAGCGAAAGTCCAAGGCGCGAAGTTTGCCAGTTTCTTTTTTGCCAGCCTCCTCTTTGCTTGTTTCCTCGACATAAATGCAGCCTGAATCGCGCGTCCAGATGCGGTCGGTTTGGCAGCGATGGAAACGCAGGTTGGGCGAGAGCGCCCCGGCTCGGTCAAGAACCTTGCGAGCTTTGGCCTCCGTGGCCGCGTCAGGAACCACGAGTTCCACGCGCTCGTGGGGCAGGAGGTTGCGAATCATCTCGGCATAAACCCATGGAATTGGCTCAAATTTACCGGGCCAGTCGCCGCGGAAATGCGGCCAGGCCAGCCAGGTGGCGGCGTGCGGCTCCCACTCGGCGGGCATGCGATATTGCGGTTTGGTAGGCATGGTTTTCGTTTGCGATTAGTCGATGAAGCGGCTGGTGATGGGCGCGTAGGTGTCAATACGGCGGTCGCGCAGGAAGGGCCAGTTGCGGCGCACGTCTTCGATGCGGGCCAGGTCGATTTCGCCAATGAGAATTTCTTCCTTGTCGTGCGAGGCCTCGGCGATGACGACGCCGAAGGGATCGCAGAGGAACGAGCCTCCCCAGAATTCCAGACCTGGGCCGGATGCAGCATTGCCGCGAACGTCGCCGTTTTCCTTGCCCACGCGGTTGACTACGCCCACGTAGACGCCATTGGCGATGGCATGGGAGCGCTGGATGGTGCGCCAAGCGTCGTGCTGAGCGTGGCCGAACTCGGCCTTCTCGGCAGGGTGCCAGCCGATGGCTGTGGGGTAAAAGAGCACGTTAGCGCCCATTAATGCGGTAATGCGCGCGCCTTCCGGATACCACTGATCCCAGCAGACCAGCGTGCCGATGCGTCCCGGCTCGGTGTCGAAGGCTTGGTAGCCGAGGTCTCCGGGAGTGAAATAATATTTTTCGTAGTAGAGCGGATCGTCGGGGATGTGCATCTTGCGGTATTTACCGCGAAGCGTGCCGTCGGCATCGAAGATGGCGGCCGTGTTGTGGAAGACGCCGGGGGCGCGCTTTTCAAACAGGGAAGCAACGAGCGCGACTTTCAACTCGCGAGCCACCGCGCTGAGGCGTTCGGTCGCAGGGCCGGGGATGGGTTCGGCGAGGTCGAAAAGGTTCAGGTCTTCGCGCTGGCAGAAGTATTGCGTTTGGAACAATTCCGGGAGGCAGATGACTTGCGCGCCTTGTTGAGCGGCTTCGCGGACGTGCGCAACGGCCGCGTCCATGTTTTGTTCCGGGTTGGGCGTGCAGGACATTTGAATCAGTCCGACGCGGAATTTTTGGGGCGGCAACGGCAGACCTCTACAGTGGAAAATCGATTCAGGATAGCAGAACGGACTTGGGTGGCTTTCTTTAGTATTTTATTGGGCGGGAAGTTGAGCGGCAAGCAATGGCAAATTTGGGCAAGGTTCACCGGGCAAGGACGGTCTTTAATCGGGATCAATTTCGGTGATTTCGGGACCAATAAAGGGGTATTTTACCGGTGTCGGCGCTTCCCAATTTCTACGTTCGGGAAAATGTCTTCCTCTTGACCGGATCAACCCCTTACCTCCGGGGCTAAAGCCCCTCAATTTTTAGGGCATGTGTCACCGGGCTGAAGCCCGGCGCTACCGTGTCTGGCATTCCGCAAGGAGTTCTCACGCAGTCTCTGACTTGCTGCGCCGCCCAAAAGCTGCTGCTCATGCCGTGACCGGTGATTATGTATTCCCATGTCTTCCGGGTAACCCCCCGCCCGGTCGCTGAGGAAAGCGGCAAGGACGGGGCACCCGGAGTTCCAACATGGCACTTTTCACGCGGTCGAGGCGCCAGAACATTTCTAAAGCAGGCTGAGAAGCCAAGCCCTGATGAGAAGCCGGGCCCTGATACGAGGCGTTGATGAAACACGCTCTAGTGATTCGCTCTCAGTTCGCCTTGGATCTTCAGATGAAGATCTCGAGATGAACATCTCGTCAGATGAACATCTCGTCCCGGGGCACGCCGACGTTTTCGCGGCCATTGCGCTGGCGGGCACCTAGGAGGAAGCTTAGTCCGGTAGAGAGTCCGTGCATGATGCCGGAAAACTGACGGACCGGGGACATGACCGAATTCTGGACGGCCTCGGTGGTGTCTTCGACCTTGTCGAGAGTGCGGCTAATGAGTTCGTCGGCCCGGATGACTTGGAGACGGGTGCGGTCGAGGGCATCGTTGACGGTGGCATCCAGGCGCGTGACGTGGCCACGGACCATCGTTGAGGAATGGCTGATGTTGGCCAGGATGTCATTGACCTGCGGGCGAACCTCGGCCAGCATGGCGTGGGCTTGCTCAATCGCCGGGAGAGCCTTGGCGCGGACATCCACGGCCAGGGCTTCCATGCGGGCGCTGGTCTTGCGCATCGTGAAAAACATGCCGCCGAGAATTAACATCTGGAGAACCACGGCGGCGGAAGTAACAGCGATGAAGAGATTGAGTTTGTCCATAGATCTAGACACCAGAGAGAGCTAGTTACAAGAGAAGCAAAATGGAAACACGTGCGGCCCTATTCACGCGAAAGGCTAAGCGCAGGACCCGAGAGCCCTGCGCCTCCGAAAAACCTAAAGCACAATACGTTTTCGACTTCTATACGGTCTCGGCTTCTATATGTTCTCAACAGGGGCGTCCGTCTTCTCGCGGTAGGCTTGACGGCCCGCTTCGTAGGCAGCACGGAAATTTTCTTTGTGTTCGCTGACGGTGTCGCGACCACGATCAATCCAGTCGCCAGCCGTCTCGCGTGCGCGACGCGCGTGCGTTTTAGCGCGCTCCGCGCCTTCTTCCGCCTGGGCGCGCAAGGCATCTCGTGTCTCCGCTCCAGAGCGAGGGGCATAAAGAATTCCCGCTGCCGCGCCAATCCCCAATCCCGCCAAAAACCACACCAAACCAGTGCCGCTATTGTCTGCCATAAAGGCCTCCACTCCAATGATTTCGCTACGGTTTCTCACCGCGATGGTAGCACTCAGATAGATGAAATACAAACGGCGTGGGTTGCGTAAGTACGTCGCGGAAACGAGGAAAAATTCGCGTGACTTCCTGATCGGTTGGCCGACCGACAGAAAAACCTGAGCTGCTGTGCCGAGCTTGGGGCCTAGCTTGGGGCATCGTTTATAGTGGTGAACTTGGCAGGGAAGTTGGCTGGAAGAGGCAAAGAATCGGAGAACCATGTCATCTGAATCGCGCGAAAACGACAGCCAGTCCACTGGCATTGAATCCATTCTGAACGAGCAGCGGAAGTTCGAACCCTCGGCGGAATTCAGCGCCGCAGCCCACATTGGCAGCTTAGCGGAATATGAGCGCATCTACCGGGAATCGGTGGAGCAGCCAGAGCAGTTTTGGGCGGGGATTGCCAGTGAGCTGCACTGGTTCAAGAAGTGGGACCGTGTGCTGGAATGGCATGCGCCATGGGCGAAGTGGTTCGCTGGAGGCCAGCTGAACCTTTCCTACAACTGCCTGGACCGGCATGTTCAGGGACCGCGCAAAAATAAGGCTGCGATCGTCTGGGAGGGTGAGCCGGGGGAAGTACGCACGCTGACCTACCAGCAGCTCCACCGTGAAGTGCAGAAGTTTGCCAATGTGCTGAAGTCACGCGGGATCGAGAAAGGCGACCGGGTGGCGATTTATATGGGCATGGCTCCGGAGCTGGCGATTGCCATGCTCGCGTGTGCGCGGATTGGAGCGCCTCATTCGGTGGTGTTCGGCGGGTTTTCTGCGAACGCGCTGGTGGATCGGATTCACGACTCGCAGGCCGTTGCGGTAATTTCTCAGGATGGGTCGTATCGGCGAGGGAGCGAAGTGAAATTGTTTCCCGCGGTGGAAGAGGCGTTGAAGACCTGTCCCTCGGTGAAGAACGTGATTGTGTATCAGCGCACGGGTACGGCGATCAACATGACCGCTGGTCGCGACCACTGGTGGCATGAGCTGATGGAAACAGCGTCGGATGTTTGCCCCGCCGAGCCGCTCGATTCCGAACATCCTCTGTACATCCTCTATACATCGGGGACCACGGGAAAGCCCAAGGGCGTGGTTCACACCACTGGAGGCTATTCGGTGGCGACCTACATCACGACGAAGTGGGTGTTTGATCTAAAAGAAGAAGACACCTACTGGTGTACGGCCGATATTGGCTGGGTCACGGGGCATAGCTACATTGTCTATGGGCCGCTGCAAAATGGCGCTACGACTGTGCTATACGAAGGCGCGCCGAATTTTCCGGAGCCGGACCGCTTCTGGCGGATGATTGACAAGCATCAGGTGAACATTTTTTACACCGCGCCGACGGCGATTCGCACGTTTATTAAATGGGGCAATGAGTGGCCGAAGAAGCATCGGCTGACCAGTTTGCGGCTGCTGGGTTCGGTGGGCGAGCCGATCAATCCTGAAGCCTGGATGTGGTATCGCGAAGTGATTGGCCACAACCGTTGTCCGATCGTCGATACCTGGTGGCAAACGGAGACAGGGCACATTATGATCTCGCCGATTCCGGGGGCGATTGCGACCAAGCCGGGGTCGGCGACCAAACCGATTCCCGGAGTTGTTCCGGAAATCGTAACGCTGGATGGCCAGCCGGTGCCGGATGGCGGCGGCGGTTACTTGATCATCAAGAAGCCGTGGCCGGGAATGCTGCGAACGATTTACGGCGACCCGGACCGGTATGTGCGGCAGTATTGGTCGCAAATCCCTGGGGCGTATTTTACTGGCGATGGCGCTCGCAAAGATTCCGAAGGCTACTACTGGATTATGGGCCGGGTGGATGATGTGATCAACGTGAGCGGGCACCGGCTGAGCACGATGGAAGTGGAGTCGGCGTTGGTGGCGCATGAGGCTGTGGCGGAAGCGGCGGTGGTTGGGCGAGCGGATGAGATTAAGGGCCAGTCGATTTGCGCGTTCGTGACGCTGGAAAAAGGCCGCGAGGCGACGCCGGAATTGAAAGACGAGTTAAAAAAATGGGTGACCAGGGAGATTGGTGCGCTGGCGCGTCCGGACGAAATTCGGTTTGCCGATATGCTACCGAAGACACGCAGCGGGAAGATCATGCGGCGGTTGCTGCGGGAGTTGGCTGGGGGCGGGGAAGTGAAGGGGGATACGACTACGCTGGAGGATATTGGGGTCTTGGCGAAGTTGCGGGAGGAAGACGAGTAAGGTGGTCGGGTCGCTGATCGAGTGGGCCTGAGCGTCCCCTATTTCGTTAGGCGCCGCAGGATGGAAACCACTTCTTTTCCGCCAAAGGCGCTCTCCCCAACAGTGACCCCGACGAATTCAAAGGCTTGACCACCTGCCGCTGTTAGTTCCTTTTGCATCGTGGAGGTCTTGCTGGTGGCCAGCAGCCGATACTCAAAATGATCCGGTTTTCTGTCGTGATCCTGCTCAAGAATCACCACGACCTCTTTGCCGCCAAATGCGGATTGAAAGACGGTCTGACCCTTATATTCAAAGCCTTCATCGCCGGCCTTTTGCAATTCCTTCTGCATGGTCGAGGTCTTGCTGGTGGCAAGCAGGTGGTAGCTGAAACGTCCCTTCTTGTCACCAGGCTGACGAGCCATGACGGCTACAACTTCAGCACCCCCGAAGGCGGTCTCGCCACCCATCACGCCGCCAAAATGAAAGCCTTCGTCGCCAGCGCCGTTCATTTCCATATCCATGGTGGACGTCTTAGTCGTAGCGAGGAGTTTGTATTCCGTAACTGGCGCTTCGGCAGCCTGCGCGAGTACCGCTGCACAAACTGCCACGATCACACTGATCCGTCGAGTCGTCTTCATGGAATTCTCCAAAATGCGTTATCGCTTCACTTCTTCGGTCTTGACTCCGGCGGCACTAAGCCAGCCACGCGGTAGTAGACGACGAGCTGGCCGTAGTGTTCTCCGGCGTGTTCGATCGAGCCCATCCAGGTGTACCAGACGTGTTGCAGGGAATTGTCGTAGGGATTCTTGACCTCGCGTTGCAGGCCGGCGTCGCCTTGCTCTGTGATTACGGCTGCGCCATCGGCTACGGCTTGCTTCAGTAGCGTTACCACTGCTGCTTTGGTGGGATAGTCCTTGCGAACGAAATCGTGTTCGCCATCCACCTTGGGACCTACCTGGGAGCCTTTGATGCCGCTCACTTCGGCGCAGAAATCCGTGGACACGTGGAGCAGATTTTCCGCAAAGCTGCGCTGGGCTGGGGTGGTCTTGAAGTCATATTTGTCTTCAGGAAAGTCTTCGGCCATGGCGATGAGGCGGCGACCGATGTCGTTCCAGGCGGCAAGGACTTCCGCCGAGGGGGACTTGGAGGGTTTGGGTGCGTCTTTGGGTGCGGCGGCGGCTGTCTGTGCCGAGGAAGAAACTGCGAGCAGAATCACCGCGATCGCAGAAATTGCATTTTTAGAACCGATGTATTTCATGATGGCCTCCGGAACTCGCCCGAATTATACCTCTACCCGGCGCGTTCCTGGGCTTCGGTGACGTCGCTGTAGACCTCTTCCTGAATGAGGCGGTCGGTGGCGGCGTTCAAATATTCATCCAGCGCGTCTTTTAACTCCAGGTATTCGGGCCAGAGCGTTTTTTCGGCGAAGGAGTTGGGCAGGCGAACCATGACGGTGGTGTAGCGCTGGCGGCGATAGCGGTAAGGTGTTAGACCATAGCGTCGGCAGAGGGCTGAGAAGAGGCGGCGCTGCCAACGATCCGGGAAGGTGAATTTGAACTCGACGGGCTTTTCCGTTTTGGAAGCAGTGGCGAGGGCCTCTTTCACGCGGGCTATGGCTGCGGCGGCGGCACTACGTTCGCCCGTGGTGGTGGCGCCTTCGAAGAGAGCGGTGATCTTGCGGAGCTTGTCGCGAAGCTGCTGTTCGGTGGTCATCAAGGCTTCTTCAAGCTACCACGCGATGCAAGAGGAGTCCGGCGATGGCAGCACACGCGATGATCAGGGGCTCAGGGACCTTCCAGCGAAAGAGGATGGCGAGGCTGGTGGCGCAGATGAGCAAAGTTGGAATGTCAAAAACAGAGCGTCGGGCGAGAACGACAACGGCTCCGGCAATCGCTCCGGTGGCGGCTGCGGTTACGCCGCGAACGAAAGCATTGAGTTGCGGGTTCTTGGCCCAGCGCTTATAGGAGGGAGCGAGCAACACGACCACGAGATAAACAGGCAGGAAGATTCCTAACGCGGCAGCGGTTGCGCCCGCGACTCCGGCGACCAGATATCCGATAAAAGCGACGGTGATGACGACGGGGCCTGGGGTGATCATGGCGACGGCGACCGCGTCTACGAATTGGTGGTCGGTGAGCCAGTGATGTTCCTGAACTGTGCCTCCATAGAGAAAGGGCACCACGGCGAGGCCGCTGCCGAAAACGAAGAGTCCAGCTTTTGCAAAGTAGACAAAAAGTTGGAGCAGCGGACTACTGGCACTGAAAGTTCCGAGTGTGAAAAACGCGGGTACGAAACTTCGCAGCGCAGCTTTGGAGGGCGGGGCCTTGATGAGGACGGCCACGACGCCGCCGAGCAGGAAGAGCCAGATGATCTCTCGGGAAGTCCACGCGGTGGAGATGGCTAAGACAGCAAAAATACCCCATAGCAGCTTGTCTCGTCCCAGGGTAAGTTTCGTCAGCTTGAATGCTGAGCGGGTAATGATTCCAATGACAGCGGCCCCGATGCCGTAGAACATGCCCTGCATCCACGGTAGGCCGCCAAAGCGAACGTAGGCGGCGGAGAGCGCCAGGACCATGAGAAACGACGGCAGCACGAATGCGATTCCAACCGCGGTCGCGCCAAGGACGCCAGCGCGAAGATAACCCAGGTAGATAGCCAATTGCGCGGCGAGGGGACCAGGTGCCAACTGCGCCAGCGCCAAGCCCTCCAGATAGTCTTCCTTGGTGACCCAGTGACGGCCGTCCACCAAATCCTGCTGCATGTGGCCAGCCAGGGCGATCGGACCGCCGAAGCCGACGGCGCCGAGCCACAGAAAATAGCCGACGAATTTGGGAAAAGATGGTGGCGTGGATAGTTCAGGGTTCATGATGCGCCGTAGGGCCTTACGCTACTCGGCTCAGCACCAACGCGGAGTTTTTGGAGCCAAATGCAATGCAGTTGCAAACGGCGTGGTTGATTGTCGCTTTACGGCCTACTTCTGGAACGTAGTCCAGATCGCACGCCGGGTCTGGGGTTTCGATGTTGATGGTGGGAGGTATCTGTCCGCTTTGCATGGCAACCAGGGTGGTGGCGATACCAGCCGCGCCGGAAGCGCCTTGCGGATGCCCGATCTGCGACTTGATGGCGGACATTGGAACCTGCTTGGCGCGCTCTTCCCCTAGAGCCAGCTTGAGTGCGCGCGTCTCAATACGGTCGTTCAGTTGCGTGGAGGTGCCGTGCAAGTTGGCATAGTCCACGTCGTTCGCCGTGATGCCAGCCTCGCGAATGGCCAACTCAATGGCCCGCGCGGATTCCTCTCCGCATTCCATCATACGAACGCGATGGAATGCTTCGCAGGTGGAGCCATAACCTGCCACTTCGGCGTAAATTTTCGCGCCACGGGCGCGGGCGTGCTCTAGTTCTTCGATGATGAACATCCACGCGCCTTCGGCCAAAACAAAGCCGTCGCGGTCTCCGTTGAAGGGCCGTGAACCGCGCTCCGGCTGTGCATTCCAGGTATCGGTCAAAATTTTCATGAGGACGAAGCCCTTCATGATGCCTAGCGCAATGGGGGCATCAGCCCCGCCGGTCAGCGCGGCGTCCATGCGGCCCGCTCGGATCTGGCGGTAGGCGTAGCCGAACGCGTCGGTGGACGAGGTGCAGCCGGTGGTTACCACATGGCTGGCTCCGCGTAGCCCAAAGCGAATGCTCAGGTCGCTGGAAAGCGTGCCCATTACGCCGGTGGGAATGCAGTGGGCGGACATCTGCTTGAACAGCCCTAGGTGAAAGATTCGATACTGCTCTTCGGTAAATTCCTGTGCTCCGCCGCCGGTGCCAAGAATTACGCCCATGCGCTGGCGGCGGCGCAAGGGCAGGGAAGCAGTGTCGATTCCAGCGTCGGCAAGAGCCTCAGTGGCAGCGGCAATGGCCAGCGGCAAAACCCGGCCCACATTGCGGCGCTCTTTCTTGTCCACCCAGTCCAGTTCATTAAAGCCTCGAACTTCCCCGGCAATTTGCACGGGAATTTCGGAGGCGTCAAAATGGCTGATTTTGCGCACGCCACTGTCGCCCGCTAACGCAGCTTTGGCAAACGCCTGGTTCCCGATTCCGTTGGGACTCATGCAGCCCATCCCAGTGATGACGACCCGTCGACGCATTCCCACCTCGCGTCTGTGATCTTACAGGAGTCGGTGGCAGGAGTAGCAGGAACTTGCTTCCGAGAAATGATTCCAGGACGCTATAATCGGCGGGTCTGGCGAAAGTGAAACGCTCGGAGGTGGCCAGTGTTCAAGAACGGCGGATGGTCAGGAATGTTTGCGTCAAGCCGTCTGCGGCGATGCATCTTGGCCACCGTGCTCGGTTCTTCCGCATCGGTCGCCGGTCAATCCACGCCTGCCGCGCCCGCGCCCGCCCCCGCGAGTGAGACTCCCGTGATCCGCGTGGATACCCGCCTGGTGGTAATCGACGTAGTTGTGACTGACAAACAAGGCCGCCCAGTTACCGGCCTGAAAAAAGAAGACTTTACTCTGAAAGAAAACGGCAAAGAGCAATCGATCAAGGCGTTCGAAGCGCACTTGCCCGCCGTGCAGCCGCAAGGCTTTCCCAAGCTCAATCTTCCTCCTAATGTTTACACCAACGTTCCGACACAACCGTTGGAAAGTTCCGTAAACATCGTATTGTTTGACCTGGTCAATACCCCTTTGACCGACCAAGCCTACGCTCGAGAGCAGATGGTGCAATTTCTGAAAACGCTACCGCCTGGGCAACGGGTGGCGTTGTTTGTTTTGGGTTCGCGGCTGCGCATGCTGTCAGGATTCACCACGGATTCGAATCAGCTGGTGGCGGCGGCAAAAAAGCTGATTCCGCACGCCTCTGAACTGCTCACCACGGAAGAAGACAAGCAGCGATCAGAGGATCAAATCACGGAGATGGCGCAGAGAGCGCCCAACCCTGGTTTCTTTGATACGATGCGCGATTTTTTGGCCGATGAGGAGCAATTCCGCACCACGGCGCGGGTGGAAGATACGCTCAGCGCGTTGGATGCGTTGGCGCGAGGCGTTTCGGGATATGCCGGACGGAAGAACCTGCTGTGGCTTTCGGAAGGGTTTCCCGTCAATTTTGGGCCGGACCTCGATTCCAGTTATCCATTTATGAACTCTCGCAGCTATGCTTCCTTATTGCAGGAAACCTCGGGGCTGCTCTCTGCCGCGCAAATGGCAGTCTATCCAATCGACATCGGCGGGCTCAAGACGGGCGGCGTGGCCATTAGTAGTTCAGGACTGGGGGCGACGGGTTTTCGTAACGGCCGATCCCGCTACGGAACCATGATCAGTCGACAAGGCTCGGAGATGGAGGCCGCGCACTCCGCGATGGAGGAAATCGCCAAGGATACCGGCGGCAAAGCGTTCTACAACAACAACGACTTGAAGTCCGCTATGGTGCGCAGTGTGGAGCGCGGCACGAATTACTACTCCATTGCCTACACTCCGGCCAATCGGACCTGGGATTCCACCTATCGGCATGTGGAGATCAAGCTGGATCAGTCAGGGCTCAAGACGGAATACCGGCGGGGCTATTTCGCCACATCGAATCCGAATCCAGAAAAAGAGTCGGCGCAACGCTTGATTGCCGCCATGCAGCCCGGAATGCCGGATTCCACGATGATCTTCTTTGGAGCGCGCGTGCTACCTCTGAAGCCGGGAGAAGCCGCGGCCACGCTCACGTATGTGGTCAATGCGGAGCATATCGTTTTTACGGCCACGCCGGACAAGCGCCAGCACGCCAAGATGGAAATGGTGGCGGTGGCGTGGGACAAGAACGCAAAGCCCGCGGGAAGCACTTCCCAGACCATTGAACTCGCTCTTAAGCAGGAAACTTATGAGAAGGAACTGCGGGATGGAATTCGAGCCGAAATGAAGCTTGCTTTGAAGCCCGGGGAGTATCACCTGCGCTTAGGCCTGATGGATGACGCCACCGGCAAGATGGGCACGATTGAGGTTCCCTACAGCGTCCCCGAAGTTGTCCCGGCTGTAAACCCGACTTCCAACCCATCTGCAAAATAGACGCGTCGCAGGCTGCTCTATAATCATCTCTACGAGACGATTGGGAGATTTTTTTGGCCTACGACGATCTACGAGGTTTCATCACCGCGCTCGAACGCGCCGGTGAACTGAAGAAAATCAGCACCGAAGTTGATCCCATTCTTGAAATCACCGAGATTGCGGACCGCGTCAGCAAGGGACACGGTGGCAAGGGCGGTGCTGCGGGTGGTCCTGCGTTGCTATTTCAGAACATCAAGGGCCATCCCGGCGGGCAGGTTCTGATCAATCAGTTTGGCTCGGAAAGCCGCATGAAAATGGCTCTGGAGGTCGACTCTCTCAACGATGTGGCGGACCGCATTCGCCACTTCATGGACGTGAAATCACCGCAGGGTTTCCTCGACAAAGTGAAGATGCTGCCCATGTTGGCGGAAATGGGGAAGTTTTTTCCCAAGACCGTTTCTTCCGGGCCTTGCAAAGAAGTTATTCTCAGAGACAAGTTTTCCATCCTCGATTTTCCCATTCTGCAATGTTGGCCACATGATGGCGGGCGCTTTATCACCTTGCCGTGTGTGGTGACGCGCGATCCCAAGACCGGCAAGCGCAACGTGGGTATGTATCGCATTCAGGTCTACGACGAAAAAACAACGGGGATGCATTGGCAGCGCCAGAAGGTCGCGGCCGAGCACGTGCGCGACCTGATGCGGGCATCGGCGGCAGGCGGCAACCCCGCTCGGACCTCGGCGGCGGTGGACATCATGGCCCGAAGTTTGGGTGGCTCGGTTCTGGCGGAAGGGAATCGCCCGACCGGCAAGATGGAAGTGGCGGTGGCGATTGGGACTGATCCCGCGCTGACGTTTTCCGCGATTGTTCCGGCACCGCCCGAAATCGAGGAATATATGATCGCTGGCTTCCTTCGCCAAAAGCCGGTCGAACTCGTCAAGTGTGAGACGGTCGATCTCGAGGTTCCCGCCAATGCGGAAATTATTCTTGAGGGCTACATCAACCTCGACGAACTCCGCACAGAAGGCCCCTTCGGCGACCACACCGGCTTCTACTCGCTGGCCGACGAATATCCTGTATTCCACTGCACCTGCATCACGCATCGGAAGAACCCGATTTATGCCACGACCATTGTGGGCAAGCCGCCGATGGAGGACGCCTTCATGGGCAAAGCCGTGGAGCGTATCTTCCTGCCCATGATGAAGTTGACGATTCCAGAAATTGTGGACGTCAATTTGCCCGTGGAAGGCGTGTTCCATAATTTAATGCTGGTCTCGATTCGCAAGTCGTACCCGGGGCAAGCCCGCAAAGTCATGAATGCGATCTGGTCGCTCGGTCAGGCCATGTTCACCAAGTGCATCATCGTCGTGGACGAAGATGTGGATGTGCAGGATATCGGCGACGTGACGTTGAAAGTCTGCAATCACATCGACCCCGAGCGTGACATCCAGTTCACGATGGGCCCCATCGATTCGCTGGACCACGCCTCGCGCCTGCCGAACTACGGCTCTAAAATGGGGATTGATGCAACGCGTAAATGGGCTAGCGAAGGCTTCACGCGCCCGTGGCCGGATGAAATCGCCATGGACGCCAAGACCAAAGCGATCGTGGATAAGAAGTGGAAGGATCTGGGATTGGATTAGGTGCTCAATTTACGGATGCGCGATTACCAGCACGCTCCGCGCCCTTCGCAACACGCACTCCAGCGCCCTCCGAATATTCTCCGGGTCCAGCGCCGCGAAGCTCTCGTCAAAAATTAGAACATCGGCGTCCTGGAGTAGCGCGCGGGCAATATACAACCGGCTGCGTTCGCCATGGGACAGTTGCCAACCCGTTTCTCCCACCATCTGCAACATGCCCGCCGGCATTTTTTCCAGCAGCGGACCCAGCCCCAGTTCCTCGCAAATGGCTTGCGCCTGGGCCTGCGCCGCCTGCGTAATCCACCCCTCGCGGCCCATCAAAAGATTGAAAGCGAACGTACCGGTCAAGACATGGTTCTCATGAAACTGAGGCGCGGCCGCCACGGCTCGACGCCATCCGGGGGCACCGAGCGTTTGCCGGTCCAGACCGCGCGCCAGCACCAATCCAGATTGGGAACGCACCATGCCGCTCAGGATGGAGGCCAGTGTGGACTTCCCGCCGCCGGAAGGGCCTTCCAGTAGGATGTGATCGCCCGGAGCGATCCGCAACGTGCAATGGTCCAGCACAGGATCTCCGCTGGAGCGATAACGAAAGCTGATGTCATTGGCTTCGAGAAAAATATTGGGGCGCGAAGGGTTTTCCAGCGCCAGCGCGGGCGCGCCACTGAACTCTGGACGACTCGCAGCTTGGAAAAGGGGCGCCACCTGTTGGGCGGCAATCACCGCCTCAGTCAAACTCCAAAGGCCCGCCGCCAAACGCCGAAACGCGCTGTAGGCTAGCAGCAGACCGGCAACCCCAAGCGCCAACTCGGACGGCGCAGAGCCAGCCAGGAACGCAGGGGCCAAAGCGGCAGTACCCACAATCAGCCAACCTCGGGGAATCACCGCGGTGAGGACAGCGGCTTTGCGGTCGGCCGCGCGGGAGACGGCCTGGTAGTGTTCCAGTTGCTGATCTTCCGTCACATGCCATTGTTCCCGCGGCTCCTGCGCCAGACGGGTGCGGTGGCCGGTCATGCTTTCCACCAAGGTCAAGGTCATCGCCAAGCGGGAGGCGGTCCAGCGGCTCTGGTCGCGAAAGTATCGTACGCCGAGCAATCCCGCCAGCGCGATCCATAACAGCAAAAGCACGACTTGCCAAAGGCCACCCGCGCTGACTGCCAGCACAACTCCGGCGAGTAGAAACTCCGCCACCGCAACTAAAGCCAGAAAGCCACCGCTCAAGGCTAAGGCCTCGAGGGCTTCCGATTCCAGAACTCTCCCCAGCAATTGCCCAGCGCCCAGGGTGCGAATCTCCTCCGGCAGCAGGCGCAGCGCCCCAGCCAGTAAACGCTCTTTCAGCAGACCCCCGACCGTGATCGCGGTTAGGCCTTGCAGCCACGTAATCAATCCGCGCATGGGAATCAGCGTAAGCAGCAACAACACCCAAGCCAACAAAAGATTGCGATCCAAACGGCCAGAAAGCGCGCCGGCACCAACAATCCACCAAGCGGTAAGCCACAGCGCGTATTGCAGGACGTGCGTTAGGGCCAGCAGCAACAGCCGCTGCGGAATCCGCGAGAGCCTGAGCGAGAGAAAGAAACTTGTTCCGGGCGGCAACCGCAGCAGCCACGCGTGGGCTACTAGTTTTCCTCCCAGCCGCTGCCGCAGCAAAGTATCGCGAACCTGTGCCCAGCGGCGCTGACGAATGCCCACCGACTCCAGCAGGCCGTCCAATTCCGCGGTCAGTGGCTCTTCCACGGCGCGGCACAGCGTCGCCCGTACTTCGCCAGAGCCAATCTTCTTCACCGAAAACTCTGGCGTCAACACCACGCCTGACGACAGCAAAGCCAGCAAACTTCCGTCTGCTAGACGAATCAACGCGGGGGAGGCAGAAGCGAGAATGCGGCCAACATCCGCATAACGAATTTCTTCCGGCTCCGCATCCAGCCCCAGCGCCGATGCGGAGGCTTCAATCCACCGACCCAGCCGCGTGGGCTCCGAATCGACAACGGCGGGAATAACGACGGTCGCAGACTTCGGTCGCAGTCCACTTTTTTGCGCCAGCGCCTCTAGCGCTTCCGCGGCTCGGTTCGGCGGCCAGGTGATCGTCATTGCGTCGGCCTCGATTGACTTAAGGGCGATGGACTCTGGCTAGTTTCCGTGAGCTTCGCATCCTCGAGCCGATAGCGTCGCCAGGTGCCTTGTGATTCGGCCGCAGCTGATCCGCTCTCGGACCACAGTGTTTGTCGCAAGGAATATTCCGCATCCAGCAAGGCACGGTAGCGCGACTGCGGCTCGGAAGCCAGGACTGGCGGCGATCCATCCTCACTAATCGCACCGTCTTCAATCACCAGCACGCGCTCAAAGCCGAGCGTTTCACCGACGTCGTGCGTGATGCAAAGCAGGGTCACGTGCTGCCAAAGTCCGCGGACTCGGCGCAAGAGTTTCCGGCGCTGCTCACGGTCGAGTCCGCGAAACGGTTCGTCCAGAATGGCGAGTCGCGTCCCGGGCCGCAATAAAGCGCGTGCCAAGCGAACCCGTTGACCCTCCCCGCCTGAAACCAACGCGCCGCCTTCCCCCAGTCGGCTCTCAAATCCCTCCGGAAGGCGTTCGAGCACGCGCCGCAAGTCCGCCGCGTCCAGGACTTGCAGCATCGACGCTGCTTTGTCGTCGGCGTAGCCTTCGGGTGAGCCGTAGCGCACATTCTCCAAAAATGACCGGTTCCACAATTGCACCGCGGGATCTACCCAGGCCGTGTGCCGACGCAAGTCTTCCAGGCATTCGGCAATGGGCCGTCCATCAACGTGAACCTCGCCGTGAGCTGCTCGCGACCAGCCCAACAGCAGGCCCACCAGACTCGATTTACCCGCGCCGGATGGCCCAACGATGGCAACGTGAGAACCCGGGGGGATTTCTGTGGTCATATTCCGCAGAATGGTATGCCCAGCGGCCCGCATGGTTACGTTGTCAAGATGGATGGAGACTGGGGACCGGGCGTCCATCTCTCGATTGGTAACCTGAACGCTTTCCTCCTCCAGTGCCCCGAGAGGTTCCAGCAGTCGAAGAGTTCGATTCCGATACGCGGGGTATTGCCATGCGATTTGTGCCATCGTCTGCCCAAGGACGGGTAAGTTCAACGCCCAATAGATCAACAGCAACACAGCCCCTGCTTCGGCACTGTGGGCCAGATGCAGGAACAGCATCGCCGCCGCCAATCCAAAGCCGATGGCAAACTGCGCCGCTTCAAACCACACGGCTACCGTTTGCAGGCCGAGTCCGGCGCTGGCCCATCCAGAAAGCAGCTCCCGATGTTCCCGCCGCACCGCACGCTGTGCGCCATGTACTTGAATCGGAACCAGCCCGAGCAGCGCATCCAGGTAGTAGCGCGAAAGCGCGCCGCTGTGCGTGCGCACGCGCAAGTCTCGTTCAATGACGGTCGGCTGGGCTAGCAAGGGCAGGACCAGCGCGGAAAGAGCCGCAATCGCCGCCAACGGCGCTAACCGAGGATCCAGCCACGCGATCCCGACCGCGGTCAAAATCAGTTCGAATGCCGCCCGCACCAGCTGTCCACCCAGCTCCGGCAAATGACGAACTCGATGGATCATGTGGCTGCGCTCGGTCATGTCTGACATCAGGCGACTCTGAAAATAGCGGTCCGAAAGGCGCGGGATCTTTTCCAGAAAAGCCTGCCGCAGCCGCGTCTCCAAACGACGGCCCATGCGCAGCAGGCTGGCGGTCACCGGCAACTCCAGCAACAGCATGAAAAGCAGGAATAGAAGCAGCGCTCCCATTGCGGCAAGTCGCTGACCTGAGAGGCCGAGTTCCCGGCTTAGATCAAACAGGCCACGAAATAAGATCGCTTCCAGAATCACGCCGCCCGCAGCCAGCAGGGAAGTCAACAGCAACAGCAGGGGAGAGAACACGCCATCCGCCCGCAGATACCGGAGCAACTCCCGGCCCGGGCGCGCTGGCGTTTCGGTGAGCGCGGCGGCTATCTCCGGCGAAACACTCCCAGCGGGAATCGAAGCCGGGGATGATCGCGCGCTCACGTGCAACAGCACCGCGCCCTTGAGGTGCAGCTCGGTTTCGTTATCCGCGGGAACGTCTGCTCGACGATCTGCCGGAGTCACCGACCAATAGTCTGCCGGGATCTTGCTGTCGTCCTGGCAAAATTGATCCATCAACTTGCGGCACTTGCGTCCGGGCTTGACTCCGCCTCCGTCGCAGATGGCTTGCACTAGTCGGGCTGCCGCGTCTAACTGGGCTAATGATCGCCACGTAGGATCGGTGAGCGCGATTCGCAGCAGCTTCTTTCCGTCCACACCCAAATTCTTCAGGCGTCGGAGAAATGCTGCCTGAGCCGCCGGTGACCCGGCCCACTCGCGCCAAGCTTCCGCTGGTACTACCGTCTTGTGGACGTACACTTCCCTGAGGAACGTCGCGCAGGTCACCCAACGTCGCCCAGTCGCGGGGTCCATGCACTGGAGCAAATTGCCATGCCGGCGCCACACCACCTGAAAATGGGTCGTCCCGTTCGGGAGCCGAACCACAACGATCGCGGGCAGGGTCTCTGCCTCGGGAAGCAGAAGGTGGTCCACCGGCACCATCACTTGTTCCGCCGCCAGACCAAGTTGTCCGGCAATCTCTTCCAGCGTGTCAATGGAGGTTCCGTCCACGTCGGTCTGGCAAGCTTCGCGTAGTCGTCCGTAACTGACCGAAATGCCAAAGCCTTCCAGCAGACACTTCAGAGAAGCAGGACCACAGTCCATGGCCGACGACTGAATTATTTCTGGAACAAAAAAACGTCGACTCATGCGGGGAACCTACGGGGTCGGGGCAAGAGCGCTCCTGGCGCCGCGCGACGGCGCAGTCAGCATTTGCCCAGCGGCTCGGAGCACAATTCTGGCGGGCGTCAGCCGCTCCACCTCAACCTCCACCGCGCCCGGCAGCCCGTGTTGCAGATTGATCGGAAGGGAAGCACTGCCCGTCAGGTTCAGCTCCACGCGTACTTTCCCGTCCCGAATTTCGCCAGCCACGTTGGTCACGGTCGTGGGGATGCTGCCGTACTGCGTCCAGGGAAAACCATCGAGGCGGAGCTGCGCGGACTGCCCCGGTCGAATTCTTCCCAAAGCGTCCGAAGGAGCGAATTCCGCCACGGCTCGCAGCCGTCCTTCAGGAAGGATGGCGCAAAGCCGATCAGTTTCATCCACAACGCCGCCGGGGCGAATCTCCGCCACCTCGGCCAGCTTGCCCGAAATCGGCGCGCGAATCACCCTGCGCTCCACCTCATAATTGAGCCGATCAATACTGGCCCGCGCCGTTGCCTGCTCACCTTCCAATTTCCGAATTGTACCCGCCAGATTCTCAGACTGCACCAAGCGGTCGCTCTCTCGTGTGCCCTGGCCCTGCTGCAAGCGACTCGCTTCCAGCCGCAAGCTCTCCGCCGCTTCCCGCCGCCGCTCCGCCTCTAGCTGCCCTTGTTCGTATTCGCGCCGGGGAATCAAGTCCTGCTTCTTCAGTTGATCCAGGCGGTGAGCCTCGTCCGAGGCTGATTTCGCCATGGTATCCGCCTCGCGAAACTTTGCTGTAGCCTGATCCACGGCAATGTTCGAAGTCTGTTTTTCTTGCACCCGCGCCTGCCCAATGCCTGAGACCTGTGCCCTCAGAGACGCAATTTCAGATGTTAGCGCGGTAACGTGCGCGGTTTCTTCCTGCACTTGAAAGCGCTGAGTCTCCGAATCCAGTTCTACGAGCACGTCGCCAGCATGCACCACGCGTCCCAGCTCCAAATTGCTGGTCACTACCCGAGCCAGCACCGGGGATTGCACCGGACGCACTTCCTGGTCCACCTCCAGGCGTGCCGTCGGGGTCACTTCATACCTGGGAATTTGGGCGAAAAAGAACCAGCCAACCCACGCCGCGAGCAGCAAAAGAGTGAACGTTAGCGCGAGAAACGACCCGCGGAAACCATCCGCTGCCAAGGCTCGAGCTGTGCGTGAAAATGCTGTGGACATTCGTCTCGACTCCGGGGTCTAAACCCCGGCAACTTGCAACGCGCCCTTTAGAGTACCGCATGAGCCGCCGCTCCGCGCCTCGACGATGAAATCATGGGCGGAAGCTACGTCCGGGTGATCGGTCCGCTGGGTGGCGCGGGTGGGGTTTGTCTGTCGGCCGAGGCTGAACCGAAAACGTGGAGTCCGAACCACAGCAACCCTCCGCCAATCACAAGCAGCAGAAAAGGCACCAGCCACTTCCATTTCCCCCGGTCAATGACCGCGCTACGAATGGGGTCGTCCGCCAAGTAGAGGACCACGACCTGCTCTCCCACGTGGTAAAGCGCTGGTTTGGTTGAGACCTTGTCGTGAAACAACAAAGTCTCGCCGTTCGGCAGGGTAGCCTCGACGATGGCGCGATACGTATCGTTGTCAGATCCGGAAACGGTTTCAACTTCTGTGACGATGCCCGAACAGCGCACCCCCGCGGACACGAGATGTTGGGTTCTGCGCGCCGTCCACAGACCTGCCGCCAGCAGGATGAGTCCGAGCAAGATCAAGAAGCCACCAGCGGCCCGAGGGTTGGTCGGCTTCCGCACCAGCATGACGGAGCCTCGCAGGGTCACCTGAATCTGCTCCGCTGGCCGCACCGGAATCGCGAGCAATTCACTTTTCCGGCGATCCTGGCGTTCTTTTTTCCACGTCGCCACCGAAGACATCTGCCCGCCTACCGCTCTCGGAACAAGAATTGCGCGAATTCGAAACGTCGCAAAAACCAGGAAAATCCCAAAGACCAACGCCGTAATTGACGTGGGCGCTCCTGCGCGAAACGCGATGCCCAGCAGAAACAGACCGGGTAAGGCAAACGCGACGCCGACGGCAATGAAAAACCAACTACCGGCAGGTTCCGCTTGCTCGGGGTTGTCGGGAAAAAACAGTAAAGACAGATTCGTCCCGGTAGTGCGGCCTTTTATAGACGTGGATCCGGAACTGGAGGTAGCTTCGATCAGCGCGCCTGTGGTCGGCAGCGTGTACTGATAGACGGTGTAATAATATCCGCCGCGCTCGCGCACACCCACGATCGTCCCTATTAGGCGCGTAGCGTGCAGGCGCCAATGGATTTCATGCCCCGCAATCAGGAGCCCCAAGCCAAATAAAACAAGCCCTCCCACCAGGTACCCAACCTGGTTTACCGAGCGCAGTGCTTCGATAAAAAGAGGAAACACGGAAGTATGCAAGTCGAGGCGAGTATAGCAACTGAAAATCGATCCGCTCGGAAGACCACCGCGGATCGCTCGCAAAGCATGGTTTGCAAAGTGACGAACCGCATCACCCTCTGGTACACTAAGGCTCGTGGAAACGGGTTCCCGCTTACCCGTAAGCATCGCAAGTGGGGACGTAGTTCAGTTGGTTAGAACGCTGCCCTGTCACGGCAGAGGTCGCGGGTTCGAGTCCCGTCGTCCCCGCCATTTCAAATCAATGGTTTACAGACCTCGCCTTCTCCAGACGAGGGTGCAGTAAGGGCTCGATTTCGGCTGCACTTTGCACTAAGGCGCGTCGATGCAGCCGAAAGTGAGTGCTTATCTTTCCGGTTTACTTCTTCGGTGGAGGCGCGATCAGAGAAGCAACTTTCATTTGCGCCGCCCGTTTTGCGCTCGTCACTGCCTGCGTGTAGGTGTCCAGGGTCAC
>JAYWAL010000115.1:0-10501 GCA_043782485.1 Acidobacteriaceae bacterium | reverse complement strand
GGAAAAGAACTTCCTCGACAAAGGGAGCGACGAGAACTCCGAACAGGGCGAGGAGTTGCGGCGCGCCGGGTTGGAGAAACATTTTCTCGATGGGCAGTTCCCTGGGCATGGGCAGGACTTTTTGCAGGAGCCCGGCGGTGAGGGCGAGGGAAAAGCCGACGGCGGGAAAGGCCAGCCAGAGCGGGCCTTGCGGCCAGTTCCAATTTAAGGACTGCCAGAAATTGAGTCCACGGGCGTGGGCCAGCCAGAAGAGCACGGCGAACATGGCAACGTAGGCTCCGCCCATGGCGGGGATGGCGATCCAAACGCTGGGGTTGCCGGCGATTTCCGTAATGGGCTTGGCTTGCGTGGCGTGGAGGACGCCCAACGTGATGGCGGTGAAGAGTACGATGCCGAAGAACAGCACGAGGCCCAGGAGGAGCAGGTCGAGGCCAGTCCAGGGTGGGTTTTCCAGCCAGGGGCCGGTGGGTTCGGGCGGCGGAGGTAGTTCCTGAGGAAGCTCGAGATCGGGGAGGGGTTGGGAATCCAAGCAGGGTATCCTTTGACTGTACTGAATTTACAGGAAAAGTGAATCGCGGGGATTGGGATTGTGGTTTTCTCGCGCAGGTTGTATCGGCGGAGCGGCTTCCCATCCCTTCGGCTTCGCTCAGGGCAGGCTCTAATCTTTCGCAAAGGGCGCGAAAAATTACGGTGGGGCATCCGTCGTTCCATAATAGGAAAGGATAATACGTGAGTAAGCAACGAACTGCGTCGCTGGCTAAGACTTCTGAGGAGATGGTGGTGTGGTCCGGGTTGCTGGCGGCGGAGGTGCTGGGTTGGCCTGGCGTATTGGCGAAACCGATGTTTGGGTTGACGGCGCTGTACCGCGGGGCGGCGATTTTTGCGGCGTTGCCGAAGACTCGGGCGATGGGATCGGCGAATGCGGTGGCGTTCAAGCTGGAGGGGGCGTCGGCGAAAACAATGGGTCAGTTGCGGCGGGAAACGAAAATTGGGGAAACACAGATGGCGGCGGCGAAGTGGTATGTGTTCGAGATGGAGAACGAAGAGGATTTGCGCGGGGTGCTGGAGTGGTTGGGTGTGGCTTATGCGGCGGCGGGGAAGAGGCGGTAGGGCGGTGCCGCTAGGTGATTCTGGCGTCCTGGACGAAAGGCGGATGGCCGGTCCTTACCAGTCGATTTTGATTTTTTTCACAAAATAGAATCCTGGATGCTGCGTTCCCTGGGCCTCGCTCAAGGCAGGCCTTTGCGAAGCAATGGGCGAGAGCGGGAACGCATGTACGACGAAAAGCCGTTCGGAGTCTTGGGTTTTGGCAGTGTCGTTCCCGCCCTCGCAAAAAACGCGAGGACGGGGCACCCGAGATTTCGTTTGGGAAGAGAGATCGAAAGCAACAAAGGGTCGGCCACCCGCCTAGCGACGCTGCGTTCCAAAGGAAGATGGCTTGAACGGGCGGCCCGCCGTCTATTCCGATTGAGGCAGGGACACGCTCGGCCTTGCGCTAGACAATTTCTTCGAATCCGTGGACTCGTACACCGCGGTCATCGGGGGCGCAGAGATTTCAATGGTTCCGGGAAGGTCCAGGCTGATGCGCGACCGTTGTTTGCTCGCCTCGACGTAGGGTGTTTCCTTGCCCTCGATCTTGAATACGAAGTTGACCGTGATTTCTGAAGGGCTGCCGCCGGGCAGGGGCGCGAAGCGCCAGGTCTTCACATTTGCAGCAGCGGCCGCCTGTAAAAGCCCGTGGCCGGATAGCACCGTCGCTTTGGTCACCTGGCCTTGCGCGTCGACCGCAACATTCAACCGGACCGTGCCCTGAATGCGCGCCTGGTAAGCCAAAGGGGGATACTTTGGCAAATCCATGGATCGCACTTCGCGTTGCAAATCCGCAGCGTGGGAAGCGATACCGCCAGCGAACACCAGCAAAGCCAACAAAGCTTTCATCGCCGAATCTCCTTGCTCAGACGTGGCGTGGTCTTGCAGAGTGAATTCTATACCTACAACGTGGAGATGGTTTTGCGTAGGTGTGGATTCCGTCGAAGAGAGGGGTTGTTTCCTGCGGCATCGTTCCTGCCCATTGCTTCGCAAAGAACGGGGCATCCCTTGTCCGGGTGGGGATAGGGAGATCAAAAGCCTGGGCCAGCAGCCGGGGCTGGTCTTTCAACGGGCCACAGATGCAGCCATGAGTAGTTTCCACTTACGTATTCGTCCAACGCCGTGTATGTCTGTCCGGATTGCGGTGCTGCTTTGGTGCAGTACAAGACGTACGACTTCGTTGGCCCATTTGCTGAAACAGCGTAGACTTCCAACGATTTGCTGAAGCCTACATGGCCTTCCTGGGCTATGCTGCGAACGCTTATGACGCGCATGCTAAAAGGTTCCCCATTTCTGATGGCGTCCTGTGTTTGTGCGCGCAGCGGTAAAACGACCGCCGAAACGAAACAGATAAAAAGATTAACGCCAATACGCATAAGAACCTCCGGCACGTGTATGTGCCTTGTTCCTTTTTGACAGTCTATTGAGGGTTTCGCAAATGATACGATTGTACTTGGGGCCACAATCGTGATGCGATTACTAGTTGTAAGATGTAAGACCAAAGAATGCGAAGTCGATCTGAAGGTGGGCGAGGCACCAGCGGATAGCTACCACGACGGAGTATATCGCGTGTTGGCGAGAAGCGTGTTGCCCAATCCAGGCAAGCTAACGTGTCCGGATTGTAAGCAGACGCACGATTACGTGACGGAAGACATTGAAACCAAAGAAGGCTCAACTGCGCGTTCATGAAAAAAATAGATCAGCCAAAAACTGACAAAAGCCGCGAAGAGTTCAGGATTTTCGTAGAACGATTCATACACTTCAAAAACTTGTGGATCATCTACCGTGATTTTCGGTCAAAACACTACGAGCCTAGCTTACCTTCGCCCGGGGATGAATCGTCGGCCACAGACATCGGCGCGACCCTTATGTTTCAGCTGTATGCATTCTTCTACAGCTTGATTGAAGATTCTGAAGACAGCGTCAACGGCTTTCGCGTGTGGCGACAACGTTTTCCGGAAGAAGAAACGGCAATAGCTGCGGTGGAGGCGCAAGTATCGCCTTTCGCCGGGAGCTTGCGGATTTTCAGGAATCGGCTTGGGTTTCACGGAAGTAGGTCTAGGGCGCACGAATCCTCCGCCTTTGATCTTTTTACGCGACATTCCGGAACCGTGATTTGGGGGGCAATGCGAAACTTCCAGTCACTGGGAGTGGCGTTGTTGGCAAAGGCAAACGCCCAGCAGGGACTCCCAAACTATCATGAGGATGTTGTCCGGGGCTGGATAGATTCGGTCGCATCCCGCGCTGCGATGCCACAGTTCTGATGGCTGGAGGGCGATGGCGAGCGACCCCGACTTGGATTGCAAACCATGCAGTACGTGGCAGGCTGGTCGCACTGTGAGCTTTGCCGAATCTACCTATTGTGAAGTGTTGGCTCAGCCTAACTCTCTTAGTCGGCAACGACAGTGAACTTAACCCCGAGGGCGTGCAGGACAGAATTGATGGTTGCAAAGCGTGGGTGTGCGCCAGCGCTCAGGGTCTTGTACAGGCTCTCCCTGCCGAGGCCTGCGTCTTTGGCGATCTGCGCCATGCCTCGGGCTTTGGCCACATCACCGAGAGCTGCGACGAATACCTCGGGATTTGGGTCTTCGGCGGCTGCTGTAAGGTATTCCGCAATAACAGCGTCGTTATTGAGATAGGCCGCTGCGTCGAATGGTTTGTAGGTTATTTTCTTTCTTTTCACGATTTGCCCCTTTTAAGCTCCCGAGCCATTTTTTTCGCCTTGGCGATGTCTTTTACTTGGGATGCTTTTACCCCGCCAGCCAGCACAACGTAAATGGTCGATTCTTTTCGCAGGTAATAGACGCGATATCCGGCACCGACGTGGATCCGCATCTCGGAAACACCTTCTCCCACGGGTGCGCAATCGCCGAAATTTCCTAATGTCGCGCTAGTAAGGCGAGCCAAAATTCTAGCCTTCGCTTTTTGGTCGGCGAGATCGGACAGCCAGGAATCGAAATCGGACGACCGAAGCAAGGTATTCACGGCAGTTCGATTGTATCCGAATGGATACTTAAATGCAAGTGCGCTGCGGAGCGTTGCTCCCCTGGACAGGCGAGGACGCCTGTCCCCACGTGGGTGTTTCTAGGCGGTGGATTTGAAGTAGTGGGCTAACGCCTGACCGGTATAGGACTTTTTCACTTTTGCAACTTGCTCCGGCGTGCCTTGGGCTACGACGCGGCCGCCTTCTTCGCCGCCTTCTGGACCTAGGTCGATTAGCCAGTCGGCGTTGCGGATTACGTCTAGGTTGTGCTCGATGATGATGACCGTGTTGCCGAGGTCGGTGAGGCGGTGGAGGACGTCGAGGAGTTTGCTGACATCTTCGAAGTGGAGGCCGGTGGTGGGCTCGTCGAGGAGGTAGATGGTTTTTCCGGTTTGGCGTTTGCTGAGTTCGCGGGCTAGCTTGATGCGCTGGGCTTCGCCGCCGGAGAGGGTTACGGCGGACTGGCCTAGCTGGATGTAACCGAGGCCGACATCGACCATGGTTTGCAGCTTTTGGCGCGCGCCGGGGATGTTTTCGAGAAGGCCGAGGGCGTCGGCGATGGGGGTTTCCAGCAGATCGGCGATGGAACAGCCTTTGTAGCGGACGGCCAGTGTTTCATGGTTGTAACGCTTGCCGCCGCAGATTTCGCAGACTACGTAGACGTCGGGAAGGAAATTCATTTCGATGCGGCGCTGGCCTCCGCCCTGGCAGGCTTCGCAGCGGCCTCCGCTCACGTTGAAGGAAAAACGTCCAGATTTGTAGCCGCGCTCACGGGATTCGGGGAGCATGGCGTAGATGTCGCGGATCTGGCTGAAGACTCCGGTATAGGTTGCGGGATTGGAACGCGGAGTGCGCCCGATGGGGGACTGGTCGATGCGGATGATTTTGTCGACATGCTCGGAGCCGGTTAGGGTTTTGTGGCTACCGGCATCGGCGCGGGAGCGGTAGAGTTTTTTGGCGAGGACGGGGTAGAGGATGTCGTTGACCAGCGTACTTTTTCCGGAGCCGGAAACTCCTGTGACGACCGTCATCACGCCTAGGGGGAAGGTTACGTCGAGGTGCTTGAGATTGTTTTCGTGCGCGCCCAGGATGGTGATGGCTTTGCCATTGGTGGGGCGGCGGTGGGTGCGGACGGGGATTTTCTTGCGGCCGGACATGTAGGCTCCGGTTAAGGATTCGAGCGAGTCGGTGATTTGCTGCGGCGTGCCGCTGGCGACGAGGTTGCCGCCGTGGCGGCCAGCGCCGGGGCCGAGGTCGATGACGTAGTCGGCGCGGCGGATGGTGTCTTCATCGTGTTCTACAACCAAAACGGTGTTGCCGAGTTTTTTAAGCGAGTCGAGCGCGGCTAGGAGGCGGTCGTTGTCGCGGTGGTGCAGGCCGATGGAGGGTTCGTCTAAGACATAGAGCACTCCGCGCAGCTTTGAGCCGATTTGCGTGGCCAGGCGGATGCGCTGGCCTTCGCCGCCGGAGAGGGTGGCGGCGGAGCGGTCTAAGCTCAGGTAATTCAGGCCTACGGCGTTCAGGAATTCGAGGCGCTCGCGAATTTCATGCATGACGCGCCCGGCGATAATTTCGTCGCGGCCCTTGAGGATGATTTTCTTTGCGGTTTCGAGCGCGCGCGAGATGGGTAGCGCGGTGAAGTCCGCGATGGACATGTTGTGGACTTTGACGGCGAGGCTTTCCGGGCGGAGGCGGCGTCCGTTGCAGGCGGGGCAGGCCGTGGCGGACATGTGTTCCATTAACGATTCGCGGTAGCGGTCGGAGGTGGATTCCTCCAGGTTGCGTTTGAGGTAGGCGAGGATGCCGCGGAAGCCGGTTTTGGAGGCTTTTGCCGTGGGCTTGCCGTCAACCGGGTGGTCGCCGTAGAGAAACATGTTCTGGGCTTTTTGCGTGAGTTGGTCGAAGGGGAGGCGCAGGTCGATGTTGTGGGCCTTGGCGGCGATCTCGATCATGTTTAAGAGATTGGCCGACGCCGAACCTGGGCCTAAGCCGCCGTCGAGTAGAGGCTTTGACCAGTCGTTGATGACCTTGTCGGGATCGAAATCGTATTTGCTGCCGAGGCCGTGGCACTCGGGGCAGGCTCCATAGAGGCTATTGAACGAAAACGACCGTGGTTCCAATTGCGCAACGCTGATGCCGCAGTCGGGGCAGGCGAGTTTTGACGAGTAAAGCTGCTCGTCGCCGCCGACAATGGCAACCTGCACCAGGCCCTCAGCCAGCTTCATGGCGACGGCTACGGAATTCTCCAGGCGGCCTTCAATCCCCGGCTTCACCAATAACCGGTCCACCACCACTTCCACGGTGTGGTTTTTGCGCTTGTCGAGTTGGAGATCGTCTTCGAGGCTGACGATTTCGCCGTCAACGCGGGCGCGGGTGAAGCCCTGCTGGACCAGCTTCTCCATTTCTTTTTTGAACTCGCCTTTGCGGCCGCGGACAATCGGAGCAAGAATCATGACCCGATCTTCCGGCTTCAGGGCCAGCACACGGTGGACGATCTGGTCGGCGGACTGGCGGGCGATTTCGTGGCCGCAGTTGGGGCAGTGCGGCTTGCCGACGGAAGCGAATAAAAGGCGAAGATAATCGTAGATTTCGGTGATGGTTCCGACGGTCGAGCGGGGGCTGCGGCTGGTGGTTTTCTGCTCAATGGAAATACTGGGGCTGAGGCCGTCGATGCCGTCGACGTCGGGGCGCTCCATTTGGTCGAGAAACTGGCGGGCGTAGGCGGAAAGGGTCTCGACGTAGCGGCGCTGGCCCTCGGCGTAAATGGTGTCAAAGGCCAGTGAAGACTTGCCGGAACCGCTCAAGCCGGTGATGACGGTGAAGGTATTGCGGGGGATTTCGACGTCGATGTTCTTGAGGTTGTGCTGGCGCGCGCCGCGAACGGTAATGGAGGTAATGGGCATCGATCCGACGAACTTGTCCCTTCGTAATATGGACGGGGTGCACAGAGAGGGCTGAGAGTGTAGAGAGACAACTCTGCTTATGTATCTTATTTGCTAACGGAGCGGAGCGTCAACGCGGGCAATTGGTGGGCGTGTGATCGCGCGGCGTGTGACACTAGGGTATGAGTTGCAGTCTTGTGTGGGTGGCATATTTCTTTGGGGCGGGGCCAGTGAACGCATTTTTAGCGACGGTTTTGTTGGTGGTATCGGTGGGATTGAGCCTGGCGATGGGCGTGGCGACCAGCTATTTGCTGGTGCGGATGGTGCTGGGAGCGTTTGGTTCGCGGGCTGGGATGCAGGTAGTGGACCGGGCGCGGGCAGCGGCGGCTGGGGACTAGTTTTTCCTTCGATTCGAGGCCCTTTCGGGGCTGGATTCCATCTCGTACAAAAAACAGTGCATTTTGGGCGGCGGATTGCGCGGGCGAGTGCGCCTGCGCTGAATGAACCGTTCTATCTGTTTTGTTCAGGTGGGACTTGGCCGGGTTGGGGGACTTGCTGTTGCTGGATGACCTGCTGCTGTTGCTGGCGGAGTTCCTGGAGGAGCTGTTCCGGGGTCTTGACGCCGGGTTGCGGAGGTTGCTGGGTGGTTTGGTCGGGTTGGCCGTCGGTCTGGGCGTCGGTCTGTTCTTGGGTTTGAGCGTCGGCGTTTTCGTCCTGGGCATCGCCGTTGTCGGCGGATTCCTCGGCGGCCGCGTTCTGCTGCTGGACTTGCAGGGCGGGCGAAATCTGGACGGGTTGCTGGTACTGCGGCGGGACCTGCTGGGCATTGTAGGTTTGGGCCACGGCTGCGCCCCGGGGCGTAAGCAGAACGCGCGAAAGGGCGCTGGGGTCATCGAGCGGACTTAGCATCACGTAGTTGAAGTGGGAGCCGTTGAGCAGGGTGGCCAGGACATCGCGGGCCGGGCCGGGTCCGATGCGCCCGACTACGCGCTCGCTGGTGTCTCCAGAGCTGATTTCGAAGCTGGCACCGGTAAGTTTTTCCACCGATTTCAGGACGTCGGTGAGGGTGGAGTTCTTGGCGTCAATGGTGAGCGTGCCTCGCTCATAGGTGACTTTGGGGGGCACGGCGGCCTCGTGCATGGGGACCAAGGGCGGCGGTGGGGGCACTGGGGCTGGTTCGGGAGCCACGACGGGCTTCGGGACCAGCTTTTTGTGGTGCTTGCGGTGATGCTGGGGATGTTTTGCGACGTCCGCTGGAGAGGCCCCGGCTGCCGAGCTTGCCAGAAAGAGCCCGGCGATGATGAATGTCATTAGCCGCATTAGGGAGCGTCTCCAAGGGGATTCTAGCACCGCTTTCTCAGGCCCTGATGCCGATTTTGCTACCCGAGAGTACAAGTACGAGGTATAACGCTTGGTTGGAACGTCGGCGGGAAGCGAGCTTGCAGGCTATGTTACGAAGGGTCGGGAATTCGAGGGCTGCGGGAGGCTGGCTGGCGCTGCTGATGTTGGCTGGAGCGGCCTGGGGACAAAGCTGCTCGACTGGCGAGGATTTTGAGGCTCCGGCGCGGGCGGGGCTGGAAGCGGCGGCTCACAAGTATTTTGCTCTGGCGGCCAAGGGAGACGTGGCCGGGCTGAAGGAGAGTGCGATTCCGAGCGTGGCGGAAGCGTTTTCAGGCATTGCCGGGGCGGTGCAGGAGAATCAAGCCGCTTTTGCCAAGGCGTTGTCGACGGTGAAGGCGATTTATCTGCTGACTACTGAGGGGAGTGCTCCGCTCGACCGGGCGGAGTTTTTATGTGGGGTGTTCGGCAAATCTGGGCAGACGGCATCGAGTTCAGTGTTTGTTTTGAATGGGTTACAGCCGGGGCGGTACGGGGTGGCAATTCTGGACGTGACAGGGGACGACGGTCGCTATGCGGTGTCATTCGTGTTGCAGGATGTGACCGGGGAGTGGCGGCTGGGCGGGTATTACGTCAAGCCCACGCTGGCGGCTGGGCATGACAGTGGGTGGTTTGCCGACCAGGCGCGGGGATTTGCGGCCAAGGGCCAGAAGCACAACGCTTGGTTCTACTTTCTGCAGGCGCGAAATCTGGCGACTCTTGTCCCCTTCTTGAGTACACGGGAGACGGACCGGCTGTATGACGAAATGCAGAAAGTGGCTTCGGCGGATGCTCCGGAGGGTTTTCCGGTTGAGCTGGCGGGGGTGGGGAGAACTTACAAGATTAAGTCGATGTTTGCCTATGGCGTGGCTGGGGAAGTGAACCTGGTGGTGAAGTATGAGGCGGCGGATGTTTCGGACACGGTGAAGACGTTTACGGAGAACCAGTCCGTGGTGCGGGCGCTGGTGGGGAAGTGGCCGGAATTGCGGGATGGGTTTGGAGCGATTGTGGCGCGGGCGACGGAGGCTTCGGGGAGGGATTTTGGGACTTTGGTGCAGATGAAGGAATTGAAGTAGAGGCAAGACCCCGCAGGCGAGGGCGCCAGTGGCAACGCGTGCTTAGGGTTGCCCGGTTGCGGCGGCCTTTTTCTTTAGGGCGGATTTGATGGCGTTGAGCAGGAGGCTGGGATTTTCCAGCAGGGGGCCTTTTTCGAGGAAAGCGGTTGCGCCTTCCTGAATCAGTTTTTCTTCGTTTTTTTGCGAGAGGCTGGAGAGGACGAGGACCGGGATGTGCGCGGTGGCTGGGTTGGCTTTGAGCTTGTGCAGGACTTCCGGGCCGCTGAGTTTGGGCAGGAGCATATCGAGGATGACGAGGTGTGGAAGTTTGGCGGTGGCCTGGGTGACGGCTTCTTCGCCGTCTCCGGCGGTAAAGACTTGATAGCCAGCCTTGGTGAGGGCGCGTTCGGTCGCGATGCGGAGGAACTTGCTGTCTTCGACGAGCAGGATGGTGTCCATGTGGGTGCTGATACGGGGGATATCGGCTGAGGGGTGGGTGGGCTTGAGAGTGGGTGGGGGGTCGTTTGGGCGGGGGCTATTCGTGGCGCACGGGCGGGGACGCCCGTGCCACCATTGTTTTGTGCTTATGGAACGGCTTGTAAGAGGCAGTCGTCTGGCGATTTGTCTGGGCGTAAGCGGAGGAAGACTGGGGCGCGGAGTTTGGGGGTGGCGTCGCTGGGCTGGGTCCATTCGGTGAATTTGATTTCGGCTACGAGCTGGGGTTTGATCCAGCGGACTTCCTTGAGGGCTTCGACTTTTCCTGTGAACGGGGATTTTTTTGTTTCGCGGGAGTGGAGTTCCTTCCAGACGGATGCGAGGGTGGATTCGTCGAAGCCGCTGCCGGCTTGGCCTACGTGGATGAGTTGGCGTTCTTCGTTGTAGAGGCCGAGCACTAACGAGCCGAAATGCCGGCGACCGCGTTGCGGCAGGACGTAGCCTCCGATGACGCAGTCGAGCGTTTGCGTGATTTTAATTTTGAGCCAGTTGGGGCTGCGGCGCTCTTCGTAGATGCTGGATTTTCTTTTGGCGACGATGCCTTCGAGACCCTTTTGTTTGGCGGCTTCGAATAGGGCCAGGCCCTGAGTGTCGACGTGGTCGGAGTAGCGGAGGAGACT